>NZ_CP199292.1:4719863-5335454 GCF_052495765.1 Aliikangiella litoralis | reverse complement strand
TGAAATTTTTAATTTTGACGCATAACTTTCAGCTTGTTTTTTATTTCTACAGGTAGCATAAATCACTGTTTTTTCGGAAATACTTTTTTCATTTAATGCGCGAAATAATGCAGGCATTAACTTTCTTAAGGTTAGATCACCTGTGCCACCAAAAATAACTAAATCAGTTGCTTGCATCTTGATTTTCTCCAGCGTTATTTAAATCGAGATCAAAAATTGTCGCTCCTTGTTCTGCAGAACTGACTTGATTACGGAATACTTTAAAAAGCTCTCTTCCCATACCTTGTTGATTATTTTTTATTTGCTGAGTGGTAGGCCGCCTTTGTGATAAGATCTCTGATTCAACTAAAAGCTCTAATTTTCCTTGGATACAGTCGAGCAGAAGTGGATCGCCGTCGCGTATCAGACTAATTGCACCACCATCTTTTGCTTCTGGGCATAAATGAATAGCAGCTGGTACTTTTCCTGATGCACCAGACATTCTTCCATCGGTAACTAGCGCAACTTTAAAGCCTTGATCTTGTAAGGTCCCTAAAATTGGTGTGAGCTTGTGCAGCTCTGGCATGCCGTTCGCTTTAGGTCCTTGAAAAATAATGACTGCAATAAAGTCTTGGTTTAACTGATTGGCTTTAAAGGCATCTATCAATGCTTGTTGTGTTTGAAAGACTTTAGCTGGCGCGCTAATTTGTTGATGCTTTTCATCAACGGCAGATATTTTTATGATAGCTTTTCCGATATTTCCCTTGAGTAGAGTAAGTCCACCTTGAGCGGCAAATGGTTGTGAAATATTGCTAATAATATTGGTATTAGTTGGTGAAGTTTGAGTTGAATGACTGGCTTTTTTCCATTGTATATTATCAACAGGTTTTTCTATTTGGGTTTTGCCTGATGTGTCTTGGGTTTGCGCAATAACTTGAGAAGGTATTAATTCGGGCTTTAAACAATATTGTTCTAATCCTTTATCGCCTAGTAATGTATAAACATCATTATGGAGTAAGCCATTATCGAGTAACTCTTGGATAATTAATCGGATGCCACCTGCTTGATGGAACTGATTGACATCTGCTTCACCATTTGGATAAATACGACATAGCAGTGGAATGACTTTTGAGAGATCATCCATATCTTGCCAAGTTAAAATAATACCTGCTGCACGTGCAATCGCGATTAGATGAATCGTGTGATTGGTTGAACCTCCGGTAGCGAGCAAACCAATAACACCATTGACTATCGTTTTAACTGAAACAATTTGGCTTAGCTTAGCATTGTTTTTTTGTTGCAGATTTTTTACAAGCTGTTTGACTGCCTCTGCGGTGAGTGGTTTGCGCAATTGTCCTAAGGGATGTTCAAAAGAGCTGCCAGGGAGTTGTAGTCCCATAATTTCCATCAGCATTTGATTACTATTAGCGGTTCCGTAAAATGTGCAAGTACCTGCGCTATGATAAGACTGGCTTTCTGTTTCGAGTAGTTTTTTACTATCAACTTTGCCTTGTGCGTATTGCTGTCTAACTTTGGCTTTTTCTTTATTAGGTATACCTGAGCTCATCGGGCCGGCAGGAATAAAAACGCCAGGCAAGTGTCCAAAGGATAAAGCGCCGATTAATAAACCGGGGACTATTTTGTCGCAAATGCCTAAGAATACCGCACCATCAAACATATCGTGTGAAAGTGCAATAGCTGTTGACATTGCAATGTTGTCGCGACTAAATAATGAAAGCTCCATGCCTGCGCGTCCTTGGGTTACGCCATCACACATCGCTGGAACGCCACCTGCAAACTGAGCGCTTGCTCCGAGACTTTGAGCAACATTTTTTATTTGTTGTGGATAGTCAAAGTATGGTTGATGTGCGGAAAGCATATCGTTATAAGCACTGACAATGGCAATATTGGGGCTTTCAAAGTTAGCCAGCTTTTCTTTTTCTTCTGAACTACAAGCAGCAAAGCCATGGGCTAAATTTCCGCAAGAGAGAAATTGTCTATAAGGCGCTGTACTTTCTTGCTGCCTAATTTTTTTGAGATAAGCGGCTCGCGTCTCTTGACTACGTTTTTTTATACGCTCTGTTACCTCTAATATCTTTTTGTTCATTAACTGCCTCATTGCAACAAAGTTGATTAACTGAGTTGCTGTTTGGTTTGCTTATAATATTGAATCAGTCTTTCAGTTGATGAGTCATGCTGACAACTTGATTCGACCTCGGTGAGTTCGCGATGTATTTTTTCTGCTAAGCCTTTACCAAGCTCAACACCCCATTGATCAAAAGAGCAAATTTGTAAGAGAATACCTTGCACAAAAATTTTGTGTTCATACATGGCAACAAGAGAACCTAAGGTCCAAGTGTCTAACTTTTTTAATAAGATAGTATTAGTGGGTCTATTACCTGAATGAACTTTATGAGGGGCAAGTGTATCGATGAATTTTTGATTACGACCTTTCGCTAATAAATCTGCACGAACTTGTTTTTCATTAACTCCACACATGAGTGCTTGAGTTTGTGCAAAGAAATTGGCCATTAATGTTTCATGGTGTCCTTCTAAAGGAGTAACACTTTCTACTGAACCAATAAAGTCTGCTGGAACAATATTTTTACTTTGATGTAAGTATTGGTAAAAAGCATGTTGGCCATTAATACCAAGGCCACCCCAGATAGAAGCAACGGTTGGGTAGGTAATTGCTTCTCCATTCCAGGTAACAGACTTTCCATTACTCTCCATCTCTGCTTGTTGTAAATAGGCTGCAAGCATATGCAGTGTTTGGTCATAAGGTAGTATGGCATGGGATTGGCAACCTAAAAATGTACTATTCCAGACGGCTATTAATGCCAGAATGATAGGCGCATTTTGTGTTAATGGAGCGTTACGAAAGTGTTGATCCATTTCATGAGCGCCTTCGAGTAGTTCAATAAACTTTTCAAAGCCAAACTCAAGTGCTATTGGTAGTCCTATGGCTGACCAAAGCGAAAACCGTCCGCCGACCCAGTCCCACATTCTGAAAATATTATCAGCGCTAAAACCATATTCTTTAGCTTTCTCTGGCTTTGCGGTTACGGCAACAAAATGTTTTTTGATTGCTTGCTGATCAAAAGCGGCCGAAACTAACCATCGCATAGCCGTTTGAGCGTTGGTTAATGTTTCGGTTGTTGAAAATGACTTTGATGAAACAATAAATAAAACATTTTCTGGATTAAGTGGGCGTAGTACATCGGCTATTTGTGTACCATCAACATTTGAAACATAATGGGTACGAATATTATGGTCACTTAGGTTTTTGAGTGCTTCTGTTACCATTTGTGGGCCCAGATTAGAGCCTCCAACCCCCAGATTAACGACATGCTTAATGGGTTTGCCTGAGTAACCTTTCCAGTCACCTCGTCGAACCTTATTGACAAAAATTTCCATTCTGGACAGTTCTGTTTCAACCTGCTCAGTAATATTTTCTCCATCGAGTATTACTGCTGATTTAGAGCGATTACGTAATGCTGTATGGAGAACTGCTCGATCTTCCGTTTTATTGATTCGTTCGCCGCTGAACATAGCATCTCGCCACTGCAGCACTTCGGTCTGTTCTGCTAACTCAAATAGAGATTGCATAGTTTCCTTAGTGATTAGGTTTTTTGAGTAGTCAATTAAAAAGCGATTAAGCTCAACAGAGAATTGTTCAAAGCGGTTTGGCTCTTGGGCAAATAGCTCTTTCATATGCTGATGTTTTATTTCTTCAGCATGCTTTACTAGCGCTTTCCAACTTGATAGGCTTGTACGATCTTGCATAGTGTTTTGCTCTTGCTTCTTTACTATTAAAATTACTTTCTATAACTAAACGAGGTGCAGTTTGTTAGAAAAATTTATCATTCTTGAACATGGTCTCTAGATAAAATACAGTATAAATGACAGCGCTGTCAATTGATGCTGTGTAAATATTGATGTTATAGTCTGATGCCAGCAATTTGAGCTACTCTAAGCAAGCTGTAATTTTTTATAACTTTATCTCTATTAGCAATATGTGAGATGTCAAAAAGTCCGAGGAATGACTGATATATGAGCGTAACCATTAACGATGTCGCAAAGCATGCAGGTGTTTCGATGAAAACTGTTTCGCGAGTGATCAATAATGAGCCCTCGGTCAGGGAAGCCACGCAAGAGAAAGTGATGGCTTCAGTTAAAGCGTTGAACTATAAGCCAAATAATTCAGCCAGAAGTCTAGCCGGGACTCGTTCTTATACAATTGGTTTTATCTATGATAACCCTAATGCTTATTATGTAATTGATATGCAAAATGGTATTTTATCGGAATGTAAAGATCGTAATTATGAGTTATTAATTCACCCCTGTAACCATAAATCAGACAAGCTTGAAGAAGAATTACACAGCTTGATTGAACACTCGCGTATTGCCGGTGTTGTATTAACTCCGCCTTTTTCTGAAATGCCGAATGTTGGCAAAATGTTCGAACAAATGCAGCTGCCTTATGTTCGGGTAATTTCTGCTAATGATAAAAAGAAGCAGTCGAGCTCTTGCATTTTCGTCAATGATTATGAAGCTGCTTATGACATAACCCAACATTTGATCAGTTTAGGACATACTAAAATTGGCTTTTTATGTGGTGGTAAAGAGCATAATTCGAGTACAGAAAGGCTACAAGGCTTTCAATCGGCTCTAAAAGATAGTGGGCTTAAGACTAATGCAAAGTTTGTCATTGACGGAGAATATTCATTTGAGTCTGGTGTATTAGGTGCGCAAAAACTGCTGAAGAATAAATATCGTCCAACGGCTATTTTTGCCAGTAATGATGAAATGGCTGCAGGTGCACTCTTTGCTGCTAGGTTAGGTGGCTTTTCGATTCCGGGTGATATTTCGATAGTTGGTTTTGAGGATAGCCCTTTTTCTAGGCAAACTTGGCCTAAATTGACCACTGCGCATCAACCCAACCAGCTTATTGCCCAACAAGCTGCTCAATTATTGATTGCAAGGATCCAGCGTCAAGCTGAATGTGAAACCGAGGAAACTGCAATTAAAAACTTTAGACCTGAATTAGTGATTAGAGACTCAACTGGTCCAGTGCCTGCCTGTGAGTAAAACTAAGGGTTTTTAATCAAATAATCTGCCTATGTAATATAACCGTCATATTCCATTCATATAATGGTCACATAATCTCAATATTATGATAGAGCTTATTCAATATATCCAGATTATGGGGAAACTAATGAAATTATTACCAATCACTTTATGTCTAGTTGCTGCTTCAAGTAACTTATTGGCTGCTGGGCGTGACACCATCAGTGTTGTCGGTTCATCGACAGTCTATCCGTTTTCTACTGTTGTAGCAGAGCGCTTTGGAAAAAGTACCGAGTTTAAAACACCAAAAATCGAGTCTACAGGTACGGGCGGTGGTATGAAGTTGTTTTGTGCAGGTACAGGGGTTGATACGCCTGATATGTCAAATGCTTCACGTAGAATGAAGAAAAGTGAGTTCGATATGTGCCAAAAGAATGGTGTTAAAAACATCACTGAGGTATTGGTCGGATATGACGGAATTGTGATTGCCAACTCTAAGTCTGCTAAGCAAATGGAATTAACGCGTAAAGAGTTATTTTTGGCGCTTGCTAAAGAAGTTCCTGCAAAAGATGGTAGCGAAAAATTAGTCGCAAACCCTTATAAAACTTGGAATGAAATTAACCCAAAATTACCGGCGACAAAAATAGAAGTATTGGGACCTCCTCCAACTTCTGGTACTCGTGATGCGTTTGCTGAATTAGTTTTAGAGGGTGGTTGTAAGACTTTTAAATGGATTAAAGCGATGAAAAAACAGAATAAGACAAAATATAAAACGGTTTGTCATTCTGTTCGAGAAGATCACGCTTACATTGAAGCGGGTGAAAATGACAACTTAATCGTTCAAAAATTATCTGCTAACGCTAAAGCGCTCGGTATTTTTGGCTTTAGTTTCTTAGAGCAAAACTCTGATAAATTACAAGGCTCTATTGTTGATGGAAAAGAACCTACTTTCGAAGCTATTTCAGACGGTTCATACCCTGTTTCTCGCCCGTTATACTTTTACGTTAAAAATGCTCATGTTGGTAAAATTCCTGGAATTAAAGAGTTTTTAACTGAGTATACTAGTGAGTCTTCTATGGGTGAAGAAGGTTACTTAACTGATAAAGGTTTAATTCCTTTAGGTGATAGTAAACTAGAAGTGATTAGAAAAAATGTGCTGTCTTTGAAAGCGCTGTCTTTATAAATTACATATAGCGCTTTATAAAAAATAGATTTGAGTTCGCTTCGCGAGATGTGAACTCAAATTTTTTTAGGATTTATATATGAATTCATCAACCTTGATTTTTGCGATTTTATTCCTGACTTTACTCAGTTACTGGTATGGAATGCATCGTGCTATTAAAGTTGCGGGTGGTGTAACCAAAGTTAAAAAGTTGGTTTCATTACCGAGGCAGTATGGCTTGTTAACTTCCTTATGGTGTGGTGTGCCCGCATTAATTACTCTGTTGATATGGAGTTTTGCAGAGGCAAGTGTGATTGAATGGTTCTTAGTTTCTCGTTTGCCACAAGAAATCCAAGGCTTATCTAGTTCAGATTTAAGTTTGTATTTAAATGATATAAAAATTATGGCTAAAAGTACTGACTTAATTGGGCAAGTCGATGCTAGTAATCCTAAATTAGCCGCCTCTTTACATATGCAACAACTTACAGCTAATGCCGCTTGGTTGAAAAGTTCATTGATTTTTTTAGTGTGTTTAACCGGAGCAATATTTATTGCCAGCAAATACAATGTGCAGTTTCAGGCAAGAGTTGCAATAGAAAAAATTATTCTTCGAATTTTAGTTGCTTGTTCTGGTATTGCAATATTGACAACACTAGGAATTGTTTTATCGGTGTTGTTTGAGTCGGTTCATTTTTTCAGTGCTGTGCCGCCGTGGGAGTTTTTATTTGGTACTGAATGGAGCCCGCAAACTGCGATGCGCTCTGATCAGGTTGCATCTTCTGGTGCTTTTGGTGCTGTACCACTTTTTGCAGGTACATTATTAATTACCTTTATAGCAATGATGATGGCTGTGCCTGTTGGATTAATGACTGCTATTTATTTATCACAGTATGCATCAGAAAGACTGCGTGTTTTTGCAAAACCTATGTTAGAAATATTGGCGGGAATTCCAACCGTTGTTTACGGTTTTTTTGCTGCTTTAACAGTTGCACCTTTTATTCGAGATTTAGGTGAATCTATTGGTTTAAGTGTGGCTTCTGAAAGCGCACTTGCTGCCGGTTTAGTGATGGGTGTAATGATTATTCCATTTGTTTCTTCACTTTCAGATGATGCTATTAATGCTGTGCCAAAAGAGTTGAAAGAGGGTTCTTTAGGTATGGGGGCTACTCTTTCAGAAACAATAAAACATGTTTTATTACCTGCCGCTTTGCCTGGTATTGTGGGCGCTATTCTTTTAGCTGTATCGAGAGCAATTGGCGAAACGATGATTGTGGTAATGGCGGCTGGTATGGCGGCCAATTTAACGGCTAACCCCTTAGATTCTGTGACCACAGTAACGGTTCAAATTGTTGCGCTATTAACGGGTGATCAAGAATTTGATAGTCCTAAAACACTTGCTGCATTTGCGCTAGGATTAATGTTGTTTGTAACAACATTAGCCTTAAATGTAATTGCACTTAAAGTTGTTAGAAAGTATCGAGAACAATATGACTAATCAGCAAGATACCGATATGGTTCTACAAGAAAAATCAGAAATTACAGAGAAGGTTATTAGTGGCCTTAAAAAACGCCATCGTAAAGAATTTATTTTTAGAACGATGGGTTTTTTATCGGTTGCCTTAGGCTTTTTATTAGTTTTTGCCCTGATTTCTGACATTATTATTAAAGCAATTCCTGCATTTCACCAGAACTGGGTTAAGATTGAAGTAGATTATAAAGCGAGTTGGTTGGGGTTAGAGTCATTAGAACCTGAAGCTTTGAAGTCTGCTAATTATAGAAAAACACTCAAGGCTTCATTAAGGCAGATGATGCCGGAAATTAAAAGCAGGAAGGACAAGCGTAGTTATTATAAGTTAGTGAGTAATAATGCTGAGTTTACGATTAAACAAAGCTTTTTAAAATCACCTGAATTGCTGGGGAAAAAAGTCGATATCTGGGTTAAGTTAGATGATGATGTCGATAGTTATCTAAAAGATCATGGTATATCTGGAAAAGCAGGTATCCGTATTAGCGACAAGCAAGCTCAATGGCTAAAAAAATGGGATGAACAAGGAAGAATAGAGAAGCGCTGGAATACCGACTTTTTTACGAGTAGTGATTCAAGAGAACCTGAATTGGCTGGCGTAAGAGGAGCATTATCAGGAACATTACTGACAATGCTAGTGACCTTATTGTTATCGTTTCCATTAGGTGTGGCGGCTGCGATTTATTTAGAAGAGTTTGCTCCTAAGAATCGTTGGACCGATTTTATTGAAGTTAATATTAATAACTTAGCTGCGGTGCCTTCCATTGTTTTTGGCCTATTAGGGTTGGCTGTAATTATTAACATTTTTGGTTTACCTCGCTCCACACCTTTAGTTGGTGGTGTTGTATTAACTTTAATGACTTTACCAACAATTATCATTGCCAGTAGAGCGTCTATTAAAGCAGTGCCTCCATCGATTAGAGAGGCAGCTCTAGGATTAGGTGCTTCCAATATGCAGGTGGCGTTTGGCCATGTATTACCAATGGCAATGCCTGGCATTATTACTGGAACAATTATTGGAATGGCGCAGGCTTTGGGAGAGACTGCACCATTACTCATGATAGGTATGGTGGCATTTATTGTTGATATTCCTGGTAGCATCACTGATGCAGCAACAGTGATGCCTGTTCAAATTTATCTGTGGGCGGATAGCCCTGAAAGAACATTTGTGGCAAAAACTTCGGCGGCAATTTTAGTATTGCTTGGATTTTTAATGGTTATGAACTCTATTGCCGCTTTATTGCGCAAGAAGTTTGAGAAGCGTTAGGTTAATGATTATGAAAGAAATGTCTTTTTCTGAAAATTTAATTTCTAAAGATATTGAAATAGAAGAAACTGTTGGTGATGTTTTTGCTGAAGATCCTAAAATGTCGATGAGAAATGTCGATGTGTTTTATGGTGATAAACAGGCGATTAAAAATGTCAGTTTAGATCTAGCCAGAAATCAGGTAACGGCTTTGATTGGGCCTTCAGGTTGCGGTAAATCGACTTTTTTGAGGTGTTTGAACCGAATGAACGATACGATTCCTATCTGTCGGGTAAAAGGAGACTTATTACTGGAAAAGGAAAATATTTACGCCAAAGGCCTCGATCCAGTATTACTGCGTGCTAGAGTGGGTATGGTATTTCAGAAACCTAACCCTTTTCCTAAGTCTATCTATGAAAATGTTGCTTATGGACCTAAAATTCATGGTTTAGCGACTAATAAAGCTGAGCTAGATGACATTGTTATCTCAAGTTTACAAAAAGCGGGTTTATTTCAAGAAGTGAAAGATCGTTTAGACTCTCCTGGAACTGGGCTATCGGGTGGACAGCAGCAAAGGCTATGTATTGCTCGAACAATCGCGGTTAGTCCAGAAGTGATTTTAATGGATGAACCTGCATCAGCGCTTGACCCAATTGCAACCGCAGTTATTGAAGAGTTGATAGATGAGTTAAAAGAAAAATATACAATTGCAATTGTCACTCACTCTATGCAACAAGCCGCTAGAGTTTCCCAGACAACTGCTTATTTTCATATGGGACAATTAGTTGAAATGGGTAAAACAGAACAAATATTTACTAACCCTGTTCACACATTGACAGAGAATTACATAACTGGCCGTTTTGGTTAGGGAGGAATCAATGGAAAACGATTTACATCTTACGCAGCATATCTCTAAACGTTTTAATGAAGAGTTAGAAGAGGTTCGCAATCAGGTTTTAAAAATGGGTGGGCTTGTTGAACAGCAGGTACGACAAGGCCTTATTGCGCTGTTAAGCTCGGATTTAACTCTAGCTAAAAAAGTCGTTGATGATGATGTTAAAGTCAACCGGATGGAAGTTGATATTGATGAGACTTGCACACAAATTTTAGCTCGACGTCAGCCCGCTGCTAGCGACTTAAGGCTTATGGTGAGTATCATAAAAACAATTACTGATTTAGAAAGAATTGGTGATGAAGCGGTTAAGCTCGGCAAAAATGCTCCTAAGCTATCTGATGATGGCCGAAGTGCCAGACAGTTTATTGAGCTTAGACATCTCGGAGAGCATGTTAGTGAAATTTTAAATAAAGCCCTCACTGCTTATGCACGTATGGATGTAGATGCGGCGTTAGATATTATTAAAAGTGATCGAGTGATTGATGAAGAGTTTGATAATATTTCGCGGTTATTAATCACTAAAATGATGGAAGATCCAAGAGAGATTAAAAATGCATTAAGAATTTCTTGGTGTGCAAGAGCGTTAGAAAGAATAGGGGATCATACAAAAAATATTTGTGAGTACATTGTTTATCTTGTCAAAGGCAAAGATGTCCGACACACAAGTTTAGAAGAAATAAGACGACAAATAACTGATTATAGCTAATCATTAATTCTATCTAATATCAATTAGCTCAGATCCAATATGGTTATTTCGTTTGATTCTTTCGTTGATTAATAATTATGGTACTTCCGGCGCTCCAATCAGTGAATATTAAATTTTTATTGAATGGCCGGAAGTTTAAGTATTATAAATTTTTTTAGGTAAGCTTATTCCTCAATAACTTCTATGGTATGAGATATATCTACTGCTTTATTTAGCATAAGGGAAACTGAGCAGTATTTTTCCATTGACAAGTTACAAGCTCTCTCAACTTGGCTTTTATTTAGTTCTTTACCTGTAACTTTGTAGTGAGCATGAATTTTTGTAAAAACTTTGGGAACTGATTCCGCTCGCTCAGCGGTAACTTCACATTGGCAATCAGAAATATTTTGCCGTGCTCTTTTTAATATCATCACCACATCAATTGATGAACATCCGCCAATGGCCATGAGTATTAATTGCATTGGAGAGGGATATTTTCCATCAGCATCCATCGAAACTGTATGGCCATCTTCGGTTATTGCATTAAATGCCAAATCATTTTGCCATTGAGTGACTATTTTCATTCGCTTTTCCTTTTGAGATTTTAAATTTGTTTGAAAGATTACGCGTATATTGCGTTAAATTCATTAAAAAAAAGTATTTATTATCACATTTGTTAACAGCGCACTTGCTTTTTTTTCTAGTCATTTGTCATTACATAGTTTTAAGTCGATAAAACAAATAGGGAGAGAATTGTGGTTGAATGCGTGGTGTGGGAGAGGTATCATTTGAGGGTTGGCAAACGCAGTTAGATTGCCTAAATCTATAAATTAGTGAAAAGTAATTTAATAAATGGTGCTAATATTAATTAAATGTAGTTGGATTAATTGAAAGCATCGAGCGGAAAAGATAATGGCATTGATTAAAGAACCTGTAGCTCTACCACACAACATTAAAAGCGATGCAACGCTTGATTGGTTTGTCTCACAATGTCATAAACGTCGATATGCTCCTAAGACAACAATTATTTTTGCTGGCGATAAACCCGAAACTCTTTATTTCTTAATTAAAGGTTCTGTGAGTGTCCTTATAGAGGATGATGATGGAAGAGAGCTGGTGCTTGCTTATTTGAATTCTGGTGACTTTTTCGGTGAAATGGGTTTATTTGACAGTTTAAGCGATAGAAGTGCTTGGGTTAGAGCAAAAACTGAGACAGATGTTGCTGAAATAAGTTATGCGCGTTTTCAGGCTTTAGTTAAAGAGCAGCCTGAAATTATGTTCAAGCTAGCTGAGCAAATGGCATTAAGATTGAGAAAAACAAGCCGTAAAGTGGGTGACTTAGCGTTTATGGATGTAACCGGAAGAGTGGCCAGGGCGCTTTTAGATTTGGCCAAAGAGCCAGATGCTATGACCCATCCTGACGGTATGCAGATTAAAGTGACGCGTCAGGAGCTTGGGCGGATAGTGGGTTGTTCTAGAGAAATGGTAGGGCGAGTGCTAAAAGTTCTGGAAGAGCAAGAACATATCGCTGTAAAAGGCAAAACAATGGTTATTTATGGTACTCGATAAGATAAAATTCGAGCACCATCTTTTTTATAATACATCTCTTCACTAGGTCAATGACTAAAAGATGTTGCTATCTTCAACCGTTTCGTCATTTTGATTAAATATATCTTGTATTGGTTTTTCGGCATATTCTGTTGGTGCATTCTCACTTCTAAAAAGTTCAAATATTGGATTTTCAGTTAAACTTGTTGCCAGTTTTCCATTTTTAGGATCAATGCGGATACTAACAATTCCCTCGGGTCTTGGATGGTTGATTTGAGGAGTCCCTCTAACTGCGTTTTCCATAAACTTTTGCCATACTGGTAAAGCGGCTATGCCACCAAACTCTCTTGCGCCAAGCTTCTTAGAATGATCGCTAAAACCAACCCAGGCTGTTGTAACATGGCTTAGGTTATAGCCACTAAACCAAGCATCTTTAGCATCATTGGTGGTTCCTGTTTTACCCGCTAAATCATTACGCTTCAATAAACTACTTTTAGTGCGAGTTAAAGTTGGTTGTGCTGTTCCCCTGTGTATAACTTCTTTGAGAATATCATCGATGAGATAATGGTTTCTTGCTTCAATTACTCGTGGTGCCATTGCTTCTTTAGGAATAGGCAATATAGGCATGTTGGCAAACTCGACAGCCTCAGGCTTAAGTAGTTCACCTTCTACTGCATTGGTTTCTGCTGTTGTTGGGGCTTCTGCCTGATTTGAAGTGGTTGGCTCCGATGCTGCTTGCTGTGCTGCTAGAATATTTTCGCATTTTGTACAGACCTGATAAGGTTGATGTTGTTCTATTATTCGCCCATTGGCATTTTCGATTCTTTGAATAAACCAAGGCTCTACTTTATAGCCTCCGTTGGCTAATATCGCATAACCTTTTACGACTTCTAAAGGGGTAAATGAAGCGGAGCCCAGTGCTAAAGATAAATACGGGGGCATATGTTCGCCAGGGAAGCCTAATTTTTCTAGATATTTTTTAGTATATCTAGGGCCTATCTCTCGAATTAGCCGAACTGATACGGTGTTTTTTGAGCGGCGTAGCGCGGTTCTCAAGCTTGTTGGGCCTAAGTATTTATCGCCATCATTTTTAGGGCGCCAAAAGTTTTCCGCAGTAATATCAGCTTCTACAATTGGCATATCGTTAATCATTGAAGCGGGTGTGTACTGCTTGTTAAATGCGGCGGAGTAAACAAAGGGTTTGATGTTACTGCCCGGTTGACGCCTTGCCTGAGTGACCATATTAAACTGATTTAAAGTGAAGTCGTAACCACCTACTAATGACTCTATTGCGCCTGTTTGTGGAACGAGTGAGACTAAACCGCCACTAACTTCCGGGATTTGGGCTAATTGGAAGCGACTAACCGTTTCCTCCTCTATTATTTCAGTCGACTCCCTGACTCTAATGACATCCCCTATTGTTAAAACTTGCGAAACGGCTTTTATTCGTGGGCCTTGATGGTTTTCATCAACATATTTTCTAGCCCATTTCATAGTGTCGAGCGAAAGTTGTGCTGTTTGTCCATTTGCTAGTAGTATTTGTGCGCTAGATTCTTCCACTAAAGTGACCAGAGCAGGTTGTAAGTTGGCTATTATTGGTAGCTCTTGTAGCCAATCTTGCATTTCTTCGGTGGAAGTTTCTTCTGTAATTTCGTAGTGCTGTTCAGCACCACGATAGCCATGTCGTTTGTCGTATTCTTCTAGGCCGTCGATTAAAGCTTGTTGAGCATAAGCCTGAAGTTTTGCATTGAGCGTAGTGTAAACTTTTAGGCCATCATTGTAGGCTTTATTTTTACCAAACTTTTTAATGATTTGTTGGCGAACCATTTCAGCCAGGTAAGGTGCGCTGACTGTAGACCAGTCACCATGCTTATCTGTTTCGATTGGTTCTGCCATTGCTTCTTTATACTGCTCTGGAGTGATGTGTTTTTCGGTTAACATCCTGCCGAGTACATGAGATCTTCGTGACTCTGCTCTTTTGGGGTTGGAAACAGGGTTATATACCGATTGACCTTTGGGAATACCCGCTAACGTTGCTAATTTGGCTAAGCTGAGCTGATCTAAGGTGGTTCCATAATAAACTTGTGAAGCTGCACCTAACCCATAAGCTCTATGTCCAAATGGTATTTTATTGAGGAATAGTTCAAGAATCTCATTTTTAGTTAATTCTGACTCTATTTTCCAAGCCAAAAACATTTCAGTAAATTTTCTCGAAAATCTTTTTTCTCTGGTTAAATAATAGTTACGTGCGACTAACATGGTAATAGTGCTTGCACCTTGTCCTTTAGATTGAGTAACGATTAAATTAGTAAAAGCTCTTAGTACGCCCCATAGATCGACCCCTGAATGCTCGTAAAACCTTTGATCTTCAGTCGAAAGTAAAGCATTTATGAAATCTTTTGGAACTTGGTCTAAAGTAATAGGTATGCGTCGCTTGTCACCAAATTCAGCGATAAGTTGATTATCACTTGAATAAATTTTCATTGGGGTTTGTAATCGGATTTTTCTGATAGAATTGACTTCAGGTAGACCTGGCCCGACGGCCAAGTACAAACCAACAAACCCCATTGTGGACATTAATGTGAAAAGTGTCACAAAATAAAGAAGTTTGGGCATTAGTTTGGAAAGTAATTTCATATAAGAAGTCGTTTTCATGATTACATTATTGTTTGTCGACCAAGTATATCTTTATTTGTTCGATGCTTTAATAAGAAAATTTTAAATAGTCACATTCTTTAGTGTATTTTTTAGGATTCTATCACGACTTTTTTTATCGTTTTTAGAGATAATGCTAATCTTTTATATTCTGAAAAGTGGTTATATATCAAGGGTACTCAAAAGATAAGCCTTGACAATATAAGAAAATAACGCGAAATTGAACACAGAAAAATAAAAAACAGGTGAAATTTCTTATAGTTAGCGCTATTATTTAAAGTGAAAACACAGTTTCCGCCTCTAACTGGATAAAACTGATAGGAAAATTAGGATTATGCTGGCTAATTTATTCGGCTCCAAAAAAACTTCCCTTGTAGGGATCGATATCAGCTCAACGGCTTGTAAATTGCTTGAATTAGGTAAAGTTGGTTCAAGGTATCGTGTAGAAAGTTATGCAGTAGAGCCTCTCCCTCAAGATGCGATGGCTGATCGCGATATACGTGATCCTGAAGTTATCGGAGAAGCTTTAAAACGGGTAATCAGTCGTTCAGGTACTAGCTTAAAACATGCAGCCGTGGCTGTTGCAGGATCTTCTGTCATTACAAAAACGATTCAAATGGATAAAGGTTTGAGTGATGATGAAATGGAAAATCAAATAGAGGTTGAAGCTGATCAATATATTCCTTACCCACTTGAAGAGGTCGCACTCGACTTTCAGGTGTTAGGTGAGTCAGAAAAAGTACCCGATAAGGTCGATGTGTTGCTTGCGGCTTCTCGTTCCGAAAATGTATACAGTCGAGTAGATGCGCTTGAATTGGCCGGTTTGACTGCGAAAGTTGTTGATGTTGAAGCTTATGCTATTGAGCGCTCGTTTCGTTTGTTGGCGAATCAATTGCCGGATCAAGGCGAGGGGCAGATTATTGCTGTAGCAGATATTGGTGCAACTAATACAAGTCTTAGTGTAATGGAAGATTTCAATACTATTTATACACGAGAGCAAACATTCGGTGGCTCGCAATTAACTGAAGAGATTCAACGACGCTATGGTTTATCCTTTGAAGAAGCGGGTATGGCTAAAAAGCAAGGCGGTCTTCCTGATGATTATGAACCAGAAGTATTAGAACCATTTAAAGAGGCAATTATTCAACAAGTTAGCCGTTCTTTGCAGTTCTTTTATGGTTCCAGTCAATATGGTGAGGTTGACCATATCGTTTTAGCGGGCGGTTGTTCTATTATTGATGGGTTGGAAGAAATGATAGAGGAGCGTCTGGGGACTACCGCTTCAATTGCTAATCCTTTTGCGGATATGTCTCTATCATCAAAAGTAAACGCACAGGCATTAAGCTCAGATGCTCCTTCACTGGTTATCTGCTGCGGCCTTGCATTGAGGAGTTTTGACTGATGGCAAATATTAACTTACTCCCATGGCGTGAGGAACTACGCCAAGAAAAGCAAAGACAGTTTCTGAGTGTTTTAGGTTTAGTGGCAATATTAGGTGTTGTTGTTGGGTGGTCTATTTATTCTTTTTACGATAATCAGCTAGATAATCAACGAACAAGAAATAAGTTTCTGCAAACTGAAATCCAGAAGTTGAATTCGAAAATCAAAGAAATTCAAACCTTAGAAAAAGAAAGACTAGAATTGGTTGAGCGAATGAATCTGATTCAAGACTTGCAAAAAAGCCGACCACAAATTGTTCATGTTTTTGATGAAATTGTATCTAATATTCCAGAAGGTGTTAACTTAGCTTCAGTTGAAAGAAAAGGAGATGCTTTGGTCTTTAACGGGATTGCAGAGTCTAGTCCTCGTGTGTCGAAATTTATGCGAAACATTTCTACATCAACCTGGCTTCAATTAGGTCCGTTGGAAACAATTAGTGGTGATAGAGACTCAGGTGCAAACCGTAAAAAGTTTTTGTTAAGAACAAAAATTAGCTCTCCTTCCGCAAATGATGAGGTGAAGCAGTAATGGATGTAGAAGCTTTAAAGAATTTTGACCTGAATGATGTCGATTTTACCAATATGGGCTCTTGGCCTTCAATAGCTAAAGGTATTGTAGCCGCTGTTGTTTTTAGTATTGTTGTTGGTGCTGGTTATTATTTGTTTGTTAGTGAACAGTCTGACTTACTTATCGAGATAGAGCGTAAAGAAGTTGAGCTAAAGAAAGAATTTGAAAGAAAACAAGCAAAAGCAGTTAACCTGGAAGCGTATAAGCGTCAGATGTCTACAATAAAAGACAGTTTTAAAACGTTATTACAGCAGTTACCTAAATCCGAGCAGATGGCTGAGTTGGTTGATGAGTTTTCTTATGCCGCGACAGGCGCTGGTTGTGAGTTAGAAGATGTAAAGTTTTTAAAAGAGAAAGATTCAGAGTTTTACGCAGAAAAGCCTATTAGTATGAAGGTTACTGGTGGATATCACCAACTTGCAGATTTTGTAAGTCGTGTTTCCCGTTTACCCAGAATCGTCACTTTACATGACTTTAGAATCAGTCTTGGTAACGGGGATGTTCCTTCATCTCCAGGTGAAAAGTTGTTAGTAATGACTGTTACTGCAAAGACTTATCGTTCAGATTCGGAGGAGCAATAGTCATGTCTTCGGAGGTTCGTCAATTGTTAACTAAGAGTGGCAAGTTGTTCACTATGATTATTGCACTTGCTGGTTTAGCTGGGTGTTCGGGTAATACTGATGATTTAAGAGAGTGGGTTAATACAATAAAAGAAAAACCGCCAGGTAGAATAAAGCCAATGCCTGAAGTGAAAGAATATAAACCTCATGACTATCAATCTTCACATTTGAAAAGCCCATTTGCTGAGCTAGAACCAGAGTTAGAGCAGCAGTTAACTGCTTTACATGAAGGCTGTGATGCGTCTGCTCGTCCTGATACTAGTCGGCGTAAAGAAGATTTAGAGCGTTATTCATTAGACTCAATGGAAATGGTTGGTATGGTTAACAACCAAAATAAGCAATGGGGGCTTGTTAGGATGACTGCTGGGCCAGCTAAGGGTAATGTGTTCCATGTTAAGGTAGGTAATTACCTTGGAATCAATCATGGACAAATTTCCTCGATTGAAGAGCAACAAATTGAAATTAGTACCTTGGTGCCTGATAGTAAGGGCTGCTGGGAAAAACGTAAAGTGTTTATGGCGCTTGCTCAATAGCAGCGAGCTTTAGGAGTGATTATGTATTATTGGGGTAAGAGTTATATTCAACAATCTCGAGGAGCAACGGCTATGTTAATCGGCCATTTAAGAAAATTGTTGGTAATAGCGGTTGCTTTAACCAGCGTGAGTATATCGGCAGCTGAAATTCAGGATATTAGTTTTGATGTAATGCCAGGAGATAAAGTTCTGATTACCGTAAAAATGGACTCTCCTCCTCCTACATTTAAAGAGATTACAACAGATAACCCTGCCCGTATCTGGATGGATTTTGAGGGGGTTTCAAGTGCACTTAAGCGTAAAACACACAGTATTGGAATTGGTGCAACTCGGAGTGTTACAGCGGTTGAAGCGGGCGGGAAAACTCGTTTAGTTGTTAACTTGGTTGAAATGGTCCCTTACTCCTCAAAAATAGATGGAAACAACTTATTATTAACGGTGGGTTATGGCCAAGAGCAGGTTGCAAATACTGGGTTTAATAGCTCGCAACAAACAATTGCTGCTCAAACTCAAACTTCGCATAGTTCTGGTGACGATATATCTAATATTGACTTTAGAAGAGGTGAGCAGGGTGAAGGACGCATAATTGTTGAGTTAAATAACTCAAATATTGGCATCGACTTGCGTCAGGAAGGTCGTACTATATTTGCTGATTTTGTTAATGCTAAAATGTCTAATGACTTAATTAGAAAGTTGGATGTTATTGACTTTGCCACTCCTGCAAAATTAATCTCAACTAGTCGTGTCGGTGGAAATATAAGACTAGCAATTGATACTTTAGATGAGTTTGAATACCTTGCCTATCAAGCAGATAATACCTATGTCATTGAGCTTAAACCTCTAACCCCAGAGGAAATTGAGCGTAAAAAGTTGGATGAGCCGGTTTATACTGGTGAGAGATTATCACTTAATTTCCAAGACATTCCAGTAAGAGCTGTATTAGCCATTATTGCTGAGTTTACGGGGTTAAATTTAGTGACCAGTGACACTGTTTCTGGGACTATAACCTTAAGGTTGCAAACCGTACCATGGGACCAAGCTTTGGATATCGTGCTTAAAACTAAAGGGCTTGATAAACGTCAAAACGGTAATGTTATGTTAGTTGCCCCTGCTGCTGAAATTGCTGCTAGGGAAGCTATGGAATTACAAACTGAAAAGCAAATTGAGCAATTAGCACCTCTTAGAGCAGAGTTTGTTCAGGTTAACTACGCGAAAGCTTCAGCGCTAGCTGACTTGATCCGAACCAAGGGGGCTAATTATTTATCCAATCGTGGTAGTGTTTCTGTTGATGAGCGAACCAATCACCTTCTAATTCAAGATACAGCTAAAAAGCTCGATCAAATTAGACAAATGATCCGTAAACTTGATGTGCCAGTGAGACAAGTATTAATAGAATCAAGAATTGTTGTTGCTGAAAGTGGTATGGGTGAAGAGATTGGTGTTCGATTAGGTGTTACTGATAAAGGTTCAAATGGCGCTATTACTGGTGATGGTGATGCGGCTCGTACTTTATATTCAACTAATGATCCAAATGATCGTAGCTTCGCTGTTGATTTAGCAGTACAAAATGCTGCTGGTAGCATTGGGATGACTCTAGCCAGATTAGCTGATGGTACAATTTTAGATCTAGAACTCTCTGCCTTAGAAAGCGAAAGGCGTGGAGAGGTCATCGCTTCGCCTAGAGTTATAACTGCAAATCAGAAAGAAGCCTATATTGAAGCTGGTGAAGAAATACCCTATTTAACCGCAAGTAGTGCTGGTAATACCACTGTAACATGGAGAAAAGCGGTTTTAAGTTTAAAAGTCACTCCACAAATCACTCCAGATGATCGTATAATCCTCGACTTACAACTTAATCAAGATACTCGAGGTGAAAATATTATTAATTTTGGCCCGGCGATTAACACTCGTGAAGTTGGTACTCAGGTTTTAGTTGAAAATGGCGAAACAGTAGTTTTGGGCGGTGTCTATCAACAGAGCGTCAATCGTGATGTTAGTAAAGTTCCGTTCTTAGGAGATTTACCTGGATTAGGTGCATTGTTTAGGTACACTAAAGAATCATCGAGTAAACAAGAGTTACTGATGTTCGTAACACCTAAAATTGTTAAAGACTCTATTAGATAGTGTCGAAACCTAAAATATAGTGGTAAGGCCCGCTTAGGCGGGTTCTTGCGTTTATTGCATGGGGAATTAGTAGTTTAGATTATGATGAAAGGTAAAAGAAACGTATTCTTAGTCGGGCCTATGGGGGCTGGTAAGACCACTATAGGGAAACAGTTGGCTCAAATTTTACACTTGCAATTTGTCGATTCAGATCAAGAAATTGAAGAAAGGACGGGCGCTCCTATCGACTGGATTTTTGACATTGAAGGCGAAAGTGGTTTCCGAAAACGAGAAAAAGACGTCATTGCTGAGTTAACCCAAAAGCAGGGTATCGTATTAGCTACTGGTGGTGGGGCGATTACAGAGCCCGATAACAGGACTTTTCTTGCAGGAAGAGGCATTGTTGTTTATTTAGAAACTTCTCTTGAGCAGCAAGTTGAGCGTACCCGACGAGATAAACGGCGTCCATTACTGCAAGCAAGTGATGATCCTGAAGCAACTTTAGACGCACTCAATAAAGAAAGAGATCGCCTTTATCGAGAAATTGCTGATATTATTGTTGCAACTAATGAAAACTCAATTAAATCTGTTGCTAACAAAATTGTTGCTCAAATTAATGAGGGTTAAAACTTCGCTATGCGCCAGTTAGCTTTAAATTTAGGTGAGCGTAGTTACAATATTTATATCGAGCAAGGTTTAATCGACAATGCTTCATTGATTGAATCTTTTTGTGAAGGGGATAATGTTCTTATCCTTTCTAATGAAGTTGTTGCTCCTCTCTATATAGATAGTCTTGCTCGTTCACTTCCTAATAAAAAAATTCATCAGTTCTTATTAACGGATGGAGAGGCTTTTAAAAATATCGAAAGCTTTACTGCTGTTATCGATTATTTAATTAATCATGGTTTTCGTCGAAATGATACTCTCATCGCATTAGGGGGAGGAGTTGTCGGTGATTTAGGTGGTTTTGTTGCTGCAAGCTATCAAAGGGGAATGGGCTTTATCCAGTTTCCAACAACGGTATTAGCTCAAGTCGATTCATCTGTTGGCGGTAAAACAGCAGTAAACCATCCATTAGGTAAGAATATGATAGGAGCTTTTTATCAACCTAAAGCGGTGTTTATTGATACAAACACACTAAAAAGTTTACCAGAAAAAGAGTATTACTCTGGTTTTGCCGAAATTGTTAAATATGCAATTTTAGGTTCTTTGCCTATTAAAGAGATACTCTTCAATAAGTTAGCCGAGATTAGAAATAAAGACATCAATGTCCTCGCAGAAATTATTTATCATAGTTGTGCGAAAAAAGCAGAAGTTGTTTCTGAAGATGAAAAAGAGAAAGGTAGTAGAGCACTGCTTAATCTTGGTCATACCTTTGGACACGCTATTGAGAGGTTAACAGAGTATAAAACTTACCTACATGGAGAGGCTGTTTCAATTGGCACGCTAATGGCCTTTAATTTGTCATTAGCCAAAGGATTGATTAAAGCTGAAGTTGTTGAACAGTATAGAGAGTTACTTCTTGCACTAAAGTTGCCTGATAAAGTTAATTTGCCTATTTCTTCCGAGCAAATGCTTGAGGCTATGAAGTTAGATAAGAAAAACTTAACTAATAAATATCGGTTAGTGCTTCCCAAAAACGATCACTGTATTCTGGTAGAAGAAGATAAATTGGAGTTAATAGAGCAATCTATCGTTAAACAGCTAAAATAATAAAGGTAGACGCATTGAGCTATGTAAGTTTACAAAAGAGTCAGCTGTTAGACTCAATCGAAAGTCATGTGCTTTATGCTGATTTATGCTGTGTTGTTATTGGGAATGAGGGATTAGGTAAAACTTTTTTTGTAGAGCAACTGACACAAAGGCTTGAAGGAAAAGCCTACTTATCGCAAATACAGGCACTTCCCGAAATGACATTGCAACAGCTGGAAAAGTCTATCTGTTTGCAATTAGGCTTAGGTTGGCAAGAAACAGAGGCAAAACTTCATACTCGCATAAAAGAAAAACTTGATCAGCGGGGGCTTTTGGTTGTTGATGATGCTCACTTATTATCTTTAGCTTGTCTTGAATATTTAATGGCTTTAGTCCATGAACAATTTACTCAAAAAGCAACAACTCTTTATATCGTATTGACCGGGCTTTCTGATTTAGCTGAAAAACTAAATCAAACCGACTCACTCAGTAATAACCCCAATATTTGCGCTGTTTTTGAGCTGCAAGCAATCGAAGCTAATGAGACTAAACAACTTATTGCTTATTTTCAAGCAATTGATGAAGTTACTGTCGAAACTTTATATGATGAGCAAAAATTACATTATTTTTGGGAGCTGAGTCAGGGGCGGCCTGCTGAACTAAAGTATCAATTAGAGCGTTGGCTCTCTCAGACTAGTGTAAAAGCAAAAGTGACAGAAGATGAAAACCGTCATGTTGAAAATAATAGTAAAGAAACGAGTACTCAAAAATATACTAAGTCTTTGGTTTATGCATTAATTGCTATTATTTTAATAACAGTATTGATCTTTCAAAAAGACATTAATAAAGCGATAGAGGGTAATGAGTCTGAAAATATTGTCTTAAAGGAAAAAAAAGATTCAATAAAAAACAACCTATCTAAAATAAACGAACCCAGTAAAAAAGTGACTGAAGAGGTCAATCAAAGTACTTTGTTGCTTTCTCAAGAAAATAGAAAATCAAAAGAGCAAACAACGCAACAAGAATCTGCTCAGCAAAAAGAGGCGCTGTCACAAGACTTTGTTGAATCTAAAATAACTGAAGGCGGCCACAAAGATAACTTAGAAGAAGTTAAAAAAGAAATTACAAAAAAAGATAATAAAGATAGTCTCTTAGTTGTTAAAAAACAGAACGTTCAAAACACAAAAGAAAATATTACTCCAACCGAAACAAAGCCAAAACCCAAAATAGTTTTAGATAAACAAATCAAGCTGCAATTAACTTCTGATGAAATTGCACTAAGCCAATATGCTGATACTCAGTATACACTTCAGTGGGTAGCTTTAAGCTCTTTGGAGGCTGCTAATCAATATAGAGAAAAGCATCCGTTGAAAGGTAATATGTTGATTTTTCGTCGGAAAAAAGCTAAAGGTTATTTGTATCTTATTGTCTCTGGACAATTTAATAATCGAGATGATGCAGAGCATACTCGAATTATCTACCTAAAAAGAGCCTACCCCGGTAAAGCATGGATAAAGTCTGCAAAATCCGTTAAAAAGGAAATATCAGCTTTACAGTGAGTGATAGCTGACCTCAATCATTTTATTCTGTCTGGGCCTGAGGTAGAATTGCGCACCACACAATATTTTATTGGTTTGATTAATGTTAAAGAATGATCGTTACCTTAAAGCTGCGCTTTCTCAACCTGTTGATAAAACGCCTGTATGGATGATGCGACAAGCGGGACGTTATCTTCCTGAATATAGAGAAATAAGGGCTCAAGCAGGTGATTTTATGTCGTTGTGCACTAACCCAGAGTTAGCCTGCGAGGTGACGCTACAGCCTTTGCGTAGATATGAGCTTGATGCTGCTATTTTGTTTTCTGATATATTGACGATTCCTGATGCGATGGGACTAGGGCTATATTTTAAAACAGGAGAGGGACCTGCCTTTCATCACCCAGTCAAGACAGAAGCAGATATTAAAAAACTTTATGTACCAGATATATTTGAAAAACTAGGTTATGTGACAGATGCGGTTAGTTTAATTAGAAAAGAGTTAGATGGTAGTGTCCCTCTTATAGGCTTTTCTGGTAGTCCTTGGACTCTTGCAACCTATATGGTTGAAGGCGGTACCACCAAAAATTTTGGTGAAGTAAAAGGCATGTTGTTTGAAAATCCTGAGTCGATGCATCGGCTATTAGATATTTTAGCGCAGTCTGTTATTTCTTATTTAAATGCTCAAATTGAGTCTGGTGCTCAAGCAGTTATGATTTTTGATACTTGGGGGGGAGTTCTTTCAACTCAAAACTATCAAGCGTTCTCACTCAATTATATGCAGCAAATCATTGATGGTTTACAGCGTAACTATCAAGGTAATCAAATCCCCGTCACGATTTTTACCAAAGGGGGGGCTGGCTGGTTAGAGCAAATGGCTGCTACTGGAGCCGATTGTGTTGGCTTAGATTGGACGATTGATATTGATCAGGCTCGCGAAAGAATAGGTGATAAAGTTGCGTTGCAGGGAAATATGGACCCGTGTGTACTGTATTCTACGCCGCAAAGAGTAAAACAGGAGGTTGGAGATATATTAGCCAAATTTGGTAATGGGAGCGGCCATGTTTTTAATTTAGGACATGGTATCCATCCGACGATAGATCCTGAGAACGTGAAGGCTTATGTGGATGCAGTGCATGAGTTGAGTGGGCAATATCATAGTTAATGTGTAGGTTTTTAATAGAAAAAGGCCATCAAAGATGGCCTTTTTTGACTGGTTGCTAGCTGTTAATTAACAACAATGTTAACTTGATTACTTGTCGTAATTAAGCCGCTAGGTGTTTTCACTTCTATCAGTAGTGTTCCGTTACCTGGGGTTGTTTCACCCTTGATTGTGACTGAAAACGCTGCTCCTCCGTTATGGTTATCATTAGGCCAAGTAAAGGAGCTCGTTCCTTGTACTGAGCCCTTTGTCGCGGTAAACGAAACGGTAGTACCCGCAGGCATAGGTTGGTTATGTAAGTCTGCAATAATGACACTTACGGAGCCAGTACTTTCTCCTTGTAGGTTTAATACAGAGTCATTACTGTCGTTACCGTCGGAGTTTACTGGAAAATCTACTGTTTGTGATATAGTAAAATAAGCCGTGCTTCCAGACATTACGAGTACCAGTTTTTCTCGAACGTTGATAGAAGTCGCGCTTGAGCATCCGGCATGTGCAGGAATTGAGCATAACACACCGTTATAAAGAGTGTCTTTCTGAGTAAAACTAGCGTCATTGTTGAAATCAATAAATGTTTCTATTTCTCCACCAGTTTGCCCACCAGCAATAGAAGGATTGAATATCCCATCTTCATTATGATCAACAAAGGCTTCATCCAAGTCATAAGGTAAGCCACTAATATTTGTTCCGCCAAAAGCAGTCATTTCCGATGCATCAAAACGGCCATTTCCGTTCGTGTCAGGGAATGATTCTTCTCCAATTGCGGTTGCTATTATTGTTGCTCTACCACCAAACTTTTGACCCATTGTATTAACTACGCTAGGAGTTAATCCATTGGCTGATAGCGTTTGTCCTTCTGGACGAGGATTTTGACTGGTCCACTTTACTGTACATGCCCCATTAACTGTTGTACAAGATGACTCAATTGAACCGCCTTCTGTCGTAAAGGAAACTGCTGTTCCGTCTGGAACAGGGTTATTAAATGCGTCAGATAATCTGGCGACAATATCAACTTCTGTGCCATCTATATTCCAGCCTTCGGGATTAGCCGTAGAAGCAGATAAACTGAAGCTATCTTGATCTGGAATACCAGTAGATACAACCAAGTTACTTGATTGAGAAGATATTTCCGGAGAGCTTGAATCAATGGTAGCTGTTACTCTTACAGAAGTTGCTACTGTACCTGAGTTTATAACTGTTTGAGCAAGCCCTTGAGCGTTGGTTGTTGCTGAAGTCGGGTTAATAGCGATGCCACCTACATCCGTATTGAGTGTAAAATTAACCAATTGCCCATTGACAGGGTTTCCATTGGTATCTTTCACTCTAAATATGACAGTTGAACTTTCTGAACCATTGACTCCACCAGCACCAACAATGGCAATATTTTCAGGGGTTGCCGATACAAATTCGACACTACCAACATCCGCTGAAAGAACATTGACCGAAGCTGAAGCAGATAAAGATATTCCACCAGCATTTGCGGTAATATTAATCGCATCATCACCTACACAACCTTGTGCTAAATAGGTACTTGAAGCAACACCATTAATAGTAGCTATAGGGCTACTTAATGTTGCTGTTGATGGCGTTGCGCGAGTACAAGCTGATGAAAAATTGACGTCTACGGCTTCAGTAAATGGTTGTCCCGCTTCATCAACAATTAATACTGTCACTGTGGTTGTTCCACCTGCTGATATTTGTGTGCTGCTAACAGCTGCTACACTTTCCTGAAATGGAGAGCCGCTTCCCATACGTAAATTAGTTGCGCCAATGGCATAAACTAGTTCAGCCTTTTCTCCTGTTGAAACACTCGCTGTGACAGTTCCTGCTCCTAAGGTACTACCAGCTAAGATATCCACAGTGGCTTGGTTATTAGCATCTGTTATCGCTGTAGGTATAGGAATATCTGCATTAGTTGAAGTAAAGGTTACGATAACAGGAGATGTAATTCCTGTTACTGTTGCCGTTATTTTTCCTGGATTTGATGACGTTATTGATTGTGTCGTATCACCAGAATTAGCTGATGTTAGGCTCAATGTAATTGTAATTGTTGCGCCAGGGGTTGTTGGATCTGTCGGATCTGCAACGTCTTCAAATCCTCCACCTCCGCAAGCTGTAAGCAATGCTAATATAGTTACATTTAGAAAAAGGTAAAATTGTTTAAAAGGTGAGGATGCCTTAAATAACCAATCCATCACTGGGTCTCCTATTACCTGTCAAGCAGGAAGCTTTAATGTTTTATAGTTAAATATGAACGTCAAAATAGTAAAGAAGTTTGAAAGAGCGCTAAATCGTCACTCATTTTTCAATCTTAAATTATTAAAAACGTACTAAAAACAATGAGTTCATTAACAAAGCTAGTCTAAATTCTAATAAAATCCAAGAATTGCTTCTTATTTATCTGATCATTGAGCAACAATCAAACTATGTTTGCGCATAAAACTAATTGTTTTAATACTTAAGTGTATGCATTATTTGGAATTTCTGTTGATTATTTATATTAAATTTCTATCGCTAGCTGATAAGTGGTTAAAAAAAGCTGCTCAAACTAAAAAAGTAGGAGTTTTTTGTGGTTTGTGTGCACTTACTTACTTAAAGCAAAAAACATAACGAGTGAAAAAACTAGAGTTTGTTGCTATTCGGCATTAACATATTTGCTGGAAAAGAAAATTCTAAGTTGATAACTTCAAAGGCAATGCATGATTTAATGCTTTGTATGTGCGTTATTACTATTAGATCTATTAATAACTAAGTGAGTGGAAGATGCCTAAAATAGTGCTTTATCCTGGTACGTTTGATCCTGTGACTAATGGACATTTAGATTTAATTCAAAGAGGATCACGGTTGTTTGACAAGGTAATCGTTGCTGTTGCTGATAGTACGACTAAACAGCCATTATTCAGTATAGACGAGCGGGTACAGCTGGTTGAGAGTGTAACAAGCCATTTGCCTAATATTGAAGTTTGCGGTTTTTCTGGATTACTCGTTAATTTTGCCAAAAATAAAAATGCTAATGTGCTACTTAGAGGCTTGAGAGCCGTATCTGACTTTGAATATGAGTTTCAGCTAGCTAATATGAACCGTCGATTGGCCCCTGATCTAGAAAGCTTGTTTTTAACGCCAGCTGAAAAATTTTCATTTATATCTTCAACTTTAGTTAGAGAAGTGGCTATGTTAGGCGGGAATGTTAGTGAGTTTGTTGCACCTTCTGTACTTAAAGCATTAGAAAATAAGTTTACCCCCGACTGATTATAATCGACGATTATTTGTTAATGGATGTGGCTAGTGTACAATGGCGTCCTTATTTTATTTCAAGAGAGTTAGGTTATGTCACTTATAATCACTGATGAATGCATTAATTGTGATGTTTGTGAACCAGAATGTCCAAACGAAGCTATTTCCCAAGGTGAGGAAATATACGAAATTGATAAAGATAAATGCACCGAATGTGTTGGTCATTATGATGAGCCTCAATGCCAACAGGTGTGTCCAGTCGACTGTATACCATTTGATGATAATAACAAAGAGTCTAAAGAACAGTTGATTTTTAAGTATGAGCGGCTCACAGGAAGCAGTTACTCTGACTAATTAATAACTAATTTTTGATTAAATTGCTTTATCCTAGCTAGACTTATTTCTGAGTACTCGTTATAGTTAGCTAGATATTATAACAAAAATAAAATAAGCAAATAAATTTGCCCTTTTCCTGCCAATTGCAGTAAAACATTGAAAATTATAAGAAATTTGATATCGAAGGGGACAAGCCCCTAATTATTAACAGGATAGATAATGCGTAGACAACGAAAACACTATGATGATGATACTGAGGTTGATATGACGCCGATGTTAGACATCGTCTTTATTATGTTAATCTTTTTTATTGTGACAACCTCTTTTGTAAAAGAAGATGGTATCGAGCTTGCTCGTCCTCCAGCGAATCCTCCACCCGATCAGCCAATTAATCCGAATAGACCCATCTTAATTTCGATTAATGCAAACAACGATATTGAAATGGGTGGCCGTTTAATTGATGTTGATGCTATTCAGCCTAATGTTGAAACTGCCCGCGCTAAAAAGCCCAAGGCATCAGTTGTTGTAATGGCTGATGAAGCGGCTCATTCAGGTATCGTGGTAAGAGCGGTCGATCAAGCTAAGTTAGCCGGCTCTGGTACAGTGACAGTTGTAAAACCAACTAAGTAAATAGTTTTATCAATTTTTTAAGGCGGCCATTGAGTCGCCTTTTTTATTTCGATAGATAATAATCATTATGAGTAAAGTTATTTCGTTAATTGCTATTATTTTGGTTGCTTATTATTGGTCACATACCCAAAAATTAAAGCAACTAGCGACTAGAGCAGGCAGAAAGCGTTGTGAAGAAGCTGGTGTACAGTTTCTTGATCATACGGTTGTGCAAAGCAAATTGGCGCTTTCTAGAGATAATAAGAAACGGTTACGACTACAAAGAGAATATTTGTTTGACTTTACATCTACTGGAGAACATAGGTATCAGGGTAAAATACTAATCCAGGCAGGGCATGTTGTCGCTTCAGAGTTAGAAGCTTTTTCAATCAATTAAACACTCTTCAAGTAAAAAGTATCAGATTCCTTTTTAAAGTAAGGCTTGCTTCAGTGTTACTGAAAGGTCTATAGTTAGTTGAGATAAACAACAAAAGGAAAGTGAATATGCGAAGAAAAAAGCACTCTGAAACAATTGACTCACCCGATATGACCCCCATGCTAGATGTTGTTTTTATTATGCTCATCTTTTTTATTGTGACTACGACTTTTGTTAAAGAAAGTGGAGTGGATTGGTTGAGCAATAGCGGAGGTGATAATGTCACTTCTGAAATAAAGCCTTTAGTTGTTACTATTGACGAAAGTGATACGATTAGTTTGCTCGGACGCACTATTGATGCTGAAGCCCTTAGAGCCAATATAGAGCTAGCTTATGCTAAATCAAAAAAAGCAGGCGTCGTAGTTAAAGCCCATGAAATTGCCTCAACCTCCATATTAATAAAAGCTGTAGATCAAATTAAGTTAGCAGGTATTTCTCAAGTTGTAGTCTCTAAGCTTTAAATGACCACAGATTAGCGACATCAACAACACAAGGATGTGTTAAAAAAGTATAATCAAAGTCTGAGTGAATAATCTTAGTGATTTTTAAGTGTCACTCTTTAGACAGTCTGGTATATTACTCCTTCCTGAGCAACGAATAAGTTGTATTATGCAACAATCAAATTATCTGCGTGTAAAAAATTTAAGCTTTTCTATAGGCAATAAGCTGCTTGTCGACAATGTTTCATTTGAAATACCTTTCAGAAAAAAAACAGCATTAGTTGGTTTGAATGGCGCTGGAAAGTCGAGTTTAATTCGTTTGCTTATTGGTCAGTATAAAGCCGCTAGAGGTTCTGTTAGTTTTTCTAATATATCACCGTCAGAATTATTATTTAATGATCAACTCGGTTATCAAGATAGCGCTATGCAGGCTTTACCGAATATTACGGGTTATGAATATTTGCACTTGTGCTGTGAATTGAAAGCACGTTTAAAAAGCAACATAGAACAACAGATTAAACAAGTTATCCGTCTGTGGGGGGTTTCACAACCGGAACAGTTGATGCCGCGCCTTTCTGAAGGAAATTTACAAAAATTATTTATTGCTCAAGCTTTTTTAGGTTGTCCTGACTATATTATTTTAGATGAACCAACACAAACTTTAGATCCTATTGAGCAACAACGCTTTGTAGAAAACTTAGCGCTTTTAGATAACTTTAATATTTGTTTATTCTCATCTCATCATATTAATGAAGCGGTGCAAATAGCTGATTATGTTTTGTTACTACATCATGGAAAATTAGTTGCTCGTTTAGATCTGTCGAATAAAAATGAATATTGGTTGATGAGTGAATTATCTAATGATGATGTCAAAAAGTTATTGCGTGCGGAAGAGGTCATTACTTACCATTCAAAACAAGGTAAATTTCTATATGCGATTAAAAGCCTTACCGTTGATACTTTAAATGAAATAGATAGTTTGTTAGCTTGCTCTCATGTTCAAAGTGTTTTTTTAGGAGAAGCAAAAGCTGCGCTTATGCCGTTATTTTCATTACTTGCCAATGACGACTTATAAACATGAATAGCCTATTTAAACTATTTTTCTCTATTGTTATTCGTCGTCCAACAACTTTGCTAGGAGTTTTAGCAACCGCACTAAGCTTAGGCTTGTTCGCGAAACTGGGATATCAACAATTTCTTTATTTACAAGCTCAAAATATTAGTTTGCTTTCTGTTTTTAATGAAGTGATTATTCCTTTAGCTGGTTTAACTTTAGTTGGTCAATTTTTGATGAGTATTTTGGCTAGCGTACAACTAATACCAAGTATTAAAGTTTCTGGCCAAGCTAGTTTATTAGACCTTTCGAGCTTGAATAGTTTTCAATTACTGAGTGCTGTACTAAAGCCTATTACATTATTGAGCCTTTGGCCTCTCCTTTATTTTTGTCTAATTGTTTTTGTATTAATGATGCATACTCAGCTTGATTTAATCAGGCTGAGTATACTTACCGTTAATATGCTGGTTATCGGTTTATGCATAAACTTTTGGGTGCTTGCTTGTTGTTTGCTTGTATCTCGCCCACTAATAGCTTCAATGTTATCGGCTTTTTCTATTTTAGCGGTTATTAGTTTTGAAATGAGTTTGCGCTTTTGGTGGTCTGATTCGCCATGGCATGGTTTGTTTTTACCTTATTTTTCATTGCGAGAAGGTTTGATTCGTTTTGCGGATATTGCTGTTTATTTAGGTTGGATTATTTTCGGGTTCTGTAGCTGTTACCTGTTTATTTCTCGTTATAAAGTGAACGACTCAAAAGCGATAAAATTAGGCGCAAGTATTGGTATTGTTTTTATCTTATTAGCAAAATATTTTCCTGGACAAGTTGATTTATCAAGAGATTTACGTAGTAGCATTAGTCAGTCTACGATAGAAAAATTACTTGCTCAAAATGATGTTTTGCATGTAACAGCGGTGATTAATGATGAGACAAGTCGCGAAGAGGTATTAAGAGGGTTTCAGATTATTCAGCAAGTTTCTCCAAAAAGTGAATTAGAGTTTCGTTCACGACAAAATTTAGAGCTGACTCGGCAACAGACAGGAGAGTACATAGAATTTAGTTTGGGCAAAGCACAGCAGTTTGTTGCTTATCCATTTGCTGAAAACGTAAAGTCTGTTTTTGAAACGGCTGTTACACAGTTATTAAACCGCAAACAGCAATGGATTACTTTTATTGAAGGACATGGTGAGGCAAGCTTATTTGCTAGTAAATCTTCTGATTTAAGTGAATTACATTTAATATTAAAAGAGTCTGGATGGCCCGTTGCTGCGCAAAATTTAACAAAATCACCTGTTATTAGTGAAAATACTAACTTGCTAGTCATTCCTGCGAGTAAACAACAATGGCTATCAGCCGAGATTGAGCTGGTTATGGGGTATTTAAAGGGAGGTGGTAATTTATTATTATTACTTGATCCTGATAGTATTATTCCTGAGCAGATAATGTCATTCACTAATATACGTCGCTACCCCGGAACTTTAGTTGATTGGAATGGTTTTCAAAGCGGTACGCCGTATCCTGCGGTTGTTATAATCAATCAAATGTTAGACCACCCAATCACTCGTAATATTAATAGCATTATTGCTTTGCCTTGGACTAGTGGACTATTTATTGAAAAGAACAAGAAAAATACTCAGGTTTCTATTGAACCAATTATTAAAACTCACCAGGGAGTATGGAATGAATTTAAAATTCAGCAAGAGCAATTAACATTTGATCAAAAAGTTGGAGAGCAGCAGAAATCCTTTGATGTTGCATTGGCTCATACTAACCAAGCGAATCAACAAAAAATAGTTGTGGTTGGTGACAGCCACTTTATTTCTGACACAGCAATCAACAATTATGCTAATAAACAGTTTGCAATGAATTTGATTAGTTGGCTGACAAATATTGAAACAACAAAAGTGCAGCAAGGTAACGTGCTAGATAAAAGTATTAAACCATCACGTTGGCTAGCAATATCGATGAATTGGTTTTTTACATTAATACTGCCAGTGTTAATTTTACTTTTTTGGTTGTTGTTATACAGAAAGTATCATTATGCCAAATAAAAGAACTCAACTGTCAGGTAAACAGTGGCTCAACATTATTATCATTAGTGTTAGTTTAATGTTTTTAATTTTGGTTCTGGTTGGCCGAATGATGAATAAAAGAGCAGGAGATATTTCTAGCCAAACTTTAAGTGGCCAAGTTGCACTGATTAAAATTGACTTTGGTGAGGTTACTTTATGGCGAGATAACAGTATTTGGTATAGTACTAATAAAAGCTTATCAAAAGAAAAAATTAATCTTATTATTAAAAATTGGAATTTAATTTTAAACCAAACTGGCGAGGTTTATCTGGGAAGTCACTTAACAGGCAAAACCGTTTTATTATACTTGTCGAATATACAACAACCAGTTGTTTGTAAAGTGAGTTTATACAAAGATAAAATGTTAATCACTTTTGTTAGTACATCTCGCCAATTTATATTAGAAAAACATCAGTTTGAAAACTATTATCCAGGAAAAATTTAAATTGCCAGAACTACCAGAAGTTGAAACTAGTTGTCGAGGGATTGAGCCTCACTGTGTAAATAGTCGTGTCGTTAAGGTTGTTGTGCGTCAACCAAAACTTCGTTGGCCTGTCGATCCTCAAATATCAAAGAAACTTAAAAATAAGACCATTAATGCTGTTACACGACGTGGCAAATACTTGTTGCTGCAATTGGGTGATTTTGAATTAATGATTCATTTAGGTATGTCGGGTAGCTTGCGTGTGGTTGATGATAATACTGAGATCGGTAAACATGATCACGTTGATATTGTTTTATCAAATGGAAAAATTATTCGCTACAATGATCCTCGAAGGTTTGGCAGTGTCATTATAAACAAACAGGGGGAAGAACACCCTTTATTAGCAAAACTTGGAGTAGAGCCGCTTAGTAATGATTTTGATGGAGATTATTTATTAGACGTTTGTAAAAAACGTAAGACTGCTATTAAACCTCTAATCATGAACAGTAGTATTGTTGTTGGAGTTGGTAATATTTATGCGCAAGAAGCATTATTTCAGTGTGGAATTGATCCTCGAAGAGAAGCTTGTCGGATTTCTCGTGCTCGTATTTTTCAATTGGTTCAAGCTATAAAGCTAATTTTACAGGAAGCGATCAAAGCCGGGGGTAGTAGTTTGAAAGACTTTACTTCGGCAGATGGTAAACCGGGCTATTTTCAACATACTCATCAGGTTTATGGTCGTGCAAATGAACCTTGTGCAAAGTGTCAAAAAAAATTAAGACAAGTTATTTTAGCTCAACGCTCAACGGTGTATTGTGGATATTGTCAAAAGTAATACCAATAGGGAACTAGTTATTTGTGGGCGAGGGCGAATTGGTGGTGCTTTGGCTGAGTCTTTGAGGTCATTAAATATACAAGTGATAAATGATGGTCGTATTGACTCTGAACTCGGTTTAATTTTTTCTGAAAGCTGTCAGGTTAAAAATATTGGGTTGTTAGTTATTTGTATTTCTGCTCGTCAAAAATCTAATAATCCTCAAACATGGCAATGGAAGAATATCTTTCGTGGGCTTATAAAGCAGATTAATAGTCAGCAGATAAGTGTTAAGAATATTGTTATGGTTTCGTCTACTCGAGTCTATGAAGGAATTAAAAAAGGGATTGTAACGGCTAAAACGACGCCTGAAGTGCTTACTGAAGCTGGACAAGGGCTGTTAGAAGCTGAAAAACAGCTTAATACATGTTTCGGTATTAATCTTCTTATATTACGCTGTAGCGGCTTATATGGAGCGCTTTACCCAGTTTATACGCCAATTTTAAAAGCTGGAGAAGGTAAAGTTCGTTGTGGGGTTGAAGCTGAGTCGGTGGTTCAACGATTAGTTGATGTTGTTAAACACTCGCAAAAAAATAACTTAAGATCTGGGGTGGAACTATTAACAGATAATAAGGTTTATTGGGGAGGAAAGTGTTTTTGCTTTGAGCAGGATACTGAGCAAATTAATTTGCTGGCGCAAACCCAGCGATTATTAAAAAACTCTCAGTTTTATATTGAGTAAACGCTAAAAAACCCAGTAAAACTGGGCTTTTTCAGGCTACTCGTACACGAGATGTAAAAGTTGAAGCTACTTAATTTTGGCTTCTTTGTACATCACATGCTTGCGTACAACTGGGTCATACTTTTTAAACTCAAGCTTGTGTGGAGTATTCTTTTTGTTCTTGTCTGTGGTATAAAAATGTCCAGTACCAGCTGAAGAAACTAATTTGATTTTATCGCGCATGATAGATTCCTCTTATACTTTTTCGCCATTATGACGAATGGTAGTTAATACTGCATCAATACCTCTTTTATCGATGATGCGCATACCTTTCGTAGAAACTCGAAGTTTAACGAAACGGTTCTCACTCTCAACCCAAAAGCGGTGAGTGTGAAGATTTGGCAAAAAACGACGACGCGTGCGGTTTTTTGCGTGTGAAACATTATTTCCTGTTGCAGGTCTTTTACCTGTAACCTGACATACTCGTGACATGGTATTAGCCTCTTTAAATTCTGTACATAGCGGCGAAATTTCAAATTTGAATCTATTTTTGCCTTCCTGCCGCGGAAAGGGCGCACTTTATACCAAATAAGCACAAATAATACAACTTTTTGCTCACAATTTTACCAATCAAGCGTTAATTGATTGGTATGCGCCAGACTAACCTATTGATATTTAAAGATGTCCTTGTTCGGCCATTGAAGTCACCTGATGGGAGGCAACGATTAAATGATCTAATAATTTTACATCAACAAGCTCTAAGGTTTTTTTGAGTGTTTGCGTCATGTCAATATCTGAAACACTTGCTTCGGAAGTACCTGAAGGGTGGTTATGAGTGACAATTAACGCAGCCGCATTTAGGGCTAACGCTCTTTGTATGATTACCCGCGGATGAACGGAGGCACTGTTTATTGTACCAAAGAACAGTTCTTCATAAGTAATTACTCTATGTTGATTATCAAGAAATATAGCAGCAAAAACCTCATTCTCTCGATTGAGTAGGCGACTTTGCACATAAATTTTGACCTGAGATGAGCTTTGAATAACATCATTTTGAACAAGTTCTTCAGCAATATACCTTTGGCTCATTTCAAGGCAGGCTTTGAGTTGGACATATTTAGCTTCACCAAGCCCTTTAAATTGACAAAAATTCTTTTTATTGGTTGTTAGTAGTTTTCTGAGGCCACCAAAATGTTGAATAATATCTCTTGCTAATTCAATTGCATTCTTACCTTTTATGCCTGTTCTTAGAAAAATAGCTAATAATTCTGAGTCGCTCAGCGATTCAGGGCCTTTTTTAAGTAGCTTTTCTCGAGGGCGTTCATGGGGTGGCCATTCTAGAAGTCGGCTCATTGCATTTCCTTTGCTAAATTGATCGAAATTCTAGTGTGATAATTTTATAATACCCTGTCTGTAGGATACTTACTTAAAAAAGAGTGAGAAATGGCGCAAAAGGTTTGCTATTATTCGGGTTAGTGAGTATTCAGTTCGCTTGTAACACAAATAATAACTATTTCCAAATGTAATCCCTTAAGGATATTTGAGTTGTCGGAAAAAACTTCTTTTAATCAAAACAAAAACCTTCTACTAGGCGTTACTGGTGGTATTGCTGCCTATAAGTGCGCTGACTTGGTTCGTCGCTTGAAAGAGCGAGGGTTTAATGTGCGAGTAGTAATGACTCCAGGTGCGAGTGAGTTTATTACGCCAATGACTTTGCAAGCTGTTTCTGGTCATCCTGTGCATCAAGACATTTTTGATCAAGCTATGGAAGCGGCTATGGGACATATTGAATTAGCCAAATGGGCTGATCTTTTGTTGATAGCCCCAGCTACTGCAAACACTATTGCAAAAATTGTTCATGGAAAGGCTGATAATTTGCTTACCACTATCGTACTTGCATCAAAAGCACCGCTAATGATTGCCCCTGCTATGAACCAGCAAATGTGGGCTAATTCGGTTACCCAGAGCAATATAGAAAAGTTGTCACATTCAGGCGTTACAGTCTTGGGGCCTGGTGCTGGGGAGCAAGCATGCGGTGATATTGGAGCCGGCCGGATGCTTGAGCCACTGGATATAGCACAACAAGTCCAATCGATAGCCTATGGAGACAAACCTCTGACAGGCAAAAAAGTTTTAATTACCGCTGGACCAACTGTAGAGGCGATTGATCCTGTACGGTTTATTTCTAACCATAGCTCAGGAAAAATGGGGTATGCAATAGCAAAAGCAGCAAAAATTGCAGGCGCTGAAGTGCATTTGATTTCGGGCCCTGTGAGTATTGGTGAGCCTTTTGGTGTACAGGTGACTCGTGTCACTAGTGCCGCCCAAATGTTTGATGCGGTTAAAAATAGTGTTGAGGGTGTTGATATCTTTGTTGGGTGTGCTGCTGTTGCGGATTATTCTCCTGTAGAAGTTTCTTGTCAAAAAATTAAAAAAAATGATGAGGAAATGTGCTTATTGTTAAAGCGAAATCCTGATATCTTAGCTTGGGTAGCTAATAGAGCTGAGCGCCCTTATGTGGTAGGTTTTGCTGCTGAAAGCCAATCTTTAAAATTTTACGCAAACAAAAAGTTGGAAAAGAAAAAGCTCGATATGATTTGCGCCAACGATATTTGTTGTGAAGGCTTAGGGTTTAATAGCGAAGATAACCAACTGCTTCTGTTAGATAAAAGTGGCGAAGAGAAGCTGCTTAATGTTGCTTCAAAGGAAGTGTTGGCGCAACAGATTATTGAGCAGATAGCAATGAAACTTAACGAAGCGTAAACCAGAAATTAAAAAAATATAAAGTCACGTTTGGAGACAACTAGTGAAGATTAATACAGACAAAGAAAAGCAACAACAAAAAACAAAGTCTAATAAAAAAGTCAAAACGCTATTATCTTATTCGCTTCCTTATCTAACTTTATGTGTTTTAACTATTATTTTTGTTGCTGTAGTGCAATATTATTTAGTGGTAGTACAACCGGCAGAAGAGCGAAATAAAACCTTTATTGATGTCACTATGACATCTTATATGGAACTTGTTTTAAGCCGTCTTGATGGGATCCGGTTATCTGCTCAATCGATTCTTAATGATCCTGAACTTAAACAAGTGTTGAGACGCTCTAATCCTACAGAAATTAAAAATATTGAAAATAGTTTGCAAAAAAGACTTAACAATGTGATGGGGGTGAGAATATTAGAAAGCTCAATTCATGATGTTGACTCAAACTCTAAACCCGTGATCACGAATGTAACTTTACAGTTATTAAGGCAGCTCAAATCTAGCGCTACAGACATTATGCCAGAAGCCATTAATTCAGGAACATCAAGTCAGCATATTGCCGTGCTATTTAAAATATTGGGCACAGATAAAGTGGCTTTAATAGGTGTCGATTTCAATATTTTCCAACAGGCGCTTCCCGAGGCTCGCTTAGTGCCTGGCTACTATGAATTTCTACAAAGTTTTGCTAATCAAAATAGAACAATTATATCTATTGGCGAGCAAAAATATAAAGAGGGGGAGGCGCTTGGTGTTGCCAGTGTTCCTCAGACTCACTGGCGAATTGCATTTTGGCCAGATGATCCCGCTAAATTTAGCTCTCAATTAGAACTTATTTTATTTTTTGGTGGTTTAATTTTGGTTATGGCCCTAGTTGGTGTCGGTGGCTTTTTAGGGTTGAAGAAACTGCAAACTATGGTACGTAGTGATACTACAAACTTTGTGAAATGGTTGTTAGATAGTAAAAACGAAAACAAGCCGCTAATGGTTTCAGAGTTTGAACTTCAAGTATTCCAAGATATGGCTAAAACTTTAATTAGGGAAGGTTTTGAACTTTCTGAAAATACAACGGCTAGCAGTCAAAATTCAGAGACTTCTAAAAATGATGTGGCGCAAATCGAACATGAGTCGGGTTCTCTAATTAAGGCATTATCATCAGACAAAGAAGAGGGGTTAGAAATTATTAATAGTCAAGAAGATCAAGCGCAGCTAATTTCAAGTTCAATATTCAGGGAATATGACATTCGTGGCATTGTGGGCGAAACGCTTAATGCTGAAATCGTTAGAGAACTCGGACGAGCTATTGGTAGCGAGGCATTTGAGCGAGGAGAGCAACGGGTCGTTGTTGCTAGAGACGGTCGTTTATCTGGGCCCGAGTTGTTAGAAGCATTAAAACAAGGCTTAGTTGACAGCGGTAGAGATGTTATTGATATTGGTGAGGAGCCTACACCACTACTTTATTTTGCAACGAACTATCTTGATGCGAGTAGCGGCGTCATGTTGACAGGCAGTCATAACCCTAAAGATTATAACGGTTTAAAAATTGTTATTGCCGGAAAAACTTTATCAGGTAAAGATATTCAGGCGCTTAGGGAACGCATTGAAAAAGGGAATCTTGTGAAAGGAAGCGGTAGTTCTGAGCAAACTACAGTAACGCAAGATTATATTGGTCAGGTAACCGGTGATGTAGCACTTGCACAGCCATTAAAAGTTGCGGTTGATTGCGGTAACGGGGTAGCAGGCAAGATTGCTCCTCAATTGTTACAAGCACTTGGCTGTGAAGTGGTTGGCTTGTATTGTAAAGTGGATGGCAACTTTCCTAATCATCATCCCGATCCAAGTAAGCCAGAGAATTTGCAAGAGCTTATTGATTTAGTGAAATCCGAACAAGCGGATATAGGTTTAGCTTTTGATGGTGATGGAGATAGATTAGGCGTTATCGACTCTGAAGGAAATATCATTTGGCCTGATCGTCAAATGATGTTGTATTCAATGGATGTTTTATCGCGTAATCCGGGGGCTGATATCATATTTGATGTTAAGTGTACCAAGCACCTTTCAAAAGTTATTTCTGCCAATGGTGGTCATCCTATAATGTGGAAAACAGGTCATTCTCTGGTTAAAGCTAAAATGCGTGACACTGGTGCGTTATTGGCAGGCGAGTGTAGTGGACATATTTTCTTTAAAGAGCGCTGGTATGGATTTGATGATGCTTTATACACGGCGGCTCGTTTACTGGAGATCTTATCGGCGGATACACGTAAATCAGCTGAAATATTCAAAGCACTACCCAATAGTGAAGTAACACCTGAAATTAACGTTAAAATAGGTGATGAGCGCAAGTTTGATTATGTCAACCGCTTGGCACGCCAAGGGGCATTTGGTGAAGGTAAGATGATTGACATTGATGGCGTCAGGGTTGAATATGCTGATGGTTGGGGGTTAGTTAGGGCTTCAAATACAACACCTAATTTGGTTATTCGCTTTGAAGGGGATGACGCCCAAGCTATCAATCGAATAAAAAAGATATTTAAACAACAAATGATGATGATAGATAGTAGTCTTAATCTGGATTTCTAGGGGGTTGTCGTGGGTGATAAAAAAACGAATAGAAAGCAAGATATCTTGCAAAGCCTCGCACATATGTTGGAAAATGATTTAGGCGACAGAATTACAACTGCTCGTTTAGCTAAAGAAGTTGGGGTTTCTGAAGCGGCTTTGTACCGTCATTTTCCAAGTAAAGCTAGAATGTACGAGTCGCTATTAGATTTTAGCGAAGAAAGTATATTTAGCCGTGTTAATTCGATTAGTGAAGGTGAACAAAGTGGCTTAGATAAATGCTATATGATCGCTTCACTAGTCCTCAACTTTGCTCAGCGCAACGCTGGTATTAGTCGCTTGCTTACTGGAGAAGTCTTATTAGGAGAAACCCAGCGTTTAAAAGAGCGAGTATCACAAATTTTTGATCGCTTGGAGCTTCAGGTTAAGCAAATATTGCGTGATGAGTCGTTCAAATCAGGACAATCAACGCTTGATTCTGGCGCTATGGCAAAACTGATTACGTCTGTTATTGAGGGGCGGATGCAGCAATTTGTTCGCTCAAGTTTCAAAAATGATCCTGTTGCGCAATGGGATAATCAATGGAAAATTTTGACTCAAGGTCTTAATTGTTCTTAATTGGTAGACTGGTTAGAAGTTTTATAGGGGGTTCTAACCAATCTACTTGTTGCTCGTTAGATTGTTTAATTTGTTCTATCGTTAACCAGTTTCAAGTAATTCAGTTTAATGTTTTTGACGACATCACTTTTGCACAGAGCAGCGCCTGCTTCTGAATCATTACAGGTCACTTCAAACACAACTTGGTTTTTATTATTGGGAGCGGGTATTTTAGAGAAAGATAAAGCTATATCCGATTCACCTTCAGGTCTACTAGTTAAAATTAATGCATTGGTAATAATTTCAATTTGTCCTGAAGCATTGTCTTTGGCGTAAACTTGAGCTAGTTGCCAAGCTTTTTGACAGGTCGCAATGTTAGGGCAGTCATAGATAATTGGCCTTATTCCATCATTTTGAGTACCTTGTTTTTTAAGTGTTTTTCTAAGAGATTCAAGCTCTTTATAACGAACAATATCTTTTTCATAGCGTTGTGCGACGTTAACTTTTTCTGTTTCTAATGTCGCAATACTTTTGATATTCGTGGTTATTTGAGATTGTGTTCCTTCTATATCACTTTGTAGTACTTTAGGAATTTTTTGACCCAGTCTCTCATGGGTGGCTGCCTGGCGCTGTTGATCTTCAAGTTGCAGCTTAAGTAAGTCAGATTTACTGCCTTGAATTTTTATTCTTTGTTCTAATGCTAATAACTGAGCATCCCTGTTACGAATAATGTCTGCAATAGAACTAAATTGCCTTAATAATTCTGCATCGCTTTTAATTTTGAGTTTGAAAGCATATTCTTGTTTTTTCTTTTCTATTTCTTTAAGTCTTTCTTTTTCCTCTTCGCCCAGTGTTTTTCCCGGCCCCACACGTTTAATCACTTTTCCTTGAGCGTTAATGACATCATAGCCAACAGCAATCATTTCATTGGTTAGTTGATCTTTCACAATCATATTACCTTCAGCATTTTTAAAACGATAAAACTGTTTTGCTGTAGCTTCAGTGGCAAGAAATGTAATCATTAATAAAATTATATATTTACAAAGTATTTTCATAGTTTCATATTTAGTGGTTATTGATGTTTAGCAAGCGCTATTATCTAATCAATGAAGCTGGCAAACTATTACCAGGTACTCAAATTCCGTAGTTGTTCCGATATTGAGAAATTGCCTCAACGTATTGCGAAAGTTCTCGATGGCTTGCTAAATAATCTTGTAGATCCGATAAAGTGATAATAGCATAAACCGGTAAATTGTATTCTTTTTCGACTTCCTGGATGGCAGATAGTTCTGTTTTTCCTTTTTCTTGACGATCTAAAGCGATTAAAACACCAGAAGGTGTTGCACCAGCGGACTGAATAATATCAATTGATTCTCTAATTGCAGTGCCTGCAGTAATAACATCATCAACTATCATAACCTTACCCTTGAGAGGAGCCCCAACCAGATTACCGCCTTCACCATGATTTTTAGCTTCTTTGCGGTTAAAGCAAAATGCGCAGTTTTTTTGGTGATTATTGGCAAGAGAAACTGCTGTGGTAGTGCCTAGAGGTATACCTTTATATGCTGGGCCAAATAGCATGTCAAACTCGGCGTTAGCATTCATCAATGTTTCAGCATAACAGTCACCCAATGTTGCTAAATCAACACCTTCATTAAAGTAGCCTGCATTAAAAAAATAAGGACTGATCCTTCCCGATTTTAGAGTAAATTCTCCAAACTTTAAAGCCTGACGCTCAATTGCCAGATTGATAAATCTATCTTTTATGTTTGTCATCTTAGTATTATTTACCGTTTACAAATAGTTATGAGGATTTTAACTGAGTTAGGCGGTAGCAACAAATATCTTGTTTATACAAGTTGCTACAGCATGATGTTTTAATATCTAAGCTGATACCAGAGTGAAGCGAGCATTTCATGCAAAGCACGACTGCTCTTCTCTAGTGCACTAGCATTAGGTAAAAATTGAGTCCAACGAGTTTGTTTTGCGTGGCTTGATTCAAATGCCGTTGCGGCTTCCAAAACTTTAATACCTTGTGCTTCAAAAGCATTCTTAGCCCTTCGCATATGCCATGCATGAGTGACTAATAGTATTTCTTTGATATCATTCTTAATGAGAATTTGTGCCGAATAAAGTGCATTTTCTGCGGTGTTTTTGCTTTCAGATTCTATCCACTTTGGGGCTATTGCAAAGTTAGACATCATCACCTGATTCATTAAAACGGATTCCGCTGTCGCTTCATTAAAAACACTTCCTCCAGATAATAAAACAGGTAAGTTGGTTCGTTTTTGTAGCCAGCTTGCATACTGAATGCGTTGAAGTGTAGCTGAGTTAACTGTATCAATATCCCCATATTCAGGTGCTAAAGCTATTCTACCTCCAGATAACACGACGATTGCTCTAGGCGTGTCATCATTTGATATTTGTCTTAATTGTGTACTATTGAGCACAGAAGTTGGCTCAATATTCTGAATTAATGTTTGTGCAATAGAAGGTAAACTCAGCAAAAACAGTGTTGTGAAGCTGAGCACTAATAAACTAGTAGCCAGACGGGCGTATTTTCTAAATAGAAAAACGGCTAAAACCATTATTATCAAGTTAATACCAGGAGGCAAAAGCAGTCCCTTAAGGGTATAACTGATAATAATATCCCAACTCATATAGGTAGTCTCATTAGTTGAATTATTTGACTCTTTTCACTTTGGCTTTTGAAATAAAACCCTCAACTCTCATATCGTAAGAGTTCAAAACTCCTTTACTTATGGTTACTTTGGGGTTTGTTAATTTGGTGTAACCCTTAGTTTGACTGATTACTTTCCATTTTTGTCCATTTTCTAAGGTAATGATTTTGCCTTTGACCCATCCTTTAAAGACTCCTTTAATGTGACTTTCTAAGCTTTTAGGGGCTGATTCTTCAGGTTTTTGTTTCCCAAATAGCTCCTCTTGACTTGTGTTAACTAACTTATTGTTTGTTTTAGCATTATTTTTAATTTGTAGCAGTTGTCGATCAAAACACACAAGTCGTTGTTTGTTATCGGTTATTTCGCTACATTCAATTAGTGTTTTTATTGTGTTTTTATCGGCAGTATCAGCATTCGTGTAAAGTGAAAATACAGTAAGACATAGTAATAATATGAATCTCATTGGATAGCCTCCTTTTTGATTTGATTATTCTTCATCTGGTTTATTTCGACCCATTCCAGCAAAAATAATGCCTAGTTCAAACAATATCCACATTGGAATTGCTAGCAGGATTTGTGAAATAACATCTGGAGGGGTCAATAACATACCAACCACAAAGACGCCGACAATTACATATGGTCGCTTACTTCTAAGGCTTTCTACAGTTGTTAGTCCTGACCATATCATTAACACTGTGGCGACTGGAATTTCAAAGGCTATCCCAAAGGCAAAAAACATTTTCAGAACAATACTTAAATAACTACTGATATCGGGTAAAACTTGTACACCTTCAGGACCGGCTGAGGTTAAAAAAGCCCAAGCGAGCGGGAATACCACAAAGTAAGCAAAAGCTTGGCCAGCATAAAATAAAACAATACTTGAAAATAATAGAGGGTAGGCAAAGCGCTTTTCGTGTCGATAGAGCCCTGGTGAAATGAATGCCCAAGCTTGGTGTAATATATAGGGCATCGCAATGAATACAGACAAAATTGCGGTCATTTTAAATGGTGTTAAAAATGGCGATACAATATCTGTGGCTATCATCATTGAGCTTTCAGGCAGTCTTTCTTGCAAGGGGGCTGCGAGTAACAAGTAGATATCGTTGGCCCAATATATAAGGCATAAAAATACGACTATAACCGATAACACGGCTCTCAATAAGCGATCACGTAATTCTAATAAATGTGCCAATAATGGCATGTCGGCATCGGTAGAATCTGGCTCAGTGTGATTAGGCATGGTTGGGTTGGTCATTATTTTTTAGATTTATCACTTGTTGTAGCAGGCTCGGCCACACTATTGTTATCTATTGCGTCACCATTTATTGTATTACTATCCAAAGGATGATTGACTTCAGCAGCTATGTGGTTAATATCTTTTTCCGCTTCTGAAAGCGTTTCTTTAATTGAGTTAATCTCAAGTTGTTGTTCTAAATTATTTTTTTGTTCTTTGAGTTGTTGTTGAATTTCTTGTATTTTTAATTCCCGATCAATTTCAGTTTTTATCGTGTTAAAGCTTTGTTTCGCTTTTCCTACCCACAAACCAACGGTACGGGCAGCCTTGGGTAATCTTTCTGGGCCAAGTACTAACAAGGCAATGATACCAATAACAAGTAATTCTAAAAATCCAATGTCAAACATAATAACGGCTTATTAATTACTCGGTTTTATCTTTTTCTTTAATGACTTCGCCTTCTATAATAGTAGCGCTTTTTTTATCTTCTAAGGATGACTTTTCTTCTTTCTTTGACTCGTTTTCATTGACCGCTTTTTTAAAGCCTTTTAATGCTCCACCTAAGTCAGAACCAATGTTTTTGAGCTTTTTGGTTCCAAATAGCAAAATGACAATCACTAAAATGAGAATAAGGCTTGGAATACTGATCATGATTTGTTCTCTCTTTGACTAATCGCTTTAATAGTATTTAAAGTAAATTATTTTTAAACAAAAGGTAATGGACCACCGCCCAGCAAATGGACATGTAAATGGAATATCTCTTGTCCGCCACCTTTTCCAGTGTTAATTATGGTTCTATATCCTGAATCTAAACCCTGATCCTTAGCAAGTTTGGGTAACAATAACATGATTTTTCCCATCAATTCCTGGTCATCTGGTAACAAATCATTTAAACCTGCAATATGTTTCTGAGGTATCACTAGTAAATGTGTATCGGCTTTAGGTGCAATATCACGTATAACAAATACGTCATCATCTTCATAAACCCGCTCCGAAGGAATTTCGTTGCGCGCAATTTTACAAAATAAACAATCTTCCATAGTGTTTTCCTAATTCAATAACGCTCTCAGATAATAATCTGGGCTTGCTAAGGTTTTTATGCTTTGAACGATACCACAAAACTTACTAATGACAAGCCTAGCAACAATTGTTTAACCCATTCTAACGCCATCCAGTCTGGAGTTTGGCTGAAGCTAGCTAAAAGTAGAGCAAACCCAACCAGTGCTAGTCTCAGTTTAAAAGAGGATTTCTTTTGGGCATTTTCAAGCTTTGCTATTGTTTGAGTTAATTGTTTTTGATGTTCGTTGGTTAATAAGGCTTGATCGAGTAACTGCATAGCCTTTTCTGGCATACCGGGTAATTGCTCTAACCATTCAGGAAATTTAGTTTTAACTTTACGATAAATAGCGCAGGGACCATAAGAATCTTTTAACCAATCTTTTAAGAAAGGTTGGGCGGTTTCCCACAGATCAAGCTTAGGATAAAGTTGTCGACCAAGTCCTTCTATATAAAGTAAAGTTTTTTGTAAGAGCACTAATTGAGGTTGAACTTCCATTTCAAATCGACGAGCAGTTTGAAATAATTGAACTAAAAAGTGGCCAAATGAGATTTCATCCAATGATTTTCCAAAAATAGGCTCACATGCGGTACGAATTGCTGATTCAAACTCTTCAGCCGATACTGCCTTTGATATCCAGCCTGAAGCAAGGTGTAACTCAGCAATTTTTTTGTAGTCTCGATTAAAAAAGGCAACAAAGTTTTGTGCTAAATAGCGTTTATCAGATTCGTTCAGTGTGCCCATAATACCGCAGTCTATAGCAATATAAGTGGGGTTTTGTGGCTGTGTCGGATTAACAAAAATATTGCCGGGGTGCATATCTGCGTGGAAATAGCTGTGCTTGAAAACTTGCGTAAAAAAGATTTCAACGCCACGATGAGCAAGTCGCTCCATATTAACACCAGCATTATTTAAAGCGTCAATATCACCAATTGGAATGCCATGTATGAGTTCTTGAACCATAATATTCGAGTGGCAATATTCCCAATGAACAACTGGAACATAGAGAATAGGGTTGTCAGCAAAGTTATGTTTTAATTGGCTGGTATTGGCGGCTTCTACACGTAGGTCGAGCTCATTAAATAAAGTGTTTTGGTAATCGTTAATCACTGTTTTTGCATGTAGCCTGCGGCCTGTTGATGAATACTTTTCAAACCAGCCTGCAACTAAGTGGAGTAATTTTAAATCAGCTAAAATTTTCTTTTGGATGCCTGGCCTAATGATTTTAACGACTACATCTTCTCCTGAAGTCAATTTGGCCTTATGTACTTGGGCTATTGACGCTGATGCCATTGGAACTTCATCAAATTCAAGAAAGCAGTTTTCAATGGATTTACCTAAAGCCTGTTCAACCGTTGATACCGCTAATTTTGAACTAAATGGTTTTACTTTATCTTGAAGCTTAGCTAATTCACTTGCGATATCGTCGGGTAATAAATCGCGTCTGGTTGAGAGCATTTGCCCCAGTTTGACAAAAATTGGGCCCAACTCAGTGAGCGCAAGGTTAAGTCTTTGCCCTCTGTTTAGTTGTTTATTATGGTTACGAGTGAGAGCAAGCAGTTTTAAAAGCCTAACCAATTTTGATAAAGGCGTTGGGGCCAGAAATTCGTCTAGGCCATGCCTGACAAAAACACGGTTGATAACAAACGCTCGGTGCAAAGTTAACAAGTTAGTCATGATTTTTTAGTCGTTCAATTCGTGCGTTGAGTCTATCGGTTTGGCTGCGCACTAAGTCTATTTGCTCAAAAAATATTTCTTGCTCAGCCGCAGATGGGGTTACTTGTATCTCTTCTTGTAAGTACTCAGGCACATCTTGCTTGAGATTTGTTAAGAATGCTTTACAAAACGAGCCTGCTTTTTCAATACCTGTAGAGATTGTTTGTCCTGCTAAATCACCAAATATCTGGCTAATAGGCTCTTGCCAATCAATTTGTAATGATTGGATAAACTCTTGAAATTGCCGAGCTGTATTAATTTCTCCAGAAAAATGTAATTCCCCGGTAAAAAAAGCATCACCTGTATTTTCTTGTGTAGCTGCTGCTAAAAAGGCACTGAGTTTGCCGCTGATGGTCGCTGTTGCTGGGCGTTCGGATTGTTCTTTAACCACGAGAGAGCCGCCCGGAAAAAGTATGAAATAATCCAATTGTAAATCATTAATATGAATGTGAATTACCTTATCAGTAAAGTCTACTAATTTGGCATTAGCCTCTGCGTCTAAGCTTAATAGGCGATTACCTGCTTGCTCTAGCATGACTGAAGAAATTTTATTAATTGGGAGCATTGCTTGTGGGTAAACCTTTCTGTTTATTGAGCAGCCTGAACAATACTAAATTAGTATTTAAAGCCCCTATGTAGGGCTACTATACCACCGGTTAGATTGTGATATTCACAATCTTCAAAGCCTGCATCAGAAAACATGTTTTTGAGTGTTTCTTGATCAGGGTGCATTCGAATGGATTCTGCTAAGTAGCGGTAGCTATCTTCGTCACCTGTTACCCATTTGCCAAATTTAGGCAGTAAGTGAAAGGAGTACTGATCGTAGATTTTGTTCAGCCAGGTGTAAATAGGCTTAGAAAATTCTAAAACTAATAAACGCCCACCGGGTTTAATAATCCGATACATCGACTCTAGCGCTTGTTGCTTGTTAGTCACATTTCTTAATCCGAATGCCATCGTAACACAATCAAAAGTGTTGTTAGCGAAAGGCAGGCATTCGGCATTAACTTGCGAAAATTGAATATTATTGCATAAACCGCGATCTATCATTCTATCACGCCCTACTTTTAGCATCGATTCATTGATATCTGCTAATATAATTTGCCCTTCATCACCCACTTTAGGTGAAAATAGCGCTGCTAAGTCGCCTGTGCCACCCGCAAGATCTAAGACTTTATGGCCTTTTCTTACGCCGCTCATTTCAATGGTAAAACGCTTCCATAAGCGATGAATACCACCGGACATTAGGTCGTTCATGATATCGTATTTTTGTGCGACAGAATGAAATACTTCAGCAACTTTATGTTGTTTATCGGTTACCGGGACATTCTCGTAGCCAAAATGTGTTGTTTCAGGTTCATTCACTGGTTGTTGTGACATAAAGCAATCTAGTATTAGGGACATTAATTGGCGCAAGTATAGCAAGAGATTGGGTGATGGTCAGCTTGATTCAGTTGATCGAGATCTGAATAACCATCGATTACTGATGCCGTTGCTTGCCGTGACTATCCTCAAGCAATTATTTTTGTCATAATAATAAGAATATTTAATCAGTTGACCGTAACGCATTTGATTACCAAAAGTATACACTCGTTATATCAAAGCAATCATCCTCAAATTATGGGGATCCTTAATGTGACCCCAGATTCATTTTCAGATGGAGCCCAATATAATCAGTGGGATGTTGCACTAGAGCATGCAGCCCAAATGGTTCATGATGGGGCAGATATTATTGATATTGGTGGAGAATCAACCCGTCCAGGCGCCAAATCGGTTGCCTTAGAAGAGGAGCTGGAACGAGTAATTCCTCTGGTAAAAAAAATCAAGTTGATGAATGTTTTAGTATCGGTTGATACGAGTAAACCCGAAGTCATGTTAGCTGCAGCAAAAGCCGGGGCAGATTTAATTAATGATGTACGCGCATTGAGCTTGCCTGGAGCCCTGGAGGCGGCAGCTCAAACGCAGTTACCTGTATGTCTTATGCACATGCAGGGACTACCTGATACGATGCAAAATAACCCGTCATATGGCGATGTGACTAAAGAGGTGATGGAATACCTAAAAGAAAGAGTTGAAGCTTGTGTTAGGGCGGGAATACCACGTGAATATATTTCTATTGATCCGGGGTTTGGTTTCGGTAAAACCTTGCCACATAACCTAGAATTATTGAATCATTTAGCGAAGTTTGAGGCGTTAGGACTACCTATTTTAGTTGGTTTATCACGTAAATCTATGCTAGGACAAATTACTGGCAGAGAGGTCCATGATAGGCTTTCAGCGAGTTTAGCGGGAGCACTTATCGCAATGCAAAACGGCGCTGATATTATTAGGGTGCATGATGTCAAACAAACTTATGATATCAAGCAAGTTTTTTTGGCAACTATGAATCAAAAAAGTAAGACACCAGGAGACATTAATGTCTAAAAGAAAATATTTTGGTACAGATGGAATTCGAGGAAAGGTTGGAGAATATCCAATTACACCTGAGTTTGTTCTAAAACTCGGTTGGGCTGTTGGGAAAGTGTTGGGGTCAAGTACTCGTGACAGGATTGTTATCGGTAAAGATACTCGTATTTCTGGCTATATGTTTGAGTCAGCATTGGAGTCGGGAATTATCGCTGCTGGAATGAATGTGCAAATTTTAGGACCTATGCCAACACCTGGGATTGCTTATTTAACCCGAACTTTTAGAGCGGCAGCAGGTATTGTTATTTCAGCTTCGCATAACTCTTATTTAGATAATGGTATCAAATTTTTCTCTCCAGAAGGTTATAAGCTACCTGATGAAGTTGAGCTAGAAATTGAGGCGATGATTGACCAACCGATGACAACGGTTTCTGCGGAAAAGCTAGGTAAAGCCAATATTGTTAAAACTGCTGCCGGCCGATATATTGAATACTGTAAAGCCAGTGTACCAACAAGCCTTTCACTTGATGGGCTAAAAATAGTTGTTGATAGTGCCAATGGCGCAGCATACTCCATAGCAAATAAAGTTTTTAGAGAGTTAGGTGGCGATATTATTTCTATTTATAACCATCCTGATGGGTTAAATATTAATCGAGCATGTGGTGCGACCGATCTTGCAGCTCTGTCAAAAGTTGTGGTGGCGGAACAAGCTGATCTCGGATTGGCTATGGATGGAGATGCCGATAGACTCATGATGGTTGACCATAATGGCGTGGTCGTTGATGGTGATGAACTGCTTTATATTATTGCAAAAGATGCACAAAAAAGAGGGGTATTAGACGGTGGTGTAGTGGGTACATTAATGTCTAACTTTGGTTTGGCTAAAGCCTTTGAAGCTGATGATATTCCTTTTTTACGAGCCAATGTGGGTGATCGATATGTGATGGAGTTGCTACAAGAAAATGGTTGGAAGTTTGGTGGTGAGTCGTCAGGTCATCTGGTTTGTTTAGAAAAAAACACCACTGGAGATGGTATTATCTCAGCCCTTCAGGTTCTGGCTGCAATGGTAACAGAAGAAAAAACGCTTGCTGAACTGAAGCAAGGGATGACAAAAGCGCCGCAAACGATGGTTAATGTAAAAATTACAGAAAAGTGTGATCCAATGCAAAATGAGGTGATTGCAAATGCGGTAAAAGAGGTGGAGGAAGAGCTGGCTGATACGGGGAGAGTATTATTAAGAGCCTCGGGTACAGAACCTTTAATTCGAGTAATGGTTGAAGGCACTGACGCTGAACAGGTTTCAAAGTTAGCAAATCAGTTGGCTGATGTGGTGAGGGATACACTATAATTAAAATAGAACGAAAAGTTACCCAATTAAAATAACAATGAAATAAGGAGTTTGCATGCTAAATTCAGTGACTGTTAAAGATTACATGACTTCTGCAATGATTAAATTGAAACCTGAAGTAGATATTGTTGAAGCGGCGCAAACACTGTTGGAATATCGGTTGTCTGGTGCTCCTGTATTAGATGATCACAACCGACTCGTTGGCTTTTTATCTGAAAAAGATTGCCTTCATACCGTGCTAAGCGCTGTTTATAATCAGGACTATGGCGATCTAGTCAAAGATCGAATGTCGAAAGAACTTAAGACAGTACATCCTTCTGAGAATATTACTGATGTCGCTGAGCGTTTTTTAAAAGATGGCGTCCGGATGTATCCTGTGATTGAAAAAGATGTTTTAGTTGGGATGATTTCTCGTCAGAGTGTTTTGAATGCGTTTTGCAGTATGAGCCAAACTCATCCGCATAGATAATACATTGACTTAACACAACCTACACAAAAAATATTTGTGTAGGTGTAAAGGTTTTGCTATACCAAATTAATAAGCCTATCTTGAATCCTTAAAGTCAATTAAAAGCTCAAACTGTTTTATACAGTGCTTCTCTCTTAGATAACCTTTTCAAAAGATTTCTGTGGTCTCATTAAAATATATCAAAGTCACCAAGTCTATAATCTTTATTTGTTTGACTTGTTTCACTATATAAAGCTTATTTTATCTGTCTAAGGAATAAAGGGAGGTGGTAATTGATACGTATAAGAATTACCTTATAACTAAATAAATATTATAGCAAAAGTCTTAAAATATAAAACCTATCTAAATTGGATAACAAGATAAATGAAAGTTAGTCAATGCTATATTGCCAGCTTTGGTCTTATCACATCGATTGGCGCTAATGCAAAAATGAATCAAGCTTCATTTAGAGCGGGTATCAATCGATATGCTTTATCTGATTACCGCTTAAAAAACTTTAATCCAGTTAGTTTGGCATTAATTCCAGAAAAAGCATTGCCCGAACTGACTGTCAATTTACCCGCTTACTTTCAAACTAGTATGCGTTACAGCCGTATTATTTTGGCTGCAGAGCTGGCTTTAAAAGAGTTGTTTAGTCAAGGTGAGTGGACAATAGAAAAAAACATGCCTATTTTTCAAGCTTGCCCTGAGTTTATATTACAATCTGATGAAGAGTTTAATGAGTTATTAATAGATTATGTTATTGAGCAAACTCGGATTAGTGAGTTTATTGAGCTTAATACAAGTGGCTCATTATTATCGGGTAGAAGTGGTGTGCTAAATGCTATTGAGCACACCTTTCAATATTTCGAAGATACCAATGCTGACTTTGCACTTGTTGGTGGTTCTGATAGTTTTGATGATCCAATGGTACTTAATCTTTTGGATAATGCAGGGCGCTTAAATGGGGAAAATGTTGCAAATGGTTTTACGCCGGGTGACGGTGCCGGATACCTGTTGCTTACTCGACAAAAAAAATATGCAATGAATTTTCATGGCAGGCATGTGTATTTTTTAAAGCCGGCCATCGGTTATGAAGAAGGTCATTTGTTGAGTGAACACTCTTATCAAGGAGACGGACTTGCTGATTGTTTTAACCAATTGTTTTTACAAAATCCGACAATAAAAGTTAATGCAATATATTCCTCAATGAATGGTGAGAATTATTGGGCTAAAGAATATGGTGTTGCGATCACAAGAAATCATCAGCACTTTTCTGAAGCATACGTCCATAAACATCCAGCCGATTGTTACGGTGATATTGGTGCTGCCAGTGGTGCCGCATTAATGATTTTATCCGCTTTTAATTTGGTCAATAAACGGCAAGATGAAACTAACTTGATTTATTGCTCTTCAGATCGAGGTCACCGCTGTTCTATTTTAATGAAGACAGAGGTTGTTTAAAAACTAGAAAAATAAAACCGGGTAAAAGCTTAATGTAAAAGGTATTCAAATGACTCAAGTGGGCGAAAGTGTTAATGTATCAACAATCCCAATATCGGATAAAGAGTTTAAAGGTGTAATAATTTCCCTGAAATTTACTGATGGATTTAAAGCTGCGCATAATAAAAAGCAAATCACAGGAAATCATTGGCCAACCTCTCTTTACCAAGGTAAATATTCGCAAAAGCCTGGAGTTTATGCGTTTGGTAGTAAGGCTGCTCAACAAGTTGAAATAACAATCAAAGTGGAAAGTAAAGGCTACAGTGGGAATGGAGCGCTTACCGGGGTTGGTGCTAGTCTTGAATTTTTGGGAGAGTTACCATTATCCAGTGGAGAACATAAGGTTATCGTCAAATTAAAAACGCCACCGGATTCACTTGCCTGGCATAAAGGACAGGTTAGCTGGGGAGTTGTACTACCTGATTCCTGTGTATTAATTGGCACGACATTTATTGAGTTATTTTTTGTGTTTGATGATCCCTGTAAACAAGATTACTTTAGTACGGTAGGAGTATGGACTGAAGCGTTACGTCATCTTTTTAATAAGGGAAAAGTAACTTATATAAACAAAAAAAATGAAGCCGCAGAAAAAGTGACACAGTTTTGTTTTGGTATTCCTTACCATCAATATGAAATAACTCAAGGCGCACCCGGTTTTGGTGGCGCTTCAGGTTCTTTCATGCTAAGCAGTTATATTAGCCCAGTGTTTAAAGCTGTTAATTGTTACGATCAAACCTATGCTGTAATTGTTTTTTCAGGCGCTTTAGGCTTGACTGTTGCTGGTATTTATCTTAATCCGTTTGGCTTCCTGGCAACTATTAATCTGGTTGGTTTCGGTCGCTGCAATAATCCTTTTCCGCAAAGAAAATATACAAGCGCACTCAGTAGTGGTAGTGCCTCTCCTAGTGCAAAGCCGGAAGATTATTTATTAGTTTCTACCGATGACCCTGACCGAATGCCATTTGGTAATCATATGTTTTGTGAATATAGCAGCAAAATATATGATGCGTGTGCAGGCCCTGTGGTTGGTAGTGTGGATAAAGCTGGCTATGTAGCAAGTGCTATTGATTCATCTACTAGTTTATACAGTTTATATTCTGGTTTTAATCCTGGCACTGTCAGCGATATGTCTGATATCAGTGCAATGGGCTTAAGTGTGAAAAAGGTTACTTGATTATGCCAGTGTCTATATTACAACGTACATTAGCTTTATTTATTTTTTGTTTTGCCATAACCGGAAACTCACAAACTATGAAACCATTTTATAATCAAGAGACGCTAAACCGCTTTAAATCAAAAATTGATTATGCCGTATTAACTCAGAGCTTAAAAACTCAATCACCAATATTTGCTAACTGGCAAAATAATATAAATACTTTAAGTGTTAATAATGAAGTTTGGCGCCGCATAGCAAAGAATCCGCCGAGTATATTTAAAGAGCATCATGCTGGAATTGAGGTAGTATTTGAAAAAGGAGAGCATCAGATAACTGTAATGATGCATATTTTAACTCAACAATCAATACAAACAATTTTTGATTTCATGTTGGAAATGATGGCTTCCACATCGATGCTTGATATACCTTACCAATACGCTCCTGATGGACCAGGCGATTATTATTTTGGTCATGGAATTCACTCTTCTACAGGAGAGCAGTCTGCTTATAGTCTGTACTCTAATATAATTATTGTCGCTAACAGTATTCATGAAATTGATGTCAGACCTGTGGTATCTGAAATGATCAAAATAATTAAGAATGAATCTATTCGCTCACATGGTTATAAGCCGGTAGCATTAACCTGTTCACTATCAAGTCAAAAAATTTCAGTCGGCAATACCTTTAAGATCTATTTATCTCAAAATCAAATGGATACGGATATTGATATTGAGAATATTAAAAATTTATTTGAGTTAATAGAATACAAACAGCAAGAAATAGAACTGAAAGCATTAACTCCTGGTAAACATGTCATTCCTGTTCGTTTTATGGATACTAATACACTCTATTCGAATGTTTTAAACGTTGAGGTTACTGTGAAACCATAGTTTTAATCCTGTGGGTAGCCAGAAATATTATCTCAAGCGATAAGTGAAGTCGCGATCCACTTTGTTGCTTAATCTGTTTTTTTTTCTGACTTCAAATAACAAACCCAGTAAGTCATCGCTACCAGCAGACTACCACCAATGATATTACCTAAAGTGACAATCAATAAGTTTGTTAAAAACTCAATCATTGAAATTTCAACTGTGCCACTAAAAATAGCTAAAGGGATAAAATACATATTGGCTATTGAATGTTCAAAACCTAAAGCAACAAATGCTGATATTGGGAAAATAATGGCAAACATTTTTCCTGTGACAGTATGAGCGGCAAAACATAACCATACCGCCAAACAAACTAAAGCGTTGCACAGCATGCCACGGATAAAACTTTCTAGTGGTGTTAGTGCCATTTTATTAGTTGCTATGTCTATAAGGGTCTTGGCTACAGCGCCATCACCAGTAGACAATATGCCTGACAAATGGACAAACCATGCTGTAGCAAGTGCACCAATAAAGTTAGCAAAGTAAACAATAAGCCAGTTTCTGAATAATTGTTTCCCTGTGATTTTTTTATCGGCCCAGGCGATAATGATCATATTATTGCCTGTAAATAGCTCTGCTCCTGCAATAACAATTAAAATTAATCCTAAGCTAAAAACAATACCACCCAATAATTTGGTTGGACCTAGTCCCAAAGTGCTACCAGTAATAGTCATGGTATAAAACATGGAACCAAATCCAATAAAAGCACCCGCTAAAATGCCAAGTGTACTTAATTGTAAAAAGGGCATGTTCGCTTTTGCCACACCAACAGCTTCAATTAATTGAGCGATTTGTTTCGGTTTATATGCATCTTCCATTATTTGTCTCGCTAGGAACCTGGATTCTTTGATCGTAAAGTATTATTTGAAAATTATTATGAAGTAAGTCAATAGAGTACGATTTATTTAATAACAGATAAATGATAGATTAGTCTTACTAAAATAACGGAGTGAAATAATGGAGTTGATTAAGTATTTAAATAGCAATTTTTATACAAAGCAAGAATTGCTTGATATTACTCAAGTTAAAGCGGCAGACTTTGCAAAATATCAACAACAAGGTGTCATGCCTCGTTGCTCTTATAAACTAAACTTAGCCATTAGTAGTGATTCTTTTTTCGGCGTTTATGAGGAGAAACAGCAAATAGAGTATTATGCGAAAGGTTATGCGTCTTGGCTCGGTATAATTCAATCATTAAAAACGCGAGAAAGTATCTATTCGACCTTTTCACAACGTTATATCAACACCATCAACCGATTAAAAGAAGAAGGGCACATATCCGATGAGCCAAAAGTGAACGAGCATATCGACCTGCATATTGAAGAAGAATGGAAACACTTTTTAGATGGAATTTATGGCTTATGTACTCAATCGGGTTTACCTGAAGATATTGCTGCAAAAGAACTCGCTATATTAGAAATTAACGAATTATCTGGTTTAGATAATTTAACAGAGCAGAACCGAGAGAAACTAATGAAAGCGGTTAACTTGTTAGATGTTTCTAGCTCAATGTTTGCCCCACACGAACGCTTAAAAAGCTCAAGACATCGATTAATTAATGAAGTCCGTCGTCAATATCGGTTAACCTCAAATTATGACTAATACAATAACAAATGTTTGCTTATCACTCGTAATAAGAAGGTGAAACTACAATGAAATTTCAACTGATAATCAAAATAACTTTAATGGCTTTATTGTGCAATGTGTTTGCTCTAAGAGCACAATCGGATAATGAAGAACAGAAACTTCGCCAAACAATTGAATTATTTGGACAGGCATTTGTTAATGCTGACGTAAAAACTTTAGATGCATTATTAACAGAAAAATATAGACATACTAATTCAGGTAGTAAGGCATTTGGTAAAACGCAATGGCTTAAATGGATTGCAGGGCGTCAGCAAGCAACTACCAGTGGAGAACTAAAGTATACATCTTATCAAACAGAAGATTTGCAAATTGTGTTATATGGTGGTTCAGCAGTCGTGACAGGAAGAAATATAGCCAAAGGCATTGATAAAAATAAAGCGTTTATGGTGGATATTCGATTTACTCATTTATGGGTAAAAGAAAATGAACAGTGGAAAAGAGCTGCATTTCAAGATGCTAAAACAAAGCTAAATTAATCTATGAATTTAACATTTATAGGACTTATTTGATTTATTAAATAGAAACTCATGTCGTGAAATAAGGAGAGCCAATAAGGCTCTCCTATTGTTTACTGTGTGGTCTCTGATTATGGATTTTGATTCAAATAAGCTCGATGAGGTTTAGAAAACTCATAGCCTCTAAAAGCGTCCCAATTAATAGACCAGGTCATTATTCCTCTAAAGTTTGTATAGGCTCGATTAGGTCGATAACTTCCGCACTGACTGAGTTTAATCAGGCAGTCTAAAGCTTTATGTACTTCTGCGGGTGTTGTGTAACCACTGCTGGCTGAGCGAGTGCCCGAAGGTAACCCAAAAGCCACTTGATCTTGGCGGAGCCCAATAAATCGATTGTTTGGATTGCCAGCAGCGTCAAATCCAGTGATTAGCATATCAGACATTGCAACATGAAAGTCTGAAGTACCTGGCTCATAAATATTACCGTCAGTGCCAAAAAGAGACCCCGTATTGTAATGCTGTACATGCAATACCGTTAGATCATCACGCAATGCATGAATCAATGGTAAATAGGCTCCCCAAATGCCGCCAAAGTTTTGCAAACCACCTTGCACATAAGCCGTTTCTGGTGCCATAGTGAGTACAAATTGCGCGCCAAAGCGAGCCTTTAGCTTACGGGTCGCATCAATCAAGTTAATGATAGCGGGCGTTTTAGGGTTAGCAATGGTATCGCCTGCATCCATACTTAGTGAACCGCCTTCAAGGTCAATGTCTATTCCATCAAAGCCATAACGGGCAATAATATCGCCCATCGTGCGAACATAATTATCACGGGCAGTTGTTGTTTTTAATTGAAGGTGAGCATTAGCGCCGCCTAAAGAGATAAGTACTTTTTTACCTTTGGCTTGTTGGGCCCTTACACCAGCAATAAAATCTGCATCAGATTCATTAAATGGGGCGAAAGCGACTTCTCCTTCTGCTCCTGCTGGTTTATTTTCTGCAAAAGAAACATTAATGATATCCCAGTCGGCAATTACATCTTTTATTTTGATAACGCCAGAGCCATTATCGAAATTGTGCCAGTAGCCGACTAATACGCGTTTGGGTAAAGGATCATTGCCCGGGTCGTTATCACTAATGATTGCAGTTGTTGATACTTGATCAGTTTCCCCGTCATTATCTGTTACTGTCAGGCTAACAGTGTAAGTTCCCACTTTACTATAGGTATGAGAAGGGTTCGTTTGGCTACTAGTGCTGCCATCGCCAAAATCCCAATTATAAGCTGTGATTGTGCCGTTGCTGTCAGTTGAGCCCGCGCTGCTGAATGTTATCGCTTCATTCATTAAACCACGGTAAGGACCGTTAATTGATGCAGTTGGTTTTCCTGTATCTGTATCACAGCTTCCTACCTCACTCCAAGCCGACTGCCAGTGAGTACCTACTCCTGGTTCATAAGCCCAAGCAGCTGCCGAAGAACACCAGCCTGCAATATTACACTGAAATTTCTTTTTGATGTTTTGTACCAAGTCACCAACCTGATAACGTGTGCCCGCTACATATTGTGGTTCAGTGCAGTTACCCGGAGTTGAGTCATCAGTAATAACTGCGGTGGTGCTGGTTGAATGAGTTTTACCAAGGTTATCGGTGACTGTTAAGGTTATTGTATAGGTACCAGTAGCGGTATAAATATGAGTTGGGTTAGCGGTTAAGCTAGTATTACCATCTCCAAGTTGCCATTCATAAGTATCAATAGTGCCGTCAGGATCGTTAGAACCAGCACTGCTGAACGATATTTGTGTATTAATTAGGCCACTATAAGGGCCATTGGCGTTAGCTACTGGCGGTTGATTTTCGTTAGTTCCGCCGCAGCTACCTAAAGGTTTCCATTCTTGCCAAGGGCCAGAGTGAGCTTCTGGGTTGTTATTTCTGGTCCAATAGGCTGCTTCATAGCCTTTATTGTTGTATTTAACTTTATCACCACTAAGATAAGTTGCACTGCTAAGCCAAGTGTCAAAAGCGGTGCAGTCGACAGCCATACTATTACTATTTTGGGCAAAAAGAAGAAGAATAAAAGTTGAGAGTAGCTTGCGAATTGTTTTCATAAGATTTTCCTTGATGATTAGTCTGCTTAAGTTTTTGTTTTGATCTTTTTATAAATATTTACCAATAAATTTGACAGCGCTGTCATTATGTGCATAAACCTGACAGAATTGTCAAATTGGATTGCTCAGAGTGTGAAGTTAGTCAATGGATTGATTATAAAATTAAAGTTCAAACAATAAATGGGTAGGAAAGGTGAGAAGGTGAATATCAATATCAATATCAATACTGACTCTTCTTAATTAAATTGCTGACTGTTGAGTCAGTGGTTTGGGGTTATAAAAGGCAAGGCTAATAAAAGCCTTTGCCTTAACTACCAGTATTAGGGTTACTGAATACTTCCATCCCACAAATGACCTGAGGCTCTAAACTCTGCTAGTCGAGAAGTGTTATTTTCTTGTTTTGGCATATATAGTGTAGAAAACTCCCATGTATAGTTAGTATCTGTATCAAATCGCGCCATTACAAAAAATTGGTATTTACCAACATTGGCAGAAGTAGAACCAACAAAAAATATTTTCTGAGTATTGGTTTCAAAATACAGAAAACCGTCTTTACATGCGTTCAGAGTATCTCTCGCAATTCGTTCATAGCGGCTTCCAAAATCTCGCCAAAGAGAATCGACCAACCTTTGACTTTGTGATAGGTAATTTTCAATAAAGCAAAGTCTTGCTTCAGGTGTTGTCGCTAAACTTTTTACACCTACACTATTGGTTTGATTGTGTCCTAGTTGTGTATCGGGTAAGGGAATGCTGGATTGAGTTGTAGGCGCATTATCAGGAAACATGATGGCAATATGAGTAGGAGTCGGTCGAATCAAAAATGTTTTTAAATAGTCTAGTGTAATTCGATGGTCGTACTTTAATACTTCCATCCATGCAATACACTCTTCAGCGGGATGTGCAATATCTGTTGTTCTATGGCAAACATGCTTTTCGAAATGGGGTTTTAGCTTATCTTCATTGAATGATACATCAATAGGTTTTTTGCCCGGTGGTGATTTTTTCCAGATCCTTACCCAGTCAGGCATACGTAGTTCTGTGACAAAATTAGTGAGTGGTGGCCCCCCAATTGGGCGGTTGGCAAAATAGGCGAATATATCAAAGGCAATGGGGAGATCTATTACTGCAACATTGTTAAATGCCTTTTTAAACTCTGTGAGGCTGCGCTGATTTTGTCGTGCATTACCATTTGGTAGCCAATTGTAAACGGCACCAAGTTGATGAAAAATTCTTTGGTGATGTCGACTACGAGTGGCTAAGCAGCGGGTAAACTCAACCCACTCGGGATCAATTGCAGGAGCATTCATCGTTGGTATTTGAAGGATATCTATTCTAAATAGAGTCCTAAGAAATATTAATCGAGGTAAGCGTTCAAGTACAAATAGTTGTCTGTTTTTTAGTCCCAGTAAAATATCCCTAAACTGATTTTTTCTTAATGGTAATGTCTGTGCGTTAACGATACTTTTTAGGCTCATTCGGTTGACATATAATGCATCTAATAGATTGGCTTCTTGAGCCGGTGTGATCGCTCTTCCTAAAATGTTCCAGTTGAATCCGGTAATTCCTAAACTTGTTTCGATCTCTTGGCGTGTTGGCATGTAAATGTTCCTTGTTAAAAGCGATGAAAGCTTTTATATATTGTTAATTTTATTTGTATCCTTGCGACTATTAAACTTGCTGATTGTCTTTAGTCGTTAATAAATGTTTACCTAACTTTATTGTGATGTCAACTGAACTGTAAGTAATGTTTTATTCACATAAGACTGGAGTCATAAAAGTGATGTTTTTGTCATATTTGTTTGTCTAAAATTAGTGTTGAAAAGAAACTATAATTTTTGTGTTGTGCACCGTTGTATATTACTTTAATCCTTTCACCTAAACTTATATGATTATTATATCGCAGTACAGTTTGATTTAATGTAGTTTCAAAAAACTGCTTTTGATTCGATAGTTTTGAATTTGATTTTTGTGCATTTTGCAAAAGTTGAAAGGGAGACTGACATATCTTTAACTTAATATATCAAACTTATACATTCATTAATCGTTTCATAAAACGAATTTTGAAATATGAATAGAATCTTTTGATAAACACTTCAGCAGCTTTTCAACATAGGGTTTTATACTGACTTGAGAATAGTTGCCAGTATAAGACTCATCAATCCCATTTTTATTAATAGTTAAAGCTTGTGAGTGACATTGTTTTGTTAGTTGATAGAGTGACTTAAACTCAATTCCTTTTTGCTCGAGATAATATGACGCACCTACAGGCATATATTGACCTAACATTGAATGGCTTCTATTGATAGAAAGTAAATACTTGTTAGGGCTATATCCTTGGGCTGAAATAAAAGGCTGTTTTAGATCAGCAATGCATTGAGTAAATTTTTTATATTGAGAGGGTTTGATTTGGTTAATATCAATATTACTGATAGTTATTATTGTTTGAAATAGTTTTATTTTTTCAAGCTTATTTCTGCAACCTTCTACACCACGGCTAAAGTCGTTATCTGATAAACTAATTAACTCCCATTGCGAAATATACATATTTCCATCATTGTCTACTAGCTCGACAAACTTTAGTGTCAGATCTTCACTGACATTTGATACACTATGTATTGGTTTTAACAAAACAGTGATAGGTGTGCTTAAATGTTTCTGTGTACATCCAGATAAAACAATTAAAATCAGTAATTGAATTAACCTCGGTAAGTTTAAACGTTGTTTCAACGAGATTAAGAGCTGCTTGCTAGCTATTGTAGAGTGGTTATTTATCTTATTCATTAAGTTTTTTAATGCTTATGACTATCTCAGTATTTTAAATTGTCAATTATAAACTGATACTTTTTATACATCGGTCTATAACTTCAACAGCTTCTTTATTTTGACTGTTTTTTTCTTTTGCATCTTTCAATATCAAAAGAACTCTGTTTTTGAGGGCCAAAGGAACTTTTATTTCACTCTCATATAACACTTCATTATGATCATAAAAGCCTTCATGATTTCTGAGAGAGAGTGTAAAGCTTAGTTCCTCATCTCCTTTGTCAATAAACATAAAAATAGTATAACCATCTTCATTTTCACCACAAAAAAAATAACCTGCAAATTCTAAAGTATCCATTGTTTTTAAATTCCATTCATTTTACTTGTATTCAAATTTTTGAATCTTCTATGTCGTAATTATTCTTTCTTAGAAATAATACTCAGTCGGCGCTTTTGCTAAGCATTTTGGTTCAATACAGTTGATGAAGTTAATTTTATGTAATACAGACAATAAAGGATAATAAAATTAAGACAATTATTAGCAATATTTAGACATATTAGTAATTAATCGCACTTTTTGTATAATAAATATACAGGAGTGGTCTGTTATAAAGCTAATTTTGAGATAATAAAGAATGCTTATAACAAGACTGGAAGTGGTATTTAGGTAAAGAAAAAGAGATTAATAAAGTGTCCATTTTATATTTTTTATTACAAATTGAAGGCTGCTTTTTGTTTTAAAAGTAAGTTTTCATTCTCAAATAGCTGATGATTTTTTTCAATATTATATGCTCGTTCAGTTAAAGTGTTTGTTTCCCATTCACTGCGGGCTATTTCAAAGAAGTTGCCTCCGTATACATGTATAGCGCCTGTGAAGCAATCTGTTGGATTAGTAACAGAATGAATAACATCGCTCCCAAGAGTAGCTACCTCTTTTGCTCCTATCGACTTTGCCCCTGCTGCATTTATTTTTCCATTGGACTCATCGGATGAGCGCCGCCAAAAAATGTTATCTTCTCTGCCTGCATATACACCAATCACCGCCCAAGTATTGTGATTATGAGGCCCTAATGTCATTTTTGGCGCCCAAACTACATTGATTATTGTGAGCTTATCTGAAGCGTATAACTTATCAATACGTGCTGAATTAAGAGGACCTAAAGCTCGTATAACCGTTTCTGGTTTTTGAATTGACTTTTCAACGAAATCTGAAATTTGATTGTGGTTGTTTAATTTTGAAAGGCAAGCTGAAATTAAGTTTTCTAAATTAAAGTTCATAATATTCCTTCAAAAATATATTTTTGTATTGAGTCTTCAGTATCGATTTTAATTGTTTTAACACGAAGAAAGAGGCAGTAACTATTACTGCCTGATAATGTATTAAGTTTAACTTATTACCCAGCAGGATAAACATAACTAGATTGAATACCAAGTGGAATTCCCAAGCCCCAGTATATTAACAAAAAGATTATCCATAAAGTTAGTATGCAGATGGAATAGGGAAGCATGAGTGATAATAGTGTACCAATTCCTGTTGATTTAACATACCGTTGACAGTAAACGACAACCAATGGAAAGTACGGCATTAAAGGCGTAATAATATTAGAGGAGGAGTCGCCCAAGCGGTAGGCTGCTTGTGTTAAATCAGGTGAAATATTCAGTTGCATTAACATGGGGACAAATATTGGTCCTAATAATGCCCATTTTGCTGAAGACGAACCGACAAATAAGTTAACAAAAGCAGTTAAAAGAATAATACCAACAATAGTCACCATACTCGGCAGTTGCATGGCTTTTAATACTTCGGCACCCTCTATTGCTAATAAAGCCCCTAAATTCGATTGACCAAATGCATCAATAAAGAGAGCACAGAAAAATGCCATAACAATGTAATAACTCATACCTTGCATTGATTTAGTCATGGCATCAATCATATCTTTGCTACTTTTGAAAGTATCTGACATAAAACCATAAACAAGGCCGGGTAGTAAAAAAATTAAAAATATCAATGGCACAATAGATTGCATAATGGGGGCTGCGAATGATGTTAGTTCACCATTGGCATCTCGCATTGGTGAATCATTAGGAATTAAAATAAAGATTAAGGCAACTATACCAGCCAACATAGCCAGGTTAGCAAACTTCAAAGCACGTGTTTGCTTTGGGCTTAACTCATCAAAGCGAGGAATTTCGTTAGGATCACCATCAACTTCAACATTTTTAAGACGGGGCTCAATAACCTTATCTGTCAGATACCAGCCAATTGAAACAACAAGTAATGTTGATGCTGAATTGAAAAACCAATTATTGAGTGGGTTAACTTGGATGTTTGGATCGATTAGTTGAGCTGCACTTTGAGTAAAACTTTGCAGTAATGGATCAATGGCTGAAGGGATAAAGTTAGCACAAAATCCCCCACTGACACCTGCAAACGCCGCCGCAATACCAGCTAAAGGATGTCTTCCCATTGCATAGAAAATAACGCCAGCGAGTGGAATAACAAGTACATATCCTGCATCGGTTGCTGTATGGCTGACAATCGCAACTAATACGACCATTGGTGTTAATAGAGCTTTTGGAGTGCTGTCTAGCATTCGTTTCAAACCAGCACTAATAAAGCCAGAATGCTCTGCGACGCCAACGCCTAACATAGCGACCAATACGACACCTAAAGGGGCAAACCCAGTAAATATTGTTACCATTCGAGATAAAAAGCTCACAAGGTTATCACCCGTGAGTAGGTTGTTGACAACAACCGCTTTGCCGCTCCTTGGGTCAATCGCGTCAAACGTAAATTGCGAAAAAATTGCAGATAAAATCCATACGACGAGTAGGCAGAATGCGAAAATAATGGCCGGATCAGGTAATTTGTTACCGATTTTCTCAACCTTATCAAGTGCGCGCATTGTCCAGCTAGTGGAAGGTTGCATAGAGACTCCGTATTTTTATTATGAAGAGTTGAATACTTATCAAAACTATATTGCCATAATTATAGGGTAATTTAAAAGTAGAAAGCAGATATATTCAGTAAACTTTTGATTTGTTCTTGTGTTAAAAACTGTCTTATATCTATATTGATTATTGCTCACCAACCATACTTCCCTTACAAATTCTTATCTATTAGATAGCTCGTCACAGTTTGTTTGGTTTAGTGTGGAATTAAAGGTTGACCAGTATTAGTATGTAGCTTTGTAATGATAATAAGGGGTTAGAAAACTAACTATATAACGACTAAATAGCGGTGTGTTTTTTGTATTAATTTTTTTATTTAAACTTAGTATCAGCAAAGAATTTTAAGTTTATATAATTATTAAAAATTTTAATGAATTTTATTGTAGTATAACTCAAATATAATTTTTATATAACTTGCTAGTCTATTTCTGTGTGTTAATTTTTTATTATTAATGATTTTTCTTCAGAAATTGCTTTTGAAATTTAATTTGATTGTTATTGTAATCTTTAACAAAGGTGTTGAGTGGAAATGTTATTTTTTTGATGATAAAGCAAAATAAGGTGTTGCTTCTTAAATAGCAAAATATTTCATTTTTGTGTTATGGCATGGGGAGGGCTAATAATCGCTGTGAAAAAATAATATTAAGTGTTTCTCCTGTAGATTTAATCATAAGGCTTGAGTGTCCGGTTTTATTTCGCAATAAAATAGGTTGCCTTATTAGCGCAATACTATATGCTGAGTAAATATTTTCGTTTTGTCATTTATCTATCCTCGATAGTTGGCTCAGCGCTCATTTATTGAGACAAATTAATGACAAATCCTCGCTTATGTTACCAAACCATAGAGTTTGGAGAAATGGATATTCATCTGTGTACGTTACGTAATAAACAAGAATTTCACGATCCTACTGGAATTGCTGAAAAGCTTGGTATTAGCTCCGCTACATGGCCTCTCTTTGGTGTTGTTTGGCCGTCAAGCATTGTGTTAGCCCACTTCATTTTGGATTACAAAACAGATTCAAAGCGTATATTAGAGGTTGGATGTGGCATAGCTTTGTCCAGTTTGCTGCTTAATAAGCAATGTGCTGATATCACCGCAACAGATTATCACCCCGAGGTTAATAAATTTTTGCAAAGGAATGCTAGATTAAATGAAGATAAACCAATTTCTTTTGAACGCGTGGATTGGGCGAGTAATGGTGATAGTCTTGGCCGTTTTGATTTAATCATCGGCAGTGACTTACTTTATGAAGACAGTCATATTCAATTATTGGCCAATTTTATTAACGCACATGCCAAATCCAAATGTGAAGTCATTATTGTTGATCCGGGTCGTGGTAGAAAAAATAAGTTAAGTAAAAGTTTAGAAGTATTTGGGTTTACTTCTACACACCAAAAGCCACTTAATACCAACTACCTTAAAGAAGAGTTTAAAGGCTATATTCTAAGTTTTGAGCGATTTGATTAAGCATTTCAATCATTCTTATAAAAGATAAAAATGATTGAATATCAATTACAGACAATATCAATTACAGACAGTCACTTTACAGTCAATCACCAACGGTTCGTTAACCACATCGATGGCGGTTTCGGCTGCTCTTCATTCAGCAATTACAAAAAACAATGCTAATTTTTGGCTATTCGCTTATTCATAATTAATGATAATCAAACTTGACTCTCACACAAGGCTTTGGTTGTTCTTGTTTAAACCTTTGAGTAGAAAAGTGACTGTCTGTAATTATGGTTGGTAATTATGTTGGGTTATGCTGTGACATTTACGTACCCTGTTGCGACTCCCATCCCAGCCACCAGCAAAGCGATTCCATATTGCACACCAATTGAAAGTAGAGCAATTAGTACACTCTGAATGTATTTGGCACCAAGGATAAGCGAGAAACAAACAGCCGTCACAGCAACAGCAATCAAACCTGCGAAACCAGGATTAGATATTACGTGTTCTGCAATGTTCTCAGCAGCGACAGAAGCAACTACCGCGAAAACACAACTCCAGAATCCGGTGTTCTTCGCTCCCAGCAATTTTGCAGCAATCATAACGGGTATTACTGTCAGTACTACCACCACTAGAAGAAAAATTATAAAACTCATGGATTATCTACATTCCTTTATTTGCATAACGCCAAGTTCTTCAGAGAGGAGTCTTTTTCTCCAAATCTGAAGCAACGTATTGTTAGCTGATTTTCGATAAAGCCAATTTAGCGCCAAAGCCAATGAATACAACACCAGTTATTGAGTTTAACCAAACTTTAAACTTAGGATTGTTTGTTGCATTTTTTAATCTAAATAGCGTGAACACCATAGCCGAAAACCATACAACGTTGACCAATGAATGCGCCGATACGAGAGCGTATGCACTAAGTGCACTATCATTTACCGAAATAAATTGTGGAAAAGCGGCAAGATAAAACATTGAGACTTTTGGGTTAAGAATATTAGTTAAAAAGCCCTCTGTGAAAGCGTTTCGGATTGAAATTGACTTTTGAGAGAGTTTAGGAGATTCAATTGATATGCGTTTACTTTGGCTCACAGCGCTTCTAATTGCTTTGATACCAAGCCAAATGAGGTAAGCGGCTCCAAGCATTTTGAATACAAAAAAGGCGTTTGCAGACTTCACTAATAGGATTGAAATACCAAATATTGAAAGAGTACCATGAACATAAAATGCAGCAACAAATCCTGCCACGTTTGCGAGTCCAGCTTTATGTCCCGATAACGGAACCGTTTTGGCTATGAGGAATCCATTAGGGCCAGGGGAAATAACCAGCAACGTCGCTACAGCAATAAACGTAAGAATATTGTTCAAATCCATATTTTTCTCCTATAAATGAAACGATGCCAAGAGAGCAGCTAACGCTGATTGAATGCAGTAAATCTCATTAATATTCAAACGACCGTTTAACTGCATTGTGTTTTTTAATCATCACGAAATACTTACCTAACTTCATAGCTATGTCAAGCTCCGTATTTAATGAGATTAACTGCAATTAAATGCAAGTGTACTTTTTATTCCTTTTCAAAATCAATAAAGTAAACGGGGACATCCACATAAAGACATAAGTGATGGGAAAACAAAGGTAAACGGGACACCCAGTTCTTTCCTTCATATTCTCAAATAATTGCTAGACAAACAAGTCGTAGTTGGTTAAGTTAGCCCTCAGGATGAAACGTTAATAAGGATATTAATATGACCCGCCCTCGCAAAACGATTATCGATTTAGAAACAACCCCTTACTATCACTGTATTTCCCGTTGTGTTCGAAGAGCTTTTCTCTGTGGTGAAGACCACTTTTCCGGTCAATCTTATGAACACCGCCGAGACTGGATTGTTGAACGGTTAGCTTATCTGGCTAGTACTTTTGCGATTGAAATCGCCAGCTATGCGGTTATGAGTAACCATTACCATCTGGTACTTCGAGTGGATGTGGATAAGGCAAAAAATTGGAGTGAAGCTAATATTATCAGACGTTGGAAAAGGATTTATCAAATACCCACAGTGGTTCAACAATACCTTAAGAACCCACAGGCTATCGGAATTAAAGAAATTGCTCAAGATATCATTGAAGAGTGGCGAAAACGATTAACTGACATTTCCTGGTTGATGCGTTGTCTGAATGAGTATTTAGCCCATAAAGCGAATAAGGAAGATAACTGTAAAGGCAGGTTCTGGGAGGGCAGATTTAAATCACAACCACTATTAGATGAGGCAGCAGTCATCACAGCCATGAGTTATGTTGACCTGAATCCTATTCGAGCCAAGATGGCTAAAAACCTACAAAAATCCGATTACACCAGTATTCAACAACGAATCATCCAATTAAAGAAGCAAACTAAACCGATTATCCCGTTAATGAAGTTATCCACTAAGCATCAAAGCCACCCAAACAGTTTTTCTTTTACCACACAAGATTATTGTCAATTGACTGATTGGGTCGGTCGAGCCATTCGTAATGACAAACGCGGTTATATTCAACAGCATGAACCACCGATTTTACAAAAGCTCAATATCGATAGTGAAGGCTTTATTCAATTGATGAAACAGAAAGATGATTTATCACAGCTAACCGTGATGGGCTCATCAAGCACCTTAACGCATTACTTAGAGAAGTTGGAAAATAAATTTATTAAAGGCACTCATTTAAATCGGAAAGTTTTTAATTAACTTCGACCAATCTAATAATACTCCATACTGCTATCAGCTATCGCTGAGAACTAATGACATCTCAGTATTCAAAATTACATTTTATTTGAGTAAAAGCAGCAAATGATATTAGCTAATTTTCGAATCAGTTTTATAAAAAATAAAAATGATTGAGCATGGATTGACTCCCTAGCTCAAAAAATCTTATTTTAAATTGAGGGTGTCTATTTGTTTTTTGTTGATTTGAAATTGAAATTGAGGGTGTCCTGACTTATTTTTCGGTGTAGAAGGAACTACACCTGAAATTTCGCAATCTTTTGAAATTAAACTTTTGAGTGTATCGGTTAAGCCAAGCTCTGGATCGGCAGGACCATAAAGATTGAACCAAACCTCGTAGTTAATTCCATAAAGAAGATGCTCAATTCTTTTGAACTCTTCCAATCTTGTATCTCGCACGATTCTCATAGAGCCCTAACGCTCGGCTCACCGAGCAAATTTTTGATGGCGGCTTTTTTGCGTGTTTTTGCAAAAAAGGTGACAGCGGAAATTTGTCCGGTGCAGCCGTTTGTTATGCCTTGATTCCAAGAACTTCTCTAAGCCTAATAGCATTTACGCAATTACCATCTATATGTTTTTTGCCATTTTCAATGAATGGCAGTTGCTGCCAGTCCTCACCACCAACACAGCCAATAAGACAACTCTCACATACGAATTCTTTGAAGTTTTTCGCTAACTCGACTCCATGCCCATCACCGTCGTCATGACTCAAATAAACGACAGACTCCGAATCGGAGGAAGACAAATCAATAGCTAAATAGTCGCCGTTACCCACCTCATGAAACGCAAGTTTGTTGTGCCAAACAACATCGTATGGGTCTTCTTTGTTTGGAAAGCACTCCTCGACCCAACCATTTTTAGATTCGTTGAAATCATAGATCCAATCTAACGACCAATGTCTGTCACCCGAAAAAATCTCCGACAACTCACCTTCAAGTTCGAACTTGGCCGGGAAAAACCAGCGGAACTCAACTTTTCTTGATAAGTTAACCAAAACCTCCCTCAGCGATGCGGGTAATGAAAATCCAAGCTTTTCTTCTAATGCTACTACTTCTTTTTCAGTTGCCGGCTCTTCTATAGTAAAAGCTTGAAGATCACCTCCAATAGCTTTGACAGCATCAGCGAAAGTCTGCCAGTTTTCTATAACTTCACTATATTCCATGATTCACTCTTGAGGCATAACGCTCAGCACAGCAGTCTCTTTTCTGCTGCTGCGTCTGGTTATATGTTTCTAAATCATTCGTCATAATCAATAAAATCCCAATCTATATTTTTCTTAAATATTTGAATGAATTCTTCCATTAATTCTAACGAAATACTATCTTTACTGAGTGTTATCGTTCGAGTCCTATCTGTGTCATCTCGGAATATTTCAGCAACAAGTACATCATCTCGATATATTTCTACGCCAACACCATCCCTTGAACTTACATCACTTGCGATAACAACTCTATCTTTCGGCTCATTCATAAAGACTTATTCATCTTGTACATATAACGCCCGCCTCAACGCCGTAGGCTACTGGCGGCTTTTGTGCGTCTTTTGCACAAAAGGTGACAGTGGCCGGAGGTCGATTGCAGGTGCTTGTTAAGCATTTTTACTTGTAGCCTCTGATACATAATCATTAAGTGCTACCTCAAATTCTTGATAAGGTATTTTTTCGTGGTTATTTTCTATAAAAGATAAAACTGATAACCAATCAGGTATCTCAAGGGCTTGAGTGAAATCTTCAATTAGCTCATCCCATTCATGTTCCCAAACTCGATTTATAGTATGTGCCGCAAAATGAAGATAACTTTTATAGTGCTCCTCTCCACCCTCTATATAGACCTTTACAATTTCATTGGAATCCTGAACGCTACAATATATCGCATCGAAATTTCCATTATCCCAAAGTGGTTGATACCGCTCTGGAATTATTCCTTTTTGTTCGCTTTCGGAGCACATATATAGTTCTTCGGGCACTCCGAATATGATATCAAAACTATCTGGTGTTTCTCGCCCTTCAAAAAGATCAATAAATACAGCAGGAAATCCATTATTCTTGAGGTATTCAATCGTATTCTCTTTACTATGTTTCATGCCATATCCAATGGTGCTTAACGCCCTAAGCAGGCGAATGTTGTTTTATTTCGCTTGCCTTTACTTGTGTACGCCCGACATGGGTATTAACTAATGAGGTGCAAGTCCTCTGTAGGAAAATCACCGTCGAACACTTTGATGTAATTAGACGATAACTACTAGTGAATGGCAAGGGCTAATCTGTGAGGAACGGTCCAAAGGAAGCCGCTAGCAAAACTGCGAGCTAATGAACAAGAACATCATATGAGGCGTAGGCTGAAGGCGAGTTGGCACAAGACGACGAAGCCATGTGATTTAACGGCCACCGTAAATGATGTAGTTGCGCAGGGAAAGTTAATATTCTTATTCGGGGAGATCTGAAAGACACGCGTCCTGCGCTAACGCTGCGGAGGGTACCAGTGAGAGACTGGTTGGTCAACTCTTGGCGCTTCGATTTGTTGCAATCGAAAGCGAGCAAATCAGCAGCAACCCAGCCTAGTGCGGAAGCGCTATTTCAAGAAATTGAAATGGTGATCTTTCAGAAGTCAGCAGAAGCCATAGTAGTCAAACGCTTACCGTAATGGGTATGACACGGCGAAGGGCTGAACATTTAACCTAAGGAGGAGTCATGTCTCACTTGAACAATTCAACTACGCCGTCCGGCGATTATCTTGCGCAGCGTGCTGATGTGCAACCAGCCTTAAACAACAATCTATTCGATGATATATTAGCAGCACACAATCTCAAGCGGGCTTGGAAACAAGTTCGTGCAAATAAAGGTGCGGCTGGTGTCGATGGTTTGCAGCTCGATGACTTTATTGATTGGTCGAAACAACACTGGAAACAATGTGAAGCTCAATTAATTAATGGAAGTTATCGTCCTAGTCCTGTCAGACGTGTAGAGATTGATAAACCGGATGGCGGTAAACGTCTTCTCGGGATCCCGACTGTTCTCGACAGAGTTATTCAGCAAGCTATTACACAAATACTCTCACCGATATTTGAGCCAACCTTTTCAGAAAATAGTTTTGGTTTTAGGCCAAACCGAAGTGGTTGCCAAGCGGTCAAACATGTTCAAAGGTTGATTAAACAGAAACGGCGTATTGCTGTTGATGTCGATTTATCCAAGTTCTTTGATCGGGTTAACCATGATCTGATGATGTCAAAACTAGCTGTTCGTATTCGGGACAAAAGGTTGCTGGCATTAATTGGTCATTATCTTCGAGCGGAAATTATGGATAAAGGAAAACTATTGCCAAGCACTGAAGGTGTGCCGCAAGGTGGTCCACTCTCACCCTTGCTGTCGAATATTTTACTCGATAGTTTGGATAAAGAACTGGAAAATCGTGGTCATCAATTTGCTCGTTACGCTGACGATTTTATTATCTTAATGAAGTCAAAGCGTGCTGGTGAAAGAGTACTTGCCAGTGTTTCTCGATATCTTGAAAGCCGCTTAAAGTTGGTGGTAAACCCCGATAAAAGCCAAGTAGTTAAAGTGAGCCAAAGTCAGTTTTTAGGTTTTACTTTTTCCAACGGTAAAATCAAATGGCACCCGAAAACGCTACACAAATTTAAGCAACAAGTGCGTGTTCTGACAAACCGAAACTGGGGCGTCAGTATGCATTATCAGTTGCATAAATTGAGTTTATATCTGCGTGGTTGGATTAACTACTTTGGTATCGCTAACGCTTACCAAGATTGTGTCGATCTTGATCACTGGATAAGACGCAGAGTTCGAATGTGTTATTGGAGACAGTGGCGAAAACCAAGAACTAAGGTCGCCAATCTATTAAAACGTGGTGTCAGGCTCCAAGCGGCTGTTGGTTGTGGGATCACAAGCAAAGGCCCTTGGCGTAGTTCCAAAACACCGGGTATCAATCAAGCAATTGGTAACGATTATTTAGTTAAGGAGGGGTTATATTCGTTGAGAACAGGATGGATTAAAGTTCATTACCCTAACGGGTAAGTTAAGTGAACCGCCCTGTGCGGAACCGCATGCAGGGTGGTGTGGGGGCTGGAGGTTAGAGACCTCCGGCTACCCGATTAGTGATTTATTCGACTTCAACATCGACTAGATTACTTTCCTTTTCGAAAACACCCTTAAAGAAATTGAAGCACGAATCGTCCTTATTCATTTTTTCTCTCCCAAATATCTTTTCCCTAAAGCTACGATCTTTATGAACTTGAAAGACCCACTCAACTTCTTCTGCCGGATCGTCTCCTTCAGAAAAATGTGCACTAGAACCTATTAGATAGTTCCTTCCTTCCCAAGATAATTCACTATACCAGCCCCAATCTTCTGGGCCTGGCTCGGTAATCTCTAGTTCATCCTTTAATTTATCTTTAAGCCAAATCAATAGAGATTTACCGTATATAGGATTGTAAGGATTCTCTTCTTCCTTCGATAAGTCGAACATTTTAGTCTTAAAATAAATGACTTCGTTCATGCTTCCCTCATATCACTAACGCCGAGCATAACTGCAAAACGCTTTTCTGTTTTGTCTGTTACTGCGTCTTGTTCTTGGCGAGTTAGTCATATCTATAAGTTGAGTGATGGTTCTTTTCACGCTACATTAACCATTCAGTTACAACGAGTTTACGCGAGAAAGAAAACAAAGAAAATACGGCGACGAGACAGGCTTCACTGTAAAAGCGATTTCGGATCAGTTTGGAAGCAAGCCGAGCTTCAACGTGTCCGCTCTCGCTTTTACAGTAACGCTGAAAATTTGGCACGTCAACTCCTTTATTTTTTTAGGGCGCAATCCCTACAAATTTCACTGCTTCTTGTTGCAGTGGCTCAATCCCATTTATGTATTTTATAAGCCATAAAATGGTTTCTGACTTGATGCCCAAGAACGCCTGCATTTGCGGCTTGGGTGAAGTGGCGGATTTTGTGCGTATTTTTGCACAAAAGGTGACAGTTTACCCAAGTCCGGCAAGATGCACTGGTTATGCATTAGCGCTTAACCTTAAATGTAAACGCATGAGCTGCCATGCCAATAATATTGTTGGGAAATTCTTTACAGTATGACTGAATAAATTGAAGGTACTCTGTTTCTTCTATATCTCGTATATCCCAGTCACTATACATGGCAAATGAGCTAACCCAACCTCTTAGCCAGCGACTATAAATTTCATTCATGAGTTTTGTCTGGTCGGAGCTTTGATCAAGATTGTTGTAAAAGCTACAAGCTGTAGTAGCTACCCCCTTGGGTAAATTCATAGTCTTATTTGTAGACCAATAGTCAGATTTTTCAGCCAAAGCTAGGTTTGGCAATAAAACCAAAATGAGGACTATGTATTTCATGACGTATCCTTGTTTAAGATGCATAACAGCTGATTGAATGCAGTAAATCTCATTAATATTCAAACAACCGTTTAACTGCATTTCGACTTTTTAATAATTATCAAATACTTACCTAACTTCATAGCTATGTCAAGCTCCGTATTTAATAAGATTAACTGCAATTAAATACAAGTGCACTTTTTATTCCTTTTCAAAATCAATGAGTTATAAATATTAAGCTTCTCAATAACAAAATTATTGACTGAAACTACTTGTTTGAGTAGTATGGTTTAACGTCATTATCAAGGAGGAGAATGAGAAAATGAAAAGAAACTCAAAGTTAATGTGGTTGGTTAGAGCCAAAATTAGAACCATGCAATATTCATATGCAACCGAAAAAACTTATGTTTATTGGATTAAATATTTCATTCATTTTCACAAGCTTCGCCATCCCAAAGACATGTCTTCTGAAGAAGTGAATCAGTTTTTAACTCATCTGGCTGTCACAAAAAATGTAGCCCCGGCCACTCAAAACCAAGCGTTATGCGCATTAGTCTTTCTTTATAAACAGGTTCTTGAACAACCGCTAGGTGAAAACTCGATAAATGCTGTACGAGCCAGAACACATCGTAATTTACCTGTTGTATTATCCCTTACTGAAGTCAAACGACTACTTGGTGTTATGAATGGTTTACCTAAGTTAATAGCGCAAGTGATATATGGAACAGGATTAAGAAAGAGTGAAGTGCATCGTTTGAGAGTAAAAGATATTGATTTTGATAGAAGCCAAATAACAGTGAAAAGAGGAAAAGGAAACAAAGACAGACCACTACCATTGCCTGTAGCTTGCAGGGATGAATTGCAGAAACAATTAGAGTTTGTAAAACAATTACACTTAAAAGATCGAAGAGAAAATATCAATGGGGTTGAGTTACCATATGCTCTTGAAAGAAAAGAACCCAATGCAGGAAAAACTTTTGCCTGGCAATGGGTATTTCCCAGTTTACGTATTAGCACCGATCCAAGAACTTTAATCATTCGTCGACATCACTGTCATCCAACCGTTTTTAGTAAACAAGTAAAGGCAGCGGTTTTAAAAGCTGGCATCAACAAAAAGGTGACGGCTCATGTTTTTAGACATTCTTTTGCCACTCATTTATTAGAATCAGGGGCCGATATTAGAACAGTTCAAGAATTACTTGGGCATACCGATGTAAGAACCACACAAATTTATACGCATGTATTAAACCGAAATTCTTCTGGTACATTGAGTCCATTAGATAAGCTTTAATAATATTTTTGTTTTTATCAATCATAAAAAAACTGGATTGCAAAATTATCTTAAAATACACCAATTAATTTATCTATTTTTATTTTTTAATAAAGCTCAATTCTATCTACCTACTAACAGATCAAATTGCTTAAAAAGAGCATAAGAAATTGCACGTTAATATCCAAAATAAAAACGTTGTTTTTTCCTATTTTTTCTTAGGTTTTTACTGCTTTTTTATGATAGTATTTCTCCTGCAATCGACTGCATTCAGTCGGTCATTTTGCAAGAACTGAAATGTTTGAATGGCATTTTTTTCTGTTTGTAAAAACAGGTGATGAGAAAATAAAGTTTGAACGATTTGTCAGTTGCAAACTAAAACCATTAACTTAAAAGTTAGTTGGCCGTTAAGACGCCCCGGGCAGTAGTACCACCTACCACCCAGAGCTAGGCCACAGTTACTCTCGGAGAATAACCATGACTTATCTTTATTATAAAGCTTTGTCGCTAGCAGCGCGAGCCCAGTTTTTCAGACACCTTAGGTGTCATACAATTATCACTAATTTCCACGCATTACATTTAACCTTCTGTTTCTTAAAGAAAAAAATCATTATTTAATCCCGTTTTAACCTGTTTCAGACAGATTGTTTGATATTTGAGATATTCAAATAAGGCTTACTTGTGCCCAAAAAACACAAAACAACCTTAAACAATCCGTCATAACCCAGTTTGAGAAGCTGGGTAAGTGCATGGTTAATGGGACCCAATGAATGATATCGAATGCAAAAAAAGAGTCTTCTCTTTCTGGTCAGTTGAGCAAATAGCTTTACCTGCTCATAAGCCGTATGACCAGTTTTTTAAAATCACACTTAAAACTGTTAGCAAAAGAAACACAAAAGGAATTTAAAAGATGTTATTACCACCCAACAATCCATTGAATCAAAAACAAACCAAACAATTATTCAAAGAGACAAGAAACTTACTCGGACTTTCTGGTGAACTACTTGGTATTTATTTACCTCACTTTAAAAATACTCAACAACAGTACCAACTGTTTTCTTTGTGCTGTAACTTTTTTCAAATGGAAAAACGTTTTAATTTACAACTCAATCAAATGGGAATTGATATTCTCAACTACCAATACAACACTGATATGTTGTTTAACACACCACTCATTCAATATGATTTTATCGATTATGTGAATCAGTTTTTAGAAGCGGTACAAAGTGGAAAGCAACCACTGATTATTCGCTCACCCAATCGAGGGCGTTACTAATGAAGAAACAACAGTCCAATAAAAAAATATTCTTCCAACAACAAGAAGTTGAAAGCGCTTTATTATGTGCTAGAGAAGTGATGGATATGACCGCTTGTTTTTTATGTTCATTAGTCAAATATCAATCCAATCATGATCAACAAAACCTCATTTACTCACTCGCACTCAGTTATGCACAAATGGAGCAAATGATAAATGATCGTTTAAAAACAAACTTCGGCGTTAACCTGTTTGAGCCAACGGAACGAGCAAAGAGCAATGCCGTTATTGATGAGCTAAAAATAAAGTTGGAGGCGTTAAATAGAATACTGATTAAAAATGAAAAGAGTTCATCGCATAAAAAATAATATTATGCTTAAATCGAAATGCTTACTTTCATTTTAGGCGTTTGAGAATAAGCATTTCAAACTTAAGTGCCTATTGATGTTCGATCATCTTAATATCAATTTGTGACTCGGCATATTTTTCTTTTTCCTGACGTCGCATTAATTCTTTTCGCTTGTCACAAGGCTCATCACAGTCACAAGCTTTTTCCAAGCCGAGATCAGAAATACCGCCACAACTTCCTTTGATTTTTTTCTTTTGAAGAATATAACCAACGGCCATAATAACTATAACAATTAGCATTAGTAAAAAAGTGATAATAAATGTTTGCATTGCTCTTACTCTTTAATACACCTTAAAATAATTAGTCTTTAAATACCGTTGTTGTTTGGCGCTGGCGGTTTACTTCTAGCTTGGTAACATCTGGTCTTGAATAATGTCCTGCTGGATCAAAGTTTTGCCTTTCTTCTCTCACTTTAGCATGATCTATCTCTGCATAATAAATACCTTCGGTGCCTTTTTGTGGCGGGATGACCCAACTACCATCGGGGGCTGCTAAACAAGAACCACCATTGGCATAAAAGTCGATATTATTTGTTGCCAAAGATTCTAACTCTGGCAGTTCTGATATGGCATCTTGTGGCCGCATTAAACCACAGACAGAGATAACGTAAGAACGGCCTTCTTTGGCCATTACAGGCGTTAAATCTACGGTATTTCTCTCATTGCCTGGCCACACTGCAATATGTAAATCTTCGCCTTGTGCATAAAGTGATGCCCGGGCTAATGGCATCCAGTTTTCCCAGCAATTTAGGCCGCCAACAGTAAAGCTTTTAAGCGGATGAGTGACTAGCCCATGACCATCACCTGGTGACCAGCTGAGGCGCTCTTCGTAAGTAGGCATAAGCTTTCTATGAACCGATTGAATAACGCCTTGCTGATCAATATACACTAAGCTGCAATACAAGCTGTGTCCTGAGCGGTCCTTTGGGCGCTCAATAATGCCGAGGTAAATGGCAATACGGTTAGATTTTGCTGTTTTACATAATTGATTCAGATCGCCACGTTCGATTTGGACGGCTTGTTTAGAGTACTCTGAATGGATCTTTTTCTGTTTATCACAGTTAAATTTAGCACCATCAGTTTGATCGAGCCAAAATGGATAGCCGGGAACAAGTGATTCGCCAAAAGCGATTAAATCCGATGAGTTTTTAGCGGCTTCAATAACATATTGTTCAATCTTCTTTAAAGTGGCTTCACGGTTTAGCCAAACAGGGGCTATTTGAGCTAATGCAACTTTTAAGTGAGACATAACGAGTTCCTAAAAAAGAGTATGCGCAATAATTAATTATTTCAACTAAGCGTATAGTATAAGTTACTGAAGAAAGGGTTTAAAGGCTGTACTGTACACCTCTTTAAAACCTTGTTCAGACTTTACCAGCATAAAAACAGGTAATTGTTTTTTATTGGCGTATTTTAGCGCTGCTTCTGGACCCATTACCATCATTGCGGTTGCTAATGCGTCGGCTCGCATGGTTTGTTTATGCAGGACCGTTATAGAGGCTAGTGAGTGATTAATTGGATAGCCTGTTGTTGGATCGATTGTGTGAGAAAATCGCTTGCCGTCTTTTTCAAAGTAATTGCGATAGTCTCCTGAGGTTGCTACGCCTAAACCTTTGGGAGCCAATACTCTTTGTATAGAACGTTTTTGGCTTGAAGCCGATTCAATGGCTATTTGCCAAGGACGTCCTTTAGCATTAATTCCTTTACTAGCTAATTCGCCACCAATTTCAACGAGATAGTTAGTGATGCCTTTTGATCGGATTAATTTGGCAATTTCGTCAACACCATAGCCTTTGGCAATAGCGGATAGGTTAATTGATAATTGTGGAATTTTTTTGGCAATGCAGCCGCTTTGGATATCAATATTTTGATATCCAAATTCTTTGAGTATTGAGTCAATTTTTATTTGTGTAGGAATTTGGTTGTGGGTGTCTTTTTTATCGAACCCCCAGATTTCAATAAGAGGGGCTAAGGTGACGTCAAATTTACCTTGAGTCTCTTGTGAAACGTTTATGGCATGTTGAATGACATAAATTGTTTCTGGAGAGAGTTTTTGGCAGTCAGTTGATAGCTTTCGGTTAAACCGTGATAACTCTGAATCGTCAATGTAGGTTGACATTAATTGATTGATTTTTTCTAAACGTTTATCTATTTCAGCTTGCAAAGCGATTTCATCAACAGATTTTTTTTCAATAGTGACTTGGTAAGTTGTACCCATAGTAAAACCATTAAGATGAACATAAGTTTTTTCAGGTTGGCAGGCTGATAGAAGAAGAACAGACAGTAAAGCCGCTGTTAGCGAAAAAGAGGGAAGTTTATAGCGCATCATTTTATCTTCGAGTTCTTGAGTTGGTATTCCAATCATAAAAAAGGGCAGATTAACTGCCCTTAGTTTTTTGCTTTAGTCGTTAGCCACCAAAGTCATCGAGGAAGATGTTGTCTCTTTCAACACCTAAATCTTCGAGCATTTTGATAACTGCGGCATTCATCATTGGTGGCCCACACATGTAGTACTCACAATCTTCAGGTGCTTCATGTTCTTTTAAATAGTTTTCAAAAAGTACATTGTGAATAAAACCCGTATAACCATCCCAGTTATCTTCTGGCATTGGATCTGAGAGTGCAACATGCCATTCAAAGTTTTCATTTTCAGCGGCAATACCGTCAAAGTCTTCAACATAAAACATTTCACGTTTACTACGTGCGCCATACCAAAAAGAAACTTTTCTATCGGTGTTTAAGCGTTTAAATTGGTCAAAAATATGTGAACGCATGGGGGCCATACCTGCACCACCACCAACAAATACCATTTCATTTTTGGTTTCTTTGGCAAAAAACTCACCATAAGGACCAGAAATAGTGACTTTATCGCCAGGCTTTAAGTTGAATATATAAGAAGACATTTTTCCAGCCGGTAAACTCATATTACGCGGCGGCGGCGAAGCAATACGAACGTTTAGCATGATAATCCCTTTTTCTTCAGGATAGTTTGCCATTGAATACGCTCGGGTTACTGTTTCTTTAACTTCTGATTCAACATCCCAAAGTTTAAAGTGATCCCAATCAGGATGATATTCTGGATCAACGTCAAATTCAGAGTATTTTACTTTATGTGGTGGGCATTCAATTTGAATGTAGCCACCTGCACGGAAAGGTACACTTTCGCCTTCTGGTAATTTCAGCTTAAGTTCTTTAATGAAGGTTGCTTTATTATCATTAGAAATAACTTCACACTCCCATTTTTGAACACCAAAAATTTCTTCAGGCAATTCAATTTCCATGTCTTGTTTAACATTGACCTGGCATGATAAACGGTAGCCTTCACGCGCTTCACGTTTGTTGATATGGCCTTCTTCTGTGGGTAATAAAGTACCACCGCCAGATTTAATTTTACACAAACACTGACCACAGGTTCCACCACCACCACAGGCTGATGGAACAAAGATACCACTATTAGCTAAGGCACCGAGTAATTTTCCTCCGGCGCTAGTGGTCATTGATTTGTCTTCATCGCCATTAATGCTGATTCGAACATCGCCACTGCTGACTAAACTCTTTTTGGCGGCTAAAATGATCAACACTAGTGCTAATATGACTAGTGTGAACATGGAAACGCCAACAATAATTTCTTGCATAGTTTTGATTTCCTTTAATTAAAGTTGGACGCCTGAGAAGGACATAAACGCCAAAGCCATTAGACCGACAGTGATAAAGGTAATACCTAAGCCGCGTAAGCCATGAGGAACATCACTGTACTTCATTTTTTCACGAATGCCGGCAAGTGCTGCGATAGCTAAAGCCCAGCCAAAACCACTTCCAATACCGTAGATAACAGATTCACCAAAGTCATATTCGCGTTGGATCATAAATAAGCTACCACCTAAGATTGCACAGTTTACTGTGATAAGTGGTAAGAATATTCCAAGTGCTTGGTAGAGTGCTGGAAAAAACTTGTCCAGAACCATTTCCAAGATTTGAACAATTGCAGCAATAACACCAATATAAACAATTAACCCCAGAAAGCTTAAGTTGGTTTCAGACATGCCTGCCCAGCTTAAAGCGCCTTCTTGTAATAAGTAGGTGTAAAGCAAGTTGTTGACTGGAACGGTAATGGTTTGAACCACAACGACTGCAACGCCAAGTCCAATTGCTGTTTGGATTTTTTTGGACACTGCCAGAAAGGTACACATACCAAGAAAGGCAGAGAGTGCAATATTTTCAACAAATACCGCACGGACAAATAAACTAATTAATTCTTCCATTAGTTAGTTTCCTCTACTTGCTCTGGCTTCCAGGTGCGAAGTGCCCAGATAATTAAACCAATAATAAAAAAAGCGCTCGGAGGTAATAGGAGTAAGCCGTTTGTTGGATACCAGCCTCCGTCATTGATTGGTGACAAAATTGTAAAACCCAGGATGCTACCAGAACCAAAAAGTTCTCTTACAACAGCAACAGCGATTAAGATAGCTGAATAACCTAAGCCATTACCAATACCATCAAAGAAACTCATTACAGGACCGTTTTTCATTGCATAGGCTTCTGCACGCCCCATGACAATGCAGTTAGTGATAATCAAACCAACATACACTGCCATTTGTTTAGCAGTTTCATAAACAAAGGCTTTAAGTATTTGATCAACCATGATTACCAATGACGCAATAATGGTCATTTGTACAATGATTCGAATGCTAGAAGGAATTTGTGAGCGAATGATACTGATTAACAAGTTAGAAAAAGCACAAACAACGGTTAGTGCGACACTCATCACTAATGCTGTTTCAACTTTACCTGTTACCGCAAGTGCTGAACAAACTCCCAGAATTTGTAAAGCAATTGGATTATTATCAGTAATTGGTTTGGTTACAACGCTTTTGATTTCTTTTATATCAAGAGTAGTCGCAGTCATTATGCTTCTCCCTTATTGACATCCAAGCGAGACAAAAATGGACCAAAACCATCTTGTCCCAACCAGTAGTTCAACATATTGTTAATACCATTTGTGGTCATAGTTGCGCCCGAAAGTGCATCAATTTCTGTTTCTTTGCTTGCTCCGCCTTTCACTAGTGAAAGAACAAGCTTACCGTCGGTATTAAGTAACTTTTTCCCCGGCCAGCTTGCGAGCCATTTTGCATTATCGACTTCACCGCCAAGCCCAGGTGTTTCACCATGCTCGTAGAACTTTAGTCCTACAATTGTTTGCTTATCTGCTTCTAGCGCAACAAAACCATATAAAGTTGAAAATAAACCGCTACCATGAATAGGCAGGATTATTGTTTTAACTTTCTCGTTTTCTTTGACTAAATAAATAGAAGCAATTTTTGAGCGGCGGTTAATTTTCGCTACATCATTTTCAATGGCAATGCTGTTCGCAGGATCTTTAGCCATTTGACGTTGCTCAAAAGTTTCAGGTGAATCAACTTCTACAAATTGACCTGTTTTTAAGTCAACAAACTTGCGCTCAAAATTTTCGAACGCTTTAGCAACATTCGTATCAGCTTTAAGCATGTTGGCTGCAACAAGAATATTCTTCTTTTTATCTAAAGAAGCATTAGCTTTTTGTTTTTCTTTTAACAATACAGCTGTTGCTGAGACCAAAACCGAACAAACTAAACAAAGTGCAACTGCAACAATAATTGTTTTGAAAAAAGAATCGTTTTTAGCTGACATAGCGCTTTGCCCTCCGCTTGATGTTTGCTTGAACAATAAAGTGGTCAATCAATGGTGCAAACAAGTTAGCAAATAGAATCGCTAGCATCATGCCTTCAGGATAAGCTGGATTAGCGACACGAATTAGAACACACATTAAGCCAACTAAAGCACCAAAATAGAATTTACCTTTGTTGGTTAAGGAGGCTGAAACAGGGTCAGTAGCCATAAACATCATACCAAATGCAAATCCGCCGGTAACAAGGTGCCAATGCCAAGGCATGTTGAACATATGATTAGTTTCGCTTCCGATTGAATTGAATAACAAGGTTGTACCAATCATTCCAATCATGACACCTGTAACAATTCGCCATGAAGCTATTTTACAGTACATGAGCGCCAATCCGCCGATGCAAATCATTAAGGTTGATACCTCGCCAATTGAACCTGGTAAGAATCCAAAAAATGCATTCTGCCAAGCTTCACTTTTTACGGCTTCGAAGAAAGGCATTGCAAAGGCGTCGTTTAAAGCGCCGGTCGCACCCACCGCAAGTGGTGTTGCTCCAGAGAAACCGTCAACTACAGTCCATACATCACCTGACATATCACCTGGATAAGCGAAGAACAAGAATGCACGACCAGCAAGTGCCGGGTTTAAGAAGTTTTTGCCTGTTCCACCAAATACTTCTTTAGCAATTACAACACCAAAACTAATACCTAATGCAACTTGCCAGAGTGGGATATCTGGGGGCAATATTAAGGCAAATAAAATTGAAGTAACAAAAAAGCCTTCATTAATTTCGTGTCCGCGAACCGAGGCGAACAATACTTCCCAGAAACCTCCAATAATAAAGGCGGTTGCATAAATGGGAACAAAATAGAGGGCTCCAATAAACATTGAGTTAAGCACATCTTTTGAATATTCTGCGCCAAACAGACTCATCATCCATCCGCGCCAACCTTCCATAGAAGTTGCGCCAGTTGCAGCCATTGCTTCAACTGATTGGTAACCCACATTGTACATTCCCCAGAACATGGCAGGGAAAGTACAAGCCCAAACAAAAATCATAATTCTTTTCAGGTCAATATTATCACGCACATGTGAGGCGTTATTGGTAACGTGACCTGGTGTATAAAAAATAGTTGTTGCTGCTTCGTAAAGCGCATACCACTTTTCATACTTACCCCCTTTCTCAAAGTGGGGTTCAAGGTGGTCGATGTATTCTCTTAAGCTTTTCATCAGCCTTCCTTTTCAATAGTGGTTAAAATGTCCCGCAATATCGGGCCATATTCGTATTTACCGGGACAGACGAAAGTGCATAGTGCAATGTCTTCTTCATCAAATTCCAGACAGCCCAGTTGTTGAGCTGATTCTGTATCACCGACAACCAATGAACGTAAAAGCTGGGTAGGTAAAATATCCCAGGCCATTACTTTTTCATAAGTTCCGATTGGCATAATTGCTCTTTCGCTTCCACCAGTGGTTGTAGTGAAATCAAACTTTTTGTTTGAACTAAGGTGAGAGATAAAGGATTTTGTAACCGAAAACTTATCTTTACCTAAGCGAATCCAGCCGAAAAATTCTTTTTCACGACCTTCGGCTAACACCGTAATTTGATTATGATAGCGGCCTAAAAATGCGCGATGATGGACCGCTATATGTCCATTGAACACAGAGCCAGAAATAATTCGTTCATCAGCTTCATCAATTTGATTATGAGTCAGTTGCTCGATATGTGCTCCGACACGAGTTTTGATTAACCTTGGGGCTTTAACTAGTGGGCCGGCTAAAGAAACCACACGATCATTATAAAGCTGCCCTGTGGTGAATAGTTTACCTATTGCAATAACATCTTGATATCCAATATGCCAAACAGTTCGTTTATCATTAACTGGTTTTAAGAAGTGGATATGTGTACCGACGTTACCTGCAGGGTGTGGGCCTGTAAATGCTTGGTATGTCGCGATAGGATTTTGTGCTAAGTCATGCTTTTTACTGCCATCATAACCGACAAACAGCTCACCTTGAGTTAAATGCTTTATAACCGTTAAACCGTGATTAAAAGCTTCAATTTGTGTTTGTATGATAACCATTGGATCAGCAGCGAGCGGATTGGTATCCATTACAGTAACAAAAATTGCTGCAGGTTCTGTATTTGTTGCTGGTATTTTACTCAATGGACGTGTTCTAAAGCTTGTCCACATACCTGACTCTACCAGATTATCAACAACCTGGCTGCGTTCTAATTGTGTTAATTGAGCGGCATCATATTTAGCAAATTCTTTATGCTCATCCCCTTCAATTTGGATGACAACAGACAATAGCTTGCGCTTTGCGCCGCGATTGATTGCTTTGATTGTTCCGCTTGCTGGAGCAGTGAAAATTACACCATCAGTTTTTTTATCGATAAAAAGCTCATCTCCGCACCGAACTTTTTGGTCAACGCGAACTTTCATCGATGGTTTCATACCCAGGTAATCTTCACCGAGTATTGCAACCTCTGAAACTGTTGGCCCGTCAAGAATTTCTTGTTTAGGGCTTCCGTTAATCGGAAGATCAAGACCTTTATTTATTTTGATCATAGATTTTTCAGTGGTAAAAAAGTTGAATTTAAAACGTCTACTATAGTTTAAAACCACTAATTCTGCTTTATTAAAGGCGTCAGACCAAGATTACAGATGTGTGGTTGAGACGTACAAATGCTAAATATAATTAGCATACCTAACCGAATCATTGTTAACAGATACCGATTTTTAGGCGCGCGTATTATACGGGGTTAGGCCGATAATTGACCAGAGAAAACTGGCAATTTATAAAGAATTAATTATTAGTAAGGGCCAAGTCCGCAATTTGCGTCAATTTATCCTATACTTTTAGCAATTTAGTGTGTGGATTATGAACAAATTATTAATTTCTTATTGGCTTAGGCGGGTAATATCTTTTGTGGGAAAGGTGACTGGTATAAAAGTGTTCGTAATCAGAACGAAAGCAGGTAGAACGCATACAGGATGAGTCTATTGGTAAGGTGTTTAACGTTTGTTTTTATATGCTTTTTATGTATCAGCCCAAAAACTTTTGCCGCAGAAGGGGTTAATGAGGATTTAGCAAAGTCCGAAATTATTAGGCAGCTTCTTAGTTTGGTTGAATGGGAACAATCTTCTTTTCGGCAAAAAAGCTCTAAAAACTATCGTTTGTGTACTTATAATGACAGTAGCTCTTATCGCTTGTTAAAGCTTTATTTGAAAGGGCTTAATATTAATAAATACCCCTTGAATATTTCTAATCTGAAGGACCGAGGAGGGTTAGCTGCATGCCATGCCGTTTTTTTAAAAAAACCTGAAGAAAAAGATGTTGCTTGGATTTTGAACCACCAAATCACTAAAGAGACATTTTTTATTATTGAAGGGGCCGGTTATGCTTTAAAAGGCTTCCATGTTAGTTTGTATTTAAACAACAAAAACGAATTTGATTATGAGCTTAACCCTGATCTACTAATTTCTAGTCAGTTAGTGCCTGCTCAGGATTTACTCAAATATGCGAGGGTATTAACATCAAACATTTCGGATAAGGTTAACTTACTTCGTTCTTTGATTAATTATACCGAATGGTCTGAAGCGGGCCTGCTTCTTGAAAAAAGTGAAAGTTTTAAGTTGTGTACATTTAAAGATGCTGCACTTTCGTCTTTTATTACTTATTTTGCACGTCGAAAGACATTTAAAGGCAAATTTCTAATTAATCAAACAATTGATTCTATCAATCAGGCCGATGATTGCCATGCTTTGTTAATTGGTAATGTATCTGATGAAAGCTTAGTGGAAATATTGTCTCAACGTGCAAAGAGAAAGGTGTTGTTAATTGGCAATGGTGAGTCTTTAGGGGAGAAAGGGGTTCATTACAATCTATCACCTAAAAAAAATAGGTCACACTTTCGTTTTGAAATTAACTTGATAGCATTTAAACAAACAGGACATTCGCCTCGTTTTGAGTTATTTAATTCCGCGGTGGTCATCGAAAAAGATTACCCTGAGCTTTCTCGAGTACTACTGAATATTCTTCGAGATACAACCTGGCCTGAATCCAGCCGGCACCAAGTTATAAAAAAGTCTGTAAATTTATGTATTTATCAAGAACCTTGGACTTACAAAAATTTAGAATTGTTTTTTGCTGCTGAACAAACGGCTTTAAAAGCAACAAAAAGAAGACGTAAAACTATTTTTGTGAAGCAAATAGACAAGCCAAAACAAATAGCAAAGTGTGAAGCTTTTTTAGTTGGAGCTATTTCTGCAAAAGAGTTATCCGAATTATTGTCGATTAAAACAGATGTTAGTCTACTGCTGATTAGTTATCAGCCTGCTCAAGCTGATGTCGCCTTCCACTATAATTTACTTACTGAACCGAAGAAAGTTTCCTTTAAATTAGACATTAACAAACTAGAAGAGGGAGGCTTTGTGGCGGCAAAAACTCTTTTAGATGCAGCATTAGCGTCTAATGGAGGGAGCAAATGATCCGTTCTGGTAACTCATTAAGAACCAAATTGATTGTTGTCATTTTAATTATGTCTACGGGCGCTTTGTTCATTGGAATGCTAGGTGTTACGGTTAACTATTACCAAACAACACAACAAGCATTAATAGCTGATACAGAGACTCAAGCAAGGCTACTTGCTAATAATGCTTTAGTGCCAGCGAGTATTGGAGATGAAGAGACATTGAAAAGAATTTTAAGGTCTTCAGTGTTAAGCGGTAATTTTGGCGCGGCTGTTTTTGATACAACTGGTAAGCTAATGGCCGTTAGGGATGAAAATGATAATGATTTTTATATCAGTGAAGCTGAATTCAAAAATAGCAAAAGCGCTATTTGGGGAAATGGTCGTTTATATGTTTGGGCACCAATGACTCAAGAAGACGGTGAGTTTGCGGGGACTGTTTATCTAAAAGTATCAACTGAGGCATTTTATTCTAAGATTAGAGATTTTGCTTTTATGAGTGTGGCTATTGTTATAGTCCTCATGCTGTTGGTTTATCTGATTTCACTTCGGTTGCAAAAAATGATTTCTGGTCCTTTGGTTGAGTTGGAGTCTATTAGTCGAGAGGTGAGCGGTAGTGGCAATTATTCAATCAGAGTTCCCTATTACGGAGAAGATGAAATAGGTTCGTTAGCTCACTCATTTAATCAAATGTTGGAAAAAATTGAAGTTAATCAAAAAGAAAGAGATAGGGCCAACGAAGCGCTGCAACTCAATAAAAAGCGTTTAGAGAGAGCGGTTAAAGATTTACAGTATCTGGCTAATTATGATTCGCTAACACAGTTGCCTAATCGTGCTTTATGCATGGATCGAATTAAATATGCACTAAAGAGAGCATCAAGAACTAATTTGATGGTTGCTCTTTTATTTTTGGATCTTGATCATTTTAAAGATGTGAATGACTCGCTTGGTCATGCTGTTGGCGATCAGTTACTTAAAGCGACCAGTCAGCGTTTACTTGAAAGAATTAGAAATGAAGACACTCTGGCTCGTTTAGGTGGCGATGAGTTTGTTATTATTTTAAATGAGCTCAATGATACTGAAGATGTTATTTCTGTAGTAGAAAAGATAGTAACCAGTTTTGAAAAACCTTTTAAACTATCTAATTATGAAGTGAATACTACGGTTAGTGTTGGAGTGTGTATGTTCCCTCATGATGGTATTGATGTCGATTCACTTATGAAGGCTGCTGATGCTGCAATGTATAAAGCCAAAGAAGTCGGTCGAAACACATTTGAGTTTTATGAGGCAGAATTAAATCAATTAGCGATTCGCCGTCATCAGTTAGCTAATGAACTTCGACAAGCGGTTAAAAATGAAGAGCTTAGTTTAGTTTTCCAACCACAACTGAATATCATTGAAAATAAAGTGATTGGTGCTGAGGTACTATTACGTTGGAACCACCCTATTTTAGGCAACATTTCTCCCGCTGAATTTATTCCCATAGCAGAGAATACCGGGCTAATTAAAGAAGTTGGTAACTGGGTGTTGGACAATGCGTGCAAGAAAATAGCTGATTGTCGCAAACTCGGTCATGAAATTAGACTCGCTGTTAATTTGTCTGCACTGCAGTTCAGACAAATTAACCTGCCTGAGTCAATTGCTTCAGTATTACAATCATATCACATTCCTCCCAGGTTACTCGAAGTTGAGATTACAGAAGGCATGCTCGTTAGAGATGTTACGCAAGCGATTGATATATTAGAACGATTGAAAGAAATGCAAATCAGAATTGCGATCGATGATTTTGGTACTGGTTATTCATCACTTTCATACTTACGCCGCTTTCCTTTAGATGCATTAAAGATCGATCGCTCATTTATCGATGAGCTTGTGGTAGATGCTGATGATACTGCTATTACGCTCGCTATCATCTCAATGGCAAAGAGCTTACGTTTAGAAGTTATTGCTGAAGGTGTGGAAACTGCTGAACAGCATGAGTTTCTTGCGAAGAACAACTGTGATGATATACAAGGCTATTATTTCTCAAGGCCCTTGTCTTATGAAGATTTTACTGAATTTTTAGAACGTATTGCCCAGCCTGATTCAGGTTATAACCATCAATGAGATCGTGATAATGTTTTAAAATAACCAGAAATTGCACGTAACAGGCCGATCAAATTGGTAAAATCGGACTAATTTTAGACTAAATAACATCAATATCTTGTTTATCCCACTCATGTCAGGTAAGATTTGCGCCCTTTTAATGTTAGCCAAATGTAAGATTGGTAATGAGCGACTCTAGACGACGTATTATTGCAGGTAATTGGAAAATGAACTGCTCTCGGGCAGAGGCAATTCAACTTGCTAGTGCAATAGTCGCTGATTCAAATCTTAATAATAACGTTGAGATGCTTATTTGTATCCCTCATATTCATATGGCAGACATTAGTAAGTTATTGATAAATAGTAAGATTTATTTAGGCGCTCAGGATGCTCACTGGGAAAGTTCAGGTGCTTTTACTGGTGAAATAAGTAGTAGTATGTTAGCTGACTATCAAGTGAGTCATTTGTTAGTCGGTCATTCTGAGCGAAGAGAAATGTTCGCTGATGATGATAGTCGTGTTGCAAAAAAGTTTGCTGCGGCTTTAAATTATGGCTTGAAGCCCATACTATGTATTGGAGAAAGCTTAGAGCAAAGAAAACAAGAGATGACTCTTGAAGTGTTAAAGTCACAATGTCAGGCAGTAGTCGATGTTGTTGGTATTAACGCTTTTTCTCAGGCTTATGTGGCTTACGAGCCTATCTGGGCGATTGGCACTGGCCAAACGGCAACGCCAGAGCAGGCTGAGCAAGTTCATGCTGAAATTAGGGCGTGGTTTGCAGAGCAAAGTAAAGATATTGCAGCTCAATTACCAATATTATATGGTGGTAGTATGAATGCAGCTAATGCCGAAGATTTATTAGCGCAAGATAATATAGATGGTGGCCTGATTGGTGGGGCATCGCTTAAAGTTGAAGATTTTTTAAAAATTTATTCCGCAGCAGGATAAACAATGGAAATTATACTTATTATTTATTTGGTTGTTTCGATAGCATTAATCGGAATCATTCTTTTGCAACAAGGCAAAGGAGCCGAAATGGGGGCTTCTTTTGGGGCAGGGGGCGCAAACACTGTTTTTGGTGCTGCTGGTTCTGGTAATGCTTTAACAAAAGCAACAACAATATTGACGATTTTATTTTTTGCTATTGCATTAAGTATTAGTTATATGAAGTCGGCACCAGTAGATACAACTGATGCAGTGCTTGATGAAGTTAGCTCACTATCAACTGACAAAGTTGAGGAGTCTAAACCTGTAACGAGTATTGAGTCAGAGTTGCCACCAACTCAAAAAGGCTTAGAGTCTGAGGTTGCGCCTGTAGAAGGCAATACGGCTGATGCGCAAAAAACCGTTGCTGAAGATTTAAAAGCTACTGCGGAAAAGAAAGTAGAAAAAAAAGTTGAAGATGTAAAAGCCTCAGCTGAAAAAAAATTAAAAGAAGTTAAAGAAGAAACAAAAAAAGAAAATAATCCAAATAGCTAACCCTCATTGTTTATGAAAGTTTTTGCCGAAGTGGTGGAATTGGTAGACACGCTATCTTGAGGGGGTAGTGACCTACGGTCGTGCCGGTTCAAGTCCGGCCTTCGGCACCAATTTTAAAAGCTCTGCATCAGTAGAGCTTTTGGCAAAATCTCTCTTATTCAAATGTGCTAAACAAATCCTTTTGGTCCTTTTAGATAAATAACCTCATATATGGTCTCCTCCGATATTGCAAGGTCAAATAGTTTGATAACAGGGACAGGTTTGCTGTCATATATGAGGTTAAATGGACTCTTTGTTATAGTTATATTCAAATAACTTGCTCGTGCAACATTCTCTCATCCCTTTAGCTTATTACATACCAGATAGACTCGTTTCAATAGTGTTCATTTTTATTGATGCCCAACTATCATAGACTCGATTAGGTTTATGTTTGTTTATTGATAAGGAAACGCTGTTCTCGGATTTCTTAATTCAGCTTTTCATTGCAAACAGGTTTTGCTTTCGATTAAGGAAAAAATCAATATTTTTAAGTGTCAAAAAACGTATTCCTCATTATTCATGAGTTTGAATAGTGTGATTTAAAAGCGACTTGCTGCTGTATTAATATCTCAAAATAATATAAACAGTTTAAAAAAAAGCACAAACCGATATGTCTCTCCCTTGTATTTAACCGTAAGTATCAAAATTGTAGTGCAGTTTTTGATACTTGTTATCGATTTCCTTTTTTGCGGCGATTGTAAAAGCTGGTTGCTAGAAACTTATATCGCTAATCCATAGCTCTCAATAACTGGAAGCTGAGTTTTTTGTATCACTCTTAATCTTTTGAAGGAAATTAATCAATGTTAAAGTGTAGGAAAATGCATTGTCATTATATAGATGTCATTCGAACCAATTGTCATCAAGGGGATTTTCTAAGGCTCGCGAAAGTCTACTCTGGCGTTACTTCAATTATATTATTTTTAATTGCAGGGGTTATCAGTCTTACTGTATCTGCTAGCAATAATGTTCCTTATGATAGAAAAATCAAACCTCACTCAATTGATGCTATAGGGGTTGGTGCTGTTGATTCTGTACCTTACATTCAAGTTAACGAGTTTAATGGTGGAGTGACGGGGAGCTTACCTTCGATTGGTATTAATGGTTTTGCTTTGACTCCAACTTATAGCTCTCCTTTAAAAAGACGCGATAATATTGAGCGTTATGATGATAATGCGGGTGATATTGGTGTTTTGGGAGTAGGGTGGCACTTAGGCTTAGGCCATATTACGGTTATTCCGAGAGAGCTTCATGATATCTGTGGACATTTTCAATCTGGTGCGCCAGAAAAAGTTTATTTTGTAGATAGTTCTGGAAAAAGTACTAAGTTTGCGCGTGAGCAAATAGGTTTAGGATTAAATCCCGAAAATACAAGCAACAGTTTCAGTGTACCCGGTGATATTAGAATTCATCGTGACTCCAACGCCAGCGCACCTGTTGTCAGAGTATCTAAGCAACGGGATTTAGCCTATATTGATTCATCGGGAAGAGTGCTTACTCGAAAAAGCCCCGATAATAATGATTGGAGAAATCAAGAACCTGTTTCGACTATTCCAACATCGGGTCCTATTTATTCGTGCTGGGGTATTAGAGATGCATCTCACCCAAATGTTAACTGGAATGCCGTTTTACCTAACGATGGGATCGCTAGAACTGATACTGCAAATGGTAAACGCTTTTTCGAAGAATATGGCTGGTTCGATTTTGTTCTTATGCAGCCTGATGGTGGTAAGGTTTATTACACACCAACCTATGAATCTTTAAATAATGCGTGGTTACATTTAATTGGTCAAAAGCCTGCTACGCCCAATGCGGTTCACTTTTATCCTACTAAAGTTGTTAATGCAAATGGCACTTCTTATACCATTAAATATGCTCAGCCAGAAGAGGTGTACAGCTCTTCTGGTGAAGGGGGTGGAGATGGTACAAAAGGAGGTGGTACAAAAGGAGATGGTAGTGATGGAGGTATATTTGATCGGAAGTTTAGAGGTACCGATGGAGGTTTCGGTGGTACTTTTGAAGGTTTAGGTAATATTTGTCAGTCTCTCAATCAGTATTCTAATTGTATTGGGACTCGATACATTAAATCAGTCAAAATAGATAACGGTAGTAATCCTGAGTCTTTATATTTTTCTTATGAAGAAGTGGGGGGAGGTAGACCTCTATTAAGGGAAGTTAAAGATTCTCGTTTGAATCGTTTGGCCTACTTTAATTATCAGTACCAAGCTTTCGATGGCGAGTATCACCTTGCTTCTTATGAAGATGCTGCAAGCCGGGTTGTTACCATTGGCGTTGAAGATTTATCAATTGCGAGTGCTCCTAAAGAAAATGGTCAGGATCATCCTTGGATTAAGTGGATCCGCTCACCTGCCGGTGGTACGACTAATATTATCTATCAGCTGATTAATGTGCCTGCCGCTTTTTATTATTCAGGATCGGGCAGACCTGTTGGGCTGTGTGATGATCCCGATACAACGAATGGTGATTTACCCGGAACTCCTTCTTGTGACTGGGCTGTATTACGAAGTAATAGTGATCAGAAAAGAGTCAGGCAGTTGAGTCACTCTGGTGGAAATTATGTGTATCATTATCAGTTTCTTGACTCAGCTAGCAAAGAATATGATTTACTTTTAGGGATTGTCACGGGTGGGGCTCCTGACAGTTACTTAAAAATAACAATGACTGCCAATGGTCAGCAAGATATTGAAAGAGTGACTCATTATGTTGATTACCAATCAGAGCAATACAATTCATATCCAAGAGCCTTGAGTAAGATTGTTGGTAAACCTATTTTTAAACGTACCACATTTCATAATGGTGATAATCAAAATGCTAATAGTGTTATTGAAGAAGAGTGGAAGTGGCGATCTGCTCCATTAGAGGCACTTGGTGGAGAAGCACCTTATCAAAGTCAGCGCCCGCAGTTAATCAGTACGAGTGCGGTTGTATCTAAATATGCTAAACGTGCCTACAGTACTGCACAATCAACTATACCAAATGGCATGATAAATTCACCAACCAGTGTGACTGAATATACGTATCATTGGAATGATATTCAAATGCTGGTTGAAAGTTCGACTTCTTATATTAAAGAGCAAGCAGTGCGTTCTTATGTGGTGAGAGAATTTGGCTTTGAAGATAACCATATCAATAAAACTTCGACTAATGATGGTGCATGGACTCAATATCAATTGGCTCTTCCAAGTTACTCTAAAGAATGTTTTATTGAGTCAAGTAATAGTGTGCCAACCAGTTGTGTGGTTTCGGCGTCACAGCGTTTAGGTCATGTTGAGTTAGCCTATGAAAGGGCAATTCCAGGTAATCAAAATTACTTTTTAAAGCATAAATATGTTGCTAAAGATGAAGTCGCAGGCAATTTAGCTTCGCATACTAATAAATTGGTTCAAACATTGGATTATCATACATCGGGTTCTGATAAGGGGTATTTAAGCGCTAGTTCAAATGGTTCATTAACTACTTTGTTTAGCCAGTATGAAAATGGAGAAGCGACACAAATTACTGCACCAGATGGATCAGTTACGACAAAGTCTCGAGATCTAATTTTTGGTGCAGTGATTGATAATATTGTTGATGCCGGAGTTGCTAGTTATAGCAAACACGACTTAATCGGTAGACCACTAGAATCACAAAGTGGTAGTGACTCGGTTATTAATACCAGTTATCCCTATGTTAATAAAACGATAGTTACTAGAAATAATATTGAATTGAGTGAAACCGTCACTGATATCTGGGGAAGAACAATTAGAGTTGAATCAGCGATTGAGCCTGGTAAAGTGAATAAGGATAGAACGGAATATACCAACTTGAGTGTAGGGCAAACTGCTATCAATACGAATGATGCTAAAGTTGTTAATTACTCGGATCTTGCTGGACGTCCAACACATATTAAATATTTAAATAGCTCAAATCTGGTACTGAAAGAAGAGTTTTTTACTTATGGATTTGAAACTGCGACGGGTTTAAATTATACCAAGCATCATGTCAAAACGAATAGTGTGCCAAGTGTTGGTTATATTGCTTCGGAAAGTAACACCGTTTTATTCACCGATATTTTGGGCCGGAATCGAAAAGCTATTCCTTGTAATGGCAGCGGTAATAGTGATTGTGCAGAACTTCATATTGAAGTGGATTACTTTGAAGATGATCAAAATGGTTTTTTTGGAATTCCTTTATCTGAAGCTCGGGTTGTCAATCAAACTGGTGACAATATTTCAACAAGAAAACGTTGGAAAGACTTAGCAGGAAATTTATTCAAAGAATATAACCCTGAGATTGGTATTACTCTTTATAACTATAATGAAAATAACCAGTTAGACCACCAGTGGAATACCAGTGTTAATAGCAATATGGATAATTATTATCGTTATGATGCTGGCGGTCGCTTAGTTGGGATTGATAAACCTGGTAATCAGACTATATTTGAAGCCCAGTTTGATTCTGCGACAGATTTGTTAAGTTGGAGCAGAACATTTACTGGTACAGGAAGAGAGCGATTCGTTGAAGAAAGTTATGCTTATGATGAAAATAATCGTCTTCAATCAAAAGTTATCAATATCCCCACACTGTTAAGAAAAATTGAAAATCTTCGACCGCGTACTTTATCTGAAGCGCCATCAACTTTAAATTTAAGATGGGAGCAAGAGTATTCTGGAAATTATAAAGTTCATTTAACTCACCAAGCCTATGGTACTTTAGTTATTAACGCTGAAGAAGGTGTGAATCAAGTTTCACTGACTAACACTAGTTTAGCTGATAATTTACAAGCAAAAATTAGTGCTGGTCACCCTAACGCTAGTCAATATCAACTGTGGAAAAATCAATTGACTTCACATGGTGCGACCCCTATTTCTTTAGATAACGAATACACATGGAAAGTTTCTGGTATTTCTAACTCTTTCGAGCCTGTTCCAACAAGTGATAGTTCTAGGATTACTTCAGCTTGTAATATCTTAGAATTTTCTTCTCGCCGAGGAATTAATGAAGGGCCTTTAATTGAGTGGGAAACAGCAAACTGTGATGGTTTATCAACAGAAGTTTTAGCTCGTACTATACCGGGTACAGGTAGTGTTGATCTTGAACCCAAATGTGTTATGCCTCCTGCAACTGGGACTTTCATTCGTGATGGTGGTGTTTTTAGTGGTTTAAAACAAGGACCTAGGCGTGCACACTGGATGTTTAATGGATATAACTTTGAAGATGTTGAGTTAGCAATGAATCCTGATCCTGATAGATCACCTACATGGACAGGACCTAAACAATGTGATCCGGTTGAGCGTGCAGAATTTCAGTTAAAGGTTTATGATTCAAATCGAAATGTGGTAACACAATCTGAACCAATTATTGCAGATTGGACTAACAATTTACGTTCATGTCAAATTAGAAACTTTTATGTAAACAATGGTTATACCGGTGTTGGTAGTGGAACCCCTAGAGTGAATTGGGAAACTATCAATTGCAACGCTGAACAGCATGTTGAATTAAAAATAAGTTCACTTGATACCAACCAGCCTATTCAATGCGATCTTTCAGGCGAGTTGTTTAGTGCCAATAAATCCGGTGAGAAAGATGCAACCATTATGAAAAATCGCCCGACAGGTTGCTCAGATATTAAGTCAGCACTATTTGAAATTGAAATCAGAGAGAATGAAAGTCCAACTAGTTCTATTATTGATAGCCGAGAACCAATTGTTGGTTATATCGATCGTAATGACTGTCATATTTCATATTTTAATGTAACTGATGGAGATGAAAATAATAAACCTAAAATTAATTGGAAAACTAAAAATTGTTCTAATCAAAATTTAGTTCAAATTAAATACGATGCAGTTCAACCTGGTGTTAGTGAAGATTGTCAATTAAGAAGTATTGTTTTTTCAGAAGCAAATTTAGGCAATGAGGTTGAAGCAAGCTTTATGTATACACCCTATATTGTTACTAACGGAAAGCCCGTTGATCCTGAAGGGGCTACTCCTTGTGATGCAATGAAATCTGTTGATGTTTGGGCTGAAATAATACATCCGAGTGGTTTCCCGTTAATTGATAAAAGTGCTGAAGTTGATTTAAGTTATACCGGGGGGTTAGTTAGTGATCCTGGTACTGGAAGCAGTTGTAGCATTACTCAGTTTGATGTAAATAATTCAGCAATAGCTGGCAGACTACCTATTGTTAGCTGGGATACTGAATGTGATCGTGCGGTACAAGTGCTGGTTATGACCACAACAACTCATAACCCACCCAGTTCGTCATGTCATGTTAATAGAGGAGTGTGGGATGGTAATCAACGGCTACCAAATGGCCGAGAAGTTGAGTTTATGGTTGGAGGCTACGGCACTAGTTATAATTGTCCATCGGTTACCACTGCAGACTTCTGGATTGAAATGAGAGATGCAGAAGATAACACTCAATTGATCGAAACGAGTCAGGTTAAAGAAGCGCGTTTTACACCGTTACCCAATGTATCAAGCTGTCAAATAAGTCAAATAACTACAACAGATGGTGTTGATGGTGCGCTGCCTAAAGTGACTTGGCGAACACTTAATGGAGCAGGTTGTGGCAATAGTAATATTGATATCAAAATAAAAGGCGCGACCACAGACACACATATACCAACTTCATGCAGAGAAGATGGTTTTGTGATTAAAACAGCTACCTATGGCACTAATGAGCCAGTTAGTTTTATGAATAATTGCCCAGAAATGCGCAATGGTGTTGTTTGGGGAGAAATTTACCAAGATAATATTTTAATTCGTAAGACAGATTTTAAAGCTTTTAATCATGATCCCAATGGAACGCCTGCTAGTTGTGGTATTGAATATTTTTCAGTACAAAATAGCTCAACTATTGGTATGTTGCCTAGAGTTTATTGGCAAACTAATTGTGGTAATGAAGTTTCTGTTCAAGTTAGGACGACGACTATCGATCCAGCAAATTTATCGAGCGAGTGTGCTGCATATCGTTCACTATGGGATGGTAGTAAGTCGGGTAATCGGACTGTCGACTTTATGGTTGGAGGTTATGGACCAAATCATAATTGTCCTAGAATAAGAAGAGCTGAATTTATTATTGAGCTTTGGCAAAATATTAATGGTAGTCAAGTAAAGATTGATTCAAGACCTACACAGATTGCTCGTTTCGATCCTGTTCGTAGCCCTATTTGTAAGGTCGCTGAGTTTTCAATTAATAATAGTACGGGAGGGTTACCAACAGCAACTTGGCAATTGATAGGTAGCGGGTGTGGTAACTCCAATGTAGAAGCTAAACTGTATTGGTCAAGCACCGATTTTAGTATTCCTTCATCATGTCAATGGAGTAAAAAAGTACTCGATGAATCGGATGGCGGTGCAGCTCGAATAGTGACTTTATCTGATATGGATGGTTCATCGACTTGTCCAACAACGAATGTTGATGAAGCTTCGTTATGGATTGAAATCAAAGAAGGTGGAAAGCTTATTCAAAGAACGAGTTATTTTGAAGCTAGATATCAACCATAATTTTCACTTACTCATATCAATTTTAATATTATGATCGACTGCTCTTAATTAAACTTTAAGAGCAACTTGAATAATCTGAAGAGGGAAATAATGAACCAGTTTCAATCTAAAAAAGTGTTCTCCAATTTGATTGGTTGTGCAATGGTTTGTAGCAGTTTTTTTTGTGAAGCCAGTATTGAGCGAATGCTCGATTGGCAATATGACCATCAAGGGCGTTTAAAAGAAGAAGCTATTGATGCCAGTCATATTGTTAATTATGCGGAGTATTCTTACCATAACCAAGCGAAACGAATTGAAGTCGCTGGTGAGGTGATTATTCGTTCCATTCATTTTAACGAAGATGGTACAGCGCAATCGGTTGGTTACTCGGCCAATAACCAAACCACAGCGACTTATCAGTACTCGCCTTTTTCTTCACCGTTAGAAAGTTATTTTTCAGTGAATGGTGAGTCGGTTTTCAAAGAAGAAAATATGCGTTATGACTCACGTGGCTATTTAATCTCACTCACCAAGCTGTTTCAAGGAAGCCCACAAAACTATCAATATGATTATGATGCCATGGGACGATTACAAACATTTCAGGTTGGCACATCACAAGTGAATTATGGTTACGATAATGCCGGGAATTTAAGTCGCAAGTCGGGATTTAATCGTCATGGTTTATCGGTTACCCCTTTAACAACCCAGTCCTTTAACGCGCAATATCAAAATAAAAATTGGGATTATGATGACGATGGACGTGTTATTGATGACGGTGAATTCAGTTATCAATATAACGATGCCGGACGATTAGTTTTAGTAACCGATAAAGTTTCAGAAGAGTGGGTGGCTCATTATATTTACGATGGTGCGGGTAATCGCGTTCGAAAAATGATGCCGGATAAAACGACTTATTATTACCGCAATAGCCAAGGGAATGTCGCTTTTGAAGAAACTTATGATAATCAATCGGGTGAACTAATTGAAACGCAACGACATGTCAGCCAAGGTGGCGCGAACGTGGCATCGATTAAACAAGTGCCAGGACAATCTGCAGTAGTGGAATATCAATTCAGTGGTCGTTTGGGAAGTCAGTCGGTTCGTTGGACGGAAGCGGGTGAAGTGTTGACACAGGATTACTCGCCTTTTGGTGAGCAAATGAATAAAGCGGATTTACATGAAGGGACCTACGGCTTTACACAACATGAAGACGATGTAGACACCGAATCAATCTATATGAAAGCACGTCATTACAAACCGATATATGGTCGAATGAGTCGGCCCGATCCGGCGAGGGACTTTAATATTTTTAATGCGAGCTCTTTTAATTTGTATGCTTATGTGGGGAATAATCCGGTGAATGCCTGGGATCCAACTGGATTGGCTGAATCTACCAGGCAGGTTGGGTGTGTGCAGTTTGTTTGTTCTGGCTCTGAAGCGTTCGTAAAGGATTTTAATCAAGCTATCGATTTCGCATTAATGAGTGGTGCTGAGCAGATAGTTAACGATGCAGCGAAAAAAAGAGGGATTGAAGAGGGGCAAGTTTTAACTGTTGCTGTAGAAGAAGTGGTTGACGATACATCACACTATAACATGACAGATGAAACAATATACTGGAATTCAAATATGGCAATTAATAACCCAATGGATAGCGTTCAAATTAGTCCAACTTCAGTTCTTTTTCATGAGCTAGGGCATGCGATCGATCATCAGTCTGCGCCTAACGATCAGGTTTATAAAGATCGAAGAAAAGTCGCGCATGCAACTTATGGAAATATTGTCGAGCAGTTTGCAATACAGCAACTTGAAACACCTATAGCAAAAGCAACAGGACAACTATCTTCAGAGCTCCCATACACTCGAACAACGCACGAAGGAGGAGGCTTTTGGGTGCCAATGCCAACGATGAAAAACTATCAATTTAAACAAGGGATCCCTCTTGATTTTGGTGATGGTGTTAAGAGAACAAGAATACCTATATTGGCATTACCAGTGATTAAAGCAACCAAAGAAAGAAGAAAATTAAAGTGAGTTTTAACTGATAATTATTTTTGGAAAAGTTATGCGTACCATCAAAAAAAATGTATTAAGATTAAAGCTAATTAGTTTTGGAGTGGCTTTGACTTGTTCGAACTGTATTGCAAGTGTAGAAAAAATACTCGACTGGCAATATGATCATCAAGGTCGATTAACTGAAGAAGCCATTGATGCCAATCATTTAGTAAAGTATTCTTTATATTCCTATCATAATCAAGCGACTAGAATAGAAGCGAATAACCAAGTGATTATTCGCTCGACTCATTTTAATGAAGATGGTACAGCGCAATCGGTTGGTTACTCGGCCAATAACCAAACCACAGCGACTTATCAGTACTCGCCTTTTTCTTCACCGTTAGAAAGTTATTTTTCAGTGAATGGTGAGTCGGTTTTCAAAGAAGAAAATATGCGTTACGACTCACGTGGCTATTTAATCTCACTCACCAAGCTGTTTCAAGGAAGCCCACAAAACTATCAATATGATTATGATGCCATGGGACGATTACAAACATTTCAGGTTGGCACATCACAAGTGAATTATGGTTACGATAATGCCGGGAATTTAAGTCGCAAGTCGGGATTTAATCGTCATGGTTTATCGGTTACCCCTTTAACAACCCAGTCCTTTAACGCGCAATATCAAAATAAAAATTGGGATTATGATGACGATGGACGTGTTATTGATGACGGTGAATTCAGTTATCAATATAACGATGCCGGACGATTAGTTTTAGTAACCGATAAAGTTTCAGAAGAGTGGGTGGCTCATTATATTTACGATGGTGCGGGTAATCGCGTTCGAAAAATGATGCCGGATAAAACGACTTATTATTACCGCAATAGCCAAGGGAATGTCGCTTTTGAAGAAACTTATGATAATCAATCGGGTGAACTAATTGAAGCGCAACGACATGTCAGCCAAGGTGGCGCGAACGTGGCATCGATTAAACAAGTGCCAGGACAATCTGCAGTAGTGGAATATCAATTCAGTGGTCGTTTGGGAAGTCAGTCGGTTCGTTGGACGGAAGCGGGTGAAGTGTTGACACAGGATTACTCGCCTTTTGGTGAGCAAATGAATAAAGCGGATTTACATGAAGGGACCTACGGCTTTACACAACATGAAGACGATGTAGACACCGAATCAATCTATATGAAAGCACGTCATTACAAACCGATATATGGTCGAATGAATCGGCCCGATCCGGCGAGGGACTTTAATATTTTTAATGCGAGCTCTTTTAATTTGTATGCTTATGTGGGGAATAATCCGGTGAATGCCTGGGATCCAACTGGATTGCAAACAGCATTGGGGCATTATTGTGCTCAGACTCAATCGAGAAGTTCGAAATGTTCTGAGGGGAAAGGGCAAGATGAGAAGAAAAAAAATACTGCTCCAGTGATTGATGATAGTGAAATTACTCAGATAGATAAAGACGGTACACAAAAAGGAGACAGTATTATTGAGTTAGAAAAAGCCAAACAAGCTTCAGAAACAACCGTAATACATGGACATGGTGTTCCTCACTCAAATGATAGTGGAGAACCTGAAAACGTTGAAGTTGCTGAAGGTAATTTTATTATTTATATTTATGAAGGAATTAATACAACTAAGATGGTTGTTGACGCTTTTACACAAGGTGTTGATATTGATGCGTTGGCTAAACAAGAAGGCGTTACAACTGTTTTACCTGGCGAAACAGTTCATAACTACCAATTAAGCAGTTCGGAAGAATTACATTATGATGAAGTTGGTGCAGGCGTTAATGTGATAAAAATTCGAGGTACTCAAAATTGGGGAGATATTGTTTCTACTCCTAATCAAGGAGTGATTATCGCGACATTTTGTACCGGTACATCACAGTGCAGTGGCGTTATTTCTGCAATGCCAGCACCTTGGCCGGGTATAACCAGAACAAATATTCAGTAACTTAAAACTAAAATAAACTGAAAAGTTTTGCCTGTTAGAACTGCATATGTAGAAGACTAGATATATGGGATATTAGGAGAGTTAAATATATCAGTGTAATAGCAGGCATTGTTTGAAAAATAGGTTTTATCATAATAAAACTTAGCTACAACAGTTGAGGCTAAAGATAGTTGTGTACTTAGAATAGAAAACAATCAATAAGATGTCTTTTTTATTCTTTAAGGATATGAATGGATTGCTTTTTTATATCTATTTCTTTGATTTATTGTAATTACAGAAAATAGTTCACTCAATAATTCTACAAAAACACCGACAAGATCTAATTTTACTTCTAACTAGTTGTTCTAGCTTGCTTAAATATGGTTCTTGAACTAGTTTTTTAACAGGTGTTGCGTTTACGCAATAGAGTGTTTTTATGGTGAGTCAATTTAATGCTCAAACGTGTTCAGAATTGGGTTTTTGCAGGTACGGCAATTATTTCAATTATTTCGCTGTTAAGCTTATTCTTCGAGCTTCAATCCGTATTGCTTAAATATACACTCTTCTTCTTTTTGATATCAGGTTTTGTTTGCATTTTTTATGGAATTAAAATATTAAAAAATATTGAACAAAAAGAAGATGAAACTAGCGTTTCTATTGATCTTGCTGTTACACATGACGAACAAGTGAAGCGATATTTTAGTCTATTAAAAAATATTTTACCTTTGTGGAAAAATCAAACTACGTTAGCTAACTATCAGGGAACGAATGGGTGTAGATTACTTTTTTACCATCATACTTTTTACTAAATTATACGTCATACAATTTACTAAAATTTGAGCAGTTTTACCGCGCTATTGTCGTACACTATTTTAGCTTTGCCAAACTATTGTCGTACGCTGTACCAAATTGTCATCGAACACTTTGTGGATAACTTTTTTAAAACAATTTTTGCATAAAAAAAGGGCTTTCGCCCTCGGTAAAAATTTGCTCTAATGCTCGCGTAGCGAGCATTATAAAGTGCCGTTGGAAGTTCTGATTAAGAGACTTGCTGCTTGATCAATTCCTCGTGCGATCGCCAATGCGGTTGCACGAGGACGTGATTAACATGAGTAATTGTCACCAACTTTTTTGTTTCTCTCGCCGCTTCGATAAGGCTGGCTAGACACAGGTTTCTACAGAGCCGTAAGTTGCCCTCACTTGAGCGAATAATTAAGGCCATTGCAGCTTCGTCGAAAGTGTTAACGCCTAGCTTGGCACTTTCCAATTCTTTGACGATATAGCGCTCCATATCTTCATCATTAAGCGGTTTAATGCTGGCAGAGTAGGTGATTCGGCTTTTAATGTCTTTGTTTGTGCTGAGTGATAGATAGTGTAATAGTTCCGGTTGACCCAGTAGCACCAGGTTATGATTTTTAGGAAAGCGTTCGAACAATAAACGCAATTTTCTTAGCACCGATAAATCGAGTAAGTGCGCTTCATCAATCAAAATGTATAAGGTTTTACGCTCTCTCACTTGCGCGAAGGCAGCTTGAATTAAGTCGCTTTCAATCTGTTTTTCGCTGGTTTCAATTTTAAAAGATTCAGCCAGTTGCCAGAGAATTTGCCGATAAGTATGCAGGGTGCGCGAGCAGGAGACAACGGTGCATTCGCGTTCATTGTTAAGACGCTCGATGTACTCTCGCAATACGGTTTTGCCGACCCCCGGCTCACCAAGGATTACCGAAAATCCGCCTTGCTGCGCGTGAATTTTAATAATGTCGGCAATGCGTTGTTGTTGTGGTAGTAGGTTAAGTTTTTCACGTTTGAACGGTGTTTGGCTAATGCCGAAGATAGCATTGATCATTGTGAAACTCCTTGACGCGGTTGCTTAGCGTTAAAGTAAAGGTTAAGTGGCAGGGCGTCGCCCATGCGTTGGTTTTGGTAGTAGAGTACGTAACGATTTTTGTGCGAGCGATCAAAACGCACTTGAATCGTTTTACCGCGTAAATCGACAGGGCATTCGAACTTTTGCGCATGGATTGAAAATATGTTGACCGAGCTGACCTTGCGCTCTTCTTCAACAAAAAAGACTTCGTCGGCATATTCATCATCAAGTAGGTAATGAATGCGTGCATGGTCAAGGTTGAACCTGTCCAGAGGCTTCATTTGTATGCCTTGGTGAGGTTGATTATTATAGTGGCTTTCTATCCAGTCTGTGGTTTTCTGGTTGAGTTCATCAAGCGAGTTAAACGAATGATTAACGACTAAAAAGCGATCACGAAACCCTCTAAAAAAGCGTTCGATTTTACCTTTGGCGGCCCCATCGCGAACGGGAGCGTGAGAGAGACGAATGTTGAGCCTGATGCAAGCCTGGAGTATTTCCTTCGACTTGTAATTGGAACCATTATCGAAGTAAAGTCGCTCTGGTTTACCGCGTTTAAACAAGGCGCTTTTAAAGGCTTCAATCATGTTTTCGGTGTTGTCGTGGTAGAAAAACTCGGCGTGAGTAATAAGACGACTGGCATCGTCGATAAAGGCTGTCAGAAAGGTTTTTTTCCATTGACCATTGGCTTGCAAAATGGCCGGTCCGTGCATGGTATCGGCCTGCCACAGCTCATTGGCGTACTGCATAGCAAAAGCGACACGGAGCTTCTCCGCGGTCTCTTTGCTCAGCAGGTTATTATCGCGAATTAAGCGATAAAAAGTTGTAGGCGCTAGTTGTTGACGACAGAAATAATTGCGCTCCAGCAAGCAGCGATAGAGGGTGCTTTTGGGGATTTGACCGACCTTGTTTTGTCGTAGCGAGGGTAATACCTCGTTAATCGCTTCAGCAAGTTGTGATAAAGAGACTTTACGCTGAGTGTTTTTGTCGGCGCGAACTTTTCGCTCAAGCGTGGTTACACCATTTTTTTTATAACGGTACAACCAGGTACTAATCGTACGCCAGGTAAAGCGATAGTGCTTGCCTGAAGTTTGCTCAAAAAAGGTTTGTGAACTAACGGCCTGGACACGTTGACGAATGCTATTGCCGGGTGCGTAGTCAACCGCGGCCAGCACTTTAAGGCGGATCTCAAGTGGTGGTCTTTTAGAATATTCAGACATAGAAATATCTCCGGTAAAAAATGGAGCGAGGAGACTAAAGTAAGCAACGAAGCGATTCGAGTGACAAAGTTTGTGGCAGTGTTGATTGACTCGCTTGAAGTCGATCAAGGCGGCAAATAAACGCGCATAAAAAGGTAAACCAATAAAACTGATTAGGCTAACAATGACATTTGTAAACGACTTTGGATGCGTTGCAAATGGGGTTGAGATGCAAACAACGCTTGAAGCGTGGGTAGTAATAACGCAAGCCGTCGACTGTTAAAGGGCGAGCAAGGTTGACAGGTTCTTTGCAGCAAGCTCCGTATGTTCGCCAACTTTGACATAAGCGAGTTAAGCCAGCGCCAAGCCTGACGAGGCTCCGTTCGATGGTGGCCCACAGCGCCATGCCATGCCTTAGATATAGGCAGACCGTCAAACAACGCGATAACAAAAGCTAGCAGAGTTTGCAGCGGATAATGCTTGTGAGGAAGTACGACGTCGAGATAAAGCTGCCGTGTGCGACCACAGCCCAAGTGGCTACCTCGATTACTACATAAAATACGCTTACCAACAATCGCTCGAAACTGATAATTCAGTTGTTTATAAACGTAACCGTGCGAAACCCACTCACAATTTTTAAGGCAAAACTGACAGGCATTACTCTGTGGAATAGATTTTAGACGATGAGAGAAAGACTCAAGCTCAAAAAGTGAAGAAAAAAACACCTGCATAAAAATTAACCGATTGTAAAAAAGTCAAAATTCTACAGAGAAATTTAATTTACCGAATTAGCGTTATAACGAAAAATTAGAGGACGACGGTAAATTGGTAAAAAAACGATGGATTGTTCGACGGTAATCTGGGAAATTACAATGGGATTGATGAGTTAACTAAGGATTTTTCAGACATTCGTAACAATCTAATCCATGCTATTGATACGTCTCAAAAAACCAGTGGTAGTTTAGGTAAAGGACATGGCATGGCTGAGCTGATTAAAAGTTCAGAATCTGAACTGAATGAAATTATCATATCGTTAAGAAAAGCAATGACGTCTAGAAATAAGTTACTTGATGATATTAATCATTTAACAACGATTACAGATGAATTAAGCAAAATGGGAGCCGATGTTGCAGGAATTGCCAATCAAACTAATTTGTTGGCCTTAAATGCTGCGATTGAAGCGGCAAGAGCTGGAGAATCAGGCCGAGGTTTTGCCGTGGTTGCGGATGAAGTTCGTTCACTTTCAAACAAATCTGGTGAAACCGGTGCAAGAATAACTGAAAGAATTGAGCAAGTTAATACAACTTTGCGTTCTACATTACAGCAAACTAACTTGTTTGCAGAGCAAGATGCACTAATTTTATCTGAATCTGAAACGACTATTCAGAAAGTGATTGAGAATTACAATGAGCGGGGACACTCGTTGATGGAGTCCTCCCTTCAACTTGAAGAAGAAAGTCAGAAAGTAAAAAATGATATTGATAATGTGCTGGTGTCTTTGCAGTTTCAAGATCGTATTGGACAAATCTTAGAGCATGTTATTGGAGATATGCAAAAGTTGGAATTAACAATTAATTCTGCTCTTGAAAAACTAGACGATAACCAACCCCTCGATAGAGTCGATGTAGAAAGCTGGGTGAGTGAACTTAAAGAAAGCTATACTTCTTTAGAACAAGTGGCTGTTCATGAAGGTGGCAACGTCAATTCGGGGCCGGCAGAAGAAGAAGTCACTTTTTTTTAGCAATAAAAGAGATATTATATGTCAAAAAACATTTTGGTGGTGGATGATTCCGCCAGTGTTAGACAGGTCGTTTCAATAGCGCTATGTGGTGCAGGCTATGAAGTGACTGAAGCCTGTGATGGCAAAGATGCCTTAACTAAGTTAGATGGAAGTAAGTTCCACTTAATTATATCTGATGTCAATATGCCGAATATGGACGGTATTAGTTTTGTTAAAGAAGTTAAAGGATTAGCTCAATACAAGTTTACTCCAATTGTTATGTTAACAACAGAAGGATCAGATGAAAAGAAAAAACAAGGTCAAGCAGCAGGCGCTAAAGCTTGGATTGTGAAACCATTCAAGCCTGAGCAACTTTTGAAAACAGTTTCTATTTTAGTTCCTTAGAACATAAAAGCTGGCATTCGGAAATGTATAAATTAGAAAGTAAAAAATTAAAAAAAGGTCACCGTATTGTCATTAAAGGCGAAATGAGTATTTATTCTGCCAAGTCAATTTACCAAGAGCTAAAAGGATTGTTAAGTTTTGAGGATAGACTATTACTAGATTTGAATAATGTCACTGAATTTGATTCAGCAGGGATACAACTTATGCTGTTACTTCAACGTGAATCTGAAAAGTGTAATGTTTCAATCGAAATAGAAAAAAAAAGTATTGTCGTAGATGATTTATTTAAGCTCTTCAATATAGAAAAAAAATTCAGAGAAAATAGTCAATGAATGCTTTTTCTGGTGCAATGGAAACTTTTTATGCCGAAGCCAATGAACTGCTTGCTGTAATGGAAGATGAGTTGATTAGTTTTGATAACTCGACCGATCAGAGAGAAGCTCTCAATTCTGTGTTCCGTGCTGCCCATACGATCAAAGGTTCATCGGGAATTTTTGGTTTAAACCACATAGTTGAGTTTACTCATGTTGTTGAGAATTTATTAGATAAGGCTCGTGATGGAGAACTAGAGGTTGATCAACAATTGATTAGCTTGCTGCTTAAGTGTCGTGATCACATCGAGATCTTAGTACAGACTGAAGGTGATGAATTTAAAAGTAATGATGAGTTGATTAAACAAGGCGAATTGCTCCATCATAGCTTACATCAATATATTGTTGATGACACCGTAGTCGAAACAAGTAGTGGCGAGACAAAACACAATCCAGATAATAAACAAACAATTAAAAAAGGCCTTTGGTATATTTCAATTCGTTTAGATCAAGATTGTTTAAGAAATGGAATGGACCCAATTTCGTTTATTCGGTTTTTAAGCACTTTAGGAAGTATTCATAAAATAGAGACTATTGGCGATAATTTACCAGAGTTTAATGATTACGATCCTGAGTCTCTTTATTTAGTCTATCAGCTTTCATTAGAAGCTGAAGTATCACAAGAAACCATTGAAGATACTTTTATGTTTGTAGAAGAAAGCTCTGATATTCAAATTGTACCGCCTGAGTCAGATATTTCTGAATATCTAAAAATTATACAAAGTGCACCTGAAAATGAAAGTATGATAGGACAATTATTAATTTCTTGTGGTGCTATTTCTGAAGACGAACTATTTGACGCTTTAAGTCATCAAAGTGATGTAATCAAAAAAGGTGGAGATGAGTTAAAGTTAGGCGAAATTTTAACAGAAAAAAAAGCGATATCGTCTTGTGTTGTAGAAGATGCTTTAAATAAGCAAAAAGAAATTAGAAAAAAATCGAATATTAAAGAGCCTAACTTTATTCGTGTCGATTCAGAAAGGTTAGATGTTTTAATTAATCTGATCGGTGAGTTGGTTATCAACAGTCAGCGTATAGAATTAATTTCAGAAAGTTTAAAAGATTCATCTCTAAATGAAGCGGTTGAAAGTCTAGAAAACTTTACAGAAGAAATAAGAGATGCTGCATTAGATTTGCGTATGGTGCCTATCGGTGCAACATTTCAGCGGTTTAAACGTGTGGTGAGGGATACCGCCGAAGCTTTGGGAAAAAATATTGATTTAGTCATTGAAGGCGCTGAAGCAGAACTTGATCGATTAATGGTTGAAAAATTAGTCGATCCTCTGACTCATATAGTGCGTAATGCTATTGATCATGGTGTTGAATCTAGTGAAGAGCGTTTAGAAAAAAGTAAGTCAAAAAAAGGAACAGTGAAACTTTCTGCATATCATGAGTCCGGTCATATCGTTATCGAAGTTTCTGATGATGGAAAAGGGCTAGATGCTGAAAAACTCATAAAAAAAGCAATTAATAAAGGAATTCTTAATGAGAGCGATTCAATTTCACCACAAGAAATTAACCAACTGATTTTTCATCCTGGCTTTTCAACGGCTGAAAACGTCACCGACCTTTCTGGGAGAGGGGTTGGTATGGATGTTGTCAAACGAAATGTTGAAGCTTTACAAGGGAGTATTGAGATTGAAAGCGTTCCAAATAAAGGTTCGACTTTTCGGATGAGGCTTCCTCTAACGCTGGCTATAATTGATGGTTTCTATGTTGAGTCCGAAGACACTAATTTTATTATTCCCCAGGCAACAATCGTTGAATGTATGGATTTTAATCAATATCGAGCTATTGATAATCGACACTGCATTAATTTACGTGGTGATATGATTCCTTTTATTCGGTTAAAAGAAATATTTAAACTACAAAAAAAAATCGAGACAGACGAAGAAATTTTACTTGGAGAGAAAAGAGAAAAATTGGTAATTGTTCAGTTTGGTGACAATATGGCTGGGATTTTAGTTGATGAACTTAATGGCGAAATTCAAACCGTAGTGAAACCTATGGGTCAAATTTTTCAAATGCTAAAAGGCATTGGTGGCTCAACATTGTTAGGTAATGGAGATATTGCATTTATTCTGGATATTCCACAATTAATTGAAGTTGCGTCCGATAGAGAAAGTAAGCAACATCGAGAACGTGAAAAATCATCTGAGAGGTGAGTATGCAATCTCATAAACAAAAAGCAAACGAAGTTGAATTGTTTAAAAAACAATTTTTAACTTTCTGTTTAGGAAGTGAGTTTTTTGGTCTTGAACTTCATCAAACGAGAGAGATTTTAGAGTATAAAGGGGTAACGCCCGTTCCATTAATGCCTGCGTTTATTTGTGGCGTAATTAATTTACGTGGAGATGTTGTGCCAATTATTGATTTAGCATTACGCTTAGGAAGACCGCCAATAACATTACATCGACGAACCTGTATTGTTGTTGTTGAAATCGAAGTTGATGATAATCAAGTTGTCTTAGGTTTGTTGGCCGACTCTGTGAGCGAAGTGATTGAAATGGATGGAGAAAAAATTGAAGAGGCTCCAGCATTTGGAGCCAAAATTAAAGCCGAGTTTATTTTAGGTATTGCACAAAAAAATGATGATTTTATTATTTTGCTAGACGCCGATAAAGCGCTTTCACCTAAAGAGTTAGCTTATTTGATAGAAGCTGAATTTGAATAAAGGTATTGGGTTTCCAATAAATTGAGGAGTTGAATATTATGCTCAACCAGCTAAGTTTAAAAGTTAAAATTATTAGTTTAAGTATTTTGATGGTTTTAGCATTAGTATGGCTCGCATTTAGTGCTTTGTCGCAGCTACGTTTTTATGATAATCAAGTGAGCGAACAATTTACTAACATATCATTTAATGTTGCTACCTTATCCGATATTTCCCATGCACATGTAACCTTTAAAACGCAAATTCAAGAGTGGAAAAATGTATTGATTCGAGGAAATAATAGAAAACAGTTTGATAAATACTTAGCGCAATTTGTTAAAAGTTCGGAAAAAACTCAGAAATTGTTAGCCAGTGCAATTGATAACAAGACAAAACAAGGTTTGGCAGCTACAGGAATTGCTCAAGTAAAAAAAGAACATGCCGAATTACAGCTGGCTTACACAAAAGCAATTAAAAGTTTTTCTCAAGAAGATGAGTTATCAGGAAAAAAAATAGATGCGCTTGTTAAGGGGGTAGATAGAGCTGCGAGTAAAGGGTTATTAGAATTAGCCGAAAAAACAGAAACAGAATTTAATGAATTGATTGTCTTTAGTAAAAATACATTGCAGAGCCAATATGATAATGCCCGCAATGAGTTTGTTATGTATGTTTTAATTGGCTCAATTGTTGTTATTGGTCTTATGCTATTAATTTTTCGAGATATGTTTAAGATCTTGGGAGGTGAGCCTAATTATACCAAAGAGGTAGTTAACCAAGTGGCTGCCGGTAAACTGAATATTGATATTGCTGTTAAGCCTGGAGATACTCGTTCTCTTTTGGCACATGTTGCACAAATGCGTCATCGACTATCTGATGTAATCACAGAAGTAAGAAGCTTAGCCGACGCGCTTTCATCTGCCTCTGAAGAAGTTAGTGCAACTGCACAAGTTTTAGCCAAAGGGGCTTCAGTGCAAGCGGCTAGTGTTGAAGAAACATCTGCTTCTATGGAACAAATGTCAGCGTCAATCGCTCAGAATAATGAAAACGCAAATATAACCGATGGAATGGCTCAGAAAGCTTCTGAAGAAGCGGTAACCGGTGGAAATGCTGTATCTGAAACAGTGGAAGCAATGCAAAAAATTGCAGAGCGTATAGGGGTTATTGATGATATTGCTTATCAGACTAATTTATTAGCTTTGAATGCTGCTATCGAAGCTGGACGCGCAGGTGATCATGGACGAGGCTTTGCTGTCGTGGCGTCAGAAGTTCGCAAATTAGCTGAACGAAGTCAGGTTGCTGCTCAAGAGATTGGCGAACTGGCAAAAGATAGCGTTAAAAGAGCTGAGAGTGCCGGTAATTTATTACAAAGTATGGTGCCTTCGATTCGAAAAACAGCCGATTTGGTGCAGGAAATTTCTGCTGCATCGTCTGAACAGTCATCTGGAGTTGAGCAAATTAATACTGCTATTGGTCAAGTGAGCCAAACCATGCAACAAAATGCTGCTTCATCAGAAGAGTTGAGTTCAACTTCGGAAGAAATGAGTGCACAAGCCTTAAAGTTACAAGAATCAGTGAGTTATTTTGAATTGGCGACACTATCTTCTGATGTTCCTAGAAGTAATGAGAGATTGGCAAAAGAAAGAACGACTGCTCATTCGGTTGATTCGGTTGTTAGAAAAGATAAATTTGATGAGAGCTTTGTTGATATAGACTGAGTGTGGTTGTCATTGTGAATGATTTATCGATTGAAACACCAAATGAAGAAGAGTTTAAATTATTTCAACATTTAATTGAAAGAGAGCTTGGTATTTATCTTCCTTCTGAGAAAAAAGTAATGTTAGGAAATCGCTTATGGAAGAGAGTTGTTGCTAATGAATGTGCAAGTTATCGTCGTTATTATCGTTTAATTTGTCGAGTCGATAATGCTAAAGAATTAGCGCGAGAACTTGAGCTGATAACGACAAATGAAACCTTTTTTTTTAGAGAAAAAAAACATTTTCAATTTTTAGAAGAAGAACTGCCTCAATATTTTCAGCAATATAAAAAATTAAAAGTTTGGAGTGCGGCATGTTCTACAGGTGAAGAACCATATAGCATTGCAATGACATTAATGAATACTGGATATATTAATTCCTGGAGTGTTATGGCTTCCGATGTTAATAAGAAAGTCTTGCAAAAAGCAAAAGATGCTATTTATTTGGACCAAAGAACACAAAATATACCGCCGGACTATCGAAAAAAATATTTTCAGCAAGGCATTGGCGAGTTTAATGGTTATATTCGTGTTAAACCTGAGGTACGAAAGCGGGTCGCTTTTTTGCAATGTAATTTGAGTAACGATTTTTCTCATATAGGTTTGTTTGATGTAGTTTTTTTAAGAAATGTTTTGATTTATTTTAGTTTGGAGCGAAAAAAAGATATTTTACAACGAGTTTCTAAACAAATGAAAAAAGGGGGGGTATTGTTTACTGGGCACTCTGAATCATTACATGGATTGGTTAGTGATTTGAAATGTATTTGCCCGGCTATTTACCTTAAACAATAATGGGGGGCTACTTAGACAATCAATCGCTTTTTGTCCATCCTGGCGAAATTGCGTTTAGATCTGCGCCTTTGAAAATTGAAACATTGTTAGGTTCTTGTGTTGCTATAACGGTGTGGCATCCTAAACTACTTGTTGGTGGAATGTGTCATTACTTATTACCGTTGCCACTAAATGAAACAGGGAATAAAAATAATTATCGATATGCTTCATATGCTTTACAAGAGTTAGTGGAAAGAATGCAAAAGTGTGCAGAAATTAATGAATTTTATTTTGGTTGTTTTGGCGGAAGTGAAATGATTGAGTCTAATCGGGCCGAAGCAGTTGGTAAGGTTAATATTAATTTTGCATTAAATTGGTTAAATGAAAAAAAAGTTCGTATTGTTAGTCAAAGTGTCGGTGGAAAAAGTTACCGAAAGCTCTGTTTATGTTTAACCTCAGGGATTATTGATATCAATGTGAGTACTTTGTTACTTGAAGGATGAATATATGCGTAAACGTATGAGTGAAATTAAAAGGTATTCAACTTGAAAAAAGTTATGGTAATAGATGATTCAGCTGTTGTGCGGCAGGTTTTGACTGAGATTATCAATGAATCAGATGACTTACAAGTCTATGCAACGGCAATTGACCCTATATTTGCATTGGAGAAAATGAAATCTGAGTGGCCAGATGTAATCGTTCTTGATATTGAAATGCCAAGAATGGATGGATTAACTTTTCTTGAAAAGGTGATGAAAGAAAAGCCAACGCCGGTAATTATTTGTTCTTCCTTAGCTCAAAAAGGAACTGAGCTGACGTTAAAAGCTTTGTCTCTTGGTGCTATTGAAGTGATAACTAAGCCGCAACTTGGTATTAAGACTTTTCTTAATGAAACTAAAAAAGATATTCGTAATATTGTAAGAGCTTGCGCAATAGCGAAACTCGGACAGAATAAAGTTCAACGCTGCGAAGTTTTACCGAGTTTTGAGAAAGTGAAAGGATTAACTCAAATTGCATCAACGACAGATAAAATTACAGCAATAGGTTGTTCTACCGGAGGGACTCAGGCATTAGAAGTTGTCTTACAAGCCTTGCCTAAAAGTTGTCCTGGCATTGTCGTCGTTCAACATATGCCTGAAAAATTTACTAAAAGCTTTGCAGAAAGGCTCAATAGTTTGTGTCATGTTGAGGTTATTGAAGCCCGATCGGGTGATAGAATTATTCCGGGAAGGGTTATTATTGCTCCAGGTGGCCGGCATTTAGAGGTGGCTGTTTCGGGCGCACAATATATAACAAAAGTTTTTTCTGGTCCTTATGTCAATCGTCATTGTCCATCAGTTGATGTGCTGTTTCGCTCAGTAGCTAAACAGGCTGGACGTAATGCGAAGGGAGTCATTATGACTGGTATGGGGAATGATGGAGCCAATGGTTTGTTAGATATGCAGAGAAATGGTGCATTAACTATTGCTCAAGATGAGGCTTCGAGCGTTGTTTTTGGTATGCCAAAAGAAGCTATTAAGTTAGGTGCTGCAACTAAAATTGTCGGGCTAGATGAAATTGCGGGGTTAATTGCGAAATGAGTCAGGCTACTAATCAATTTGCATCGTTAAATATACTGGTTGTTGATGATAGTTTAGTACAACGAGAACATGTTATTAATTTATGTCAGTCTTATGGGGTAACAAAAATAACTGTAGCTGTAAATGGAAAAGATGCTGTTGAAAAACTTCAGTTAGAAAGTTTTGACCTCGCTTTTATTGATTTAGAAATGCCTGTAATGGATGGAGTGAGCTTAATTAGAGAAATTGCTGACAAAAAACTTTTGAAGTATATTATAGTACTGAGTTCAAAAGATCCTGTTTTAATATTAAGTATAGGAACGATGGCTGAGAGTGATGGATTGTGTGTGATTGGAACATTTAAAAAACCGCTTCAAGCAAGTTACTTAAGTGTCAGTTTGAATAAGCTTATTCTTGATAGAAAAAAACAAGAAAAACAAATACCATCTTATGACCTGACTGCGCAAGATTTACTAAAAGCTTTAGATAATGATGATATCCATATTTATTTTCAACCGAAGTTAAAAGCTGAAAACTTAATGTTAAGTGGCGTTGAAGTTTTAGCTCGTTGGCCACATAAGCAGTATGGGCATATTCCTCCGGATAAATTTATTTCGATTGCTGAAAGGTTTGGTGTTATTAATCAATTAACCTTAGTTGTCATAGAAAAATCTTTTAGACAAAAACAATTATGGAAAGATAAGGGGGCGACATTTAATATGGCAGTTAATTTATCGCCTGTATCGTTAAATGAAAAAAAATTAGCAAAAGAAATTTTGCAGTTAGCTGATATTTATAAAATTGTGCCTGAAGAGATCACCTTTGAAATTACTGAAAATGCAATTGCTGACCAAGTTTCTTGTGCTATCGAGGTGCTTGCAAGGCTTCGGTTAAAAGGTTTCCAAATTTCAATTGATGATTATGGGACTGGTTATGCGAGTGTACAACAGTTGTCAAGAGTTCCGGCTTGCGAGTTGAAAATTGATAAATCAATGGTGACGGATATTGCTATAAGCCCGCAGCAGCAGGCTATTTTAAAAAATACATTAAATATGGCAGCTGATTTGAATTTGAAAACGGTTATCGAAGGTGTTGAAAATCGTGATGACTTTAATTATTTGCGTCAACATAGCGTTGATATTATGCAGGGCTTTTTATTTGCAAAGCCTATGGATAGGGATAGTTTTGAAGTCTGGTGGAAAAAGGAGCTGTCTTTACTAAGAAAAGAGTATTTATAATGAGCTGTTACTTTGAGAAGTAGATGCTCGCACTGAGAATGCATTTTTAGAAGGTAGTTATCTCATCTTAATAATTTTTTGTTTGTGTTAAATTAAATGTAAAAGTTATTCTGTAAGAATGAGTCGATTGATTCAACATTTTGTTTCTTGCAATTAGTCCGTTTTTCATAAAAAATAACAAGTCAATTCATTGGATTCTAATTTGTTCTATGTTGTGGGAAGCCCTGGTTTATGAAAGTCGCTTAGTTTTGGCTGTTATTGGTATATTTTTTATCACGTTATTAGCAAAATCAAACCGGACTGGTGCAATATTAATCACAGTTGTTTTAGCAATAGAAGCCTATTCATGTACTACCTTACTTGCATCTGCACATGGTTTTTTAAAATCAACTAGCGTGTGTGGTTTTTTTTTAATATCGTTACGATGTTTTTATCCAGTATTGATTAAAGCATATATTCATTCATTGGATAAAGCGTTTAGCGTTAAACGACTTTTTCCTGAAATACTATTCCCTATATTTGTATTAATTATTTATACCTTTTCTTATTCATCACCATCGTTTTCTGATTTTATATTAAAACTGTTTATGTCTGACTATAAAATGTTGGAAATGCTTTGGTTTAGTATGTGCTATGGGTATTGTTTATTTTCATACTATTCAATCAGCTTAAAATCCGATAAACAATTAGAGGTACGTTATTTAAAATACTCATTAGAATGCTTTAAAGTGACTTATAGCATTGCTTTGTTGACTACTATTCTGCATCCGATAACGAGCTTACCTAAGTATGTATTTGCATTTTTATTTCTGCCAGCTAAGTTCTTTAATGCACTTGGTTTGTTATGTTTGATTTTATCTTTTTGTATCGGTTATTTAGTTAAATCGTATTTGTCAAAATTTAATATTTCTCAGTCTAAATATTCTATCTTTGCAAAAAAAAATAAGTTAATCACATCAAGCGCAACTGCGAATACTCAAAGTAAATATACTAATCAGAATGATAATGAAGCTATTTTAAGAAAAATAAATGAAACGCTAGAGGAAGGTAATATTTATAGAAATCCTGATGTTCGGTTAGTTGATCTTTCGAATAAACTTGGGCTGAGTGAACGGAAAATAAGTAAAGTGATTAAAGATATGGGGGAAGTCAATTTCCGTCATTTTATCAACCAGAAAAGAGTTGCGTTTGTCATAGAGCAGCTAAAAAATACGATAGATAAACCCAATTTGCTTGCCTTAAGTCTTGAAGCTGGTTTTAATTCTAAATCTTCCTTTAATCGTGCATTTAAAGCGAATACAAGCTTGAATCCGACTGAATATATTAATAATAAATTAAATGAGTGTTAGATGATAATTTAAGGCTGCTACTTTGTTGTGACAGGCTAACCAACAGCCATTAATGCTAAAATGAGCCTTATCTTTATTGTATCGGCTTTTCTTCCTAATTTTGACAGCATGGCTGTCAAAATAGGCCTGACGGACGAGAGCCGTCATTTTTGTCATATGCGAGACAAAAAGGCGAGTGGAGCGACAACGCATTTGTTATCGACGTTTAAAGTATTATGGGCACAAAGCCTGCAAAATATGGCTAACAGGAAGGGGGCGCATTTACCTTAAAACTGACTAACATAAAAGAGGCTATGTTGTACAAAACAAATCGTTATAATATTTTTCCTCTGTTGATAGACAAAACTTAGGCAGATCGCGTAGAATACCCCGATTTTTCCGCAATTGCGGTAAAACCATTCGAATTTATTTTAAAAGCGGAAGAGGCGTACTACTTTTTCCGCTTTTTAGTATCTGTTTTAGTCGGAGGGTCTCTTGTCTAAACCTGCTATTCTTGTTCTAGAAGACGGTAGTATTTTTCACGGTATATCTATTGGTGCCGACGGTGAATCTGTTGGTGAAGTTGTTTTTAATACTGCAATGACGGGGTATCAGGAAATTCTGACTGATCCTTCATATGCAAAACAAATGGTTACCTTAACTTACCCTCATATTGGTAATACGGGGGTTAATTCGGAAGATGAAGAGGCTGAAAGAGTTTGGGCAGCTGGTCTTATTATTCGTGACTTACCTTTGTTGCACAGTAACTGGCGTAGTGAAAAATCTCTTAGTCAATATCTTGAAAATAACCAAATTGTTGGTATTGCCGATATCGATACCCGTAAACTGACTCGTATTTTACGTGATAAGGGAGCACTGTCTGGTTGTTTGGTGGCTGGAGATGATATTGATGAAGCTGGTGCTTTGGAAAAAGCCAAGGCGTTTGCTGGATTGAAGGGGATGGATCTGGCAAAAGAGGTTAGTGTTAAAGAGCAATATTCATGGTTTGAGAGCTCTTGGCATTTGGGTCGTGGATATCAAGCTTTGACGGATGAAAAATTTCATGTTGTTGCTTATGATTTTGGTGTGAAGAAAAACATTCTCAGAATGTTATCTGATAGAGGTTGCAAGTTAACTGTTGTTCCTGCTGAAACAAGTGCGGAAGAGGTTTTAGCCATGCAGCCAGATGGTATTTTCTTATCTAATGGCCCTGGTGATCCTGAACCTTGTGACTATGCTATCACAGCGATACAAACTTTCTTAAATACCGATATTCCTTTATTTGGCATCTGTTTAGGGCATCAATTACTGGCCCTTGCTTGTGGAGCTAAAACCATCAAGATGAAATTTGGCCACCATGGTGCAAACCATCCTGTTGAAAATACACAAGATAAAACAGTGATGATTACAAGTCAAAATCATGGTTTTGCTGTTGACGAGAGCTCGTTGCCGGATAATGTCAATGTGACTTATAAATCTTTATTTGACGGTAGTTTACAAGGAATCGAGCACTCAGAAAAACCTGCATTTAGTTTTCAAGGGCATCCTGAGGCTAGTCCTGGTCCTCATGATGCCGCGCCATTATTTGAGCGTTTTATTGAATTAATGCAGGCAAAGAAGTCAGTGAATTAATCGGTTGTGGCTGTGTCTTCGAGCCACTTGAAGTTATTTGTTAAGTTGAAAATCAATTTATTATTCAAAACGGTAATTGTGAATGCCAAAACGTAATGATATAGAAAGTATTTTAATATTAGGTGCCGGGCCCATTATTATTGGTCAGGCATGTGAGTTTGACTATTCTGGTGCACAAGCATGTAAAGCTCTCCGTGAAGAGGGCTATCGAGTTATTCTGGTTAACTCCAACCCAGCAACAATTATGACAGATCCTGAAATGGCTGATGCAACTTATATTGAGCCGCTTCATTGGGAAGTCGTTGCGAAAATCATAGAAAAAGAAAAGCCCGATGCTATTTTGCCTACTATGGGAGGGCAAACAGCACTTAATTGTGCACTTGACTTGGCATCGCGTGGTGTACTTGAAATTCATCACGTCGAGATGATAGGTGCAACAAGAGAAGCCATTGATAAAGCTGAAGATCGTGAGCAGTTTGCTGATGCCATGCGCAAAATCGGCTTAGATATGCCTAAAGCGGGTATTGCGCATAGCTTGAAAGATGCTTATGAAGTTCTCAACGAAGTGGGCTTTCCTTGTATTATTCGGCCTTCATTCACCATGGGGGGAACCGGTGGAGGTATTGCTTACAACAGAGAAGAGTTTGAAGAAATATGTAATAGAGGTTTAGATTTATCACCAACCACAGAGCTGTTAATCGATGAGTCGTTAATTGGTTGGAAAGAATATGAAATGGAAGTCGTACGAGATAAAAATGACAACTGCATTATTGTTTGCTCAATTGAAAACTTTGACCCAATGGGAGTACATACGGGAGACTCTATTACTGTTGCTCCTGCGCAAACGCTTACTGATAAAGAATATCAAATTATGCGTAACGCATCTCTTGCTGTTTTGAGGGAGGTTGGAGTGGAAACAGGGGGATCAAATGTTCAGTTTTCTGTAAATCCCCAAAATGGTCGAATGATTGTTATTGAGATGAACCCTCGGGTTTCTCGTTCATCTGCTCTTGCCTCAAAAGCAACTGGCTTTCCAATTGCCAAAATAGCAGCCAAGTTAGCGGTTGGTTTTACTTTGGATGAACTGCAAAATGATATTACTGGGGGGAAAACACCTGCCTCATTCGAGCCGAGTATTGATTATGTTGTGACTAAGATACCACGGTTTAACTTTGAAAAATTTCCAAATGCTGATGGCACACTAACAACACAAATGAAGTCTGTGGGTGAAGTGATGGCAATTGGAAGAACCTTTCAAGAGTCTGTTCAAAAGGCTTTGCGTGGTTTAGAAACTGGCGCTGACGGCTTTAACCCATTGCTAAAAAGTGAGCGAGATAATTGGAAAGAGGTGCTTCGCCATAATTTACAAGTTCCCGGTGCGGAAAGAATTTATTATATTGCCGATGCATTCCGCCAAAATTATAGTGTTGAGGATGTATTCAGGTTAACGGCTGTTGACCCATGGTTCTTAGTGCAAATAGAAGAAATCGTTAAATTAGAAAATGAGTTTGCATCTCGAGGAATTGGCGAATTAACCAAAGAGCAGTTGCGTAAAATGAAGCGCAAAGGCTTTTCTGATAGACGACTGGCCCAGTTGGTTGATGTATCTGAAAAAGAAATCCGTAAAATCAGACACCGTTTTGATTTATATCCGGTGTATAAAAGAGTTGATACCTGTGCGGCAGAGTTTTCGACAGATACTGCTTATATGTATTCTACCTATGAAGATGAGTGTGAATCTAACCCGTCTGACAAAGATAAAATTATGATACTGGGCGGTGGTCCAAATCGTATTGGTCAAGGGATTGAATTTGATTATTGTTGTGTACACGCTGCTTTTGCTATGCGTGATGATGGTTATGAAACTATTATGGTTAATTGTAACCCAGAAACAGTTTCGACAGACTATGATACTTCCGATAGACTTTATTTTGAACCCGTTACATTAGAAGACGTACTGGAAATTGTAGCCAAAGAAAAACCGAAAGGCGTTATCGTTCAGTACGGTGGGCAAACACCACTAAAACTTGCAAGAGATCTTGAGGCGGCAGGTGTTCCAATTATTGGGACTTCTCCTGATGCAATTGACCGTTCGGAAGATAGAGAAAGGTTTCAACGGGCGATAGAGCGTTTAGGGTTAAAGCAGCCACCTAACCGTACCGTTAAAACGCTTGAAGAAGGTGTTCGCCTTGCTGATGAGATTGGCTATCCATTAGTTGTTAGGCCATCTTATGTGCTAGGTGGTCGTGCTATGGAAATTGTATTTAATACAGAGGAACTACGCCGCTATATGACCGAAGCTGTATCGGTTTCTAATGAGTCGCCAGTTTTATTAGATCGTTTCTTAGATGATGCCATTGAGGTTGATGTTGATGCTATTTATGATGGTGAAACGATATTGATTGGCGGAATTATGGAGCACATTGAGCAAGCGGGTGTTCACTCTGGCGATTCAGCTTGTTGTATTCCTCCTCATACATTAAGCCAAGATATACAAGAGCGTATGATTGAGCAAATTAAAGGCATGGCTAAAGAGCTTGGTGTTAGAGGTTTAATGAATGTTCAGTTTGCTATTCAAGGGGATGACATTTTTGTTTTAGAGGTTAACCCGAGAGCATCAAGAACGGTTCCATTTGTTTCTAAAGCAACAGCACGGCCACTCGCAAAAATTGCTGCGAGCGTCATGGCTGGCCGAACACTAAAAGAGCAAGGTTATACTAAGAGTGTATCATCGAACTTTTTTACAGTGAAAGAGCCTGTTTTTCCGTTCAATAAGTTCTTTGGTTCTGACCCGATACTTGGACCAGAAATGAAATCGACAGGTGAAGCTATGGGGGTTGGTGAGTCATTTGGTGAAGCTTACTACAAAGCACAATTGGGAGGTGGATCACAGGCGCCTAGAGGTGGAAAGGCTATTCTAAGTGTTAAGGATAGTGATAAAGTTAAACTGCCGGAAACGGCACGTGCCTTAATCGAATGTGGGTTTGAAATATTGGCTACAGGTGGAACCGCAACCAAGTTAATCCAAGAAGGTATATTTTGCCAAAGGATCAATAAAGTTTATGAAGGCAGACCGCATCTTGTTGATATGATCAAAAATGATGAAATTGACTATATTGTTAATACTACAGAAGGAAAGCAAGCAGTTGCAGATTCGTTCCAGATCCGTCGTTCTGCTTTGCAGTATAAAGTTGCTTATACAACAACATTAGCAGGTGGACTTGCCACAGCACAGGCTATTCGCCATCAGACTCGTCAAAAAGTTGTATCGGTGCAGGAGCTCCATAAAAGGGTAAAGTAAAAGGTGTGTATATATGAATAATTTAACTCCAATGACAGTGCAAGGCTCAGAAGCACTTAAAGAAGAATTGCAAGAATTAAAGCAAGTGCAGCGTCCGAAAGTTGTAGCCGCAATTGCTGAAGCACGTGAACACGGTGATTTGAAAGAAAATGCTGAGTACCATGCGGCCAGAGAGCAGCAAGGTTTTATTGAAGGACGAATTCAAGAAATTGAATCAAAATTAGGCACGGCCCAGGTGATTGATGTTACTAAAATAACCAACAATGGAAAGGTCATTTTTGGTACAACATTAGACTTGGTTAATCTAGAGACTGATGACGAAGTCACTTACAAAATTGTTGGTGATGATGAAGCAGATATTAAAGTGAATAAAATATCAATCAACTCGCCAATAGCACGTGCGTTAATTGGTAAAGAAGAAGGTGATATAGCTGTTGTAAAAACACCCAATGGCGATGTTGAATACGAAATTGTTGAGGTCAAGTATATCTAAGCTGACCCGACCCTGCTTTCTATAAAAGCCCGCAACTGCTAAGGTGCGGGCTTTTTTTATCTCTCAGCGAGACTTAATTTAAAATTATTTTAGTCACGCAAATATCTATTGAGTTAGATCAATTGGCTGCTTCTTTAGGCTCGTAAAATGCTAATTCCTAGTATTTATGGAAAGGTATTTTGATATGAGTAGCTATCGAAAGGTTTTATTTTTAATTGGTTTTTTTTGTATTTTACCTGCTGAAGCTAGAGTCTTGACGCTTGCTGAGTCAATTAATCAGGCTGGGCAGCAAAGAATGTTATCACAACGAATAGCCAAAAATTATTTATTGATTACTCATAGAATCAATAGAGTTGATGCATTAAAAGAGTTTGATGAAAGTGTTAGTCAGTTTGAGCAAAACTTATTAAATCTAAAAGACAGCATTAAAATACCGAGTACCCAAGAAAAATTAAAACAACTTGAAACGAGTTGGCAAACGTTTAGGTTGTTTGTGCTGGATAACCAAAACAAAGATAATTCGCAAAAAATTCTTTTGCATAACAATATACTACTTAATTCTGCGCACCAGTTGGTGCTTGCATTACAAGCAGAAACTACAAAAAAAGAAGCTGAGTTAATTAATATTTCTGGACGTCAACGAATGTTGTCTCAGCGAATAGCTCTTTATTATATTGCAAGTTATATTGGATTTCGAGATTTAGAATATCACGCCTATTTTTCTGAAGCGGTATCAGATTTTAATGATGGTTTAACTTATCTTTTGAACTCAAAAATAAATACTGTAGATACTCAGCAAGAACTCGTTGATGTGGATAAACAGTGGTCATTTTATCAAAGTAAGTTCAAAGGGCTTGGAGAAAAGCCCTATGTACCTAGAGTTATTAGAGTGATTACCGAAGGTTTTTTAATAAAAATGGATAAAATTACCAAGCTATATGAAGCGAAACTAAACACATAGGAATTTAATTGTGGATATTACTTCTGAACTAATGAAAGAACATCAATTCATTTTAAAAATCATAGTACAAATGCAAAAGTTGACTCAAGAGGCTAGTTCACTTCAGCCCAAAGAGTTTTTTCTCTTTGCCAAAAAATTTATCGATTTTGTTCGAGAGTTTACGGATGATTATCATCATAGCAAAGAAGAGAATGTATTGTTTACTGCGCTTGATGAGCCTGGGGTGCTTTCGCACTGCAATCCAGTGAGTCAAATGTTAATAGAACATGATATGGCAAGAAATGCGCTTCAACAAATATGTCAGGCAGTTGAGCAACATGATTTTGAATTATTGAAATCTGGTATTGATAGTTATGCAATGATATTACATCAGCACATTTATAAAGAAGATAATATTCTTTACCCTATGGCAGAACAGAATATAACTAATGATACTAAAAACCTAATTAATGAACAATATACAAATATTGAACAAGCTAAGAATAAAGAAATCCTTTGGGAACGTTACATGCTGTTAAGTGAGCAGCTGGATAATCGAATACAATATCAGTTTAGTTAAGGTGGTTATTTGACTTAATAAATTGAATTTTATCTGTTATGTGTAAATTAGGACTAGATCCTAAGCGTTTGGCGTGCGAGTATTATTACTAATATTTCATTAGTAATTGTAGTTAGATTTCTGCATACTGCTCATTATGAATAATCATAATAAACCTGAATACTTTGATGTTGATTTTTACGCTACCTTAGTTGACACTATTCAAGATGGTGTTTTTGTTCTTAAAGATGGTCGGTTTGTATTAGTTAATCAGGCTTTTGCTGAAATGCTAGGAGAAACTAAAGAGGCTCTGACAAACTCGCTTTTTTCTAAAAAAATTGCACCTGAATATGTCGATATTGTTGTTGGTCGTTATTTACGTCATACCAGCGGCTTAGGACAAAAAAATGAGTATCAAATAGAAGTCCTTCATACGGAAGGGTATCGTATAGTTGTTCAGTTAAAAGTTGAAGTCTTTAATGGCAAAGATGATCATGTTTATATGGTATGCAGTGTTCATGATGTCACTTTTAATATTCAGCTGATCAAAAAACTGCAAGACTCTGAAAGAGAGTTTAAACAGATCATAGAAAACTTACCTAGTATATTTTATCGAACCGATGCTTTTGGAAATTTATCAATGGCATCTTCCTATGCGCTACGTATGTTGGGCTATACAGCTGAAGAAGCAATTGGTCAACCAATGACTGAGTTTTATGCCAACCCCGATGAGCGTGAAGAAACTTTGCAGCGAATTATTGATAATAAAGGAATTCCTGTAGAGGTTGAAACTTTAATGCTTAGAGCTGATGGCTCAACGGTTTGGGTATCAACCAATGCTTATGCTAGGTATGACGATGCAGATAATTTTTTAGGTGTGGAAGGTGTATCTTTAAATATTACCAAGCAAAAAAATCGAGAATACGAATTAAAAGAGAGGGCAATCAAAGACTCTCTAACTAAGCTTGTAAATCGTTCTGGTTTGTTAGAGCATTTAGATAAGGCTTTGAGCCGAGCCAAAAGGCAACGCAGCCATGTTTCTATTATTTTTATTGATTTAGATGACTTTAAGTTAGTTAATGATAGCTTTGGGCATATTAATGGTGATTATTATCTTGTTGAATTTTCTCAACGTTTAAATGATAGTTTTAGAGTTTCTGATGTTGTTGCTCGCATAGGAGGTGATGAGTTTGTTGTGTTATTAGATGACAATACCATGGATGATTCGATCAAAGATCTTTTGTTGAGGCTTGAAAAAAATATGAGGAGTCCAATTGGGTTAGATGGTGAGAAAGTTCACTTAAAGTACAGTTATGGTATTGCTACTTACCCTAAACATGCATTAACATCATTTGAGTTGTTAAAGTATGCTGATGAACAAATGTATAATAATAAGAAAAAAAACAGTAAAACAACGAGCCATGTATGAATTATTTTTTTAGTCAGCTGCTTTTTATTGTTGGTTTTTGTTTTTGTTTAAGCATATCAGCAGAAACACGAAGTCCTGTTGAAATTGTTGTGTTAGGTATTGCACAAGATGCAGGTTATCCCCAATTAAACTGTTATAAGCCTCATTGTGTGGCTGGTTGGAAAGATGTTTCTAAAAGACGGTTAGCAACCTCATGGGGTGAACTTCCTAATCGAAATATGAGTGAGGTCCCCCATCCATTTGTTAAAGAAAGTATGCAATTATTCTCATCATTACCTCGGCAAGATAAACAAAAAGTAATTTTTATTCATTTCAATCATACTAACCCTTTGTTAACTGTAGGGAGTAAATCTCAAAAAGTAGTAAAAACGGCTGGCTTTAGAGTGGCTAGTGAAGGTATGCATATAGGGTTGTAAAAGATTTTGAATGAACTAAAATATATTAAAGGGATAATAAGGTAGTGGTAAAGTGATTAATAAGCAGTCTGGAGCAGTTAAATATTTATTAATTCTGTTAGGCATTTTTTTTGTTATGCTTGGCTTTGTTGGAATTTTTTTACCGGGCTTGCCTACGACTATTTTTTTGATTGCTGCTGCGGCTTGTTTTGCTAAATCTTCTCCATGTTTGCATGCATGGTTATTATCTCACCGCTGGTTTGGCCCTATTATTTACCATTGGAATTCAACTAGAAGTATTCCCCGAAAAGCAAAAATATTAGCTCTGAGTATGATGGCTTTAGCATGTATTTATACTGGAGTGATCATTGACTCGCTGATGCTAAAACTTTTTATTTATGTTGTAATGTTATTCCCTGCTATTTTTGTTTTCAGACTACCACTAACCGAAAATGTCGCTAAGAATCATTTAGTTTCGCCCTCTGCTAATTCTAAAAGCAGTTAGTTTATTTTTCCTTACTTTCCTAAATCTTCTCATGCTTAGATGTGAAATCAAAAGACTTTTGTAAGTAACCACTATGTTTAAACGATTGAAGTTGAGTTGTTTTTTTATTGTTAGCTTTTGCAGAAAAACGAGTTGGAATTTTTATGTTTTTACTAATACTTTCTTTATTTGGCATAAATCTCAAATAATATTGAATAGCTAACTTAATGTTATTTTTAAATATAACCAATGGCATTTTATTTAAATAAGAAATTGTATGCCCTACTTTTGGGCTATGTGTATATGGAAATAAGTATTGCCAATCTGGTTCTAAGCATTTCGCTAGAGCTGTTAGCTCATCACAATTAGAGCCAAATTTTTGCTGTTTTTCTTTTTGGACCAAGCGGTGTACTTTCATTATTTGAATTCGTAACTCTAAAATAATCGATATTGGTATATTTACCATGAGCTTTTTTTGTCCATTTTGATGTCTAATAATAATTTTGTTATTTTTTAAGTCTACATCACCAAGACGAAGATTTATTACTTCCCTAATTTTTAAATCGGCTAGTAAACCTAACTTAGCCATTAAGTGTTGAGAGCTATCGAGTTGATTAATAATCGCCGTACAGTGATGTAGTCCAAATCGTTTACTATAGCCAGAGCGATTTTTGTTGCTAAAATAAGTTATTGAATCTAAAGGGTGTTTAAAGAAATCCTCATATAAAAAACGAAGTGCTGATAGGGCGCTTTTTTGCATCTTTCTATCATAATTAAGATTTTTAGCTAAATGAGAGAGGTAGTTCTCAACTTCATACGTCCCTAGATTTAGTGGATGTTGTTTACCGTGGAAACGAATATAGCGTAGAATCCAGCTAATATAATTGCTCTTGGTTTGGCTAGCTAAATGTTGTCGATCGGCAAATTGATAGAGTTGATCAATTAAGCGATATGACCTGCTACTGCCGTTACTATCTTTCTCATTCATGTTTGAATCCGTAAAAACACTATTTATATAAATAGTACTTTTATGGGTATGTGTTGTCAATAGGTTTTTATTGGCTATCCGCTTCTTTAAAAGACGTTTGTCTAGAACGATGTTTTTTCAAATTAAGCCGAATTATTTCCTACTGATAATGATTACAATTGGGACGAGAGTTGCTGAGGAGTACATCTAGACATCAAAGATATCATTGATTGGTTAAGAGAGTCCTAGACTTAATACTAGGACATGAAGAGTCGTGGGGAACTACGCTTTTTTTATGATGCGAATAGTATAGAGTAGTACCACTGCGCCTACTGTTGCTGTTATCAGTGAGCCTATAATTCCACCTGCTTTAATGCCTAGCAGTCCAAATAAAAAGCCTCCTACTAATGCGCCTATAATGCCGATAATTATGTTGCCAACGATTCCAAAACCTTTACCTTTGATGAAGTTACCTGCTAGCCAACCAGCAATTGCCCCAATTAATAAAAACATCAGTAAACTATTTGTATCCATTATTTTGAACCTCTTTTATTTTTTTATAAAAAGATAAATACCGACGGCAAAAGTCGCTGCACCTCCAATTAGTAGCAGCATGACTTTGTCACTATAGGAGCCGGTGACAGATTGTGATAATTGTGAACCAATTGATTCTGACATTTGGTAACCCCAAAATGCAGTACCTGCACCTATAATTATCAGTGCAATAGCGGCTACTTTGAATTTTATTTTTGATGTTGCCATGTATATTTCCCCGGTTTTGTTGGTTGCAATATCCTACTATTAATTGCGTGGTAACATTAACCTAAAGGAGTTATCGAAAACAAGTATGTTTTTAAGTAGTTGAATTATATGGTTTTTGTGTTGCAATATTTAATGTTTATCGGATATTCTTTGTTAAGAATAGAGTTGCTTGGAAATTGATATGATAGAAATAATAACTCAATTAAATCAAGACGAGTTAAAGTCTGCAATGAATATTAGGCGAGATGTATTTGTATATGAACAAGGTATACCTGAAGAGTCCGATTTTGATGGTGAAGATGAAGGTGCTGAGCATGTATTAATTACTGTGAATAATGAAGCTGCTGCAACGGGAAGAGTTATTATTAGTAAAGCAGAAGCTCAAATCTCACGTATTGCTGTTATTGCTAAATATAGATCGATGGGTTTAGGCCGTAAAGTGGTGGAGTCGCTCGAAGCTATTGCTCAAAAAAAAGGAGCTAAAAGATTTGAGCTTCATCCACATGTTTATTTACAAAAATTTTATGAAGAGCTGGGTTATCAAAAAACTGGTGGAAGTTCCCAAATAGCAAAGCATGAATTAATCACAATGATAAAATTAGAGCATGGTGAGATATAAAATATCAATATGCTCTAGTCAAATTTCCGTATTTTATTACTTGAATTAAAATGCGTAGCTTACGCCAGTATTTAAAGTTGTAGTCTTTAAGTCACCCATATCCATGTAGGTCATGCCTGCATTAATGCCCCAGCCAGAATGCCAGCGATACTGCCAACCTGCTTCTACGACAGCTCCAAAACCATCATCTTTATCTAATTTAACTGAGCTTCTGCTAAATTCATAGTCATAAAATTGCCCCCCTATTTTTGCATAAAGACTATTTTTTTCGGTGAGCTGAAAGTTTGCTTTTAAAGCTAATACTAGGCCGCCATAAGAGAGTTTATTGGCTTGTAGATTAAAAAATGGATCATTATTTGAATGGCATTCCCAATCATCATCATATTCTTTTGAGCACTCCCAATCATCTACGTCTGTGCCCCCATTAATTCCTGCTTCTATTGAGTAGGTGGGGGATAGTTTATAATTATAGTATAAGTAAGACTGTCCTATTCCATCACCATCATCGCTTGAGCCTTTATACTCGGCACTACCATTGCTTATTTGAAAACCAAAAGTATGCTTTGATTGGGACGTAGTGCTATCGGCAGATACTTCATTGGCTTGTACTATGTTACTCGATAAAGCGAATAAGATGGTTGAAATTAGTAACTGTTTTTTCATAATGAGTTTTCCTGATTAAGTACAAATTAACTAAAAAGGATGATAGTTTTTTTAACTTAATTTATCAGTGAGTATTTTGTTTTTAATTTGTATGAAACGGTAGCAATTGTAGGTAATTGTATTCGCCTTAAATCGATACTTTGTGAGCATGTACTCAGATTGGCAAAATAACACGTTTTATAAAGTAAATAATTATATATCATTCGAGCTCTTTCGGGGAGGCTCGTTAGATTACTTGTTGGAGCCTGTATAGCTAAATCACTATCAATTGTCACAATAAAAGTCATTATTTTTGCCGCTCTTTTCGTTGTCTGACTTGTCCATAGAGCGGCTATGCACTGCGCCAGACGCCTTAATAGTGACAAAAATCTCTGACTTTTTTCTATGCCAATTGATAGTGGTTTAGCTATAACTTTAAAGAGTGCTGGTATACGGATACTTATATGATTTTTTATTTTCCGGCAACTGGATATCAGTGTTTCGTTTGACAATAGTAATAGTGTTCTTAATAATGTAATTGAACTAATATGAATAATTGAGTTTGTGAAGTGTGTAATCAACTTTTGACAATATAAGGGTTCCATATGGGATTATTTGGCAAGTTTCGTGGCGAGCTTATTGATATCATCGAATGGCTAGATGATAGCCGAGATACAATGGTTTATCGTTTTGAGCGCTATGATAATGAAATAAAGATGGGAGCTCAGTTAATTGTTCGGGAGTCGCAAATTGCGGTTTTTATAAACAAAGGTAAAATAGCAGATGTCTTTCAGCCTGGAGATTATATTCTTGAAACAGATAACTTGCCTGTTTTATCGACATTGCAAGGTTGGAAGTATGGTTTTCATAGTCCATTTAAAGCAGAAGTTTATTTTGTTAATACACGCCGCTTTATTGACTTAAAGTGGGGAACTAAAAATCCAATTACATTGCGTGATCCTGAGTTTGGTCCCGTGCGTATTCGTGCTTTTGGTACCTATTCAATTCGAATTGAAAATGCCCCTCATTTTATAAAAGAAATTGTTGGTACAGATCCTCACTTTACAACTGATGAAATCACAAAGCAGTTACGTAATTTGATTGTTTCAAGGTTTGCTGATGTGATTGGAGAAGTCAAAATACCCGTTTTGGATATGGCTTCAAATTATGATGAACTTGGTGAATTTATTACTAATAGAATTCATTCTGACTTTTTAAGTTATGGAATTAGCTTAACTAAAATGTTGGTTGAAAATATTTCGTTACCCTCAGTGGTTGAAGAAGCGCTTGATAAAAGAACGAGTATGGGGGTTGTTGGTAATTTACAAAAATATACTCAATTTCAATCTGCAAATGCAATGGAGAAAGCCGCGGAAAATGAATCGGGCTTAGCGGGTGGTGGAATGGGAATGGGAATGGGATTTGCAATGGCTAATCAAATAGGACAGGCAATGCAATCTGAACAAGCTTCTAATCAGCCTGTGACTAAGCCGCCTCCATTACCCTCACAAAAAATGTTTCATGTTGCTATAAAAGGACAACCTGAAGGACCATTTAATATTAAGCAGTTAAAACTATTGATTGCTGATGGTAGTGTGACACGTGATAGCCTTATTTGGTGTGAAGGTATGAGTGAGTGGGAAAAATCAGGTGAAATAGAAGCGGTTAAAAGTCTCTTTACTTCTGTTCCGCCTCCACTGCCTCCTGGTTAGTTTAACCAATTGATTATCAGTATGAATTATTGAAAGTGTTTAATATTTCCAATAATGTAATAAAATTATAATGGATGTGAATTCTTTGTCGTCAGATTTTAATCAACCAATACCTTCTCAAGATAGCAGCATTGTTAAACAAAAAAAATTCAAGTGCTATCAGTGTGCAGCAAAGCTTCACTTTGAATCTGGAACAGAGTCACTGGTTTGTCAATATTGTCATTTTGAAAATGTAATTCCCAGAAGTGAAGCTGATATTGTTGAGCTTGATTTTAAAAGTCACTTAAATCGTTTGCAAAAAGAATCTATTACAACGGAGTGTTTAGTTTTTCAGTGTGACTCTTGCGGTGCGGAAGCAACAACAGAAGCTGATGTTATCGCTGATGATTGTGACTTTTGTGGTGGGAGTATTATCACTAATGCACAGTCAAAAAAATTAATAAAGCCACGCTCGTTATTGCCTTTTTATATTAATTCAAAAAAAGCGAAAATTAAGTATGAGCAATGGTTAAATAGCTTGTGGTTTGCACCAAACTCTTTGATAAAAAAATCAAAGCTAAACCATTCTATTTCTGGTGTTTACTTGCCTTTTTGGACTTACGATGCGGATACGACGAGTTTCTATCGAGGAGAAAGAGGGGACTATTATTATGTTACTGTCACCAGAACTCGAACAAATAGCGAAGGTAAACAAGAACGCTATTCGGTTAGCGAAAGACGGACTCGCTGGAGTGATGTTTCTGGCGTTGTTTTTTTAGGCTTTGATGATGTTTTAGTTATAGCCTCTAAGTCTCTCCCTAAGAAACTAACAGACTCACTAGAGCCTTGGGATTTAAATGATCTGCTTCCATATAAAGAAGAATATTTGGCAGGGTTTAAAGCTGAAAGCTATCAGGTTGATTTAGGAGATGGTTTTAGTCAAGCCAAAGAAATAATGAATAATCGAATTATATCTTCAGTAAATCAAGATATTGGTGGAGACGAGCAACGAATTAACTCTCTCAAAACGCAGCATGAAAATGTGACTTTTAAGCATATATTACTTCCTATGTGGATAAGCACTTATCGTTACAATAAAAAAACGTATCGATTTGTTGTGAATGCTAGAACTGGAGAAGTTCAAGGTGAAAGGCCTTGGAGTTGGAGCAAAATATCATTAGCGATACTTTCTATTTTTGCCATTGGTGCGGCTGTTTTTTGGTTGGTCAATTATTAAAGCATTCAATCTTGTTATTGATTATCTATTGGTTTGACAGATAAAACGTGATTACAATTATCTTTTACTTGCCACTTTATATTGAAGTCATATAAGTGAACGGCATACTCTTGAATTGTTTGTTTGTTTTTTTTATAGGCAGGTCTTGGATCTTGACTTAACACTTGACTAATAAATGATGATAATAAAGGATATTGTTTGCTAACTAATAGACAATCATTTTGGGCTTGCTCAGTAAATATAACAGGCATTTCTTCAGTTGGTTTGTTATGAGCAAATCCACCATCAGCGCCACTTATTGAATCAGAATAAGGTATATAAGGTTTAATATCAATAACTGGAGTTTTATCAAGCAAGTCGACACCACCTAGTTTTAAAAGTAACTTATCTTTTTCTTTTTCATGACCTAGAAACTTAACTGCCGATATTCCAATGGGGTTAGGGCGAAAAGTACTGCGGGTAGCAAAAGTTCCCTTCTTTTTATTACCGCCTAATCTTGGTGGCCGGACTAGATTTGACCATCCTTTATTCATTGTTTCATGAAAAATAAATACAAGCCATAAATGAGAGAACTCTTCAATGCCTGATAATATTTCACTTTGATTATATGGCGAGTAAAGCTCAAGTGTACCAATAGCCTCGTCTATAATTCTTGGTTGCCGTGGTATGGCAAATTTTTCTTTGTATGGCGAGTGGATAATACCAATGGGGTTGATAGAAAAAATTACTTCATTATTAGGTGAAATCATTTTAAAAAAGTGACTGGAAAATAGGTTAACTAATTATATACTGATTATATATTCAGGAGAATGATATATACTAAAACAGTTTAAAATTGTAAGCTTTACTAGTTACAATCAATTGTTCTTTAAAAGAGAGAGGGAGGTATGAAAGTATTAGTTAATGGCAGATGCCATTGCGGACGAATCTGCTACAAGGCTTATGTTAATCCTAAGAAAACTCGAATATGTCATTGTAAAGATTGCCAACATCTTTCTGGTAGTGCTTTTCGGGTGAATTTACCTGTTGCTAAAAATGATTTTGAATTATGCAGCGGTACTTTAAAAAGTTATATTAAAGTTGCTCAGAGTGGTAATCAGCGAGAGCAGTGTTTTTGTCCTGATTGTGGCACGCAAATTTATGCGACCTCTGTATCGAAAGAGAGCGAGCAAGTTTATAACTTGCGAGTTGGCAGTATTGATAACAATCATGAGTTTCCTCCGCTTTATCAGCAGTGGAGCTGCTCAGCTCAATCTTGGTTACAACATATCGCTGACTTACCGAGCTATGTTGAAGCAAGTAACTGATAAGTTGAATGTCTATTAGGTAACCGCTTTTTGTTAAGTTAGTGTTGATTATCTCAGAAATGATTTGGCATTTAGCTAATATAAATAATATGATAGATGCAGCTGAATATTTGAGTCAAATATATTTTAGAGGACTAATGCTCTATTAACTGATGATAAGATTATCATTAAGTTTCAGCTATAAGATGTAATCAATAAAAACTTTTTATTAAAATGAACAAACAATAATGTGAGGTCTTTAGTCTGATGAGTAAACATCATAAGATTAACTATGTTGAGTTTCCTGTTAAAAACATTGGGGATACTAAAAGTTTTTTTAGCAAGGTATTCGGTTGGACTTTTATTGATTATGGTGATGAATACTGTGCAGTCAGTAATGCTGCACTTGATGCCGGGTTTTATTTGTCTAATTTGAGTATGAAAACGGAAAAGGGGAGTGCTTTGATTATTTTGTATAGTGCTAACCTTGAAGAATCTCTACAAAAAGTTATTGAGGCAGGAGGAGAAATAGTTAAGCCTATTTTTTCATTTCCTGGTGGGAGGAGATTTCAGTTTTATGATGTCAATGGTAATGAGTTTGCTGTTTGGAGTGAGTGAGTTTTGTGTCTGACTTATTTGAGTGCTTTGATTTTCCTCCAAATCGTCAAAATAGTGACTCGTACAAGTGGGATTATAACCTAACAAAATTTGGTCGATCCGATATAATCCCATTGTGGATTGCCGATATGGATTTTGCTACGCCTAAAGTAATTATAAAGGCACTTGAGCAACGTCTTAAGCATCCTGTAATGGGATACGGCTACAGAACCAAAAACTACATCCGTTCAATACAAAACTGGCTACTTCAACGACATCAGTGGAAAGTACCTGTTGATGCTCTCTCTTTTTATCCTCCGGGAACAGTTTCAGCCGTTAATAATTTGGTGACACTGTTAACCAAGGAGGAAGATGAAATCATTGTACAAACACCAGCTTATCCTCCGCTAATGAGTATTGTTAAACACAATAACCGTATTTTAATTGAAAATCCTTTAGTTAAGAAAAATAATGAATATGAAATTGACTTTTTGCATTTAAAAAAAGTGATATCTAAAAAAACTAAACTTTTAATTTTTTGTAGTCCACATAACCCTACTGGTAGAGTGTGGCGAAAAGAAGAATTACTTCGTTTGGCAAAGCTATGTCGTGAACATGAGATTACCGTGATTAGTGATGAAGTTCATGCCGACTTAGTTTGGGGAGAAACAAAACATACTCATTTTAATAAATTACCCGCTTCAGAAAGGCCAGTAAGTGCGACAATAATTTCTCCTGGAAAAACTTTTAACCTAGCCGCATTACCACAGTCAACAATCATATGTGACAATCAACGAGTCAACCGTTTATTACGACATAATATTAATACTGCTCATCTGAGTTTAGATAATGTAATGTCTGCTGTTGCAACGCAAGCAGGATATGAAAAAGGAGCCGAGTGGCTTGATTTGTTATTATTATACCTAAAAAAAAATAGAGATTTTATTGAGTCTTTTTTACAAAATAATTTGCCTCAGGTTAAACTTTCTAAAGCACAAGGAACATACCTTGCCTGGTTAGATTTCTCTGCATTAGAAATGGAGCACTCACTAATTAATAAGCTCCTCATCGAACAAGCCGGAGTCGGTTTACATGATGGGTTATTGTTTGGTAAAACAGGAAAAAATCATTTTCGCATTAACTTTGCATGTTCTATGGCGTTGTTACAGCAAGCATTAACACAAATTCATCGCGCAATTACTGATAATCGAACTTAATATTTTTTTAATTTTATTTATTACAATTTTTGGGTGATCAACTTTAAGAAATAAACTAAGAGTGAGGTCTATTAATGTTTCGCAATATTTTTATTTTGATATTGTGTTATTTGCCTTTAAATATATATTCTTTACCTTTTAATGGGTTGAGTGAAAATATTGAAATAAAAAGTAATAGGCTTGGTTACAGCATTAATTACCGTGTTTTTCTGCCCCATGACTATGCTGATTTGGAAGAACTGCCTGTAATTTATATAACCGATGGACCGAGTTATATATTTTATGGACAGATGACGAAAGTGATTAGTAAGCTTATTCAGAGTAAAAAAATAGTTCCAATAATCGCTGTTTTTATCGATACAAGAGAGCCGGGGAATTTAGAAAATAATCGTAGAAATTCTGAATTTTTTTGTAACACTAAGTATTCTGATTTTTATGTGCACGAATTAGTACCGACTATTGATAAACAATATCGAACCAAGCCATCAGCCAATAAAAGAGTTATTTTAGGGCTTTCATTTGGTGGGTTAAACTCAGCTTGTTTTGGTCTATTAGCCCATTCGACTTTTGGGGGCATTGGAATGCTGTCGCCTGCAATGCACCTAGTTCCCAAAATTCTTCATGCTTATAAACATATCGAGCGTTTGCCGCTAAACTTCTTTCTCAGTACCGGGACAATTGGTGATAATGAAGATAAAACACGGCGATTTCATCGAATATTAAGAACGAAAGGATACCCTATTAAGTATAAAGAAATTCGCAATGGTCGACATAACTGGAAAAATTGGAGGCGGGTTCTTGATGATTTGTTGATCTACTTTTTTCCTTCCAGCTAATTAAAAAGTATTGTTAAAATTAATTTGATATTGCATACGATTCTTGCTGTGTTATTCTTTGTCACTTGAAAAACCATGATTAAACAGCAGCTTATAGCTAAATCACTATCAATTGACATAGAGAAAAGTCAGGGATTTTTGTCACTATTAAGGCGTCTGGCGCAGTGCATAGCCGCTCTATGGACAAGTCAGACAACGAAAAGAGCGGCAAAAATAACGGCTTTTATTGTGTCAATTGATAGTGATTTAGCTATATTATTAAGCAAAAGTGAGAAGCAGATGTCATCTTTTATTGAGCGCTTTACAGAAAAAAAAATTTATCCTGCTAATGATAAGTGTTTACAAATTAAAACAATTGATATGCATACTGGTGGGGAACCTTTGCGTATTATCGTTGATGGTTATCCGAATATACAAGCAGACTCAATTTTGGATTATCGTCAAAAACTAAAAGCTGGCTTTGATCATTTAAGAACAGCGTTGATGTTTGAGCCAAGAGGGCATGCAGATATGTATGGCTGTTTAATTTTGCCGCCTTTTCACCCAGATGCAGATTGTAGTGCTATTTTTATGCATAATGAAGGTTATAGCAACATGTGTGGTCATGCAGTGATTGCAATTATGACACTATCAATGGAAATGGGGTGGGTTGATATTATCAATGATCAAGCTCAACTCAATATAGAAGCTCCTTGTGGTTTAATTAAGGCAACAGGGACTGTTATTAATGGGAAAATTAAGGCCTCATTTGAGTGTGTCCCTTCTTTTGTTAAAGGGCTTGATCAAACGGTTTATTTGTCTCAAGTAGGCAAAACTATTCAGTACGATCTGGCATTCGGCGGGGCATTTTATGCTTACGTAGATATTGAACAGTTTGAGCTTAAGTTAATACCAGAAAATAGTAGTCGTTTGATCGAACTAGGTAAAGAAATTAAACATGCTGTTGCTCAACAAACTACACTACTAGAACATCCGTATGAAACTGAACTGAATGAATTGTATGGTGTTATTTTCATCTCGCCTGCTTTGAGCGAAAAAGCTGATAGTCGAAATGTTTGTATTTTTGCTGACGGAGAACTCGATCGTTCACCGACCGGCTCAGGTGTTTCAGGCAGAATGGCTATTCATTATGCACGTAAAGAAATCGCGCTTGAAGAAGTTATGTTGATTGAGAGTATTCTCGGCTCTTGTTTTTCGATTCAAGTAGTGAAAGAAATTCAATATGCTAATTCCTCAGCAGTAATACCGCTGGTTACTGGTGATGCCTATATCTGTGGTATGAACCATTTTATTATTAATCCTGATGATGCATTGAATAAAGGTTTTTTGGTACGTTAGTACCAACTTCTATTTATCGTGTTTTAAATGCGGCAAATTAAAGGGAAAAGCGTTAATATTTATTGATAGAAAATAAAAGTACGGTGTCTACATGTCTGCTTTGGATAAAGATAAAAATATTGACAAAAACCAATGCTTAGAACAAAAAAAAGACCGGGCTGTACAGCGAGTCGTTTTAATTGAGGGGAGTGCAAATGCTTTAGTTTTGTTAGCCAAAGTCATTGTTGGGATCTCTACTGGCTCTTTAGCAATTATTGGTGATGCTTTACATTCTCTAACTGATGTTGCCAATAACATTGTTGCTTGGGCTGTTTTAAAACATTCTACCAAACCTGCTGACAAAGAACACCCCTATGGCCACCGCAAATTTGAAACATTAGCTGTACTAGGGTTGGCAGTTGTTTTAGTCGTATTAGCCTTTGAACTAGGGCTTCATGCTATTCGTCGTGATAGTTCTGAAGTGGTTAGTTCAAGTTGGGAACTTATGGTTATGTTAACGGTATTAGTGGTCAATATTTCATTAGCAACTTGGCAAAGAGGATGGGCAAAGCGCCTCAACTCTGATTTGCTTCATGCGGATGCGAGTCATACGTTTGCTGATGTTTTAACAACTTTAGTTGTTATTGGGGGCTGGCAGCTTTCAGCAATGGGATATGTGTGGTTAGATCAGCTTTGTGCGCTAGGTGTTGCTGGTTTAATTCTTTATCTTGCTTTTGAGCTGTTTAAAAAAGCAGCACCAGTACTAGTCGATGAATATGCAATTGATCCTGAAAAGTTGAGTCAATTAGCATTGAAAGTTGGTGGTGTTGAAGATGTCACTCAAGTTCGCTCTCGTTGGATTGGTAATGCAGCCACCGTTGATATGGTAATTAGTGTAGCTCATGATTTAACCACTGAAGAGTCTCATCAGATATGTGATGAGATTGAGGATTTATTTGGTGATAAGTTTGGTGTCTCTGATATTTCTATTCACGTGGAGCCATTTCATGTTGAAGCTTGAGCTTTTTATCAGTTAGTATCATTATTACCGCGATTGAGACATTCAATAAAAAGGGTAATAATTTGAAAATTAAAGCGACTATATTTATTGGTTTTTATTTCACCTTGTTCAGTAACCTTGTACTGGCCAATAATGGTGAAAAAATTCAACCTGATAACTTATTCCCAAGAGTCTCTTTTGAAACGCCTGTAGGTAAAATTTTAGTAGAACTTGATAGAAGTAGAGCGCCTATAACGGTTAATAATTTTTTAACCTATGCAGCATCAGGCGCTTATGACGGTACTATATTTCATCGAGTTGTTGCTGATTTTGTTATACAAGGTGGCGGCTATGATGTTTCATATCAGCCTAGAGAACAAAAAGCACCGATTTTTAATGAATCGGGTAATGGTTTAAAAAATGAACTTCATACCATTGCTATGGCTAGAGAAAACCCTCCTCATTCAGCCACGAACCAGTTCTATTTTAATATGGCTGATAATGAAAGTTTAGATCCCGGAAAAGGTTGGGGATATACTGTTTTTGGTGTGGTTGTTGAGGGCTCTGAAATACTTGATTTGATTGGCAAGGCGCAAACTCACGTAAAGCCTGGGTTAGGTTGGGAAGATGTGCCAGTTAGACCAATTGTGCTAAAAAAGGTAACCATATTAGCTGAAGAGTAGTGGATTAAGTTGGCTGAAGAGTGGTGGATTAAGCTGGATTATGCATAAACCATGATTCCAAAATGAGTGCTGCTGCTACACTATCAATTTGTGATTTTTTTAATTTTTTGTATCCTCCAAACTCAAATAACTCTTCTCTGGCGGCAGCACTTGATAAGCGTTCATCAACCATTTCAGTCTGTACACCAAACCTGCCGTGTATTTGGTTGGCAAACTTTCTAGCGCGAAGTGTTATTTCCTGATCGCTGCCATCCATATTGAATGGCTCTCCGATGAGTACCTTGCTTGGTTTCCACTGTTGAATGAGTTGGTTAACTAGCTCCCAGTCAGGTTTTCCATCAAGTGCTTTAAGTGTATTCAGTGGTGATGCGGTTTGAGTGATTGATTGACCGACAGCAACGCCTATTCTAGCCAGGCCAAAATCAAAAGCAATAATTTGACTCATGCGTGGCCAGTGAAATTAGATAAGTTATTAACATCAAAGCCTAATAATTGAACTGCTTTTTCCCAGCGTTTATCAATATCTGTCGAAAATATTATTGCTGGGTCAACGGGGACAGTTAACCAGACATTATCAAGAATTTCTTGCTCAAGTTGGCCTGCTTCCCACCCTGCATAACCTAATGCAACAAATGCCTCACTATCAACTTCATGACGGCCAATCGCGTGCAAAATATCAAGAGAGGTGGTTACCGCAATATTATTTTCTAAGCTAATACTCGATTTCCATAATAGTTGTTCTGCTCGGTGTATAACAAAACCACGATCAACTTGAACTGGGCCTCCTGCAAATACAGGGTTGATATTTCGGTGCTCTAAACAAGGAATTTCCATATGCTCTAACAATTCGTAAGTGGAAAAATCGAGAGGGTGGTTTATAACAATACCCATTGCTCCATCTTGGTTGTGTTCACAAATTAAAGTCACACTATGATCGAAATTCAAATCTTGCAATGATGGCATTGCAATAAGCATATGATTTTTTAAACTGTTAAATACGTTCATAAGTATATTGTTGGCATTAAAATTTTGAAAAACAAGTCAACATCTTAATTATTTGTGATTATTGTTCTATCAAAGTCGCCACTTAGCCATTTTTGCTAAAAATTACAGGTTTTGTCCGAGTTAATTAGTTTGCAAGCTATAGTCAGGTTGAAATTGCCAAACTCGTATAATTTCTAAAATATCAGTATCTTTCGACATTTCTTTGGTGAGAGGCTTAAAAGGAGCTGCTAAGCGAACTATTCTTAGTGCGGAATCATCAAGTATTTTACTACCGGAACTTTTCATGATTTTAATATCATGAACGGTTCCATCTCTATTAATTGATACTTTTAAAGTCAGGTTGCCAAAAACTTTATCGACTTTGGCCTGAGTAGGGTAATTCTGATTGCCAACTCGTTCTATTTTGCGTCTCCAGCTGTCCAAATATAAAGCATCAGAAGAGCGGTGAATTGAAGCAGAGATCGGTCGTTTACGTGCCTTTTTAGCTTGGTTAATGTTGCGATTATCTAAGTTAGCAATTAATCCGGTTAATCGGTAGCTTTTATCAATTAAGGAAGCTGCATCCGGTAGCTTTTCACTTTGTTCGCTGATATCTTTTATTTTTGCCAGTGCTGTTTGATTGCCTTGAGCGGTTAATATTTCTGGTGTAGGTTGCTGGCTGTTTTGTTGTTGAAGCCTTTGTTGTGGTTCTGAAGATATTTGGTTCGGATCATTAAATTGTGCCATTTCAGTGGCACTTGGAGCTAGTAATTGCTCGCTTTCGCCTCCGCCTTCTTGGTTAGCTTGACCGATAAAGTCTGCTTTTTCCGGCTTTTTTTCTGCTTCAAATTGAGCGAGCACTACATTGAAAGTTTTTTCATATTGACTGCTCGTCAAGTCTGGTAGCTTGAAACCTAACCCAAAAAATAACAGTGCATGAAAAGCAATTGCTAGAAACGAGCAAAACATGACTTTATCTAATTGGCTGATTTTGGGTTGATTTTCTAAATCAATAATACCTTGATGGTTTTGCATTTAATGGGCAATCCTATTCAAATCGCTTTTCAATGGCATTTAATAAAGTGCCAGCAATATTGGTATTATAAGCAGCATCAATCTCTTTAATACAAGTCGGGCTAGTAACATTGATTTCAGTTAAAAAGTCACCAATGACATCTAAACCAACAAACATTAACCCTTTCTCTTTTAGTTTAGGGCCTACTTGCTTAGCTATCCAGTGATCTCTTTCTGATAGTGGCCTTGCTTCTCCATGACCACCAGCGGCTAGGTTTCCTCTGGTTTCACCTTTAGCAGGAATTCTGGCGAGACAGTAAGGAATTGGTTCACCATCAACCATTAGAATTCTCTTATCACCGTTAGATATTTCAGGGATAAACTTTTGTGCCATTGCTGACTGGGTTTCCAGTTGAGTAAGTGTTTCGATAATAACGCCAACATTGGGATCATCATGCTTTACTCTAAAAATTGAAGATCCTCCCATTCCATCTAGTGGTTTGAGAATAATATCTTGATGCTGGGCTAAAAACTTTCTAAAGTCAGCCGCATTACGGCTCACCATCATATCGGTGCAACATTGAGGAAACCAGGCTGTATATAGTTTTTCATTGGCATCTCGAATACTTTGAGGATTATTTACCACCAATACGCCTGCTTCTTGTGCTAATTGAAGTAAGTAAGTTGAATAAACAAATTCCATATCAAATGGTGGGTCTTTGCGCATTAATATCACATCAAAATGCTCAATGTTGTGAGTTGTAATACCACCTAATGAAAACCACTTTTGTGGATCATCTACAACGCTCAGTGTGCGGGCATGAGCTTTAACATTATTTTCTAACAAGTGTAAATCAGATTGCTCAAAATAATAGAGTTCATGATTACGACGTTGTGCTTCAAGTAGCATTGCGAAGCTACTATCTTTTTTTATATTAATATTCCTAATGGGATCCATCAGAATCGCAATTTTTAACGTCATTGGTTTTCTCGACTATAATTGACAACAGGAGCAGGTTACTATGAATAATCTATTATAGATAGCAAAATAAGAAACGCAAGCATTTATCTATAAATATCAGTATGTTAGCGGGTTTTTTTAATGTTGAGTAGTTGCCTTGTCTTTTAAAAGCTTGATTCTTATAGTTTTCTTTTTTAAGCTACTCTTATAGAAGAGTGTTTAAGACTAGCTCTCAATTAGCATAAAACTCAGTGGAATAGCGCTGTTATTTATGTTAAAAATGATCCAGGTTTCTTATGTGCTTTATATAACATGTAAAGTATGAATTTGATTGACAAGTAACACGACTAGTTACTTGATGAGGATAAGGTGAATGGAAAATAGCTTTCAGGGTCTTAAAGCAATGGTAATTGACGATAGTAAGACCATTCGTCGTACTGCCGAAACATTGCTCAAAAAAGTTGGCTGTGAAGTAGTAACTGCAGTTGATGGATTTGATGCATTAGCGAAAATTGCTGATCATAAGCCCAACATTATTTTTGTGGACATTATGATGCCTCGTTTAGATGGTTATCAGACATGTGCATTAATCAAGAACAATAAAGATTTTCAAGATACCCCTGTGATCATGCTGTCAAGCAAAGATGGATTATTTGATAGGGCAAAAGGGCGAATTGTGGGATCTGATCAATATTTGACTAAGCCTTTTAGCAGAGATGAGCTTTTAGGTGCAATTACTGAACACGTTAGCCACGCATAAGCGGGTTTGTTAATACACTTTTTAATAGGTTTGCTTTATTTAGACTAAACTTAAAGCTGTACCTGGGGGAACCAAATAAATGTCTAAGATTTTAATTGTTGATGATTCACCAACAGAAACTCATGTCTTATCAACTATTCTTGAGTCAAACGGTTATCAAATTGTTACTGCTGAAAGTGGAGAGGCAGGCGTTGAAGTGGCTAAGCAAGAGTTACCAGACTTGATTTTAATGGATGTTGTTATGCCTGGTTTGAACGGTTTTCAAGCAACAAGGCAGCTAAAAAAGGAATCGACGACTGCACATATCCCAGTCGTGATTGTGACCACTAAAGATCAAGAGACTGATAAAATCTGGGGAATGAGACAAGGCGCAAAGGACTATTTAACTAAGCCCGTTGATGAAAGCAATTTAATCAATACCATTCAGGCTATTTTAGGGCGATAGTTATCAATATGAGCGAAATCACCGACTTACAGGCATTTGAGTTCCTCCAAAGTATTGAGCAACGTAGCTTTGAAAGTGCAGCATTGTCGCCAAGCGAAGAGGATCTCAGTCGGTTATGGACTGGTGTTGGTTTTCGTATTTCTGGTAATAACTATGTTGTGCGATTAACTGAAGTAGCTGAGATTATTTCTATTCCACGCTATACCAAAGTCCCTGGCGCTAAAGCTTGGGTTAAAGGTCTTGCCAATATTCGCGGTACTTTACTACCGATTATGGATCTTCATGGTTTTCTAGGACGTAAAGCGCCTCATGCTTTACGGCGTCAGCGATTGTTAGTGATTAATCATCGTGATATTCACTGTGGTGTGATTGTTGATGAAGTACTGGGGTTGAATCACTATGAAGATGAAGAATGGGTTAAGGATATCCCAATTAACGATGAAGTCATGGCACCCTATCTTAAGGGTGGTTTTTATTCGGGTGAAAATCTTTGGACTGTTTTTAGTTTGAAGGCTTTGGCTGAAACGCCGTCGTTTCGCCAAGTTGCATTAGTATAAAAAGGCGGCTTTTTCTTTTAGAAATAAATTTTGCATTCAGGAACTAAATTATGAGCGCAGCAGACGATAAAAAAAACCAATTAGAAGCAAAATCCAATACGGGCGTCTACATTTGGTTACTATTGTTTTTTATTCTGGTTGGTGGGGTTAACCTTGCGATTGGACTTTATGAAAGCCAACAGAATCAATCTCGATTAACCAAAGCGGGTAACCTTCGAGTATTGTCTCAACAGGTTGCTAAAAACGCATCGGAGGCAACACAGGGTAATCAAGGAGCTTTTGTATCATTAACAGAAGTAACCAAACAATTCCAAGCACAGCTTAATCATCTAGATAAAGGAGATGACTCTAAAGGGTTAAGACCATCACCAGCTTCTATTCGTAATAATCAGGTAAAGCGAGTTTCTGATTTGTGGAATAGCATGAATAGTAATGCGGCGGTTGTAAGTAAAGGGCAAGATACCGTAACAGGGCTTTATGAAATCTCTAGAGGGCTATCAGAAAAAATCCCTCAAATGCAGTTTTTATATGAAAAAGTACAAGATATTTTGCTTGATTCTAAAGCTTCCGCTCAACAGGTTATGTATGCGACAAGACAATCAACTTATGCTGAAAGAATTAATCGAAGTTTCCAAAAAGTTTTAGCGGGTGGCGATGATGCTGCTCTTGCAGCTGAAAACTTTGGTCATGATGTGGATATTTTTGGTGAAGTGTTAACTGGAATGCTAGAAGGTGATGCGATGCTAGATATTAGTCGCGTAACTAATTCTCAGGCTCGACAATCATTAGAAGATATTTCGGCTCTTTATGTTCAAGTTAAAGAAAATGTGGATTATGTAATTAGTCATACAGAAGAGTTATTTGAGGTTCATGCTAAGTCAGATGAAATATTTACTCAAGCAAGAGATATGCTTGATTTAACCGATGAATTACAGAAAGCTTACGAATTACAATCATCCGATTTGAAAAAACCAGGACACCCTTTTTATTCTGCAATCGCTGGTGGATTAATTTTAATCTTGATTATCTTGTTATATTTACGCCAACGAAAAGACGATAGAGGGCGTACCGATAGAGCTCGTAGTACGGCAGCGCAAGAGAAATTACAGAATGAGAAAAACCAACAAGCAATCATACGACTACTTGATGAAATGGAAGGGTTAGCTGATGGTGATTTGACAACTAACGCAACAGTAACGGAGGACTTTACTGGAGCAATTGCCGATGCGATGAACTTCACCATTGACCAATTGAGAAGCTTAGTATCGACGATCAAAGAGTCAGTAACTAAACTGGCTAACGCAACAGATGCTACGCAAAATATTTCGATGGAATTGGCGCAAGCATCGCGTAACCAAGCACAGGAAATAACCGGAGCATCGGCAGCGATTAATGAAATGGCTGTGTCAATTGAACAAGTATCTGCGAATGCTTCTGAGTCTGCAACGGTTGCGGAAAAGTCGGTTGATATCGCGAAAAAAGGTGGTGAGGTTGTACGAAATACCATTCAAGGGATGGATACAATCCGTGAACAAATTCAAGAAACATCAAAACGTATAAAACGACTAGGTGAATCATCTCAAGAGATTGGTGATATCGTATCATTAATCAATGACATTTCTGACCAAACAAACATTCTGGCACTTAACGCCGCGATCCAGGCATCGATGGCTGGGGAAGCTGGTCGTGGTTTCGCGGTAGTTGCGGATGAGGTACAACGACTAGCGGAACGTTCTGGTAATGCAACGAAACAGATTGAAGCACTGGTAAAAACGATTCAAACAGACACGAATGAGGCGGTAATTTCGATGGAAGCAAGTACCGCAGAGGTGGTACATGGAGCTCGCCTAGCTCAAGATGCGGGTGTTGCGCTTGAGGAAATTGAACGGGTATCGAAAAGTTTGGCTGATTTGATTCAAAATATATCGAATGCTGCTCGTCAACAAGCTGCATCTGCGGGTCATGTATCAAATACGATGAATGTTATCCAGGAAATCACTAACCAAACTTCTGAGGGTACACAAAATACAGCAAGTTCGATTGGTAAATTAGCTGAGCTAGCTGATGAACTGAATAACTCTATTGCTGGTTTCAAATTACCAGAGGAAGCGTAGTTACACGATCGATGTCTGCTTCTTTTAACATGCCAGAAATGGAGTCAGAGGAGTTTGTTTTATGGCAAGCTCTTCTGGAAAAGCAAACCGGATTATGGTTGCCTGAAAGTCGAAAAGCGTTTCTCATTACTGCACTATCGCGGCATATGATTGAGAAAGGTTTTACAAATTATAATGAGTTGTATTTGAAGTTAAATACCGACTCCGTTTCTATTTTAGATTGGGCATCCTTAACCGATTCCCTAACAGTGAATGAAACTTGTTTTTATCGTGAAACACATTCGCTGAATTTAGTAAGTAGTTATTGCCGTAATATGGCATTGGAAAAGTTTCAAGCTGCACCAGATAGTCCACAACATTTGCAAATATGGAGTGTTGGATGCTCAACGGGCGAAGAAGTTTATACGCTTGCAATTGAGATGGACAAATTGAATCTTGGATTAAAAGATTCATGTGAAAAAGAAATTTATTTTGGTGTGAGCGGTATTGATATTAGTTATCCTGCTCTTGCTGTTGCCAGAGAAGGTATTTACGCAGCTAGACAGCTAGATTTTGTGCCGACGACAACAAAAAATATGTATTTTAATCGGCTGGCAGATGAGTACTTTCAAATCAAGGATAGTATAAGACAAAGATGTTGTTTTATTCAAAGTAATATACTTGAGTTGGATGCAAAGCTAAAACAAAATTATGACGTTATTTATTGTCAAAATGTACTGATCTATTTTAAACAGGATAGAAAACAGGCGGTTATAGAACAGCTTGTTGAACGTTTAAAACCTGGAGGCTTGTTAGTACTTGGACACGGAGAGGTCACTAGTATAAATAGTGATGTTTTGACCAGAGTTGATAACAAACATTGTCTGGCGTATCTACGTAAAGATAAATAATAAAGAAATGACGGAGTAGTCATGAGTGACAATTATGACCAATTGGCTTTAAGCTGGGTCAGAAAAGAAATTAATAATACCCTTGACCAAGCTCGTCAGGGGTTAGAGAATTTTGCTGAAGATACCCAAGATCAAACGCAAATTCAGTTTTGTATTAATTGCTTGCATCAAGTGCAAGGCACTTTACAAATGCTTGAGTTTTCTGGCGCTGCTCGATTAGCGTTAGAAATGGAGAAGCTGGCTGAAAAAATGGCAACTGATTCTGCGTTTGCCGTTGAAGCTGTATTTGAAGTATTGATGAGAGCATTACTACAAATACCTGGCTATCTTGAGAGAGTTGAAGATGGTCAAAAAGATATTCCTGTTGTTTTACTTCCTTTGATAAATGAGTTGCGTTCTGCTGGTGCATTATCACCAATTTCTGAAAGAGAATTATTTAGTGCTGATACTAATCATGTAATGCCTCCTAAAGCGGTTGAAGTGGTTTCTGAAAAAGATAAAACTTCTGCTTTTCAAGATAATGCCCGAAAACTTAGAGCGCATTTTCAAAAAGGTTTAACCGGACTTATTCGTGGAGCAAATGTTAAAGAGTGTTTGTCGCGAATTCATAAAGTATTGCTACGTTTGGAAGCTTTAACTGAGGGAGAGTCTGTTGCTCGACTATGGTGGGTTGCAGATGGGTTTATCTTTTCCATTACTGAAGGTGGATTATATAAGAAAAAGGAAATACATTTATTACTATCAAAAGTTGATAAACAAATAAAACGTTTATCGGATCAAGGGGCTTCTGCTATGGCAGATGTTATTCCTGAAAAACTCTTATCTGAATTACTTTATTTTGTTGCTCGTTCTCATTCTAAAAACGCGCGGGTGGTGGCTCTTAAAAAAGAGTTTAATCTAGAGGCCGGATTATCCGATAGTTCTGAAATTAAGCAACACCAGGAAAAGCTAACAAAACCTGACTCTTCCGCCGTGACTAATGTCGTTGGTGCGATTAATGAAGAATTAGCAACAGTAAAAGATCAACTTGATCTTTTTGTTCGAGCACAAGCAAAAGATATTTCTCAACTGCAAACTTTGACCGATTCTTTAACTCGAATAGCTGATACTTTAACATTACTCGAGTTAGCAATACCTCGTGATGTTATTCGACAACAAATCAAAAGTATTCAAAAGTTGCTAGATACAAATCAAATGCCTGATGATTCGGTTGTTATGGACATTGCTGGGGCTTTATTATTTGTTGAAGCAAATCTTAAAAACGTTAATTTAGGACTTGCTTCTCAGTCAAGTAGTGAAGAGCAGTCGAATGATAAGAGTCGAGAGCAGGCAAAAGAGTCACAAGTAGACGAAGCGACTCGGGCATTAATTAAAGTTGCTCGTAAAAGTATGCAATCTGCTAAAGATAGGATGATTAATTATATTGCATCTGGTTTTGAGCAAGATGCTTTGAGTGAGGTTCCTAACTTATTAGAAGAGGTTTTAGGTGGCGTTAAAATTATTCAGTTCGAACAAGCGGCTGAAATCTTAGAAATTGCTAAGCGCTTTATTGAAGAAAAAATTATTTCTCTGAATAAACATCCTAAAGAAGAACATTTAGACGCGTTAGCTGATGTAATTACCAGCGTTGAATATTATCTAGAAGCTTCTGAAGATGGCAGTCATCGAGGTGTTAGTTCGATATTAAAAGGTGCGCAAAAAAGTACTGATGCACTCAGTCTGGCTTTAGAGCAAGGTGCTGAAATAACAGACATCTCCGAGGCTTCTTCTGAAACCTCTACTGATGAGCCTATAGAGTCAAAAGATCTTGAGGTTACTGATGATTCAGTTAAAAAGAAAACTTATATAGAGGCTTTTTCTGAATCGTCAAAAACAGCTTCAGAGACAAAAGTTAGTGAAACAGCAAAAGTTGTTCCTATGTTGATACCGGCAGCGGAAAAAACGGTTGATGAGACACTAATCGATGATGAAGTATTAGAAATATTTCTCGAAGAAGCTGAAGAAGAAATTCAGGTTATCGATGAAATGATTCCTCGTTGGGAGGCCAACTTACAAGATGAAGAAGCTTTATCAACAATTAGGCGCTCTTTTCATACATTGAAAGGAAGTGGTCGTCTTGTTGGAGCGCAAATTATTGGTGAGGTCAGTTGGGCCATAGAAAATATGCTTAACAAGGTGATTGAAGAATCTATACCTGCTGAACTTCCTGTTATTAGTGTATTAAAAGAAGTGCATAATGTATTGCCTATACTTGTTGACGCATTCGCAAAACAAACTGGTTGTGATGAAAACTATCTGAAGTTAATTGCTAAAGCAGAGCATTTATCAGCAGGAAAACAACTCGCAGACTTTTCATTTGAAAATGAAGTGGCTACAGAGTCCACAGAAAATATTGTTGAAGATTCGTCTGATATTACTGTTGAAGATACGATCGACCCAGTTTTACTCGAAATTTTTACAACTGAAGCCGATGGTCATTTACAAATTATTGCTAACTACTTAGATACGGCCCCTGCTGGAGCAAGTATTGCTGTAACTGATGATTTGATCAGAGCACTACACACATTAAAAGGTAGTGCAAACATGGCAGGTGTAGAGCCTATGGCTAGAGTGACTGGTCCATGGGAAAAGCATGCTCGGATTGTTAAGGGAAGTAATCACCGAATGGAGCCTTCGGTTGTTGAGTTACTTAAAGAATCGCATCAATTTTTAGCAACAACATTAGATGATTTAAAAAATTCCAGAACAGTTGACACAGAAAAAGCGCAGAGCTTACGGGCAAGAATTGAGCAGCTTGAACTAGCTGGAACTGCAAGCGGTGTTACTTCTATTAAGCAACGTGACCAACAATTTGTTTCAATTTTCTTAACTGAGGGGTTAGATATATTACATGAAGTTGCGCGGTTAAATACACAGCTAGCGCAAAATTCCAACGAGCAATCAATAAAAGACTCTATTGAAGGTGAATTGCACACGTTTATGCGTGGTGCTGAAATGTTAGCTATTGATAGTTTAGAGCTGTTAGCTAGCGAAGCCGAGAAATTAGCAACATATGCTGCTTCAAAAGACACTTTAAATGATGGTTTTAATCCTCTTTTAACTGAAGTCGTTGAAAAGCTAACCGCAATGTTGAATAGGGTTGCTTCTGAAGAAGATATCGATTTACCTAATGAAACAATTACAAAAATTTCGCAATGGATGGAAGAGTCAAATGTAGCTTCTGTGCCTGAGGATATGGACGTTGAACTGGTTGAACTTTTTGTTGAAGAAGGTGAAGAGTTAATTGAGGCCGCACGTGAGCTATTTCCTCGCTGGAAAAGCCATTTAGGCAGTAAAGAAATTAATGGCGAGCTGAGAAGAATTTACCATACATTGAAAGGTAGTTCGCGCATGGCCGGCGCAATGAATATTGGTGAATTAGGTTATGCTGCTGAAGATATTTTTAATACTGTTTTAGAGTTTGGACGTAATTTAACTACGGCTGATTATGATATCGTGTTATCTACAACCGATAAGCTTGAATCAATGGTGGCAGAGTTAAAGGGACTTAGCTGGCCAAAATCGGCTGATAGAGAAGTTCAAATTATAAGACATCACTTATCGCCTGATAGTGTAGAACCTGTTGAAGATACTGTAGTTGAAGAGCTTGTTTTAGATGCGCCTATTTTAGAAGAAGTTATTGAAGAAGAAATTCCAACTATTGTTGATTCTATTTCTGAAGATGAGTCTGCTCAATTAAATCAAGAATTGTTAGATATTGATGACTCTAATGTTGAAGATAGTTCCGAGTCAGAAGAGTTTAGTTTACCTGATTCGCTTGATACCGAAGAAGAAGTAGCTTTAGAGCTAGATGATGAAACAGACAAAGATGAATTAGTACTTGAAAGTATCGACGATCATTCTGACTCTGTTGAAGAGGGGACTCTTGAAACACTAGATGAGTTAAATGTTGAGTCTTCTGAAATTGAAAAAGATGAAGTAGAAGTAGAGCAATATAATTTTGATGAGATTGATGCTACTGTTGAAGAAACTGAAAGTCTTATTAATGAAATTGATGAACTGGCTGACGAAAATATAACTGATGAAGAAGATGAATTATCAGTTGAAATTAAAGATGTTATAGATGAGTCTGAGGATCTAATAGAAGAACTAGCCGATTTATCTATTGAACCAGAAGCGTTAGGCGAGGAATTAGAAAAATTATCTACCGAGTCTGAAGATTTGAGCGAAGAATCAGTAGACTATATATCTGAGGATTTGACTGAGGAAATAGAGGAGTTAGCTGCTGAATCTGAAGATTTGGTTGAAGAATTAGAAGAATTATCGGCTGAGTCTGCAACTGAAGATGAAGAAGCAACAGAACAAATATTTGAAGTAGAAGATTTAACTCGTCATTCAGCGAATGAAGTGACCGTAGAAAATACTATTGAGCCAACAGCACCGATAGAAGTTTCTGGTTCCGTTCAGCATATTGAATTAGATGAAGATGGTGAAGAAGTACTTGAAATATATCTCGAAGAAGCTGACGAATTATTAGTGACTTTAGATGAAGCGCTACATGATTGGTCAGAGTCTCATGATAATAAGGTGGCAATTGATTTATTACAACGTACTTTACATACATTTAAAGGTGGAGCTCGTTTATCTGATTTAGTTGTTTTAGGTGACTTGACTCATGATATGGAAACTTATTTTGAGAAAGTCAGTGGCGGGCATCTAACCGTTACCGACAGAGAAGTCGATTTTATTTTGCAAGGCTATGATGTTATTGAGAAGTTAGTTGATGAAGTAAGAGAGCATCGTCAAATGACTATCCCTGTCACTTATATGCAATCATTGAGCTTACTGATTAAGGGGGAAAATCTTGCTGTTGAGTCGATCAGTTCCGGTGATGTAACTGAGGCTGAAGTACTTGATGAAGTGGTCGAAAAAACTTCAGCAGAAGTTGTATCATTTGAAGAGAAAAAGCAGCAGCAAGAAGAAGTTAAACAAAAAACTCAAACAACCGATATTGTCAGGGTTTCTTCTGAACAGTTGGAAAACTTGGTTAACCTTGCTGGTGAAACCAGTATTTTCCGTTCTCGCCTTGAACAACAAATGTCAGTATTGAGATATAACCTTGAGGAAATGAGCTCTACTGTCGATCGCTTAAGAGATCAGCTAAGAAATCTGGATATTGAAACAGATGCTCAGATTTCCTACCGTCGAGAAGTTTCTGGTGGTACTGAATATGAAGATTTTGATCCGTTAGAAATGGATCGGTATACCCGTCAGCAAGAATTAACTCGTGGTTTGGGTGAAAGTGCCGTGGATTTGCTGAGCTTGAAAGAATCTCTTGATATGCTCACTGCTGATTCAGAAACATTATTATTACAACAGGGCCGAGTAAATACTGAAATGCAAGAAAGTCTCATGCGAACACGTATGATTCCGTTTGAAAGTTTAGTACCCCGGTTAAGACGAATGGTTCGTCAAATCAGTAATGAGTTAGGTAAAACCATTGAGCTTTCTATTAGTGCTGATGGCGAGATGGATCGTAGTGTTTTAGAAAGAATGATTGCACCATTAGAACACATGCTTAGAAATGCTATGGACCATGGTATTGAGCCACCCGAAGAGCGCCGAGCTAATCAAAAAACAGAGGCCGGTAGTGTAAAAATTTCGATGTTTAGAGAAGGTAGTGAAGTTTTTATTAAGCTACAAGACGATGGACGTGGATTAAATTTACAGGCGATTCGGCATAAAGCGATAGAAAAAGGATTAATTACTGAGAAAACAGAACTGACCGATCATGAATTGCAACAGTTGATACTTGAAGCAGGTTTTAGTACTGCCGAGCAAGTTACTCAAATTTCGGGTCGTGGTGTTGGTATGGATGTTGTGAGTAGTGAAATCAAACAACTTGGTGGTGTAATTGAAATAGACTCTTACCAAGGACGTGGGACTACATTTACAGTAAAACTGCCATTCACAATGTCTGTTAACCATGCGTTAATGGTTCAGTTGGGTGATGATGTTTATGCAATACCTTTAGCTAATATTGAAGGGATTGTACGAGTGAGTCCATTTGAGCTAGAAGAGTACTATGCAAATCCAGACTCTCGTTTTGAATATGCCGGCATTGATTATTCGATGTATTATTTGGGACAAATACTGGATCATAATCGAAGTGCAAACTTACAAGGTATTACCCAGCCTTTACCTGTGTTATTGTTGCATGGCGCTGATCATCCGACTGCAATTCAAGTTGATGACTTGTTAGGTAGCAGAGAGATCGTTGTTAAATCGATAGGTAGCCAGTTAAGTTCAATTAGCGGTCTATCTGGTGCGACGATACTTGGTGATGGTCGGGTTGTTGTAATACTCGAAATGCCTGCACTCATTCGCCGTATAGATGCGACATTGTTAGAAAGTGGTGAGAGTGATTTAGCTACAGTTGATGATAGAGTACCTGTTGTAATGGTTGTTGATGACTCAATCACAGTACGTAAAGTAACAACTAGACTACTTGAACGTCATGATTTTGAGGTTATTACAGCTAAAGATGGGGTTGATGCATTATCAATTTTAGGTGAACAAAAACCCGATGTTATGCTGCTCGATATAGAGATGCCACGAATGGATGGTTTTGAGTTGGCAACTATTATTCGCCATGATGAAGGATTAAAAGACTTGCCAATTATTATGATTACCTCTAGAACCGGAGAAAAACATCGGGAGAGAGCCGAGCAAATTGGAGTTAATCAATATATGGGTAAACCGTATAATGAGGTCGATCTTCTTGAGTCAATATCAGCATTGTTGCCCAATAGATCTTGAGGAAGAAAGTGAGTGGTTTAAAACTAGGCTTAGTAGCCTCTTCAACAGATGAAACTAAGCAGCTCATTAAGTTGCTTGAAGATAGTGCTGTAGAGATTGTTTATAATATCAACCCAGAAAATATTACTGATAAGCATGTTGATGATGATAGTTTGCATGTTTGGTTGTTATGTGTGGATGATGAATCGTGGCATGATGCTGTTGATCACCTCTTAGATGAGTCAGAAATTCCTGTTTATTTTAGTGAGCCAGGTACATTAGCTAAGCAGTCACACCCTGACTTTTGGTGTACTAACTTATTAAATCGGCTTTATGAAATAACCGGGTTAACTCCATCAAAAACAGAAGATAAAAATACTGACAATTTAGATAACAACAAAGACAAAGATGAAAAGCGACAGGCTGACTCAGTTCTAGCAGAACAAAACGCCTCTAAAACGGAAACATCGAATCGTCTTAACGAACAAACTCCTTTGTCAAATAGTTTAAATGAACTGGAATCATCTACAGTAAGTTTGCCAAGTGATATTGCTGCAGAGTTAGTGTCGGAATTAGAAAGTATTTCTCCGGTGTTAATCGAGCCTGTTTCCGCTGAAAAACAAAACTTAGTCGATGAATCAGAAAAGAATATTGAAATAAGTATCGATGATTTTTCTATTGAAGAAAGCGTGGTTGAAGTTGAAAGCTTAATTGAAGAAGAGACGACACTTGACGATTTAACTTTAGATGAGCTTTCACTTGATGATGAACTTTTAGAAAATAAAGATTTGACTGATTTGGAATTAGAGGTTGATGATGAGTTTTCTCTGGAACTCGAAAGTGAAGGAAACATTGATGATGTTACTGAAAATGTTACTCAAGAAAATACCATCGATATACAAGAATCATTAGCTCTTGATGATCCAGACCTTAACGAACTGGTTATTGAAGCCATAGAGCCTGAGAATATTGAGCCAGAAGAAGTAAAGTTAGAGGAAATAGAGGCAGAGGAAGTAGAGTCGACATTTTCACTAGAGCCTGTTGATAACATTTCAGTCAATACATCAGGTGTAGCTGATTTTTCAATCGATGACGATGGTGGGTTAGAAGAAACTCAAACCGAATCTGAGCAAGCAGAAGTATCATTAGACTCGGGCCTAACGCTTGAAGAATTTCCTGATGAGAAACCAATTACAGGGAAAGCCAGTTTTTCTATTGATGATTCTGATGATATATCACAGCAAGAAAAAAATGAGGTGGTTGAAGCGAAAGCAGAGAAAAGTTTGACCGCTGAGACTGCTCAAGAAGAGAGCTATGGTTTATCTTTAGAGGCTATTGAAGAAGAAGCGGAAAAGCCAGTTTGGTTAAATAGTGACTCGGTTGAAGAGCAAGTTATTGATAATAACTTTAATGAGAGCAACATAGAGACTGAACTGTTAGAAGGGAGCGAATCTCATACTGAAACATTAGAAGTATTAGAAATTGGTTCATTAGATGATGAATTTAGCCTAGATAATATTGATTCAGTTGAATTGTCAGAACAAAAAACGACAGAAAGATTAGAAGAACCTATTGAGCTTGCGGAAGATTCTTTAGAAGACGATTCTTTTTCCCTGGGTGAGCTAGATGTTAATGAAGAACAAAGTGAACTTGAAAAAGAAGAGCTTGAGCTGATATCAGAAGAAATTGAAGGGGAGTTAAGCTATAACGAATCGACATTTTATGAGCATACTATCGATGAATTTGATAATGATGATGATTTAGCGCTAGAGTCATTAGCTGATGTCGCCCTTGATTCAGAAGTTGTACAAAAAATGGAAATTGACAGTACATCTATTCAAGAAATTGCCAGACGAGCCGTCTCTCATGAGAAAAGTGATACTGCACAGGGTTCAGCCACCGAATCGAAAAAAAGCGTCAGCAATGTTAACCATGAACCTGAGTCTGAAATATCTGCAGATCATTCGGCTACTGAAGAGTTTGAGATCCCAATGTTGGATGAAACTGCTTTTGATATAGAGTTTGAGGAAAAAGATACAAGCCCAAAAGCTTCCGTTAGACTTTCTCCTTGTTGGGTCATTGGTGCTTCATTGGGTGGACCAGCGGCAGTCAAACGCTTTTTAAATTGTATTCCTCCAGATATTAATGCAAGCATGATCATCGCTCAACATATTGATGAAAACTTTTTGCCTGTACTGGCAGATATATTAACCAGTAATAGTCAGTTTGACGTGACTATTGCTAATGGTAGTAATGAGCTTAAACCTGGCAAAGTCCTGTTAGCGCCGCTCAAAGGCAAAATTGTTATTTTACAAGATGGTTCTATGCTCATAGATCATTCTCAAAAGTGGAGTGCTCCTTATTCGCCGTGTATTGATGATGTAATTGAATCGGTGAGCAATGTTTATGGTCATTTATCCGCTACTATTATTTTTAGTGGTATGGGAGATGATGGTCTTGCTGGTGCGAAAAAACTACATCAAGCTGGTGGTAAAGTATGGGCACAATCAATGGATACTTGTGCTAATGCTTCAATGCCTGAAGCGATTATAACTAATGAGTTAGCAGAGTTTATCGGTTCTCCTGAGCAATTAGCAGAACAAATGATCAGTACCTTAAATGGCTGAGCATTTAATATATACTATTTTTCAATATTTAATAGGTTGAGAAAAAACTATGGCAACAGACACGCAAGAAGTTTACAGCTTAATGATTCCAATCGTGCAAAGCAATATTCTATTACCTAATTCAAATGTTGCAGAAATAGTACCATTTAGTAACGTTGAACTTTTTGATGATATGACTAATAAACCCGGATGGTTTCTAGGGCATTTATTTTGGCGAGGCCAAGAAATACCTTTAATTTCAATTGATGTTATACAAGGATTGTCTGATCCCCAAGCAAATAAGCGTTCACGTGTAGCGGTTGCTCATACGCTAAATAGTAATCGTGAGTTACCTTACATTGCTATAGTTGTACAGGGGATACCTCGGTTATCACATGTGAGACAAGATAATATTAAGTATTTAGCAGAAGAATCTCTATCTGATGCAGAAAAAATGCATGTTACTGTTGATGATATTCAAGCGTCGATTCCTGATTTAGATCAGCTTGAAGAAATGATAATGGCAGCGCGGAGCGCAGCATAAGCTAATTTCTGTGCAGCTGAATTCAAACTCTCCAAATATTAATTTAAAAACTGTCTGGCCAATTACTCTAACTGGGGCTGGACTGGGATTTCTTATCGCTTGGAGTGTTTTGTCCGGTGATCAACAAGGTAAGGTTAATCTGTCTTATCTTTTACTGGTTTATCTATTTATTCCTGTTTTAAGTTTAATTATCTCTTCTGTCAGTTTGTTTAAAGGCAAAGGTGTTAATTTAGCTCGCTTAGTGACTTTTTTACCGATTTGGTCAGAGAAAAAAAAAGCACTAATGAGAAAAGTACACCAATTAAAAGTAGAAAAATATTGGTTATTTTTTCAAAGTCAATTAGCAGGGATCGCATTTTCGGTTGCAAGTTTGCTTGTATTTTTAATTTTACTTTTAATTACTGATATTAGTTTTATTTGGCGCAGTACTTTACTTGATGCTGCTGATTTATATCCTTTACTTAAAGTGTTAGCTTTTCCTTGGCGTTTTTGGCATGAAGCCCAACCATCACTCGATTTATTAAAAGCGACTCAAGATTCTCGACTGATAGATAATTATCAATCTTTAGGTGATTACTCGGGTTGGTGGCAATTTGTTTTAGCAGTACAAATATTTTATAGCATTTTGCTGCGTGGTTTACTTTTATTATTAGCGTCAGTCTGGTTTAAAAAACGTTTGGCAAATGACATTGAAAGCCAATTATCTGAATCACTCAGACAACACGCCAAGCAAACATTTAATGAAGTTGGTTTATCTCCTGTTGTTGCAAAACTTCCTGCCGAATTAAAAGTGAATAACTGGGCTGGTATTGAAAAAGGGTTATTACAACAAGCCGTAGCTAATATAAATATTTCTCCTGATAATATGTTAAATGCTGGGCCTCTTGCCTCTGAAGCCGAGCAACGTATAGCAGAACGTTGGCAAGGTCCACAATTAGTCTTAGTTAAATCGTGGGAGCCTCCGATGGGGGAATTAGAAGATTTTTTAATCAATGGACAAGGCTTTTTACTACCTTTAGACTGGAATCAATCAGGTTTACAACCACTTCAAATAGAGCATTTAGAAGAATGGCAAAGATTTACCAATCAGTTAGCTCAGTGGCAAGTTTATTTGCCCGAAAAATTGATGCCAAGGGTGAGTTATGAATAGAGCCGTTTTTGCCGTTGTAGGACACCCGAATAAAGGAAAGTCTTCAATTGTTTCTACATTAGCCAGAAACGATAGTGTTAAAGTTTCACAGCGAAGTGGAACGACAACTGCTGCCGATGTAGTGAGAGTCGAAACGGCTCATTCTGGTTATGAGTTGGTGGACACGCCTGGATTTCAACGACCAAACAAAGTACTTGCATGGCTCAACCAACATTCCGTACAAGCCGATCAGCGTGCTAAGGCTGTAGAAACTTTTATTAATGATGTTGAGTGTCAAAAAAGGTTTCCTGACGAAGTTGCTTTACTAACACCTTTGATTAAAGGCGCAGCAATCCTTTATGTGGTTGATGGCTCTCGTCCGTTCGGTGTTGAATATGAAGCAGAAATGGAAATATTGCGTTGGACGGGCCAACCAAGTATGGCATTGATTAACCCGATTGAAAATCATGAGTATGTTGATTCATGGAGTGATGCACTGGCTCAGTATTTCAAAACGGTACGTATATTTAACCCAATGAAAGCTGATTTTGAACGACAGTTAGAGTTACTTCAAGCTTTTGCCCATTTAAAACCCGAATGGGCAAAAACGCTTAGACAGGTTAATCAGGATTTAATCAACTTTCGTGAACAACAACGAAAGAATAGCGCTATAATTTTAGCCCGATTATTAGAAGATCTTTGTGTGTATCAAATTAGCCGAAAGGTATTAAATAAAAAGCAAGCAGAATCAATACAACCTCTTTTAGTCGAAGAGTTCTCCTATTGGATGCGGCAAAGAGAGCAACGTTCTATTGAAGAGTTATTTGCTGTATATGCACATTACCAAACAGAACTTACTATGGAAAATCTTAATATGCCACCTGATTTGTTTGACTGTGATCAGTGGTATATGTGGGGACTGAACAAAAAACAACTGGCAACGGTTGGGGCAATAACGGGTGCAGCAGCGGGGGCTGCTGCCGATATGGCGGTTGCAGGTCACAGTTTTATGTTAGGGGCCATCGGTGGTGGGCTATTAGGGTTTGGAAGTGCCTGGTTTGGCGCAGATAAATTAGTCACTGTTAAATTACAAGGGTTACCATTAGGAGGCTTTGAGGCTGTTTATGGACCGATTAATAATAAAAACTTTCCTTATGTTGTAATCGGACGTTTTGTCCATTTACATCAACAAATCAGCCAACGTAATCATGCTCAAAGAGGGGTTATGCAAGTTACCACTATCGATTTGCAGCAACAAATTACTTCTTTAGAGCGATCGACTCAAAAAGCTCTGCATCAATCTTGCGCACGATTAATTAAGCAAAAAACTGTAGATGACTTGGAAACGTTAATATTACCTTTATTAAAATGAGTTAAAGTCGTTTAACCGGATTCCGTTTAAAGAAGGATTATCTTACAATTATCAATTCGACTAGAAGCGCTCATTTTACTAGGCTACATAAATGAACTGTGGTTTACACTGTTATTATTAATTGGATTTGTGTGTTGAAAGGTAAAATTGTAGAGCGATCATTATTGAAATGAACCCAATAGCATCATTAAGTAAATTAACAACAATTAAGGTTATCAGCATTTTTGTGCTGTCAGGTGTTGTTTTATTATTTTCTTGTATTTCGAGTGCAAAGCAAAAACGCACCCATGAATATAATATTACGATTGATAAAGATTTATCAAAAGCATTAGTCAAGATTTGCTTTGATGGTAAGCCTCCTGAATACCTTGTTGTTGATGATCATCAAGCAAATAAAAATTTAGTTCAGTTTCCTGAAGCAAATCAAGGATATATTGAATTTCAAGGGCGTTATTGGCGGACCAATTCTTTGCATGATAATGCATGTTTACATTATCAATCAGATATTAGTGAACACAATCATAAGCATAAGTATAAAAACAAAAGTAAACTTCATGCTGCTCTCAGTTTTCAAAGTGATAATACATGGTTATGGATACCTGAAGAATTGTCTGAAGATGAAGACGTTAGAGTTACCTTCCACTTACCTCAAAATTATCGAGTATCAGCTCCATGGAAATTATTAGATAAACAGGGACGTCAGTACATGCTTGGAAAAACACCTCATGATTGGGGAATGACAATTATGATAGGTGACTTTAATTTAGAAACCATTCAACTGAAACAAGGAGGGCAGCTAAATGTTGCCTTGCTTAGTCAACTCAACCAAAAGAAAGAGTTATTGCAATGGGTGGAAAATAAAGCTGAATCTTTAGCGAGTTATTTAGGAAAATTTCCACTCCAGCAAATTCAAGTTATTTTAATTGAAAACAATCGGTTTAAAAAAGGCCCGGTTCCTTGGGGAGATGTAAAGCGAGGTGGCGGTTTTGGTATTCGATTTGTTGTAGATAGTCAAAAGCCGATAGAAGAGTTCTATAGTGACTGGACTGCTACTCATGAGTTTGGCCATCTATTATTGCCTAAAATAGAGTATCAGGATATTTGGTTATCAGAAGGACTGGCCTCTTATTTACAATATGTGCTAATGGCACAGTCAGGTCAAATATCTCAACAGCAAGTGTGGCAAAAACTATACAAAGGTTTTAAACGAGGCTTAAAAGGCACTAGCATCGTTGATAAAGAAACTTTAATCGAAGCGACTGAAAATCGTCGAAAAGGGAAATCTCACGGTCGAACCAAAAGAATATATTGGAGCGGAGCCGCTTACTTTTTAATCGCTGATTATCAATTGTATAAAAATTCTAATGGGAAGCAAGGATTGTCACAGGTGTTAAAGAAGCTTAATGAATGTTGTAGTAACAGCCGAGAAGAATGGAAAGGAAAGCTTCTTGCTGCGAAACTGGATGAGTTAAGCAACACTAAAATATTTTCTAAGTTATATACACAAATGGCTTACTCAACGTCTTTTCCTGATTTTATGGAAACCATGACTCAACTTGGAATCGATGTAAATAATGGTGAAGTAACGCTTCTAAAAAATGCTGATTATGAATATCGAGATTTAATGATACCAACAAATTAAATACTAAAAGCACTTGAAAACCTAAAGCGGTAAAATTGCATAATAAGGAGGGTTGGATTAGAATCTTTTCAGATTAGTTCAAAAAGGAATTCCCTTTCATGTTAAAAAAGCCATTTTTTATAATTGTCTTGCTCTTCATATTCTCTAATAAGCTTTTTTCTCAAAACTTACCTTTAGAGTATTTTGCAAAAAATACAGAGTATGAAAGTATCAAGTTATAGCTGGATCAGTTTATTTTGTCATATAGACAGTCCTCCTGAAATAACTCATCAACGGAACATCTTTTTTTTCGTCTGATAGCTTTAGCTTGCGCCCACTTTTTTTCAATCGGATTTAAGTCAGGGCTATAAGGAGGTAACCATTGCAAAATACATCCCTTTTTCTCAATAGCTTCACAGATGTCTTTACGCTTATGAAAGCTGGCATTATCCATCACAATCACCGCATTAGAGGGAACTTTAGGTAACAAATCTTGTGTTACCCAAGCATGAAAAACATCCGCATTAATACTTCCGGCAAACAAACTTAAAGTCACAAAGGTATTTCGGATAATTGCCCCAATAGCATTAATACGACCTTTGGCATGCCAATCATGAACACCATAACAGCGTTGACCTTTGTCCGAATAACCATGAGTACGAGGTGAGGATTGAGCAAATCCACTTTCATCCAAATAAACGACAGGCTTTCCTAACTGCTCGTACCGACTAAGTTGTTGTTGAAACCTCGCCCGCTTTAATTCATCTGCTTTGGGGTGGCACAGTGTTTTTTTTATAGCTCTTATTTAACCGTTTGAGAGCATCGTGAATACTCGGTTGCGAAACACCAAAGCGCTTGGCTCGTTCCCATTGATAATCATCAGGGAAATCTTCGACATCTTTTTTCAGTGTCTCCATGCAAAGCTTGATGCTGGGTCTATTTTTTTTCGCACAAGGCTCAATGTTTTTATTCCAACGAAGAAGGCTTCGCATGGATATATCAAAGTGCTCTCCGGTTTCTTCAAAGGTTAAACCGTGTTTCTGTTTATAAGCCAAGACGTGTTGGCGAAATGCTATCGGATAAGTCATGTGAGTATTATGCCATAATAAACCTATTTAGCTATATCACCAGATGGTAAGCATTTTGCCGCCACGGTACCAATCGATCAGCAAACAATTCTTGTTATAATCCAGCGCGATATTATGCAAATTGTAAGGACTTATCGTTTTAATAAAAATGAACATGTCGATAATTATTATTGGGTAAATAATGAAAGACTGGTTTATACCAGAAAAATAAAAAGTCTTGATTCAGAAACTTTTGTAACTTATGGGCAGATTTACGCAGGTAATATTGATGGTTCAAAACGCAGTATTATTTTTGGGTATCAAGGTGGTGTTTATAGCAACTCAAGGGCCAAAAAGAACAGAGCACCAGAAAGATCACATGGTGAAATAATTCATACACTGCCTGATGATTCAGAGCATATTTTGATATCTGCACGTAATATGGATAATGATTTAGATGCGCCAATGAGGGTGATTAAACTCAATGTATATAATTCAAAGAAAAAGTTAGTAACTAAAACACCATTTGGTAATATGAAAGTTGTTTTTAATCGAGCTGGTGTTCCTATTATTGCAAGAGGGTATAATGCAAAAGGTGAAGTTAAGTTATATTTTTATCAAAATGGCAATTGGGTAGGAGTTAAAGATTCTAATCCCTTAAGTAATTTCAATCCTCTTTTTATGAGTGAAAAAGAAGATAATTTATATTTAACTGGCTATTCAGATAATTCAACTAAATCTCTTTATGAATATAATTTAGAAAATAAAAAAATCAGATTACTCTTTTCTCATACCACTGCAGATATTCATGAAATTATTACTGAACCAGATACTAATGTTGCTGTTGGTGTAAAACTCGTTCCTGGTTACATGGAATACCAATATATTGAACCGAATAGCTCTTTTTCTATGCTCCATAGAATGCTTGTTGCTTCATTTAAAAATAGTGATGTAAGAATCACTTCAAGAACAAGAAATAAAAAAGAAATGGTGGTACTAGTAAAAAGTGATACTCGGCCTGGAGATTTTTATATATTTAATACTGAGAAAAAATCGGTAGATTACTTATTAAGTAAAAAACGTTGGGTTGAACCTGAACTCATGGCCGAAAAAAAACCAATAAAATTTAAGTCACGGGATAAAGCCACAATCTATGGTTATTTAACAATTCCTAAAAGTGACAAAAATAATAAAAAATATCCCCTAGTAACACTTGTTCATGGTGGTCCTTACGGTCAGCAGGATCTGTGGGATTTTGATGCAGATACACAGATGTTGGCAAATAATGGTTATGCTGTTTTGCAAGTGAATTACAGAGGATCAGGTGGATATGGATTAGATTATAAAAAAGTAGCTTATCAAAAACGGAGCTCTCTTATTCAGCAAGACATTATTGATGGAACTCGCTGGGCTCTTCAGCAACCTGAGATTAATAAAACACAGGTTTGTATCATGGGGTGGAGCTTTGGGGGGTATTCGGCATTAATGGCCTCTCTATTAGAGCCTGAACTATTTAAGTGTAGTATTGCTGCAGCTGGCGTTTATGATGCTGTGGTTCAAGAAAAATCAGCAGATTATTCAAATATTTCTTCTACATCATCCTTAGCTTCTAGTATATATGGTAATGATCAAAAGCTATTAAAAAAGGAGTCACCGTTAACTTATATTGATAATCTAAAAACGCCTGTTTTTATCGTTCATGGAGGCGAGGATAAAAGAGTTCCACCTGAACAAGCGTACAAATTAAAGGCTGCATTAGAAAAGAGAAACATGCCTTTTGAGTGGTTATTGAAAGAGCGAGAAGGACATGGTTTTTATAAATTAGAAAATAGAGTTGAGTTTTACCAAAAAGCTTTAGCTTTTTTGAAAAAAAACTTGTCTAATAATTAATGATTGTTCGAGTTGATGAATAGTGCGTGTGACTAATAATACTTTATCTAGGAGTCAATAGATGATTTTTCGAAATTTTGCGTTAATTATTGCTGCTTTTTTTATGTTAGCCAGTTGTACTGATAAGTCTGTAATTTATAAAAGTGAGGGAGATTTAGCTGCGCCGTATAAAATTAAATTACATGAAGTAAAAATTGTTGCTGAATCTAGAGATAGTCTAACAATCGATTTTATTTATACTTATGAACATGAAGTCCCTGCTGATGAAATTAAGTTATTTGTTATGCCTGATCATGGTTACTGGCGTACCAATGATGTCAAAATAGCGAGAGGCAAAAATGGCGCAAGAGCAATTATTGGTTTAAGTAAAAGTAATATGACAAAAGATGCTGTAACAGATTCTCAAACAACTAAACTGCGCTTTAGATTTGACCATTATCAACCTAAGAAGTATTTAGGTAATATTTGGGGACAAGATATTGAGTATAAAAAAATATGGCAATTAACCTTATAAACCAGAACCTATTTATTTGTATAAATATGAATAAATGATCGTTTGATACGTTTTAGCTTAAATCATTGTGTCTATTTAAAGGATAATTATTACTTAATTGTTAAAATAAAAACTATGGAGAAAAATATATGAAAGAATCACGAGACTACTTGGAAATGTCTTTTCGTTCTATTGAGTGTTTCACTAATGATGGAAAACTTGATGCTAGTGAATTAGGAAAAATTTTAGAAATTGCAGAAAGGGACGGTGTAATTGATCAAAATGAAATTAGAGTGCTACAAAATATCATATCTAAAGTTAAGCCTCATGAAATCGATGATGAAATGCAAGTAATGTTGCAAACCGTATCTGATAAGATAAATGTTTAACACTACCGCTTCCTTTTAACTTTATATAGTAATGATATAGTGCAGTATCAAATTAAAAATTGATTTTGTATATTATTTAAAAATAATGAATATGTCATTCGTTTAAGCCAAGCAATAGAATTAGATACTCTATCTTATAAAGTATCTAATTTTTTATACTTCTTTATCTTTAATTAGCAATTTCTAATAGTAGAAAAGCTTGATGCAAAGCTGAGTTTTAATAGAAAACTTGTTTTTTTGATATTTATTAATTAAAAAATGTAAGTTAATTTGAATTCACGATCTAAATATCTGCACTTATCAATAGAAAATATTGACTGTTTTGAGTTTTAATGATTTTAAAATTTTAGTTAAATGTTTTATTGTGTTGGCATTAAATAAATAATCAAAAAAATAACTTTTTTGCTTGTTGTTAAAAACTAAAATTAATAACAAAAATATTTGACTGTTCACTTAACGCTTGTTTTAAAAGGAAATAGTACTACTTTACAGCAGTAAAAACAGAAAGATATCAATCTATTTTTTTTGATAAAAAGTATATTTATTCTTGTTCTTTTCTTAAAAAATTATTGAATTAGGTTAATTGTTAATCTTAATTTAATTTAAAAAATTGTATTACTCTATCAGAAAATAAATGCAAAATTAAAAAAATTCTCTTGAATATTTGTTGAATACAATAAATGTTAGAGCTCTTCTAATTTCTATAAAGATTCCATCAATTATTTTGGTTTGATTTTAAAAATCTTGCTATGTATCTTTTGATTAATCTCAGAGTTGTATCTTTAATAAAGTCCTGATTCTGATTTTGTTTATCTAGGTGTTTGGTTTTTTTACTTAACCACTTTTCGCGAATCAGTTTTTCAATAAAAGGTAATAATAAAGCGGTGAGTCGTTGTAGTAATATCAATGAATTAAAGGGGAAAAAATGAATTTTAAATATTCGAAACTTAGTCTGGCTGTCATACTCAGCATGTCAGTGTCACCAGCTTTTGCTGAAGAAAAGAGTTCAGATTCTGATGAGGCTGATCAACAAGTAATTCAAATTACAGGCTCTCGATTACAACGCTCGACTGCGGCAGCTCCAGTACCAACAACTGTTGTAAGTGCTTCGCAAATAGAACAGTTAGGTTTTACTAATACGGGCGATATATTAAACAGTTTACCTGCAATTGCAGGAAGTGTTGGAGCAAGAAGTGGTTCTGGTGGTACTGGTGATACAGGAGCCGGTTTAGAGTTAGCTAACTTACGTGGTTTAGGTAGAGAGCGTACTCTTGTTTTGGTTGATGGTCGTCGTCACGTCGGTAGTTCTTTGAGTAATACATCTGTTGATGTTGGTAGTATTCCTGTACAAATGATCGAACGAGTAGAAGTTATTACCGGAGCGGCTGGGGCTGTTTATGGGGCTGATGCTGTATCTGGTGTAATTAACTTTATTTTGAAAAAGTCATATGATGGTTTCAAAGCAGATGTGAAGTATAGTGAAGCTAGTGAAGGTGATGGTGAAACAACAACGGTTAGCTTATTAAGCGGAAAATCTTTTGCTGGTGGTCGAGGAAATGTTATGGCTTCGTTAGACGTAACTGATCGAGAAGGTGTTATGGCGTTGGATCGTTCGTGGTCGTATGAGGAACTGAGTTGGATAAATTCAGAAAGCTATACGCCTGGTTATAATATGCCAATGCTGCGCTTAGGTCACAATATTGGGTTTAGTCCATTAAGCCGAGAAGGTTATGTATCTCAGTTTGGTTGGCACTCTACTAACATTGGCGCGCTGCCAACTCAAACTTTTAATGCTGATGGCTCAAACCGTGATTTTAATGTCGGTTACTGCCAGGGCGCTATTGTTTGTGAAGGTGGTGATTCATTTAAAACTCATGATTATGATTATCTAAGTGTACCAACTGAGCGAGCTCTTGCTAGTGTTGTTACTAGTTATGATTTTGGAGAACATGAACTCTTTGCTAATTTAAAATATTCTCAAACCGTTGGTAACAGTAAATATCAAGGAGGTTTATCTGACGGGTACTATGGACCATTAGCAGAAATTCAGAGAGATAATCCATATCTTGCACAGTATACTGATATTACATCAGCTATGGATGACGCCGGAATTACCAGTGTTTTTGTTAACAAAGCTTATGATGGTTTTGATAATACAATTGAAAATAAATTTGATACTTTTCAAATTGTGTTAGGCGCTAGTGGATTATTAACCGACAGTATTGAATATGAATTTAGTGTGCAACATGGTCAAACTGATGTTGAGCTAAGAACTCATACTGCTTATGTTGATCGCTTCATGCAAGGAATTAATGCTGTAAGCGATGGAAACGGTGGAATTGTATGTGCCGATACCAGTAATGGTTGTGTACCAATAAATCCATTTGGATATAAATCTGTTTCTCCTGAAGCTGCTGCTTGGGTTAATGATAACAATGCAACACGTGGTCAATTAACTCAGTCGGTTGCTAATTTTAGCATCAATGGTGATTTGTTTGAGTTAGATGCTGGTACAGTTCAATTTGTTGCTGGTCTTGAATACAGAAAAGAAGAAAGTGAAACGACGGTTGACCATGATTTAACCTTAGAAGATGATGCCGGACATGGTATCCTTTTTAATACTTATTATGGTGGCGCTCAACTTGGTGAGGCTGGAGAGTACGATGTTTCAGAAGTTTTCGGTGAAATTCTTATTCCATTAATCAGTGATGCACCATTTGCAAAAGAGTTAACATTTGAAGCGGCGGCTCGATATTCTGATTACAGTACCGTTGGTGGTCAAACAGCATATAAGTTGGGTTTGAATTGGGTAATCAATGATGAAGTTCGTTTTAGAGCGACCAATGGTTTAGCTGTTCGAGCTCCTAATATTGGAGAGTTATTTCAGCCATTGGTTATTCAGCCAGTTAAAATAAATGATCCTTGTTCTGCAACTTATATTAATTTAGGCTCAAATCCTGCTCAGCGTGCTGAAAACTGTGCTTCTTTAGGGATCCCTGATGGATGGATTTCGTTTCATGATGGAGGAGAAGCACCAACTTACACTTCAGGAAATTCAGATTTAGAAGCTGAAGAGTCGACTACGTCAAGCGCTGGTATTGTTTACACACCATTTGAAGGATTTTCTATTGGTTTAGATTATTGGGATATTGTTATCGATAATGCGATTTCATCACCAAGCAATAATGAAATTTTAAACAGTTGCTATGACTTTTCAGACATGACTTCAAATACTTTCTGTGCGCTACAAGAGCGGGATCCTGTTACTCATGAAATTTCTCGCTTGGTTAACCAGCAGGTTAATGTTGCAACACTTAATGCCAATGGTTTTGATTTAGAAATGAATTATAGTATTGATGTTGATACTGGTTCATTATTATTTAACTTTGTTGGTAGTTATTACGGTCAACGTGATCAAGTGTTAAATGAAAAAAAACCTGATGAAGTTTTAGAGGGTGTTAATGTACAGGGTAGTCCTAAAGCTCGTGCTTATTTGAGTACAACTTATCGACAAGAAGATTGGAATTCTAGTGTGATTTTCAATTATATAGGAAGTAGTCGAATTAGTTTACCATCAGATAGTGGTGAGCGTCTGTACCATAGAAATCATGTTAATTCTGTTCTTTATATTAATCTACGGGGAGCTTACTCTATCAGCGAAAGTGCTGAAATTTATGCCAACATTAATAACTTGGCAGATAAAGGTCCACAAATGCTACCTGGACTTCAAATGGGCTCAAATATTTATGATGCAATAGGTCGTACTTACACCTTAGGTGTTAAGTATGAATTTTAAATTAATTGTTTTTACTATCATTAATAATATTGATAAATAATTTTTCAACTTATAAAAAACCGATGAATGATTTCATCGGTTTTTTTCATTAAGCTGATTAATCAATCTAAACTTCAGAAAAGAAAGATTATCAATAAAATATTCAGCTTTACCAATTGTAAACTGAATGCTAAAGCATAAAACTGATTCAGTTATAAGTTTATTTTTGAGCTAAATAATTCACTATTTATTTCATTATCTCGATGATTTGTCATTGAGCTGCCAGAAGCTTTTAGCTCTGTACTATATCTTCTACTACCAGAGTTGTAATAGTTGCCAGCACACCAGTAATTACCGTTTTTAGATAATTGAAAATAGTTACAATTTGTATCATAGCTATATCGCCCTGTTTTTATTTTATAGCCTGAAACGGTAACGCCATTTAAATGATAGTACTGTCCATTTAGCTTAAGCGACCAATGTAGGTGAGGACCTGTTGATTGACCTCCATTGCATAATGCTTGGTTCTTGTTGTTCGCATAATTAGCAATCGCAGCATTTTTACTGACATAAGCGCCATTACTATATCGAATATTTGATAAATGATAATAGGTTGTCGACCATCCACCACTATGAAATATTTCCATACTACAACTCGAATGAACCTTGACTGTTCCTGCTGCAGAAGCGGAAACCCATTTATTAGAAGTGTTACTACCCCAACCACCACTACCACTACTCATGTCGAGTGATGATTGAGGCCAGTTGCCACTGCCTGTAGAGGTATGAGAACCACCAATATACCAAGTTGAAGAACGAGGATAAGGAAGTTGAAGTAGGCTTGTAGAAGGCGCTGTCATTGTAATTGCTGAAGCATTTTTTTCTTTTGGGGTATTAATTGCTTGGGGAAACATTTTATAAAAAACTTTTCCAAATGAATTTAATTGCTCTTTAGAGCCAGGCTGTAATTCATTGCTCTCAAAGCCATAAGAAAATATCATTTGGATCGCGCGTTGGGCATCGGCATCAGTTGTGAACTTTTGATTTTTTCCGGTTTCTTCAAATGAATGCCCTTTATAAAATGCTTTTGAAAGTCGTTCAGCGACATCTCGTAACTGTTCAATAAAGCCATATTTTTGTGACAGAACACCAAAAGGTGTAGATAGTTCATTATCATTCACTTCTACTGATGAAATTAATCCTGTTTGATGTTCCATTAACGCAATCAGTATTTTGGGACTAATTGTCGATTCGCCAGACATATGGGAGATTGATTCTGCGTAGGGCGCTAAATGTGGTGCATTCTGGGTTAAATATTTTTGAATGTCAAAACCAAACACTTCATCATATTGGTATATTATGTTTGACTTTTTGAGTTGATTTTCATTTAAACTTGTTAACGAATTATCATTTGCTTGTGTGCAAAAACTGACTGTTAATAAACTACCGATAAGTATTAATTTTTTTATGGAAGGTTTTTTTATATTGTATTTGTTCATGTGTTTTCTCACTTTTGTTTTTTAAATTTCAATAAAGTTGTTTTTTTGTTTTGATATAATCCGAGAAGCTATCTCGGATTTCTTTTATGTTAGGTGTTGTTTTATTTTTAAACTAGTGAATATTACACACAAACATTTGTTCAAATTTAAAATTTCAAAAAGAGATGCTTTGTATCTCGTTATCATATTATTGTAAGTATGCTGTTATCGTTTAAGAAAAAAATTTTTTATGTTTTTAAATGTAATTGTTTTTAATAATAATTAGTTTTCGGTTATTTTTATTTTTTTTATATTTTAATTACGAGTGAAAATAAATTAAATTTTTGTCGAAGTTTTTTGTGAAAAATTACTGATAATTGTTTTTTGTTAATAACTCGAGAGTTGATAGTCAATTTGCAGAGATAGAATAAAATGTTATATAGAGACTTGTTTGTGTTTTTGTTATGAGTTGAAAGCAGAACATATGTGAAAATTAAGTAATTTATTCTTTCTTACGATAGGAGGAAATTATAAATAAGCTCATGCCTATTATGCCAGCAACTAATGAACCTAATAAAATACCAAGTTTTGCTTCTAATAGTAAAGCAGGGTGATTGCTGAATGCTAAAGATGCAATGAATAGAGACATAGTAAACCCTATACCAGCTAAAAAACTTAATGCGACGAGTTGTGTAAAGTTGATATTTTTGGGCATATTTGCCCAATTAAAGTAAATGCTAATCCAGGCAAACAGACTAATGCCAATAACCTTACCGATAATAAGCCCAAAACTTACACCCATTAATACTGGAGAAAAAAGTGATTCTGTGAATTGGTCTGGAATGGTAACACCTGCATTTAAAAATGCAAAAATAGGAATGATAAACAAACTGACTGGCTTTTCTAGTTGGCTTGTCCAATGCTGTAGAGGTGTGGTTGTATGCGAAGCCGCTTGCTTAATTTTTTCAGTGATCTCATGTTGCTTCTGGATTTCTAATATTGACTTATCATGGTTATCTATTTTTTCAAAACGAGTTAATAATTGCCTGGCATAACGAATAAACCAACTTGTTTGTTGGTAAGGCCTTGTTGGAACCATTAGTGCAGCTAAAACACCAGCTATTGTTGTATGTATTCCAGAATGATAGGTAAACCACCAAAGAACTATACCACCAAACAAATAAAAAAGAGGACGTCGAATCCCAAGTAAATTAAAAATAAACAGCGCGCTCAGTGTCAGTGAGGCAAATTTTAATGCATCAAAATTGATGTTTTCAGTGTAAAAAATACTGATCACTAAGACTGCACCAATATCATCTACAATGGCTAATGCTGATAGTACAATTGCAGCACTACGAGGTGCTTTACTACCTAATAACGCCAACAAGCCAAGAGCAAAAGCGGTATCTGTTGCCATAGGAATTCCCCATCCTTGGATTGCATCGCTTTCCATAAAAAATGCAACTAGCAAATAAGTTAATGCAGGAATAATCATTCCACCTAATGCTATTATAAGTATGAAAATAGATTGTCGAATATCTTTAAGTTCGCCAACTAATATTTCTCGCTTGATCTCCATACCAAGTAAAAAGAAAAATAAGACCATTAACCCATCATTAACCCAATGTTTTAGTGAATGATTAATTTCCCATTGATCAAGTGAAATTTGTAAGTTCATCTCGTTAAGAGAGTAATAAAAATTGCTATATTGTGAGTTTGACCAAATGAGAGCAATAGTTGCTGTAACGAGTAATAAAATGCCTGATGCTGACTGGCTGTTAATAAACTTTTGAAATGGTGAAATTATTTTACTAAAAGGTTTTTCTAATGGCGCATGAGACTTTTGATTATCTGTAATTATTTTGTTTGATGTATCATTGTTTGTCATAGTGAACCTAAAGGATGGTGAATCAATCTTTTATGAAATGTGAGACTTACACTCTCAAAGGCGAGAGTGCAAGCTTATTGTTAATGGTCATTGATTAAATCGAGTATTTGAAATCTATGATATAAGTGCTCGTAACATCCAAGCATTTTCCTCATGCTGACCTATTCGTTCAGTGAGTAAGTCAGCGGTTTTAACATCATTGACTTTTTCTGCTTCTAAAACCGCTGAACGCAACCGCTTAGCGATAATTTCATTATCTTGCATTAGTTGTTTACACATTTCCTCTGCGTTAAGGTTGTCAGGTTCTTCTTTAATTGACGTCAGTTGTTCGAACTGCTTAAAACTACCTGGTGCAGTATAACCAATAGCCCTGATTCTTTCGGCAACTTCATCTATCGCTGTTGCCATATCTTCATATTGTTCTTCGGTTAATTTATGTAAGCTGTAAAACATTGGTCCTACTACATTCCAATGAACGCTTTGGGTTTTAAGATAAAGTAAATAGCTATCAGCTAAACCTTCTGATAGTTTATTGGCGAGTTGTTTTCGATTATCTTTTGTAATACCCGCATCTAATTTTAGTTTGTCGGGTTCAGTACTTAATATATTAACTGTTGCCATTATAAGTTCCTCTTTTAATGATTTAAATGAAAACATACATAATCTTGCAGAATCGATGCCAATTTTAAAACGAGTGAGATATTTCTTTTTTTATAGGCTTTTGGATAAAAAACATCATTAAACTTGATTAGGTTTAAAGCATTACTCAGTAAAAAGTATTACTTGTTTGTATTTTTTACAATTTATTTAAAATATATGGTTGCTTGAGTCATAAGGGAGTCGTTTTTTTAATTTACTGGAAAATCGAACTGTTTTTTGCCAGAATCGTTTTAGATGCGCTGTCATTACGGTTATTTTAAGGTTCGCTTTTATAGTCAGTATCAGAAACTACATTTGTTCAGTAGGATAAAACAAGTTAAAAGGTTGGTGTTATAAGATAAATTAATTTAATGGTTAGGAAAATGAATTGTTGTTAATAAATGCAAGATTATAGGCGGTTAACTTTATTTACTTAAGGGTAATTGAATTTAAAATATTATTGTTTTGTGTTCATGTACTAAGTGGTAAATTTGAAACTGGTTTTTGTATAAGGTAAGCTGTAGTTAAACTTTACTTAGTGGTATGCCCATAGTAGCCTTGCGATTCTTTTAACAAAATGGTGAGTAACTAGGATGGAAATTACTTTCGATAGTCAAAAATGCAGGCATAATGGTCAATGTGTTAAAACTCTTCCTGAAGTATTTAAGGTAGAGAAATCACAACTCATTATTATTCAAAATGGTGCTTCAGAAGATGCTATTCAAAAAACGGTTAATGCTTGTCCTTCGGGGGCATTAGCGATTAAAAAATAGTATGCTTTTTATGTTTTACTGATAGTCTTCTTGATGAAAAATATAGCCCAGAAAATATAGTGATTAAAAAGTCGGTGATTACTTTTAGTTGTAGTGCTATCACCAACTTTACCTTATTTTGTTTTTAAGCAAATTTCATTAACATCATTGATTCTATGCAGAAAACTTGGAATGTTTTTTATGTTATTCTCTGCATCATGTATGATTTTATTATATTTAGCCAATGCTAATTCACAATTTGAAAGGTTTGCGATTAGAATAGATTCGACGAGCCGAATAAAATACATGGGCACGATATGTTGATTATCGATATTACCTGCTGATTGGATGGTTTCATCCATTAACATCTGAGCATTTTTAAATTCTTTCAGTTTTATCATAACTCTTACGAGCTTTGCCTTTTGTGCTAATAAATGAGGTGAGTGGGCTGTATTTATTTTTTCTCTAACGCTTAACGATTTAGCTAAATAAATTTTTGCTTTTTTCCACTCTTTAATTCTGGTGTACATTGTACCAATGTGATTGTAACTATAAGCTGTCGTGTCAGTATCTTTTCCGATGACATTTTCTTTTATTTCTAGACCTTTCAAAAGATGCTTCTCAGCCAATTCAAACTGCTGGCTGTCCATGTAGATAGCTCCAAGATTAGTATGGTTGATAGCCACTTCTAAACTCGTTTCGCCTAAATTAGCCGTATTAATCTCGATAGACTTTTTGACCGCCTCAATGGCTTTGTCAAAATTGCCAATATCTTGATAAGCTAATCCAATGCTATTATAACCATCACCAACCATGCCTGATTTTTCTCCCATATAAGCAGTTGCAATTTGAATGAGTTCAACGTTATTCTTGATCGACGCTTGGGAGTCAAACAATTCACCATTTATACCAGCAAGAGAAGATAATATTGAAATATTAGAATAATGTTTTTCTCCAAATATTTGACGGTTATTTTGGTAGGCCGTTTCAGCAATAGATTTTGCTTTTTTGAGTTGACCATCTTTATATAGGATTTTTGCTAAACGAAACTGTGTTTGAATGGTTAAGGGATGTTTTTCGCCATAATGTTTTCGACTAATTTCAAAGACAAAGCTCGCTTGTGTTAAGGCTTCTGATAAACTGCCTCGTACTAAATTTAAGTTATAAGCACCTGTTCTTAATTTAAGCATTATGGGATGCCATTCGGGAAGTATTTTGGAATATCTTGTAATCATTTCGGCCAATAAATTTTCAAGCTGTTCAAATTCTTCCAACCCTTGAAGCGTCGGTATTAATGCATTAGCAATTTCTCCCGGTAATAGATGGGATTCAGGATATTCTTTCAAAGCAATTTGCAGTGCTTTCGATAGACGCTTTTTAGATTCTTGCTGATTACCTTGATATGCGCTAAGACGACCTAGTGCTGTTTGAATTTGTAATTTCTTTTCACTTTTTTCGCCCAATATATTTCCCGCAATTTCATCAGCTTCTTCGAGTAATGTTCTTGCTCGAACTAGTTCTCCGATACTCAAATATACCTGACCAATAACATACAGCATTTCTGCTTTTACCTCGGGAATAATATCAAACTCACCACTTATTCGAGCTGCTCCTTGATCCAGTATTTGTTTGGCAGTAATTTTATCGCCCATTGATTCTCCTGGATCCGCAATTTGAAAACTATCAACTAAAAATTGGGTTACTGTTTTTGCTGTTGCCAATTGTTTTTGTGCAATATCTCTTTGTTGCCTTAACTGAATGGTGTAGAAAAATACTGTTATTATCAGCGTAAAAATTACAACTACACTAGTGATTGAACCAAATGGATGACGCTGGATGAGCTTCTTGGTAACATACCCGATTGATTGGGGTTTCGCTAAAACCGGCTCGTGATTTAAATAACGTTTTAAATCATCAGCCAAAGCTTGACTACTCGCATAACGATGAGCAGCTTGCTTTCTAAGCGCTTTTAAAATGATATTTTCTAAATCACCTTTGAGGCTTTTAGCATGTGCCTCAATAGGCAGGCAAAATTCAGCAGTTTTCTCATTCTTTAGACTGAGTAAAATTTTGCTCGGGCGTGGTGGTGGTGATGTACAGATGCGTCTTTCTAATTGTTGATAACTCGAAATGGTTGATGGCTCTTTGTTGGAAAGCGTAAATGGATAACAACCACTCAGCAAGCGGTATAACAAAATACCTAGTCCATAAACATCTGTGGCTGGAGTGGTTGGTTGGCCCATAATTTGTTCTGGGCTGGCAATTTCTGGCGTTAGCATTCGATTTTGAGTAATCGTAATTTCTTTTGAATACTGCTTTGATTCGCTCAATGTTTTCGCTATGCCAAAATCTAATAAGAAAGGCTCGCCTTGAGCATTAACCAAAATATTACTGGGTTTTATATCACGATGTACAATGAGCTGTTGATGAGCGTAGCTAATTGCATTGCAAATTTTTATAACCAACTTTATACGATCATCAATTGATAGTGCATGTCGATCGCAATATTGATCAATTGCTTCTCCCTGAATATATTCCATGATAAGGTAGGGTGTTCCTTCTTTACTGGTTCCACCATCAAGTAATCTGGCAATATTGGGATGATGAAAGTCTGCCAGGATCTGCCGCTCTCGTAAAAAACGTAATTTGCTGGCTTCGTTGTTTAAGTGCGTAGAAAGAATTTTTACCGCAACCTGTTGTTCAAATTCATTATCGACTCTTACACCTAAATATACGTCACCCATACCGCCTTTAGCTATCAGTGATTTTACACGGTATTTTTCAATTTCAGCGACCCACTCAGGAACTTCTGTGCGAACTAATTCGGCAGCGTTTTCTGCAATGATATCTTTTAACAGGAAGTTATCAACTGGATTTAACAGGTTTTCGATTTGGGAAGCCAAATGGGGAAATTGTTGCGTTTTTTCTTGAATAAAACGGTGCTGTTCAATCTCGGGTAACAGAATGAGTTCATCATAAATCTTCTCTAATTCACGCCAGTCGTTTTTATTCATTAGTAGATCCCCTCATTTTTACTCGACTAATCCTTGAATTCTTATATATTTTTAAAAAAGCATGACAGTTCTTCGAACTTTGTCAAGAGTATGCAGACGACACTGCACTTTGAATCGTTTATAATAGTCAAAAATAAACCTCATCATAGGACTCTTAGTATGAGCAAAGGTTATACGGTTGATGAAAACAACAAACAGCCAATAACAACGCTTTTACATAAAGCAAGAAACGGAGATCCTGATGCATTTAACGAACTCTCTCCTTACATTTATAGCGAACTAAAGAAAATTGCAAAAAGAGCTTTTAACAATGAAAGTGCTTGCCATACTCTTCAACCAACGGCATTAGTTAACGAAGCTTTCGAAAAGCTCGTTTCTGCTGATATTAACTGGCAAGATCGACAGCACTTCTATGTGTTATCAGCTAGAATGATGCGCAGAGTCTTAGTGGACCATGCAAAAAGCAAATCGGCAGTAAAACGGGGAGGTGGGCTCCCACATTTTTCATTGGACGAAAGCTTACTTGCACAACCTGACGCAAACCTACAACTTTTAGCTCTTGAAGAAGCTCTTGAAAAACTCGAAAAGTACGATGTTCGTAAAGTTCAAGTGATTGAGCTATTCTATTTTGGTGGACTAAGCGTTGAGGAAATCGCCCCTTATATCAATGTTTCTAAAGCGACTATCAGACGCGACTTAAAACTTGCCCAAGCCTGGTTAAAAGACCTATTAGAGAGTTAATACAATGCTCTCCTTAGCTGTTTTTTATTAGTTGCAGACTAGTTTTAAAGTGATTTTCAAAACATGGCTTTACCTTAAGCTGAAAACGAATGAAGCGTTTTAAGCTCACCAATAGTATTAACATGAATACTCCCAAACTACCACCGCCAGAACTTTCACTATTCTGATCATTGTTACCGTTCCCATTTCCACTGCCTGTTGGATCAAAAGTTACACTCAATGGTTGCCCGGTAATATCAACAAACCCATCTAAGCTAACCGGGGTTTTGTCAAATTGAGAAATTAAAATAGGATCTGACAATTGTGGTGTAAGCGATAAAGCAACAAAGTCTAGGGGAAAACCGAGAGCTGCAGAAGCAATATCAGGATAAAGTCCTGAAAATTTAAGGTTTAAGAATTTTTCTTGAATAGCTGGTGTTAAAACGAGTTGACTATCATTAATAAATTCATTTTCATTTAATGTATAAACGGGAGTTATTTTTAAATCACTTGCTGGTTGAATAATATCGATAGTATCACCTACTGGCATTTTTATTTGAGTCATGACTTCAAAATTATCCATTGTTTCAGTTTTTACTGAAACTGCTTGATTAAAGTTCAATGTCACTTTTAGGTTAGGAGCAAATGATAAATGTTGCTGCATACTCCAAAAAGAGGCTACATCGTAGTCAATCGCATTACCTTCAATTTGATAAGACGTAATCAACTTATGTCCCTTGATATTAAAAACTTTTGGTCCTGTTACAATAATTCCAAGTGGTGTTCCCATTAAACTCGTCATGAAGTCAACATCCCAATCTAGCCGAAATAAGTCTGTGTCATGAATACCGTTGTTGGTAAATGGCAACGCAAAAGTATTACCGTCCGTTACTCCGCCTAAAAGTTCTCGAGTCCCTACGGGTGTAGTATTGTGAATGGTATTATTGGCATCAATAAACTCAGTTAGCGGTTCACAAATACCGCAATAAAAATCAGTTTCAACAGGTGTATTCAAAGACGGTGTGAGAATTGCTAAATCACCAAATGAAAGTGACACGGGAGAGCCAGGTAGGATCCCAGGCATGACCAATTCAGTTGAATAGAGTTGGTTACCAAAAAGCGTTGCATTGTGTTCTGCCACTCTAAACTCAACACCTGATGGGCTTAAGTTTAATCCCAACCATTCTGTGTCTGCAAACCTGACGAGTCCATCAACATCAAGTATACCTATTTCACTATTTAAAGAGTCAGCATGATAGACCGCTATGGTTTTTCTAACTTGTTCCCCAGAATCATAGTCAACACCTGCATATTCCAAGTCAACGTCGATCTTGGCCCCAGCAAAAGTGCCTAAAGAAAAGTCTAAATTGGGATAGCGCGACGTTAGGTGATAATTATCAGTAAGTTGGTAACTCGAAGTTAATTGAATTGTTTCTCCGCTATCAGCAGCGGTTTTATTTAATGTTAAAGTTGCCTTGGCACCAAAGCTCACATCTACCGAACCAGGATCTAATTTAAATTTTCCTTCAAATCCGAGTTTAATATCTGATTCATAAGTGAGAATGGCACCAACGTCATAATTTCTATTGGCAGGTTGTGTCGGCTCTTCACCAATACCAACGCCAAGATCCTTATTAATATTGTGTTTGGCTTCGCCAAACTTACAACTGTTATAGGTACTACTCAATCTAACTTTTAATAATGCATTAACACAGTAAGTCCGTTTCACTTGGCCGGTTATGCATTCCGATTTTGATGGAGACACATCGGGTAATGGACTAGGTAAGTCATACACGTAATCTGTACAAGTATCAATAGCATTTTGCCAAGCCCTTTGTAATGTTGGTAAAGGTACTTCTTGTGTCACTTGCTTTATTTCGCCTTCGATCCCTTTTGAGTTGTAGGGCTCAAAGAGATTAACAGTAAAACTTTTTTCATCAACATCTTTCCCTCTAAATAGGCTTTGTCCCTGTGTGGTAAATAGCAAGTCGTCTGTTGATGCGATGGCTTCAGCCTGATTAAACAAAGCGAGCAGAAAAATAGCGCTAGTGATTGAGCGACTAGTATTTATTAAAGTCGTTTTAACAATATTCATTTTTAGCCTCTTTTTTGTACAGGATTATTTGTACAATAGTTAAGTTTAACTTCATTCTTTTTTAATTCCTATCTATAAAAGCGAAAAAAAGACTGAAAAAGTGTCATTAAATTTAAGTTTTTTTGGGTGAGTGACGTCTGCTGTCTATTATGAAGTGCTAGTTGCAATAGTAGATGTATTTAATTTATTGATATTATTAGAGCTTTATGCCGTGAAAGAAATCAATGGAGCCATACTTAATTTATGGTATTCGCGACAACATGGGCTTGTGAATGGGCACATATATGGACGCCTCCTTAATGTCAATACAATAAAATTCTTTCGTGACTAAAGTTGGTCTCGACTGATTGGGTTATTCCCACTTTTAACTTTTTAATATCCACTGTTTTTCAATGATGTCCGGTTTTAACATCTTTTTTCAGTGCACCCATGCAAAGCTTTATGCTGGATCTATTTTTTCTCGTACAAGGTTCAAGATTTTTATTCCATCGTAGAAGACTTCGCATTGATATGTCAAAGTGTTTACCTGTTTCCTCAGAGGTTAAGCCATGTTTCTTTTTATTAGCCAAAACGTGTTGGTGAAATGCTATTGGGTAAGTTATTTGTGTATTATGCCATAATAAACCTATTTAGCTATGTCACACAATTATTTGAGGAATTAAAAAAGCAATATGAACTTTGTCAAAAAGGGATAAAGAAAACGCTTTAAAGATAGAGGTCTTTATCATGAGTTATGAAAAAGCAATGAGAAAATTATTAGTCAATCAGAGTCAACCGAAAGACTTTATTCTTTTCTCTAAAAAAGTAGATAGTGCCATTGCTGATTTAGAATTATGGTTAAACTGTTTAAAACTGAAAATTACAGAGGAAGAATTAATAAATTCATTAACTATGGTCATGCAGTTGAAGTATTAACCGCTTTGGATTTAAAAAAGAATCAGTATTTTGCATTGAAAAGAGTCGCGAAACAGTGGTGTTCAACGAAACTTGAAAAGTGGTAGAAGGAAAGCGATACAGGATAAAATTAGCTATTTGTTTTAAGTATTACAAATGTGAGATATGTTTGCCCGAAAAGAAAGTGTCGCTGCAACTCAATTGTGTTTTCAATAATTTCATGTAGAATCCAGCTCACAGAGTATGTACTAATAATGAGAGGCAAAGAGTGGAAAAAGTGACTAATGGCAACTTGGAAGTCATACAGCTTAATGAAAGTGAACTTCGTATAGGAATTAGTGAGCTAGTCAAAATCACAACTCAAGATAAAGCCGAAGCATTAAACAGAACTAACTGGATTTATCACTTAGCTTTAAGTAAGTATCGCCAAGCATCTATTGAAGAATTAGAGCGCTATGAAAATCATAGTCTTAGTGATATAGAGTTGCTAAAAGAAAAGCACGATTCTGCCCGACTGGGACGTTTTTTAAATGCAAGTGGCTATGCCAAGCCAGCAGAAGAGTTTGAGCCCCATGCTTTAATTAGTGGTAATCATCCACAAGCACGAGCAGCACGTATAATATTAGCTAGGTTAGGGATCCGCATTGACATGCCAATTAATGGCGTATGGTTGCCTAACTTTAAGCGAAATGTCCCGCATAAAATTATGCCTAATGCACCAGCTCATAGAACAGTTCATACTGGTCAATACTATAGGAATGTGGTTATTTTATTACAGCATAATCTAACGCAGTCGAACCCAAGAAAAGAAGTGATCAAAACTTTAAAAAAGTTGAATGAGCGAGTACAACAAGGTCAATTCCCCTATAAAGAAGGGGAAATAATTAATGCGAGGAATTGGTAGTGGTATCAATTTATACAGTTCAGTCTAATACAACAGATTATAAAAGTTTCTATCCCACTGAAACCGATGAAAATGCTATTTTAGAAATGAGAGGGGCATTAGATTTTCATGGTAAACCTAGAAAAGATGATTGGATCAGCATGCCTGTCTATTTAAGAGAGCTTGAAGATTATAATATAGGTAAACAATCCATACCTGATATTGTCAGTTTAAGAAGTACATTAGTACTTTCTGAAAAAGCAAAAAAAGTATTAATGCCCTATTTAAGTTATGAAGATGAATTACTGCCTTTAGAGCATGAAAACGATACTTGGTATGTATTAAACGTAGTAAAAAAAATGGATATGGCTTTAGATAGAGAAAAAACAACTTATTATGTTGATGAGTTAATGGAGGTGACGGGCGCTAAAAAGTATGTTTTTAAAAGTGAATTGCTTAACGGTGTTCACTTGTTTAAATTGGGTGTTAGTAATTTTATTACTATTTATTGTAGCGAACAATTTAAAAAAGCCATTGAAGATAATTATTTGACAGGGGTTAAATTTGAAGAACTGTAAACGCTGGTAAAATATATTAGCCAGTCGGTTATCAATAAAGGCTAAGGTCTACTTAAATCTGTAAATATCAATGGTGTGCCAGCGTGCCTTAAGGTTCCAACTTTAGCAAGTCGGTTGGTGACCAAGCGGGTTCGGTCGGTGGGGTTGCTTCCAGCAAAACCGACGGAATTGCTGAGCCTGTCAATTATTCTTTTGATGTGAAAATTGAAGGGAAAAACGTGGTCAGAAACCTTGACCTGTTTATTTCCAACAATAAGAACACGCCATCTGCCCCGATTATGCAAGCGCCTGTTACGCCTTCCCTTACCGTGAGTGAAGCGCCCGAAGATGTGGACCAACAATGATATTGACCATACAAAAACAAAAGTGAAGTCACCGCAAACCAATGGTATCTGTGAGCGGTTTCATAAAACGATTTTGAATGAATTTTATCAGGTGACGTTTCGCAAAAAACTTTACTCGACGATGGAGGAGTTGCAAAAAGATCTGGATTTTTGGATGGAATACTATAACAATGACCGAACTCATCAAGGTAAAATGTGTTGCGGTAGAACGCCAAAAGAAACTTTGCTTGATGGTAAACTGATTTGGGCTGAAAAGAATTTAGCTCAAATCTAAACTAACAGATACCGTTTGAAAAACGGGTAACTGTCAGATCAAGTCTGAGCTACTACACTTCAAAATAATCTGACCGGGCATCCGTACAAACTGGTAACTGTTTGATCAGGTTTGAACTTCTACAATTTAAGCAATGTTGCTTTAGTAACTGTGTAGTTGTAATTTCCTCTCTCACCCCGGAAAGCTATAATATGCTCCCTAAGAGGCCTTTATTTTAAAGGTTTCTGTGGTTTTTTTTCTCTTGAAAACTGTGTCTAAAACAGCAGCATTTGAGATTGAGTCACTACTTTTTCTTGTAATGACGTATCACCGACAAGGATTAACATTTTAGTGAATTGCTTTTCAGTCACTTTTAGACATCGGACGGAGCCAGCAGGCGGTAAAGAGTCTTGCAGGCGTTTTAGGTGTTTTTCTGCATCATCAAATCCGTTTACAACTCTGCCATAAACTGAAAACTGCAACATATCATAACCATCTTTTAATAAGAAGCGTCTGAAAAGAACATAAGCCCTTTTATTTTTTTTTGGTTTTAGTCGGTAAATCAAAAAAGACTATTAATCTCATAAATCGTCTTGTTCTTTTACTCATCACACTCAAGAATAATGTCAACTAGCTCTGACGCATTCGCTTTGGCAAAACAGCGATTTAGGCTTTTGACTTGGATCTCCGTAGTTGCTAGTAAGCTAGCTTTCGAATAATTTTTTGAATCAAGTGAATAACTAATATCTGTTCCCAACAAGCGAGTAATCTCTTGTTTCATTTCTAGAGTTAATTCCTCACTATTACTTTTTCTTTTTTCAAGCAATAATAATATTTGGAAATCAACAATAGGTCTGAACGGTTCAATTAAATCATCTGCTAGATTAAAAGCGTTTTGCTCATTATGGTGAAAAATACCAAGAGCCGGGAGTAAACCATTCGCGACGATTGCACGAGCGATAGTGAGCGGACGATTGTATATGCATAGTTCAAAGCGCTGTTCTCTATAGATTCCTGACGTCTTTTAAAATTATTGCCAAACAGTGTTCTAAAATAGATAAATGCTGCTTGGCCTTCAATGTTGTTAGAATCTCCAGAGGTTATGTCGGGTAGCATTCTTAAAAGCCTTCGGAAAGTATCTTCGTGCCCTTTGATTTTTATAACATTCGCTTGATTTCTGACTTTCTGAGTAATAATTGTTTGGTGAATTCGTTTGTTAAGAGGCTTGCTGGTGTTCATCTGTGTTCTCAACACTTTAAGTACACGAGAGTGCGACAGTAATGGCAAAATTAGCCCGACGGGTAAATGAGTTAAATCGACAAAAATCAATACAATCTTATGTATTGCGCACTCGGATAAAAGCCGTGTCGTAATTGTAGAATCTAAGGTATCTGTCTATTGGAATTTGGGAATTAACAAATGGCACCAACTTCATAATTTCTATTGGCCGGTTGCGTCGGTTCTTCATCAATAGCAACGCCAAGATCCTTATTAATATTGTTTTTGACTTCGCGAAACTTACAACTGTTATAAGTACGGCTCAATCTAACTTTTAACAGTCAACAGAATGACATAGTCCGTCCAAGTTAATTATTTTAAGTATGAATTAAAATGAATCAGTTAAGAATTTTAAATCTCAATTTGAGTTTATTGGTTGCTTGTTTATTAGCCAATAGGCTGGTATTTTGCCAATATGTTATATTTGAATATTAGCTCTGATGTTATGTCAGGTCGGAAAGGAAAAGGATGTGGCGATAGTGATAGATAAGATAAAGGAAAATGGAAAACCGTCAGATAAACATTGCTATTGGTTACTGTTTCCTGCCATTTATCATTGTTTTATTAAGCTGCTTTATGACTTCCTATAATGTAAAAATTTTAATAGACTGACTTATGAGTTACAGTTGGGCGGGTTGTATCGAGGGGGGTAAGTTTTTGCTTTTTCCCTAAGAGTTAAAAAACTATTAATAACGTCTGTTAAGTCGCAAATTATGTGGTATAGCTTATAATCATTAACGAATTAAATCTGCACTCTATTTAGGTGTTTTACATGTTGAACTTTAGATTAAAAAGTAAGCGTGACTCTTATTCTTAACAAACACTAACCGAATGATGTTATGAACCAAAAAGAAAAAAAAGAACTCAGCGAAGCAGATATCAAAGCAAAATTTATCACACCAGCCATAAGAGATGCCGGCTGGGATGAAATGACCCAAATTCGCCGCGAAGTGACATTGACCCCAGGGCCAGTAATTGTGCGCGGCAATCTATCGTCTCGTAATAAAAAGAAGAAGAAGTTTGCTGACTATGTACTGCAAAAGGAAAAAGGTGTGCCAATTGCGGTAATTGAAGCCAAAGATAATAACCACACCGTCAGTTCAGGGATGCAACAAGCCCTTGGTTACTCCGATATCTTAGAAGTCCCTAGCACATTTAGTTCAAATGGTGATGCATTTGCCTCTCATAACAAAGTCCCAAAGCCTGATGAAGAGATAGAAACAGAGTTTGCGCTCGATGCTTTCCCATCACCAAGTGAATTGTGGCAACGCTATAAAATCTTTCGTGGAATAGAAGATGAAGACGAAGAACTAGTTGTTGAGCCTTATTTTGAGGATGGTTCTGGCAAGGAGCCGCGCTACTATCAAGCTGAAGCCATTAATCGTGTTATTGAGAAAGTCGCCAAAGGTGAAAAACGGCTATTATTGGTTATGGCAACCGGTACAGGTAAAACCTACACCACATTCCAAATAATTTGGCGTTTATGGAAAGCTAAACAAGCGAAACGAATTTTGTTTCTGGTCGACCGAAATATTCTCGCCGACCAAACCTTGGTTAATGACTTCAAGCCTTTCGGTTCAGTGATGACCAAAATCAAGAATCGAAAAATCGACCCCTCTTACGAAGTCTACCTTGGTTTATATCAAGCACTTACAGGGCCAGATGAAGAAGACAAAATCTTTAAAAATGTGTCGCCCGATTTCTTCGATTTAATTGTTATAGATGAGTGTCATCGCGGCAGCGCCAAAGATGATTCTGCATGGCGTGAGATTCTTGAATATTTTGATAGCGCTATCCAACTCGGTCTTACGGCCACGCCCAAAGAAACAGAATACGCCTCAAACATTACTTATTTTGGAGAGCCCGTTTATACCTACACCCTTAAGCAAGGCATTCAAGATGGCTTTTTAGCACCCTACAAAGTCGTGCGTATCGATATTGATAAAGACATCCTTGGTTGGGTGCCTCCGCCTGGAATGAAAGATGATCTGGGCAATGAGATTGAGCAACGTGAATACAATCAGGTCGACATGGATCGCATTCTGGTACTTAACCAACGAACTAAGCTGGTCGCCAAGCGGGTGATGCAACTACTTAAGGCGACCGATCCCTATGCTAAAACCATTATATTCTGTGAAGATATCGATCACGCTGAGCGTATGCGTAAAGCCATTGTTAATGCCGCCGGTCATTTAGCCTTAGAAAATACCAAATATGTCATGCGAATTACCGGCGACAGCGTTGAAGGTAAAGCAGAGCTGGATAACTTTATCGATCCAGAGAGTAAGTATCCGGTCATCGCAACCACATCAGAGCTCTTGTCCACTGGGGTTGATGCTAAGACCTGCAAATTGATAGTACTAGATAAAAATATTAACTCCATGACCTCATTCAAACAGATTGTAGGCCGTGGCACACGTATTGATGAAGAGCAAAATAAATACTTTTTTACCATAATGGATTTTAAAAAAGCGACAGAGCTTTTTAAAGATCCCGATTTTGATGGTGATCCGGTTGTTATCTACGAACCGAAAGACGATGACGATCCAGTACCGCCCGATCCAGAACCTGGTGAGGGAGAAGATGATGGTGATGACGTAGACGGGCCGGAAGGTGTATATAAGGTGCGAGTGAGCGGGGTCGACGTTCGTATTCTATCTGAACGGGTTGAATATTTGGGCGAAGATGGTCAAATGGTGACTGAAAGCTATAAAGACTACAGCCGAAAAAATATTCTGAAAGAATTTGCCTCGCTTGATGAATTCATTCAAAAGTGGAATACCAGCAAAAAGAAAGCGGCCATTATTGAAGAGTTGGCCGAATACGGTATTGAACTGTCCAAACTGGCGCAAGAAGTCGGCAAAGATTACGGCGACTTCGATCTTATCTGTCATATCGCGTATGATCAGCCGCCACTCACCCGAGCCGAGCGTGCTAATAACGTCAAAAAACGTAATTACTTTACCAAATATGGTGATCAGGCGAGAGCCGTTTTGGAAGCCTTGCTTGATAAATATGCAGATGAAGGTGTAGTGACCATTGAAAACCCCAAAGTGCTCAAGCTAAACCCATTTGATGGTATGGGCACACCAGTAGAAATAATTAACGATGTATTTGGCGGCAAAGCCAATTATGAACAAGCCGTGCAAGATTTAGAGCAAGAACTGTTTAAGCAAACATTGTAAATAATAATCGTAATAAACACATCACAGTAGAAATAAACTAATTAGGAACATTAATGAGTAACGTCAGCAGTATTATTAAATCGATTCAAGACATTATGCGTAAAGACGTGGGTGTCGACGGAGACGCACAGCGTATCAGTCAGTTAGTGTGGATGTTCTTTTTAAAAATTTACGATGACCGAGAAGAAGAAATTGAACTGTTAGAAGACAAATACCAATCACCTTTGCCTGAGCATTTGCGGTGGCGCAACTGGGCAGCCGATGCAGAAGGCATGACTGGGGACGAATTAAGTGATTTTGTTAACTTGCAGTTGTTTCCAACCTTGAAAGAAAAACTCAACATTCAAACTGCATCGGACGATAAAGAGGCCAAGAAAAAAGTCCAACGCGCTTTGGTGATCCGCAATATCTTTGAAGACGCCTACAACTACATGAAGTCTGGCACTTTAATGCGGCAAGTGATCAATAAAATTTGTGAGATCAACTTTAACAACACCGAAGACCGCCATACCTTTGGTAGCATTTATGAACAAATTTTAAAAGATTTACAAAGCGCGGGTAATGCCGGTGAGTTTTATACGCCTCGTGCAGTCACCAAGTTTATTGTCGACCGGGTTGACCCCAAACTAAAAGAAAGCGTGCTTGATCCTGCTTGTGGTACTGGTGGATTTTTAGCGTGCAGTATTGATCACAAGCGCATTAACTACGTTAAGAAAAGTAAAGATGAAGAAGTGTTGGCAAATAGTATTCATGGCGTCGAGAAAAAAGCCTTGCCGCATATGCTCTGTACCACCAATATGATCTTGCACGGTATTGATATTCCCACTCAGATTGAACATGATAATATGCTGAGTCGTCGTGCTTACAAAGACTACGGCGAAAAAGATAGAGTGAATATTATTATCACTAATCCGCCGTTTGGCGGCATGGAAGAAGACGGTGTTGAGAACCAGTTTCCCGCCACGTTAAAAACCCGTGAAACCGCCGATTTGTTTATGGCCTTAGTGATTAAGCTACTGAAAAAGAATGGTCGCGCCGCCGTGGTTTTACCCGATGGTTTTTTATTTGGCGAGGGCATGAAAACCCGTTTAAAAGAAAAGCTACTGAACGAATGTAACTTACATACCATTGTGCGTTTACCTAATGGGGTGTTTGCGCCATATACCGGCATAAAAACCAATATTTTATTCTTTACCAAAGTTCCAGAAAAAGAACAGCCCGGCACCAAACACATTTGGTTTTATGAGCACCCATACCCAGAAGGTGTGAGCAGTTATAACAAAACCAAACCCATGCAGTTTGAAGAGTTTGAAACCGAGCGCAATTGGTGGGGCGATGAAGCTGACGGTTTTAAAAAACGCGTAGAAACCGAACAAGCCTGGAAGGTAAGCCTAGAAGATATTGTTGCACGTAATTACAACCTGGATATTAAAAATCCGCATGTTGGTGAGCAAGTTAATCATGATCCGGAAGAATTGCTAGCAACTTACAATCAACAGCAAGCGGAGATTAAAGATTTACGCGATCAGCTTAAAAATATTCTGGCAGAAGCTTTAGCTGACAAAGGTGTGCAGTAATGTCGGCGATTGAAAAATTAATAACAGAGAATATTGATGTTTGGTCGTCGGCGATAAAAAAAAGAAATTCTCAAGGGCGTGGTTCGAGTAATAAAATTGAGCTTTATGGGATTAAAAAACTGCGTGAGTTGATTTTGGAATTGGCGGTGCGTGGGCTATTAGTGCCACAAGATCCTAAAGACGAACCTGCTTCGGTGTTGCTTGAAAAAATTGCAAAAGAAAAAACAAAGTTGATCAGGAAAGGGGTTGTTAAAAGCCCTAAAGCATTGCCAGAAATTAGTAGTAACGAGATTTTGTATGAACCACCACGCTCTTGGTCATGTGTTCGACTTGGTAATGTTGTAGATATTGTAAGGGGAATTACTTTTCCCTCAAGCGAAAAATCAAAGGTGCCAGAATCTGGAAGGGCAGCATGCTTAAGAACTACAAATGTTCAAGACAAAATCGAATGGGAAGATTTATTATTTATCCGTGAAAAGTTCGTAAAAAGAGATGACCAATATATACATCAAAACGACATTGTGATGTCGATGGCTAATAGCCGAGAATTAGTAGGGAAAGTCGCAATAATTGAGCGCGAACCGGCAATGAAAACTTCTTTTGGCGGTTTCTTGGCCGTACTAAGGCCACGGTTACTAAATTCTACTTACGTTATGCTTTTTTTACGAGCACCTGCGGTTAGAAGTATTTTAATTGGCAGTGCAAGTCAGACGACTAATATAGCGAATATTTCTTTAGGTAAATTGAACCCACTGGTCATGGCTATTCCACCTCTTGCCGAGCAACACCGCATAGTAGCCAAAGTCGACGAACTAATGTCGCTCTGCGATCAATTAGAATCACAACAAACTAACAGTATTACCGCGCATGAACAATTGGTTGAGGTGTTGTTAAATACCCTAACCCAATCCGCCAATAATCAAGAACTCACCAATAACTGGCTGCGCTTAGCAGAGCACTTCGATACGCTCTTCACATCCAAAAGTAGCATAGAACAATTAAAAAAAGCCATCTTAGAGCTTGCCACATCTGGTAAATTGGTTCCTTTTACTGCGATAGCAAAAAAAGGAGTACTTAAAGAATACCTTTCCTTTGGTCCTAGAAATGGACTTTCTCCCAAAGAATCTCCTATTGATACTCCATATAAAGTACTTAGGCTCGGTGCAACTAGCTACGGAACTTTGAATATGGGCGAAGTTAAATTTGTCGATATTGATATCGATGAAGATTCTCATTTGTGGTTAAAGGCTGGCGATATTCTTCTGCAACGTGGTAATTCACATATTTTCGTTGGTTCGAATGTATTAATAGATAGCGATTTGGAAAATGTAATTTATCCTGATTTGATGATGAAGTTGAGAGTCTCCGAGGAAGCCAGCTCCGAGTATGTTTCGCTTTGGCTAAAATCACCCTCTGCACGTAGTTTTATGTGGCAGCGAATGACTGGGACTTCAGGAACAATGCCAAAAATAAGCAAAAAGATAGTTGAAAGCATTCCCATAATTATTCCCCCCATGGATATCCAAGATGCGTTAGTTAAATTAGTGGGTGAATTAATGGTTTTTTGTAATCAGCTTAAAGTGCGCCTAGCTGATGCTCAAGACGCCCAGTCAAACCTAGCTGATGCTTTGGTCGAACAAGCTATTATGTAAAAGGAAATTGAGATGGCTGAATTACTCGACAACTGGTGCAAAGAAGATGAACATCATACTTATGAGTTTTTTAGTGACTTTAATCTATGGATAGATAATGGTGATTCAGAAGTTGCATCTAATCTATTGGAAGCCCTCGGTATTGGTAAATTGTCACATCCAAGTAAAGCTTTTTATGCTGGTGATAGGGAAGCTTATGAGCAAGCACTAAGAGCCTATCGACTTGACTATCGTGACCAAGTTTTGGGTAAGGAATACTTTAATGAGAAATTTGGTTCAGAAAATGGCGAGCATTGGTTTGAACGGAACGAACAACGGTTTAATCAATTAGTCGAAAGAATAGAAGAAGAAATGGTTGTGCCTTTTCTTGGGGCTGGCATTTCTGTTGGTGGCGAGTTTCCAACTTGGGCTAATCATTTACGTCAACAAGGTCGCACCGCTGGAATTCCACCGGAACAAGTGGAAACTTGGTTATCACAAGGACAATTTGAAGAAGTGATTGAACATATAGAAAACAACCTTGGTCGTGATGTCTTTGCGCAAGAAATTCGAGATGTCTTTGGTAGAACGGGAAGCGTACAAGACTTAACCTTAAGAATCTCAGAGCTATTTAATGATACCCTGATCACGACTAACTATGATCGATTATTGGAACAAGTGTATGACACTGGTGCAGAGCCTTTTGTCCAAGTCATTAATGGTACATCTGCAATGGATAAACCAGACCCAACCAAAGTCACCTTATTAAAATTACATGGTGATATTAAACAACCTCAACAATGTATTCTTGGTAAAGCGCAATATGATGAAGCTTACGGTGAGCATGAGCTTGATTTCGAAAAACCGATTCCAAAAATGCTTCGTTATTATTTTAAAAATAGTAGTTTGTTGTTTATTGGCTGTAGCCTTCAAAATGACAGAACAATTCAAGTTTTTAAGGAAGTGAAAGCAAATGCCGGTGATCGTGCTTTCCCGCAACACTTTGCCATCGAACAAGCGCCAGATACTCATGAGGAAATTGCAAAAAGAAATGCTGAACTTGCAGGGCTTGGAATTACCGCAATTTGGTATCCCAAAGGTCAATACGAACAAGTTGAAACAATGTTGCGCCATGCAAAGAATGAATTGAACTATAAGAAAGCCAATATAGGTTCATTGAAATAATTAGAGAAGGGAAGGTGGCATATGAAAATATGGTTAGTAAGAGCGGGCGGAAATGGCCAGTATGAGCAAAAATTTTTAGACGAAAATAGAGTTTACGTTACCTGGGGACGACTTGATGCTGATTTAAGTGTTCTGCAAGAGCGCACTGAGTTAATTGATTTACTCGAAGAGCGAGACCCGGATGCAAAGGTAGGGAAATTACGAAATCATGCAAGCCAGATTTGGCCATTTGTTTTCAGTATGGTAGAGGGTGACTGGATAATTTTACCTTCCAAGTCTCAACCGGTCATTCACATCGGCAAGTTAACCAGCAATTATTGCCATAATCCCGAAGGCCCTGATCCCTTTTTTCACTACCGAAATGTAGAGTGGTTCGCTCAAGACATTCCGCGTTCAAATTTTTCCCAAGATATTCTCTACAGCTTGGGCGCTTTTATGACTATCTGCCAGATAAAAAGAAACAACGCAGCAGAACGAATTGAAGCGATGGCAAAAAATAATTGGCAACCCGAAAACGACAAAGCTCTACTTCAGTCAATGGGTGTAAAAGAAGCTTCATCAAAATATATTACCAATACGACAGTAGAGATTGATGATGCCAATGATGACCAAAGTTCAGAAATCGATTTGGAATATACAGCTAAACAACAAGTTGTATCGTTAATTGAACGAAAATTTAAAGGTCATGACTTCACTCGACTAATAACCGCTATTTTACAAGCCCAAGGATTCACCACTTGGCAAAGTCTTGAAGGCGCTGACGGCGGTGTAGATATATTAGCTTCTAGCGGTGCAATGGGATTTGGTGAACAACGTATCTGTGTCGAAGTAAAATCTGGTACCGGTAGCATTGACCGACCGACTGTCGATAAACTTCTTGGCGCAATGAGCAAATTTAATTCTGATCACGGCTTATTTGTTGCCTGGGGTGGCTACAAACAAAACGTACAAAAAGAACTGGCCGTTAGTTTTTATCGTCTACGACTTTGGACACAAGATGATGTGCTAGAACAACTTTTTTCAGTTTACGATAAGCTTGATGACGAATTTAAAGCAGAGTTGCCACTCAAGCGTATTTGGACTGTTGCTTTGACGGATGATTAATTATGGCTTACTTAATCTGAGTGTTGGATAAAGAAGTTTAACGAGCTTTTTAGTTGTTCGTTATTTCAATGAGTTAGAAAATAATTCATTCATTATCGTGATTTTTATGATGACTTTGATCTTGCTAGAGAATAGGGCGTTAGTTATATTGACGCAATAAAAATAAACAAGTTAGCCTATATTAGCTGTTTAATTATTTCACTTGAACGATGCAAGGCCTCAGTATGATGAAATGATGAGGCCTTATTTTATGTTGGTAATTATGATGTTTTCTACTAGGAACGAAAAACTTAACTCATTTTTATTTCAAAAAAATCAGAAATATATTCGTTAGGTGTTTTTCCTGTATATTCTCTAAAGTATTCATAAAACCTTGCGTTGTTACTCATTCCTATCTCTGCTTGAATATACTTTATTGATGTATGTCCGGCCTCCATTAATTGTGCTGATTTTTCTAGTCGAAAAGTCCTTAAATAAGTGATAGGAGAAACTCCGGTTGCTATTTTTACCTTTCTTTGTAATGAACGACGTGACATATTTAGCATAGATGCGAGATCATCGAGTGTTAGATTTTTATCATTAAAGTTATTTTCAAGAATATCATTAAATTTATTCAGAAAAATTTTATTGATATTTTTATCCTCAGGATTGAAAGCACTGCTTTCGATTTTATTCATTGTTGGCGCATTATCTAGTTTTGAATTTTTAAGAAAATAACTCTGCTCAGATTTTAAGTCACGAAACTTAGCTTGTTTTAATATTTCTCTAACGGCAAAAATACTTTCAATTCTTATTAGTAATTCATCATCAAGAAATGGCTTTATCATGAAATCATCAGGGTGATGTTTATATGCGTCAATTCTAACATGATCTGTATTTTGGGCTGTTAATAGTAGGATTGGTATATGAGCTGTGAGCGAGTGATTTCTGAGTTCTTGAGTTAATTGAAAACCATTCATTTCTGGCATCATAACATCACTAATAATCAAGTCGGGTAACTCATTAATCGCAACATTAAGACCTTGATTGCCATCGTAAGCGATTGCGCATGAGTAGTCTTTTGAGAGTAAGTCGAATAAGTAGTTACACATTTCTAAATTATCTTCAACAATAAGCACTCTAAGCTTACTACTTTTTCTATTAAATGAAATGTTTGATAAATTCTGGTTTAAAATATTCGATTCACGTAAATGATAATATTCAGTTGATAGACTTAATTGACTGTTGATTTGCTCGGTTGTCATAGGTGTTAATCGTTCATCAGTTGAAGTAAGTGTATTATCTTCGGGTATATAGGCTGGTAACTCAATGGTGAAAATCGCACCTTTACCATGTTCACTATCGAGAGAAATAGAGCCTGATTGAACTTCAAGAAGTTCTTTAACTAGTGCCAAGCCAATACCAAGCCCATCGTGGCTTTCATCTATTTGAGAAAAGCGTTTAAATATTAGGCTTTGTTTATTCTTGGCAATACCAGGGCCATTATCTTCGACACAGATTCTGACAGAGTTATTTTTGCAAGAAGAGTATATTTTTACCCAGCCGCCATCTGCTGCATATTTTATAGCGTTGACAATCAGGTTTAAAAATATCGATTCTAATGAGTTTTCAATTACTTTAATGAATATATTTTTGTCTACGTTAACAATAACTTCTACTTTGTTTTCAATAGCGTAGGAATCAATTGAGGTAGTGATGTATTGAACAATAGCATATAAATTTCTGACGACTTTTTTGTCTTGTTCGACAGCACTTGTTTTTGATAAGCTGAGCAACTGGTCAACAATATGAGTCAAACGGTTTGAATTGTTTAGTGCAATATTTAGGTTTTTTGTAATTTCTTTTTCATTTTTTCTAGATGATTCTTTTAATGCTTTATTAAGCGGACCTAAGATTAATGTTAAAGGTGTTCTCAGTTCGTGAGAAATGTGAGAGAACAGCGTATTTTTTCTATCTAATAATTGTTTTACTTGTGCTGTTCGTTGAGATACTTCTTTTTCAAGTGATTTGGCTTGGCTTTTTAATCTTTTGGTTCTAATAAAAAGTAAACCATAGATTAATCCGATCAAGCTTGAAAAGTAGAGGAAGTAAGCGAACGGTGTTTGCCAAATACTGGGTAGTACAGTGACTTTTACCGATGCTGAGTGTTTACTCCAGACTCCACGTGCATTAGTTCCTTCTACAATAAACTGGTAGGTGTTTGGTGATAAATTTGTATAGTGAGCATTACTATTTTTGGTATAACGCCAGTCAGCATCAAACCCCTCTAATTTATATCGATATTCAATACCTTTCGTATTATAAAAGTCTAAGGATGAGAATTTAAATGTAATTGATTGATCCGTTGGTTGTAATTGATAGTTTGCTTTCGTTAATTGAGTTTGATCATTAATAATCACGTCAGTAATAACAATATTGGGAGACGATGTACCTTGAGTGATTTTACTTGGATTTACTTCAATAATTGAGCCCATTGCTCCAAAATAAATATTACCGTTTTTAGCGGTTAAAATAGAACGTGAATTCACACCTTGAGACGGATAGCCGTCATCATCAGAATAGACTTGATATTCCTTGCTGACAGTATCAAAATAGACTAAACCAATATTAGTCCCAAGCCATAAATTACCTTGGTGGTCATCTGTAATTGAAAGTATATTAATAATTTCATTATTATGATGAATTTGAAATGTTTCAAATTTATTATCGTTACCAGTTAAAGAGAAGGTGACTTTCCTTATTTCTTTAGAAACTGCATTAATCCAAAGTTCTCCTTTATTGGTTAATGCAGAATCTCGTATGCTATTGTGAGAGTTTAATAAGCTATAGTTTTTATCTTTTAGTCTTATGGAACTATTGGTATCTGAATTATAAATAACCATATTTGAAGCGGGGCCTCCACTAAGATAAAAATTATTATTTTTTAGTGGTTCAATATGACTTATAAAATTATCAAAAAGACCAGAGGATGCTTCATATGAAGTAACTTCTTCGGTATTAATGTTAATCCGATGAAGCTTATCCGAGCCCGCGAGAAGGTATTGATTACTGGTTAAAGCTATTCCTTCAATGTAGCCTCTTGGCTTTACTTTATACTGAACCCATTTTTTTGAATTGATAAAATATCTAAATACACCGTGACTACTACCAATAAAAAGAGAGTTATTGGGACCATTGATAAGTGCAGTAGCGTCAAAAGATTTAAATTTAGATGGTTTAAAGCTAGCAATTTTTTTTGTTATTAAGTTATAGCGTATTAATCCTTTTTTATTGCTGCCTATCCATAAGTTATTATCACTACCTTCAACGATATTATATAAACGAAGGTTTTTATCTTTACTTAATTCTATTTCTCGCAAAAAATTAGAGTACCTTATTCTTATGAGCTGTTTGTTTGAAGTTGCCCAAATATTGCCGGATGCATCTTTTAGCCTAAGCTCAATATCGCCATGTGGGGTTTTTTCAAGTAAGGGAGTAAGTCGATCTTTTTCTAAATCATGAGCTACTTTAGTTTGTGTATCAAACAAGCCTAACTTATTTTCTTTTGTGGTATACAAAATATCATGACCATTATAAAAAATTCCACTTGCAAACTGGGTGTCTGGAAGATAGTTTTTCCAAGAGTTTGTTTTTGCATTATATAAATTCAACCCTTGGTCAACTGTGCCAATCCATATTTCATCTGTACTACTTGTATTTTGGATGATAAAGTCAATAAGCATTTTTTTGATACAAACCTGGCTTTCGTTTTCTATTTTACAAAGTCCTCGAAAGTCAGAGCCTGAATAATAGAAGTGAGGTATGTTATTCGCGATCTTTATATGTAGAGAAGCACCTTTGTTATCAAACATCTTATAAGTATTTTGAGATGGGTTAAATAGAATGTTTGTACCCAGACTATTTAACCAAATTCGTCCTTGTTGATCCTCCGTGATATGATTAACAGTATGTGCAAACTTTTGATTAGGAGTATCCACATAGTCTTTAAAACTATCTGTGTTAGGCTCATATTGCATTAAACCTGATAGTCGCGAACTAATATATAATGTTTTGTTCTTGCTTTCATAAATATCACGAATAAATCGATCAGAAATAGAATTGTTTGTTCCTTGGTTGGGATGATATGTTTTGAAAGTGTTACCATCATACTTTACAAGCCCGGTTATTGTAGCTATCCAGATATACCCTTGATGATCTTGATACATTTTTTTTATATTGGTTTTCTGAAGTTGTTTAGAATGATGATGCTCAGAAGAGTAGAAAAATGGAATAGAGTCTTTATTAGAAAAAGCTAAAGCATGCTGACTATTAATTAATAGTATTAAAGTTGTAATAGCTTGTTTAAACATAAGTATTCCATTTTAGTATTGTTAAATAAGTCTTTGTTAATTTAGTAACTTAATAAGTAGTCAGGTTCTTTTTATTTTTTGTAAAAACACTTGTTACTTAATGTACAGCATAATTATTTTGAAAACTACTTTTGATATTGAACCTGTTTAAACTATCGGTTTTAGGTGATTGTATTAGTATTACTGGTGAAGACACGGGTTCGCAAATATTTTTCATTTTGTCCTTTGAACAATCGTTAAACAAACAATATTTTTACACGCCATTTTATTGATAGTGGTATTAATAACAATTGTGACAACGGATTTTGGCGTGTTTGTCAATCGTATTGGCGTGATTTGTACTAGCCATGATAAAGATGGTTTCAATTAATCAATACTTAGTCAGTTCAGTTTTCCTGGAATCAGCAAGGTTCGATTCTCAATTGTGACAAGTTTGATTGCAAAGATGCCATTATTGCATTGATGGTTTGAAAAAATAATAAGCGCAAATTAGTCTGCTTACGCCTTATCATGAACGATTAAGATTATGACTGGTGGACACTAAAATATTAATCATGACAGCAAAGGTTAGAAATTAAGATGAAGTCAGTAGTTGATTAAAGTTTTAGTTAAATAAAACTTAAATTATGAGGAAGAGATTGTGTTTAATTTTTCAATAAAGAAATGTTCGGGATTAGTGATTTTAATGGGATCATTATTGGCTGGGAATGCATGGGCTGGTTGTGATATTGATTATGTTAGAGATACTAAAGAGAATAGTAGTTTAGCTAAATTAATAGTAAAGTTTGATTCAAAGACTGGTGAGTGTGCAGAGAGTAACTGGGATTCTTTATTGTTTCGGTTTCTTGGAAAAAATGGTTTGAAGGTGAAATCTGACATGCCTTTCTCTTTGAGAAAAGAGAACAATCGTTTTTTAGATACTCAAGTTAGTCGAGGGGAAACGATTACTGTGATTATGTTTGTTCGTAATAGTTCTTCTGGAATGACGAGGCAGGTTGACTCTGCTGTTGAACGAATTCAGTAATTAGCTAAGTTCTTTAAGGTTTATTCTTACTAAACCACTAGCTGAGGCAGTGGTTTAGTTACAAACTAAGCGGTTTATCGATATTAGAATATGCAGAATAAGTTGAAGGTTGATTTTAATTATTATTTTTATATAACTTGCAATATAAATATTCTGTGTTACTGAGTTATTAACAAATTAGTGGGTTAATATACAATGTTTAAAAGAATAATTTTGTCGGTTTTGCTCATAGGGGGGATTGTTGCTTTATCTGTTGCTATTTTAAAAATAAATTTACAACAAGCAACAACTGCTGAAAGTCAGACCAACTTGGTTGGGATAACTAGGTTACCAGAGAATGAAAGTAAGGCTAGCCGAAACCCAAAAGCTTTAAAAGCGGCGCTAAGTGAACTTGAACAGCCTGTGGTTAGAGGGAGCCAACAATATACGGAGATGCTTCCAGAAAATTGGGTTGAAGTGAGTGGGTATAATGCAATTAGGCAATTTGTTGAAATTGAAGATCAAGCGGTAGAGGCCGTCAACAGCGATTATCTCAGTTATGATTTGGATACATTATTAACGCTTGCTGAGCAAGGTGATGGTTTAGCTCAACTTTATTATGCAATGAATGTTAAAAGCAGCAATCCTAAACAGGCGCTTCAGTGGTATGAAAAAGCTGCGATTAGTACTGGTTATACTGCAATTGTTGAAAAAATTGCTTTAGCTCATTACCAAAAAGCTTATCAAATTGCCCTTGAGCTTGAAGCGAGTGACAGTGAGCAAAGTGAAGCATATACCCATCTTCAAAAGCAATATCAGGAGGCATTTATTCAGTCAAAAACCTGGCTTAACTATGGAACTAAGCGTGGTGATCCATTGATTGCAGACTTAAATGATGCATTAACGCCGAACGTTAAGTATTTGACTCATAAGGCGTTAGATGAAGCTAATATTGAAGCTAAAGGAAGTCTTCTTTATCAGTCAATTATTGAAAAGCGCAACAGTTTAGGTTTACCAGACTTGCCCTTATTTAAAGCACCTGGTTTATCTCAGCTTGAAGCATGGATGGATACACAAGAAGAAACGGATTCTGCTGCATCAACTCTAGAATTTAATTTTAATCAAGAGCGATAGAATGATAGCTAGATAATCTGAACTTGGGATAAGAACAAATTGTATAAGGTAAATTGAGGTTTATTTTTTAATTTGATTTACTCAAGTATAGCATTTTATCGCCGATACTTTTATCTGATGGTTTTGTGAATAACACATAATCAATTAAAAATATAAAAGTTGGTCGTTTAAATTGTTAGGAAGTGGTTGAAAATGCTTGAGCAAAATGATTTACAGCAAAAATCTCGATTGGGTATTATTCTCATTAATCGAGGCTATATTACACAAGAGCAATTAGATACTGCACTCAAACATCAGCAACATACTAATTCAAGACTCGGCGAGCTTTTATTAGAATTTAATTTCATTGATAAGAATCAATTAGCTCGTGCGCTTAGGCGTCAGAATTGGACTCGTTCAATTGCAGCAACTGTTGCATTAGTACTAACGCCATTGAGCCCCGTATTTGCGGCTGGTCCAGGTAATACCGGCACTTCATCTAAAACTTCTGCACAAATTAATATGACGGTTGTACCTAAGTCTATTACGACAGGGCCTGCCAGCCTGTTATTTAACTCTCGAAGAGGCCCATCCCAAGTGAGCGATGGATTATGCACCAGTAATCTGGGAGCTGATATTTATCGGATTAAGGCGTCTGGTTCTGGAAAGAAAGGGCAATTTGTATTATCTAACCCGAATTATGGTGAGTTGAGTTATCAGGTGGCATATAAGCATCAAAATAACCAGTTTGAAAAATTAGATATGGCAAAAGCTTCTCGTAACTTTCAAAATGCGCGACCAGTAAACCTATGTGCAGATTCAGCAGCCAATCGGTTAAAGGTTTCACTTAAAAACCCTCAGTCTGTTAGCTCGAAAAGTAGCTATTCTGGCTATTTGACCGTCACAATTGTGCCAGAATAATACACATTAATGATATTTAGAATATGAGTTAAGTTATTAAATTAATTGACTTTTAAGTTGATAGCTTCTGTAATAGAAGAAAACAGCAGAGGTTGATTGTGCGTCATTTCATACTCATTTTTACGATACTTTTCACCCCACCGACTTTTGCCGGGCTATCATTAAGTCAAGCGATAGTCCATTTTGAGGAAAGTGGTCGGAAAAGTGAAGATGTTGATGTATTTAACCAAGGCCCAGATATTTTGTATGTTCGAATAGAGCCTTCCGTTATTCTAAACCCCGGTAAAGCTAATGAGTCTCGTAAAATTTATCGTGATCCAAAAGAGGCTGGTCTTTTGGTAACGCCTCAGCGAATGGTTTTAGCTCCGGGTTCGCGTAAACGCTTGAGATTTGTACGTCTGGATAACCCTGATAAGGCAACTCAAGATAAGGTTTTTCGAGTTCTGGTGAAACCAGAAATTGGTGAAGTAAAATCAAGCCAAACTGCGGTGAAAATTATTGTCGCGTATGAAGTGTTAGTATTATCGCAGCCCAAAAAACCTCAACCTCAGTTAGTTTCATCGTTTAAAGGAAGGTGGATGACTGTCACTAACCGAGGGAATACAAATGTGCTATTGCAAAAAGGTCACCAATGTCCTGTAGGTGAAAGCATTAAAAATGAGCCTAATCAATGCGTAGAGTTAGCAGGCAAGCGACTTTATGCTGGTAATAGTTGGCAAGTTGAAGTACCTTTTTTAACACCAGTCAATTATCGAATATCGGTAGGATTAAATCATTCGATTATTAATTTCGAACGTAAAAATTAGTCAATACTCAGTAAAAAAGCTGAAACTCTCCATTTTATCGGTTTTGGTTATTTTTATTGTGATGAATATTATTCCTAAAATTTATGCAGCTGAGCCTGTTGAAAAAGAAACACTCTCTCAATATTCTGCTGTTGTTACGACAACTCCACCTCCCGGCTTTGAAGACTTATTAGAACCTCAACTCGCATTAGTTGATATTTTTTATAATGATCGTTTAGTTGGTTCAAGCATGGCTCAATTTACCACAGAGCAAATTATCTTTGAGTCACCGTTAGAAGTTGTCAATTTTCTTGCTAATGTAAAAGAGCCAGATATTTTACTCAAATTGCTTTCTGTTCCATTAGCGATTAATTCTGTTTTAGTTTGCCATTACCAAGGACAGCCTGACTGTGGAGTATTAATACCTGAAAATATTGGTATTATTTTTTCGGAAGGACAACTACGTGTCGACTTATTTATTAATTCACACTTGCTAAAAGCTGCCCCACTAGCTATTGATAAATATTTGCCACCTTCGACAAGTGGTCTGTCGATGATCAATGCGTTTTCTATCATTGCGTCTGGTGGTGAGCAAAGAGAAGATATTTATACTGCTCGAGTAAATAGCTTGTTAAGTTATGATAATTATCGCTTGTTTACTAATCTCGAAACCGATGATAAGAATGGTACAAGGCTTGATCAACTGTCTTTAACCTATGAGTATCGAGATATGGCTTACCAAGTAGGTTCATTCCGAACTTTAACGCAATCAAGTGGCTTTTTTGAACAACGTGATCTTTTAGGAGTAAGAGTTCAATCATCGTTAGCTAGTAGAACTGATTTAGAACAAGTGTCGGGGACTCGACTATTTGTTTTTCTTAATGAGCATTCTAGAGTAGAAGTCTATAAAGATGGTCAATTGATTGATAGTCGCAGTTATCAAGCGGGTAATATAGAGCTTGACTCACAAAATTTTCCACAGGGATCTTATACATTAGAAGTTAAAATTATTGGTGATAGTGGTAAAGAGACAACGGAAAGCTATTTTTATTCAAAATCTCTACAGTTGCCGCCAATTAGTGAAACTTTATTTTTTGCTGAGTTAGGTTATCCTGAAGACGATAAGATAGAGTCAACTCCCGTGCCTAAATCGAAAGCGCTTGGTCGAATTGGAATAGTGACACGGCCGACTGATTTTATGGGGGTTAATAGTGCTATTGTTGTAAATAGTGAACAAGAAATTTTAGAAATTGGCAGTTTTTGGTTTGGAAACCAAATTGAGTTTCAAACTAATCATGCGCTTAATCAAGATGAAGAACATGCGGCTTATTATTTATTAGGCTTGCGTCATGCCGATTTTTTTCTATCAGCAAGTTATCGAAGAACCTATAGTGAACCGTTAGATATTATTGATCCTAGTCTACGATTAATAAAACCAAACTCCCGGCAAACAGCCATTAACCTTGGCTTACCTTTTTCAAATTCTATGTTAAATTTATTTGCTAGAACAGGAGAGCAGGAAGGTAAAAACAACTTTAAAAACATTGGCTTAAGTTGGCGTAAAAATATCTATCAATCGGGCAATATATTGATTGACTGGACTATTGATGCAACCAAGGAAAATGATGATAAGCGAATAATGAGTGGTTTGACTTTACGGTTTTTAAATAAAAAATATAATGTTAACTCGACTATTGCACATAATCAGTACGAGACACCACAGAGTCAATCAAATCATCTAGATAAAAATGCACGTATTACTTACCGTAACCCTGACTCATCAATTGGAGCGGTAAGTCATAGTTTCAATGTTACAGAAACCGAAGGTCGGCTAAGTAGCCTTTTTCAGTCTGAAGTAGGAAATGATTATGGGTATGGCAGGTTGATTTTAGAAAATATCAAAAGTGATCCCGATGCGCTTAATGATCCAACATTAAGTACCAGCAAGACGGGGTATTCTATGACCAGTCACTTTAATTTTGTAACCGATGGGGGTGACGTCGCTTTAGGTGGCGATCGGCAAAATACCGCTGGAGTAATGATTAATCTTCAATTTTTTGAGTCAGATGAATTATATTTTTCTGTATTCATTAATGGAGTTGAGAAAACTAGAATAAAAGCTGGAGATAATAGCTTTATTGCATTGCCTCCTTACGATACTTATCGAGTGGTTTTGTCACCAGTAGGTGAAACTTTAGTGAGTTTTGATGATACGCCAAAAATATTTACTCTGTATCCAGGTAATGTTGAAAGTTTAAGTTGGCAGATTGAACAAGTAAAAGTGATTGTGATGCAGTTAATTAGTTTTCAGAATAAAGAGTTTAGTAATGCAAGACTACAAGATGAAGAACTATATGCAAGAACTGATGATATGGGATGGGTTCAAATGGAAGTGAAGTCATCGGGAGAATTAGTCTTTATTAATAATAATGGTGAACTTTGTAAGGTTTATATTTCTTCAAATGAACTAGATGAAATGGTTAATTATCTTGGTGTTAAAAAGTGTTATTAAAACCGAATGATTATAGAGTATTGCTAAGTTTAGCAATACTTCTCTGAATTTGTTATTGAGGTTTCAGTGTGGAAGTTTGAGTAAATGATGATGGTTTACTAGGCTGTAGAATTATGCTTAATGTCAATTAGCAAAAAGTACAGACATGAACCATACTTTATAATTTAAAGTAGATTAGTGTGATATAAGGAAATTTAAGCACTTTTAATGGGCGCGTGTAAAATCTTTTTGAGAAAATAATCGATGAAAATGAAGAATATTTTAAAGGCTATTTTACTCTGTATTGGGGCTATATTATCGCAGAGTAGTAGTGCAGAGCTTGCAGAAAGTGAAAGTTTAAAAATTTCTCAGCTAGGTGAGAAAAATCCTTTAGAAGCAATCGCTTATATTAATTCTCAGCTTAAATTACATGAGCAATCATCTATAACTTATCTCGATTATCTTTACGCTAAAGCTGAACTTTTAACTAGTACTCATAATGATAAGGAACAACTTAACCTAACAGCAGAAGAAGGGCTGAAGTTAAGTCACTCTCAGGATGATAGACGCTATTATGCCGGTTTTTTGAATATAAGAGCTATCATTGAACAAAATAATGGTAACTACAGTGAATCTTTAAAGGTCGCTGAACAAGCGATAGAAATAGTACAAAACTCACTAAAAGGTAATAATGGGGATGATTATTTACTTGGTAACGCCTACTCTATTAAAGGACGCTCGTATTATTATTCGGGTGATTTTAATGAAGCGGCAATAGCTTGGAAAAAATCTTATGATTTTTTTGATAAAGGCAACTTTCATAAACTGAAAATTTTTATTATTAATGATTTAGGTAATCTTGCTAGTAGTTTAGGTAATTTTGATGAATCAATCCGACATTTTGAAGAAGCTCTAGCTTATTTTTCTGAGCGCAATATGGAAGCTAGTACTGGAGCCGTTTTATTTAATCTTGGATTAAACTATCGTTCCAATGGAAAGCTTGATAAAGCGGTTGAATATTTTACTAAAGCTAAACAAGTAGGGGAAAAATATGATGATACGTTGACACAAGCGCATACCAATCAACTTTTGGGAGAAGTTGCAGGAATACAAGGTAATTATGAACTTGCAGAAAAATATCTTAGGGAAGCAACCGGCTTTTTCCATTTATCAGGAAACTTCTCTAAGGAGTTTTCTGCCAGAATAAGATTAACAGAAACGCTTATTTATATGAATGAGTTTGACAAAGCTAGACAAAATTTAAAACAGGCAAGTTCCCAACTTGAACGGGTTCAAAACGATGGAGTCAAGCTTGATTTTATTAGAGTTGAGGCTGTCTTCTATGAAAAGCAGAAAAACTTTGAAAAATCGTTAGAAAAATATAAAGAATTTCATAACAAATACGAACAACTTATCAATGAAGCCAATCAAAAGAAAATTCATGAAATGACTAATAAGTTTACCAATGAAAGAGAAAGAGCAAAAAACAAATTACTTGAGAAAAAACTGGCATTAGAAAAGTCACAAACACAAAACGAAGCACAAAAGAAACAAAATATTCAGGAATTGCTGTTAATTGCAGTTTTTGCATTTTTATTGCTGTTATATTTGTTCAACAAACAATATAAACTTAAACAACGACTTGCGCTTCAGGCATTGGAAGATGAACTGACCGGATCCTTTAATCGTAGGGCAATACTTGAAAAAGCTGAAGAGCAGTTTAATACGGCAAATCGTTATAAAAGTAAACTAACCGTTGGTATTTGTGATCTCGACCATTTTAAACAAGTGAATGATACTTATGGCCATGACGCTGGAGATCAAGTTTTAAAAGCTTTTGCTAAAGCTAGCTTAGATAGTATTCGTAATGTCGATTATTTTGGCCGATTTGGTGGTGAAGAGTGGTTGTTTATTTTTCCAAATACCAGTGCAGAAGAAATATCAATAATTGTTGAACGCATTAAAAATAACCTATTAAAAATAGAATTACCTTTACCAAAAACCCCAACTTTTAGCTTGGGAATTACAACTATTAATGAGCAAGATAAAAGTATATTAGATATAATAAAACGGGCGGATGAAGCGATGTATCAAGCCAAAGAATCTGGCCGTGATCGAATAGTTAAAATATAGTTTACGATAGGTTGATCAATAACTTTCTTTCTAATTTAGCTATTTCGTCAATTATTAAATACCAATAAATTAAATACCAATAAGTGCATGTTTTTATACGAACTCTTCTATGACAAATGACTGTATTTAATTTGTAAGCTGACTAGAAGTTAATATTTTTAGAAAATACAGGTAGCTCTCAAAAAGATTGTTTATTTAGAATTATTACAATTTAACTCAAGCTCTGTGTCGCCATCAAAGTCATCCCACGAACGCATTTCGTACTTTTTAAATCCGATGTATTGAACAGTCTTATTTCCTTTCCATACAATATTCGTTCTATTAGTAGTTTCTGCGTAGTAATAAATTTTGGAGTCGCCGGTTAATAGATATTGGTTTTTGCTCATCAGTTTAGCTGATTTATTTGGTTGAAACTCCCACCATGACTTTGTTACCCAAGAGCCAGAAGTATTTTTATAATGGATGGCAACTCTAATTGGATATTTGCATGTGTTTTTTACACTAATGGAAAATCCTCTATTTTCTACTGTAAAATAGGGATCTGTTGTAAAGTGTTGACTCACTGAAGTTCTATTTTTGCCTAAATGTTTTTGACCAGAAATGCTTATTCGGTCAAATGAAAACTCATTCAAATTTAAATACTTTCCACTACTGTTGGTAAACTTATTCCAATTAATTTTTATTAATTCTCCTGATTTCATTGAATGTATTCTGTAATAATATGAGCCATAGCCTATTAAGCGAACAGCTGCGTTACTCCCCGTGGGATATGTTTGGAGTTCGATATCAGTCATTTTGCAATTACAATCATTCTTTAATAAGAGTCCTCCTTTTACCTGGGTATATTTTAGTGTTGAGCCGTCTACAGCTATCCAAAAGTCATTTTTTAATTGAGAGAATACAGGTGTGGAAAAAAATATTAAAAAAACAGATAAAAAATAAATATTTTTTATAGACATAATCTTCTCCCTCATTTATTGAGTTTTATTTAAAATCTATAATATTGATTGCAAAGTGGTAACTATATTGCTTCAGTAAGCAACTTCCTGCTTTGTATAAAACTCTCAATTCTTTAACTATTTTGGAGAGAAGCGGCAGCTAATTAAAAAACAACACACCACTAATGTTCTCAAATATTCTTCAGACAAACAAGCCCCTTTGAGTTAAATTTATAATACAGAATGAATCCGTATTTTAGGGGACTTTCAATTACAGGTAGAACAGATAGGGTGATTGTTTAAATTGCACAAGTTGGTCTATTTTATACGGTTCTCCTTGAAAGCGCTTTTTCAAGGAGAGCCGTATCGGTTACTCATATTGGTAACCAATCACTTGCTCAATTTGATAGGCAATATTAATGAGCTCTTTTTCAGTTAAAGCAGAGCCTGTTAACGAAAGTCCTACCGGCATGTGGTGCACCTTTCCCATTGGTAATGTTAAATGCGGGTATCCCGATATGGCAGGGTAGCTTGAAAAGCTTCCTGTGAAGTGATCGCCATTTATACGATCAATTGACCATGCTGGTGTTAGGGTCACACTAATAATTGCATCTAAATTATGTGTTGTTATCAATTGATCAATACCATCTTTTCTTGTTGCTTGACGAATTCTTTTCAGTGCTGTTAAGTAAGCTTTATCAGTTAGTTCACCTTTTGCTTGTGATTTTTCAAAGACTTCTTGTTGAAAATAAGGCATTTCTTGAGTGGCGTTATCACGATTAAACTGAATCACTTTTTCTAATGTTAAAGTATTATATTGATTAGGTAGTTGTGCGAAGTATTCATTGAGAGTGTGCTTGAACTCATAAAGTAATACATCGTAACTATCTTGATAGAAATTATTGTAGGGCTCTGTTTTCAATCCTTCAATTAATATTGCACCTTCTTTTTCAAGAGCCTTTTTTGTTTTGTTAAATAGTTGGTTAACTGCTTCGTGTGCTAAAGGTGACGCATAAAGAACGCCAATTCGTTTTCCTTTGAGTGAAGCTGAGTGTTTACTTGGAACATAGTCGTAACTTGGAAGAGATTGAGTAATCATGGTAGCAGAGTCATTTTTATCAATACCTCGCATAACAGATAATAAAATGGCTGCATCAATAACCGAACGTGTCATTGGGCCAGCGGTATCTTGAGTATGCGAAATTGGAACAATGCCGTGACGGCTCAGTAATCCTACGGTTGGTTTTATACCCACGATTCCGTTAGCAGATGAAGGGCAAGTAATTGAGCCATTAGTTTCTGTGCCAATTGCTGCAACACTTAAAAATGCTGCAACTGCTGAGCCTGAACCAGAACTTGAACCACAGGTTGAACGATTCAGATCATGTGGATTTCGTGTTTGCCCACCAACAGCACTCCAGCCAGAAGATGATCGTTCGGAACGCATATTAGCCCATTCACTTAAGTTGGCTTTACCAAGAATAATTGCCCCGGCGTCTTTTAGCTTTTTAATGATAGGGGCATCTCTGCGAGTGTAATTATCTTTTAAAGCTAATGAGCCAGCGGTTGTTGCCATTTCTTTGGTTTCAATATTATCTTTCACTAGTATCGGAATACCGTGTAATGGCCCACGAATTTTACCTGCGCTTCTTTCTATATCGAGTTGGTTGGCTACGATTAGCGCTTTGGGATTTATTGCTATTACTGCATTGAGTTCTGAGTTACGTTTTTTTATTTGCTGAATATAGTATTGGGTTAATTGTGTTGCCGTTATTTCTTTATTGTCCATCATTTTCATTAACTGGGGAATGTTGCTTTGATGGAGCGGACGTTGAATTAAGGTTGATTGTTTAGAGGTGAGGGCTGAACTATTTTCTGACGGGGCCGATTTGAGTTGGCAACTCAATAATGTTGCTGTGGCAACAATAATACTGAAAATTTTAATGGCCATAAGTCGTTGGGGCTTGTATTGTAATAAATACATGTTTAGCTCCTATTTTTTATATTTTATTGGGAGTTTGTTAGTAATTTTTATTAAATTAGTAACTACTATTAAGAAGCTCAATAAACCTTTGGGCTGTTTTTCCTAATTTTTTCTCTGCTCTCCAGACCAAATGAGGTACAAAGGTAAATCGAGAACCGTGTTGATAGTTTACCTCTACTAAAGTACCTTCTTCCAGTTCTTTACTGACTAAATAGTGTGGCATCCATCCAAAGCCTATATCTTGTATAAGTGCTTGTTTTTTACTCTTGAAGTCGCTCAGGAAAAACATGCGCTCGCCACCAAAATGCATGTGTTCGACATCATAAAGCTCTTGTCCGCTAGAATCATGCACACTTAATTCAACAAACTGCTTGAGCTGAGCTATGCTCACTTCTTCCATTGTTGAGAGTGGATGACTGCCACCAGCACAAAGTAAGCATTCGACACCTGGTAGTGGTTGAGAGAGTAAATTAGTCGATTTTTGGTATTCTTTAACTAACATTAAATCGGCTTGATTTTTATCAAAGCGATGCTGAACACCCCCTAAATATTCCATAGTTAGTGAAATTTTGGTAGGAATGTCTTCGAGTAAAAGCTTTTTCATAGCTGACATGATGGGGTCGATCTCTAATATACCATCTATAACAACTTCAAAATTAGGTTCCCATTCTTGGTTAAGTTGTTGCGCTAGTTCTTCTATATGTTTTGCTTGGTTTAATAACCGAATGCCTTCATCCAAAATCATTTTTCCGGCAGCGGTTAATTCTGCTCGGTATTCACTACGATCAAATATTTCTAAATTGAGCGCTTCTTCCAGCTTTTTGATTTGGTAACTAATAGCAGACTGGGCTCTATGCAGGGTTTTAGCCGCGGCAGCAAAGCTACCTTTTTCAACAATAGTTTTTAATACACGAATAGAGTCTAAATCGAGTTTCATAATAATCAGCTAATTGGATGGTTTGAGTAAGAATAACATAAAATTACTAGTTGGAATGGTTTGATATAAAAAAGATATAAGGCGTTTTAAGAAAAGTAATAGTTAGCTTTATTGGTTATAGTTATCGGTTATATGGCCATTAATTTTTAGAGCAAGTTAGAGTTATCGTTACCGTGATTGATGTACTTATGGTGAGAGTATTTTGTCGTATGATGCTAAAAATCAGTGAAATAGTGCAAAAAAACGTCTAAAACAATGCTTCCTTCATAAAATACGCGTAGAATACGCGCCTCGTTTTTATCCTCGCGTCTTTTATTTAGGCGTTAGTTCAAGTATTTTGAGGCACATCTCTAGTGATTGAAAATTTAAGAAATATAGCGATTATTGCTCATGTTGACCATGGCAAAACGACTTTGGTTGATAAATTATTGCAGCAGTCTGGTACGTTAGATCAACGAGCTGAGCCTACTGAAAGAGTTATGGACTCCAATGACTTAGAAAAAGAGCGGGGTATAACAATTCTTTCAAAGAATACTGCTATCAGTTGGAACGATTATCGAATTAATATTGTTGATACACCTGGACATGCTGATTTTGGTGGAGAAGTTGAGCGGATTATGTCGATGGTTGATTCAGTTTTATTATTGGTTGATGCTGTTGATGGTCCTATGCCACAGACCCGCTTTGTGACGCAAAAAGCATTTGCACAGGGATTAAAGCCGGTGGTTGTTGTTAATAAAATAGATCGGCCGGGTGCAAGGCCCGACTGGGTTATTGATCAAATTTTTGAGCTTTTTGATCAATTGGGCGCAACGGATGAGCAACTAGATTTTCCTATTGTTTATGCTTCGGCACTTAATGGTTATGCATCTGAAGATGATAGTGTTCGTGATGGTGATATGACGCCGTTGTTTGAAGCGATTGTTAAATATGTGAGCCACCCCGATGTTGAAATTGATGGGCCAACTCAAATGCAAATTTCTTCACTTGATTACTCAAGCTATGTCGGTGCTATCGGTGTTGGGCGTGTAACACGCGGAAAAATACGTAAAAACCAACAACTCACCAGTATTGATACTGAAGGTAAAGAACGTCGCATCAAAATCGGTCAGGTATTAGGGTATATGGGGCTGGAAAGAACTGAAGTTGAAGAAGCATCTGCCGGTGACATTATTGCTGTAACTGGTATTGGTGAGCCTAAAATTTCGGATACTCTATGTGATCCAGAAAATGTTGAAGCGTTACCTGCTTTAACCGTTGATGAACCTACTGTGAACATGACTTTTCAAGTCAATACGTCACCATTTGCAGGTAAAGAAGGAAAGTTTTTAACGTCTCGCCAAATTCTTGAACGTTTAGAAAAAGAACTAATTCATAATGTTGCACTACGAGTACAGCAGCTAGACGATGCTGATAAATTTAAAGTGTCTGGTCGCGGTGAACTACATTTATCTGTTCTGATTGAAACCATGCGTCGAGAAGGCTTTGAAATGGCTGTGTCTAGACCTGAAGTCATTATGAAAGAAGTTGATGGTGTAATGATGGAACCCTATGAAAATGTTACGGTAGACATTGAAGAGGAACACCAAGGAACCATCATGGAGCGCCTTGGTGAGCGTAAAGCCGAAATGCGTGATATGCAACTTGACGGTTCGGGGCGAGTGAGAATTGATTTTTACATTCCTTCCCGTGGACTAATTGGGTTTCAAACAGAGTTTATGACAGCTACTTCTGGTACGGGGCTGATTTATCATACCTTTGATGCTTATGGTCCGGCTCATAAAGGCGCATTAGCGCAGCGACATAATGGTGTGCTGATTTCAAATGGTACTGGTAAAGCATTGGGTTATGCGTTATTTAACTTCCAGGAGAGGGGACGTTTGTTTATTGGTCATGGTGTTGAGGTTTATGAAGGCATGGTGATTGGTATCCATTCTCGTGATAATGATCTAACGGTTAACCCGCTCAAAGGTAAGCAATTAACGAATGTTCGAGCATCTGGTACAGATGAGAATATTCAATTGTCACCTCCTATTAAAATGACTTTAGAGCAAAGCCTTGAGTTTATTGATGATGACGAATTAGTTGAGGTGACACCTGCTAATATTCGAATTCGTAAGCGTTATTTGACTGAAAATGAGCGAAAACGAGCTTCGCGTTTACCAAAAGAAGATAAATAACGTAAACGAAGGTTATCTATTGTTTTGAAAAGCGGCTTTTTAGCCGCTTTTATTATCAGAATCTATTATTTACAATGAATGTGGATTATTGCATATTCATTTTTAACGCTTTATGAGATTTTTATCGTTGTTAATAGTAAGTTAGCTGGTTGATTGATATTACTAAATAATGAACCAATTAGCTTTTTAGTTTTCCAACCTTAAATTGCAATGTAAACAGTTATTTTAAAAATTAAAAGGGTTTATTATGTTGAAAAAAGTCGTTTTTTTACTTGCTTGCATGGGATTAAGTGCTTGTGCGGATAATAGCCCCGTTGAAATTGCACAAGGTCTTTTGGGATATACACCACCTCCTGAAAAAACAACTATTTCAGAGGAATTACGTTTTGAATATCAGCGCTGTATGAAAATTGGTTCAAACAAAAACTGTGCACAAGCGGCCTATGATGTCGTTAGGAAAGTGAAAGGACTTGAGCCAAGAACAATACCTAAAGGTATCGTTATAATATTGGAAGGTGATGGTGGGCATACAGATAGCCAAGATAAAAATGTTCAAGATAAGCCCAAAAGAGTGAATGAGAAAAAAGAAGAAACTAAAAATTGACACTTCAGTAGCTTAGCCTTGTAAGTGACTCTGTTTTTACAAATTTTGCCGTTGCTCAACTAATATGTGTGCTAGGCTTAATTTAAACTTTTCCCTGGAGTCACTTTGATTTATGCGGAAACTCTACCCAGATATAAAACCCAACCAGAAATATAATATTGATGTTGGAGATGGCCACACTTTATATGTTGAAGAAAGTGGCTCGACTGATGGAATACCTCTTATTTACCTGCATGGAGGGCCGGGTGCTGGATGTGATGCTGTTTATCGGCGTTATTGTGATCCAGAAAAATATCGGATCATTTTGTTTGATCAACGAGGGTGTGGGCGCTCAGAACCTCACGCTAGCATAGAGAATAATACAACACAGGATTTAGTGGCTGACCTTGAAGTAATAAGAGAACATTTAGATATACAGCAGTGGGTACTAATGGGGGGAAGCTGGGGTACTACACTTGCACTTGTTTATGCTCAAACACATCCTAAAAAAGTGTTAGGCATTATTCTACGTGGTGTCTTTTTAGGTAGGGCAAAAGATATCGATTGGTTATATAGTGATGGAACACGAAAAGTTTTTCCCGATTATTGGCAAGACTTTATTTCTGCAATTCCAAACAATGAGCGTGATCATTTAATACGGGCCTTTTATGAGCGTTTAACTGGAGAAGATGAAATTGCAAGAATGGCTGCGGCTAAAGCATGGGCTTGCTGGGAAGGAAAGGCTGCAACATTAGAGCCTAATAGTACTGTTCTTGAACATTTTTCTGCACCTCATATTGCTTTGAGCATGGCTAGAATTAGTGCCCATTATTTTATGAATAATTGTTTTTTAGAGGAAAACCAATTAATCAATAATGTTCAACAACTGAAAGGTATTCCTGGAATTATCGTGCATGGTCGCTATGATATGATTTGTCCGGTTGAAAATGCCTGGACTTTGCAAAAAGAGTGGGATGGATGTGAGTTGCATATTATTCGAGATGCTGGACATTCCACTATGGAAGCTGGAATAATCGACGGTCTTGTAAGAGCGACCAGAGAAATGCACCAGGAACTCACACATGATTGCACTGATCCAGCGGGTAACTAAAGCTAAAGTTGTTGTAGACAGTCAAACTATCGGCCAAATAGAGCAGGGTATATTGGTTTTGGTTGGTGTTGAAAAAAATGATGAACCGGCTAATGCCAAGCGATTGTTTGAGAGAGTCTCAGGCTATCGAGTTTTTTCCGATAGCCAAGGTAAAATGAATTTATCGGTTTCTGATGTTGGTGGTGGGCTATTGTTGGTCCCTCAGTTTACCTTAGCTGCTGATACACGTAAGGGAAAGCGGCCTAGCTTTTCAACAGCAGCGCCCCCCCAAACAGGAAAAGAATTGTTTGACTATTTTGTTTCGCATGCTGAAAACAACTACCCTCATATACAGACAGGTCAATTTGGTGCAGATATGCAAGTGTCACTATGCAACGATGGTCCTGTCACTTTTTGGCTGACAGCCTAAAGGTTTAGGTTTTTTCAGCCTGACCTGATTACTAGCGAGCTAGTTACTGGTGGACAGGCTGAAAGTCAGTGAGTGTTGAAGCTCAAAGGTGTTATGACTTAGTTACTTTTATATTGTCTAGCAACTTTTTAAATTCTGACTTTGCTGTTTCTGTTAATTGTTTCCCATTGGAAATTCTTAAAAAAGTATATTTATTAGGGCCTTTGTTAACCGCTACAAGTAAGTCAAACTGCTGATTATTCATTGCTATAAGTTGCCAGGTTTGTTGATGTTTACTGTTAAACTCAACTGTGGGAATAACCGTATCGAGTGGAATTTTTGCCCTTTCTTTCCAGATACCGAGTATTGTTTCCAAAGGTACAGATGCAGGAAGCCTTAAAACGGCTACTTCGTAAAGTTCACCTTGATCGTTTAACTGAAATTTTCCGGAAGCCATTCCTGAGCTATCATCGAGCTGTTGCCAGTTATCACTGAGTGTGACTGATAAAAAGTCTTGCAAGTTTTCCTTTTGAGGTGGCTGAGGTGTATTGTTTGGTTTTGAGGTTGACGTAGACTGATCCAACCTCACAAGAATGGTTTGATTGTTATCTTGGTATTTGACAAACTCCGGTGCATCTTTAGGAAGAGATAGTTGGTTTCGCCAACGAGCAATATTAGCTGGTATGTTTTGGCTTCCTGTTAGTTTTGTGACAGAAACCTCCAGTCCGTTTAAGTTAAACGTGGCTACACGCATTGTTTGGCTTGATTGACTTCGATAGCTTTCTGGTATGTGTGAAAAATCAGGTTGTTGGTTGTTATCGAACTTAAGTTCGGTCAAAAATAATTGACTAAATGTTGCTGATTGTTGATCTATTTTAGCTGTAAGCCCCTTTGCTTTTATAAACCAAGTTGTGTCCGGTTTTTTGTAAATGACAGCCATAATTGATTGACTATTTGATTTAGAGTTAGCTAAAGGTGCTGAGTTAGATTGCTGTGCACGTGATTGAAATACTTGATTAACAACTAATGATAGGTTATCTAATTCCTTGGGCGTTATTTCACTATGGTTGTTTTTTATGAGTAGTGCTGATATAAGGAAAATAGCGACAAAGCTAATAAATATAATAATTTTATTTTTCATATTCACTCTTTCTAAAGTAAACTTTCAGTTAATACTCATGTGACTACTATCGAAAATTAGTCAATAAAACTTGATAGTATTAATGAATAAAGTGTTATTAGTACTTACGAGGAGGTAGTGTACTCAATTCAGTCATCCATCTACAAGTTAAAGGCTGGATTTATCTAGTTAGATTAGTAAATAATTAACTGTCATGGATTATTCACTGGAAATTTGCAGTTTTTGTTCCATACTTTAGAAGTTGATATTCTGGCTTCACTTTTACTATTGAGTTTTGTTCTTGAGCGACTCATATTGATGACTAATAACTAAATGACAGAATAAGGATTTTCATGAAAAATATATTTTCTATCGTTGTTTTAATTTTATGTATATTTATTATATCCGGGTGTATGAGTTCGCCAAATGCTGATGTTTCTAAGACATTAATAAAGTCGGATTATCGTCCCACACCTTCTAATGATAAAAACACGGCTAAACCGCTACAGGTTAAACAACCCTGTTTTCCTGCAAAGGCTGTTCGCCAAAAAGCCGAAGGTTGGGTGCAGCTGGAGTTTTCTTTAGATAACAAGGGCAGACCTAAACAAATCATTTCTTTAGATGACTCTCCAAAGGGAATGTTCCAAAACTGTGCTTTAAGTTCTCTTAAGCACTGGGTTTTTGAAGTTCCTGTCACTCACGAAAAAGAAGCTCGTTACCAATTTGTTTTCCAATTTAAATTAGGCTAAATATTTTAAAACATTCTAACTTGTGTTGATTTTTTGAACAGTAAATTGAATTAACCATGTTGGTCTTTATTTGGCTGGCTTCAAAGAACCGAATCAAAATTACAAAGTGAAGTTTATTAAAAGCTGCAGCTTTTGCTATTTGTACTGATACAGTAATCGTATATAAAAAATGAATTAAGGCTATCAAATTAGAAAATAGAAAATTGATTGATAATTAAAGGAGAGTTTTATGACTAAGCAAAATGATTCTGCAGTTCCAGGACAATTAAAGATAACTATTCATAAATCACAACTAGTCGCTAGTATTTCTGGTGGTGAACCTGGGCCTGGTCAATATGTAGAAGGTGGTGGAATAAAGTATCACTGGAAGTTACCTATTGATAACATGTTGCCTGAGTACTCGCCAGATAGTGAGAAAACAGAAGTGATTAATGCTTTGAATTATATTATTGCAACTATTGGTAGTGTAGCACAGTCTTCATGTCAATCATTTTCAATGTCTGGGAGTGGTGGATATGATGGTGTGCAACTTACCCTAACAGGGGCCTGTGCCAACATGCCTACATCTGGTCAATTACAATCAAATGGTGCGGGAATTGATATTAGTGGTGCGCCAAATCTCGATAAGCTATTTGTTAATCGGTACACCCCAGAAGCTGATGGCACAAGCACCAGTCGATATTTAATACTTTCTATTGAGGAGTAGTTTTTTTGATAATAGTTTAGTTGTATATCAATATCCTTAAAATAGTGAACTTTGTTGTATTAAATGTTGTTTTAAGGGGGGGAATACAAAAAGTATTGGTTCTTTTTGAAAAATATATTTTTGAAGCGTGAATATCATTTTTTTGGTATGACTATATAAGCGCAATTTATTTATCAATATTTTGTTAACCTATAGAGAATGTATTATTTAGCGAAAATAAGTTAGTCGAACTATACTTGCTTAAAGTTGTACGGGATTTTGAGCTTATTAATTTGAATAATTGGCATCTTATTTATTACTAGCAGGCTACATGCTAAGGGAGCCAATAATGGCTGACATAGTTTATTAAAGCTATAAAGGATACTTGCGTAGTTAAGACTATGAACAAAGATAATACGCGAAAGAGAGAGTCGGTATGTCAATAAAAAAGCCAGTGATTTCTGGGAAATTGCATTGGTATCATTGGTTGGTTGTATTGGCATCTGCTGCTTTGACATTGAGTGCCTGGTATATAACACAGTTACAGGTTAAGCAAAAAAACGAAGCGCAGTTCGGTTATCAAGCAAAGCAGATTATACAAATTGCAAAAGAGCGAATGGAAAAATATGAAGATGCGCTATATGCAGGGGTGGCGGCAATTCATGGTGAAGATGGTAAAAGTAACGCCAATCATTGGAAAAAATTTAGCGCTGCACTTTCAATTGAAACTAAGTATCCAGGTATTAATGGTATTGGAGTTATTTATTATGTTGAACCAGCTAATCTTGAAAACTATCTAACTGAAGAAAGAGAAGTAAGGCCTGATTATAAGATTCATCCACCGCATCAAAAAAGTGAATATTGGCCTATTACTTATATAGAACCATTAGGTATTAATCGCAAAGCATTAGGGTTGGACATGGCACATGAATCTAACCGGCTGAATGCTGCTAAAAAAGCTCGTGATACCGGTTTGCCACAAATAACTGGGCCAATTACTTTAGTGCAAGATGCGAAAAGCACGCCGGGTTTTCTTTTTTATGCACCATACTATCAATCGGTTACCCCTCCAGATAGCATTGAATTAAGACAAAAACAGTTTATGGGTATTGTGTATGCGCCATTTATTATGGAAAAGCTTATGCTTGGTACACTGCAAAATAAAAATCGGCTAGTTAATTTTAGAATTTCAGATGGTGACTTCCTTTTGTATGATGAATTAACTGATAAATCTCAGGACTATGATCCTAACCCTCAATTTCATGAATCTTTTCAAGTCTCAATGTATGGTAGAGAGTGGGTATTTGACATACAGACAACTTTACTTTTTCGTGAACAAAATCAAAACAACCAACCTCTGATTATTTTGTTTGGTGGTATTTTTATAGATAGCATGCTTTTAACACTCTTTATTATTTTGGTTAATACGAATAAAAAATCCTTCTTGCTTGCAGAAGAAATGACAAAAGAGTTTAAGTTGAGTGAACACAAGTTAAATCTGACGATTGATAGTATGCTAGATGGATTAGCTACGATTAGCCGAGATAATAAGGTTTTAACATTTAATCAAACTGCAAAAACAATGTTTGCTATACGAGGGGAACAAATACAAGATATTGATTTTTCTGACTTAGTATTACTGCCTAAAGGTACATCAAAAGATAATTTGATGGAATATTTCTTTTCGATTGGGTTAACTGAAGTGCAAGCAAAAAGGAATGATGAGTCTCTATTTCCTCTTGAAATCTCGGTGAATCAAATGGATGTAGAAGGCGAACATATTTTCATTGCTATATTACGTGATATTACTGAGCGTAAAGCGACTGAAAAGCTGAAAAGCCAGTTTGTTTCTACGGTAAGTCATGAACTTCGCACTCCGTTAACTTCTATTCGTGGAGCTTTGGGACTTGCACTTAATTCAAACAGTAATATGATTGATGAGAATATGCGTAACTTGCTTGTGATGGCGAATAAAAATAGTGAACGCTTAACTTTATTAATTAATGACTTATTAGACTTTGAAAAAATTGATAGTAATGATTTTGAAATTAACTTATCACTTATTGATGTAGTCGCATTATTAAAAAATGCGATTGACGATAATTCGGGATTTGCCCTTGAACATGATGTAAAGCTTCTTTTTGCAACAGAAACCGACAGTTTACTCATTAATGCTGATTCTCATCGTCTTTTACAAGCTTTTACCAATTTACTCTCAAATGCTGTTAAATATTCACCCCAAAATGGAGAGGTTAAAGTAACGATTGAACTAGTGTCTGATAAAGTTCGTGTCGGTGTTAGTGATCAAGGTGCCGGTATACCAGAAGAGTTTCATGATCGGGTTTTTCAGCGTTTTGCTCAAGCTGATAGTTCCGATACCCGTAAAGTGGGAGGGACTGGGCTTGGTTTAAGCATTTGTAAAGCAATTATTGAGCTTCATGAAGGGAGTCTTTACTTTAAAACAAGTGAAAATAATGGAACCCAGTTTTTCTTTGAACTCGATATTTATCACAGTTCTTAACTATATCATTACATAGAAAAATTATTCTTTTAATAAAATCATTAGTTGTTAACCTTTTCTAAGTATTCCATATTAATATTATTTTATTCAATATTTCATGTAGTTGTCTGTTAATATGTTCGTTCTCCATGACGATGATTGTTTTTGTGCTTAAGGAGAGTGGCATATAAGACTATTAATTTTATAACCTAGGATATAACTTGAATAATAATGATGTTTTACGTCGAATTCGTTATATATTTAATTATAATGACTCGAAAATGATAAGCATATTTGCGTTAGCTGAACAGGCTGTTACCCGGAAACAAGTCTGTGCTTGGCTAAAGAAAGAAGAAGATGATGGTTATGTTTATTGTGATGATGTTAACCTTGCTGGATTTCTTAATGGGTTTATTAATGAAAAGCGAGGTAAAAAAGAGGGGAAACAAATGGCACCGGAAGCTCGTTTGAATAATAACTTAATTTTTAGAAAGCTACGTATAGCATTAAACCTAAAAGATGAAAAGGTATTAGAATTGCTAAGCCTGGCTGACTTTAGACTGGGGAAATCTGAGCTAAGCGCTTTTTTTCGTAAGCCAGGACATCAACACTATCGAGAATGTAAAGAGCAAATATTACGTAATTTTTTAATGGGTATACAATTATATTATCGAAAGAGCTCATGAAATATTTTATATTGTTATTTCTATTACTAAGTGATTTCGTTTATGCAAAAGTTGATTTAGTTAAGCTAGATAAGTCAGAACAAAAGATGTACTTATTAAATGGAAATAAGTTAATTAAGGTATATTATGTCGCACTTGGTGCTAATCCTAAAGGACATAAACAACAGGAAGGTGATGAAAGAACACCGGAAGGAATGTATGTTCTCGATTTTAAAAACGAAGCTTCTTCTTTCTATCGAGCAATGCACGTTAGTTATCCTAACCAACAAGATATTGCGTTAGCAAAAGAAAAAGGAGTCTCCCCTGGTGGTTTTATTATGGTTCATGGACAAAAAAATGGGCTAGGGTGGCTTGCTTGGATGATGCAATTATTTAATTGGACCGATGGTTGTATCGCATTAACTAATTCTGAAATGGATGAATTTATGAATTTGGTTGATGTTGGAACAAAAATTTATATTGAATGGTAGTGTGATTACTAAAGAAGCTATTGGATACTTGTAATGTTACTCAGTAGAGTTTACTAGTATACAAAGCTATAAAATTAATTATTCAGTGAAAAAAGTATGAAAAAACTAAAACTAACAGTAACCGCTATTATTTTAATAACTCTTATCAATTGTGCGGACAAACGATTAGATAATGAAATAAGACTTTATACATTGGACTGTGGAACTTACCATGTATCTGATATGGCTTCTTTTTCTGTTAAAGGAAAATATAACGGCGAGAAAACAACCTTGTCGAACCCCTGTTTTTTGATTCGTCATCCAAAGGGAGATTTGATCTGGGATACTGGCTTAAACGAGTCGTTAGTCAATAAAACTGAAGGTATTAAAAATGGTGTTTGGCATTCAATGATGAAGACTAAATTAACAGAGCAATTGGCAATATTAAAGCTAAAGCCTGAAGATATTGAGTATTTATCGCTATCACATATTCATCCTGATCATTCGGGAAATGCCAATTTATTTGTTAATTCGAAGTTCATTATTAACGAACAAGAAAGACGTTATATGTTTTCAAAAGATATTAGTGCAATGTTTGGTGATTCATATAATAAGTTGGAAAATGTCAGTACATTAGTATTTAAAAAACAGCATGATGTTTATAACGATGGAAGTGTTGTTATTCAATCAATGCCTGGTCATACGCCTGGTAGTTCCGTCTTATTAATTCGGTTAGAAAATTCAGGAAACCTATTGTTGACAGGAGATTTATATATTCATCAGAGAGGCCGAGAGGAGCAAACATTATTTCAATATAATGTTGACCAGCAAACAATCGCAGAATCAAGAAAAAGGTTTGAAATATTAGCCAAGCAAGAAAATGCCAGAGTAATTATTCAGCATGAACAAAAAGATTTTCGTGCTCTACCATTATTTCCCGAGTTTTTAAATTAAGCTCAAATCTAACTTTAGCTGTTTTACTTGTGTTGGGCGAGCAGGTTAATAACCTGCTGCTTGCCCATCTTTACGTGATTCTGAGGCGCCGAAATAAACTTTATTCTCCGCATCATATTTTATCGCTTGATAACCGCCATAACCCCCGCGGTCATAGCGAATTTTGTGGCCACGATTAATTAAGCCTCGTATGGTTTGATAAGGAATATCAGATTCAATTGCAACAACACCGCCATTATGAGTAAACTTTATTTGTTCATCTGTTGGTTCGGTTGAGCCAAAGTGTTGCCAGCGTGTCGCATCACCTGCTTCTTGAATATTCATGCCAAAATCAATAATGTTGGTAATAATCTGTACATGTCCCTGTGGTTGCATTGCTCCTCCCATTAAACCGAAACTCATAAAAGGTTTATTGTCTTTCATGATAAAGGCAGGAATAATTGTATGAAAAGGACGCTTGCCTGGCGCATATACATTGGCATGAGTTGGATCTAAAGAAAATAATTCACCTCTATCTTGGAATACAAAGCCTAACCCCGGAACAACCACGCCTGAGCCCATACCTCGATAGTTGCTTTGAATAAGGGAAACCATATTGCCATTTTTATCTGCTGTAGTGAGATAAATTGTGTCTCCTTGATACAACGAAGGATTGCCACTATCAATTCGTGAAGCTGATTGCGGTGTGATTAACTTCGCTCTTTGTTTTGAGTATTTCTTTGAGAGTAAGCCTTTGATAGGTGCGTTATAAAAATCCATGTCGGCATAAAATTTTGCGCGATCTTCAAATACCAGCTTTTTAGCTTCAATCATTAAATGTAACGATGCTTCACTTAAATGGCCCATTTTTGATAGATCATATTGCTCTAAAATATTGAGCATTTGTAAAGCTGCAATACCTTGACCATTTGGCGGCAGCTCAAAGATATCATAACCTCGATAATTGACTGATAATGGCTTTACCCAGGTCGAGGTGTGTTCACTTAAATCTTGATAGCTTAAATAGCCTCCATTTTTTTTCATGAATTGATCGATTTTTTGAGCGATTGCTCCTTTATAAAATATATCTCGGCCATCTTTAGCTATTAATGAAAGTGTATTGGCTAATTCTGGATTGGTAAAAATTTCTCCTTTTTTTGGGGCTTTGCCATTCAGAGTAAACGTTTTTTTGAAGCTACCCGGCTGCGGAGACAGTTTAGGAACACTTTTATTCCAATAGTAAGCGATGAGTTCTGTAACCGGAAAACCATTATTGGCATAATCAATTGTCGGTTGTAAGTTTTTTTGCATCGATAAATGGCCAAATTTTTTGTGCAATTCAAACCAGCCATCAACTGTACCTGGTACAGAGATTGGTAACATACCATAAGGAGGAATACTATTACGTTTGAGCTTCGCTAACTTTGTTTTTAATTGTTTTAAGCTAAGGTTTTTCGGTGAACGGCCACTGGCATTAAGGCCGTAGAGTTTTTGAGATTGATTATCCCAGACAATAGCAAATAAGTCGCCGCCAATTCCATTTCCTGTCGGTTCCATTAAACCTAAAGCTGCATTGGCTGCAATTGCAGCATCAACAGCACTTCCTCCTTGCTTTAATATATCTAAACCGATTTGAGTGGCTAACGGGTGGCTGGTAGCAACCATGCCGTTTTGGGCGATCACTTCTGAGCGGGTTGTTTTATTATTTCCTGTAACTCTATCGGGAGCTGCTGAGGCTTGGTGAGCATAATTAAAGAATAGAAAAGCTATAATAATATTGATAAGTATTTTTTTCATTATAATAAGAAGGCAAATTTATTGGCTCGTATTGATATATTAATCAGTAATGACAAAGACCGCAAACATTAGCTAAGTATAAATTATTTTATATTGGGGTTAGAATAATAAAAAATAGATAATATTGTAACATCTTAATCGCTGTTATACTGTTTAGTAGGTGAATGTAAATGAGTCGGTATATGGTATCTCAAGTAGAAAATTTTGTGAGCAAGTGTCAAAAGTCCAGTCATGCAGCTTATGAATGTTTTAAAGAGTTATTATTGAGGTTAGATGATGAAAAGCAGCAACGCGATGCAGTTTTATTTCTTTATCAGTTAAAAGAATACTTCGTTCAGAGTCAACCTGATAATTGTCATTTTCAATTTTTAGAACAAAGCGTATTAAATGAAACTGATAAAACAATTCGTTTACAACTACTTCAGTTCCCTAGTACCTTTTTACCCGAAGCTTGGTCTTTTACTTTTTATGAAGGCTTAATTCGCTACCCTGAAAGTGAATATCATAATAAGAAAGTGATAGAGTTAGGGTGTGGAATAGGGTGGATTAGTATTGCATTAGCGCGTCGCTATTTACCTAATTATATGGTTGGTGTAGATATTAATCCGAAAGCAATTATTTGTGCTCGTCTTAATTTATATTTAAATGCTTTTGATGAAGCTGGGCATTTAATCATATTGAACAATGGTAAGTCTTTGCTCGATATTGTTGCTTTTTTTGAATCCAATTTATTTAGTCACTTTAATCAAGCGCCATTAACCGCAGATCGAATTATTGGCTGTATACCTCAAGTGCTTAATCCTGAGCCTGAAGTTATGGAAAATCTAATAGCAGAAAGTTCGAGTGATGAGTATTTATATTCATTGAGTAATTATTTTGCAAAGCAAGGATACATTGAAGATCAGTTTGGCTTAGGCTTAATCGCCAGTGCCGTTGAACAATCTGTTGCAATATTAAAACCAGAAGGTAATCTGATTTTAAATTTAGGTGGAAGGCCTGGGCGTTCAGTTCTTGAACGGTTAATGCAACGACGAGGTTTTCAAGTTCGTCGAGTATGGCAAACACAAGTTGAACAAGCGGCAGATACTGAAATCAAAGCATTGGTTGATATTGAAAAGACAACAGGGCATCGGTTTGAGTTTTATATGTCTGCTAATGCTGATGTTCCTATCGATGCAAGAACCGCTTTAAAATATGCACAGGCGGGAGGAAAGATTTATCACTCTGTTGATGTTTATGAAGCCAAAATGCTGTTTCCAGAGCAAGTTAAACGGATTTATCAATCTGTTGGTTTATTTGGTGAGCAAGGCCTGAGAAGTGCGGTTGATTTAACCTATGAAAATTATGCTGATGCCGAAGAACGTTATTCTTTTTTAGCTTTTTTGTCTAAACAGCTACAAACAAAAAGTCATTTCCCTTATGAAAGCACAGCGGGCTTAACTTATTTTAGATTACAGTTAGCAGAATATTTTCGTTATTATTTGCGTGTAGATATTTCTGAAAAACAGTTGTTTATTACTCCTGGTCGTAAAGCTTTAGTTGAAAATATGCTCATGAACTATCGTCCTCAACTAACACTGATATCGAAAAAACTTAGTCATTTAGTTGGTGGTGATTTTGATACTGATGATACTCAAGTCATTCAAATCCCTTCACAAGTTGAGTATTTAATTGAATTAATTAATAAGCTAAAACCTCAATGTGTGATTACACAATTAGATGTTCATGAAATTCAGTCGACCCAACTGATTAAACAGTTAATTGATTGTGCTACAACGCATGGCGTTTTACTCTTAATTGATCTGACTGATAATATCGACTTGAGTAGTCAACCAAGTATTCATGGCGTTTATCGCTATTTATCTGAAAGTAAATTACCTAATAATCTTGTTATTATGGCGGCATTAGTGAACAATAATGTTTATCAGGATTATTCGCTTAATATCACACTAACAAGTAATGACACTATTATTAATAATTTGTTAGATACTGCAGAATTAACTTATAGCCGAACACCTGTGCTAAAACAGTTATATTATGCGCATTTACTAGAAGAGTTATTATTTTTTCAAAGAACTAGAAGTACATTAACCAAAGAACAACATACAAATCAATTAAATAGTGAGTTCTCTTTGTTGCTGTGTAATCGTGCAAAAAATGCGTTTTCACATCCTGCAATTAAAGGTAATCATTTGGCTTTTAACCAAGACACAATACGTTTTGACTATGGCGAAAATGAATTGTCAGCACCTTCAATACTAAAGCAATCTTTACTAGAGAGTTATTTGGTCAGGCGGTGTATTACTGATGACTCTTCACCTGAAGAATTATTACAGAAGCTATTAACTACGCGTTTTAATTTTTCAAATACTCTTTATTCTAAAATGCTTTTTGGTAATGGTGTATCATCTATTTTTGAAGGGTTATTAACGCTGTGTGTTAGAGAAAATAAAGCGTTGTTAATTCCTAATGGTAGCTATGGATATTTTTATGCCGCGGCCCAATTAAAAGGAGTTAAGGTTAAAGGGATAATAACCCATGAAACTGATAACTTTAAAGTAACACCTGAATTATTAAAAGAGCACGCAACAAAAAGTAAAGAATGCTGGTTGTTTTTAAATGCTCCAATAATTAATCCTACAGGTGCTATTTATTCTCAGTCTGAATTGAGTGAGCTACTTTGGGTTGCAGCAGAAAATGATGTGACTGTAATAATGGATAGCATTTTTAGTGGTTTAGAGTTTGATAACACTTTAAATTGGGATTTATCGTTTGCAATTGATCGTTTTAATCAAGCTAAAAATGCTCGATTTGTTATGCTCGGAGGTGTTTCTAAAGAGTATGCAGCAGGAGGACTACGTTTTGGCTATTGTTGGTCAACTTCTAAATCAATTCTCGGGTTACTTGAAAAAGAGTTATCCAATCCCCCTCATTTTACTTTAGGCTATGCCGTTAGAAAGCTGATTGAGCGGCAATTAAGTGGCGAGCCTACTCTTATTTCACACTTAGATAACCAAAGAAAAACTTTAGCTCATAGAGCTGACATATTATCCTCGGTTTTAACCAATAAAGGTTGGCAGGTTATTCCTCCTGAAGGGGGATTGTTTTTGGCTGCAAAACCAATGAAGTTCATTGAAGAGTTTGGATATTCTCCTCAAAATGGAGGGGATAAAATGACAGAAAAATTATTTAATGAACTGAATTTGGTCGTTAATAACTCGACTTGGACTGGACTCCCGGGATATTGTCGTTTTGTATTATCTTGCTCTGAAAACGATTTTAATGAGGGAATTAAAAGGCTTAAAACGCTCTAATTTTAAGCCTTACTGAGTATGATAAAAATATTTATTAATTAGAATTAGTTGTCCTGAGTACAGGTTAGTTGCTATCTTTTAAATTTTTTACTTGCTGATATAAATAGGCTGCTGATACATCTTTTGCTTCAACTGGTGGGCCTGCTAATAATTGTATTTTCGCCATAAATTTACGTGGTATACCTTTCATTACTTTGCCATTAAAACGACTAAACCATGAGCCCCAGAGACCTTTTAATGCCATTGGAATAACTGGGACTGGATTTCGCTCAATAATTTTTTCAATTCCTTTTTTAAACTCACCAATTTCTCCGTCTGGAGTCAATTTGCCTTCAGGAAAGATACATACAACCTCTCCATTTTCTAGTTCTTTCGCTATTTTATCAAAAGCTGTTTTCATCAGCTTTTTATTTTCATGAGCCGGAGCAATTGGGATCGCATTTGCCATTTTAAAGAACCAACCGATAATAGGTGCCTTGAATATTTTATGGTACATCACAAACCGAATATTTCTTTTGCAATAACCGGCGATGATGAGTGCGTCAACAAAACTGACGTGGTTACAAACAATAACACATGCGCCGTGTTTAGGCACAACTTGCAAATTATGGTTCTGAATTCGATAAATGGTATTAACAAGCAACCAGGTAATAAATCTAAAAATAAACTCTGGGGCTTTCGTGAAAATATAGATAGCTACTAAGACGTTAATACAAGCGGTTGCTAAGAAAAGCTCTGGTATGGTTAAACCTAAACTTAAGAGTAAAATAGCAAAGCCTCCTGAAATTACCATGAAAAATGCGTTCATGATATTGAGACCTGCAATTAAGCGAGACATGTGTTCTTTGTCTCCTCGCTGTTGGACTAATGCATAAAGAGGGACTGTAAATAGCCCACCAAAAATGCCAATTAATATGGCATCTATAAGGATTCTCCAGGAGCCTTCTAACCAAAAAAATTGAACATAATCATACATGGGGGACAGGCCACTTGCGGTGTTTGCCATATATAAGTCGTAGCCAAAAAAGCTGAGTCCAAATGCGCCTATTGGCACTAAACCAACTTCAATACGACCAGCTGATAACTTTTCGCAAAGCATTGAGCCAATACCGATACCGATAGAAAAAGCAGTTAAAAATAGAGTTGCGACTGATTTGTCTCCTGCTAATGTTGACTTTGTGTAATTAGGAATTTGAGTTAAGTAAACGGCACCATAAAACCAAAACCAAGAAATGCCGAGTATTGCTAAAAAAACGGTTTTATTAGTTAACATAAATTTGAAGTTTCTATGAATTTCAGTAATTGGGTTCCAGTTGATCTTTAAGTCAGAAACAACTGCTGGTGTTAAGGGTATTTTTCGACTTGATAAATAACCGATTGCTGATACTGATATGAGCGTAACAGATAAAAATAACACACTATTCTCTTCTATTGTCATAATAGTCCCACCAATGATTGTACCAAGAAGTATTGCTAAAAAAGTACCTGATTCAACTAAAGCATTGCCGCCAACTAATTCTTCGGTGTGAAGTTGTTGGGGAAGTAAGCCATATTTTAACGGGCCAAATATAGCCGATTGAAAGCCCATTAAAAATAAAACAGCAAACAGGATATAAAAATTTTGAAGATATAGACCGACAACGGCAAACATCATAATAATAATTTCAGCTAATTTAACATAACGAATACTACGAGATTTTTCATATTTTTCTGCTAGTTGTCCTGCGGTTGCTGAAAAAATAAAGAAAGGCAATATAAATAAAATAGCAGCCATATTGACTGCTATTTCTGATTTGATGGGTAGCTTAGTTGCTGTTTCATAAGAGAGCAAAATAACCAGCGCATTTTTAAAAACGTTATCATTAAGTGCGCCTAAGGCTTGGGTAATAAAAAAAGGCAGAAACCGCTTTTCTTTTAATAATGAAAACTGACTATTTGACATTATTTGGGCTCTCCACTGCTTGAGCTTTCAGTTAAAGGGGTAAACCCATCGTGACCACCATATTTATCCAACTCATCATTAATTGATAAGTAACTGACATGTCGATCGTAAAAAACATGTACTTGAGGTTTCTGTAATATATCGTCTTGGGTTGACTCTCGGGTAATATGAATTTCATCTTCCCATTTTTTTCCAGTAAAAAATAATGGTGTACCACAATGAATACAATGTCCTCTTTGAGCATTTTCCGAAGACTCAAACCAGGCAATATCTTTTTCGCCTTGAATATATTGAAAATTTACTTTATCAACACCGAACCAAGTAACAAACGGTGCTCCTTGTGTGTGTTTACAATTATCACAGTGACAATAAGCACACCATTTTACAGGGAGTTGTACTTGGTATTGAATACGGCCACAATAACAGCCACCTTGGATTATTTGATTTTTAATTGATGGTTGTTCCAATTGCTTTCTCCACGGTTTATGCTGTTACTGGTTGATAAGCCTCTGAAAAATGTCCATTTTTGAGGAAATGGATCACTTCGTCTAAAAGTTCACTATCCCACGTCATAAATGAATGGTGCAATGGCATAATAATAAAGTCTGTCATATTACTACATTGGGTATTGGATAACTCAACTACACCGTCTCCTGGTGCATTATCAGTTGCCTTTTTATAATACCAACTAACTGGAATAACAATACTGTAATTGACATTACCCGCAATAATTCCGGTTTCAATTTCTGGTTCTGGTAAAGACTCTAACAGCTGACTGTCTGGCGTTAAATCAGATGTTACCTTAGGAACAAAATATTTAAACCACCAATGGGATAACATAAAAGAGGCCGTTTTTGTACCTTTATTAGGTGAGCCTACCATCACACAACGCCCCTTATTCCATTCAGGATGACGTGCCAGCAAACCACGAATTAATATTCCACCAAATGAGTGACCAACAAAATGAACGGGCTGTTTTGGATTGAGCCAATCTAGTACTTTGCTGTCTAGAGATTGAAGAATTTCTTGATAACTGTCGAGTAGACTATTGTAACCGGGGTTAAATACTCGGTAGCCTAGCCGACTGAGTTTTTGAGATAACTTGCCCATGCTGCGTGGAGTACGACCTAACCCATGAAGTAAAATAACTTGGGGTAGCTGCTCTGATATCATTTATTGCTTAATTCCTTGTCGTTTATATTAAAAAAGAGACTACTATTGGTATAGCTTATTTGAGCAATATGTTGCAAGCTTTGTTGGCGAGCTTTGGCTATCGTTTTTGCAATATGAGGCAAATAACAGGGCTCATTTCTTCCATCTTTGGGTTTTGGGGATAAGTTTCTCGGAGTTAGGTAGGGGCCATCGGTTTCAATCATTAAACGGTCATCAGGGATATATTTGACAATATCATACAGCTCCTGCCCCCTTCGTTCGTCACAAATCCAGCCTGTCACTCCAATAAATAAACCTAAGTCTAGATATTTTTTGAGGCTTTGTTTGTTGCCGGTAAAACAGTGAACGACACCATCTTTTAAATCAGGCAACCGGTTCTTAATAATTTGATAGAAAGTGTCAAACGCATCTCTCTCGTGAAAAAATAGCGGTTTTTCTATTTGGGCTGCTATTTCCAATTGCTGCTCAAATGCTTTGATTTGCTGATTCTTTGGGGAGAAGTTTCGATTAAAATCCAAACCACACTCACCAACAGCAACAACTTCTTTAGCGCTAGCGAGTGAGGTGATATCTTTGATTGCTTGAGTGTCTAATGATTTAGCATCGTGAGGGTGGCAGCCGGCTGTTGAGTAGGCACAGTCATATTTTTGGGCCAAAGCAAGCGCTTTACGGCTCTCGCGAACACTGGTTCCGGTAATAATGAGTTTAGTAACGCCATGCTCAATGGCATTATTGATAACTTGTTCTCTATCTTGATCATAACGTCGATTAGTGAGGTTTATACCTATATCTATCCAGTTCATCGATTTCTACTTATTTTTATTAGCGGCTTTATATAAAGGCATCATTTGGGGGATGAGCTTTTTCAACGCTTGCTGCCTGTTTTCTGGGGATGGGTGAGTACTCATAAATTCTGGTCCGCCATTTCCACCTGCTTGTGCCATTTTTTGCCACAAAGTAACTGCTGCATTTGGGTTAAATCCCGCTTTTGCCGCAAGCTCAATACCGAGTATGTCTGCTTCAGATTCTGACTTTCGACTGTTGGGTAATGTTAAAGCTATTTGAGCGGCCGCAGCGGCAAGAGACATACTTTGGTCGCTGGCTTCTGTAGAACTTTTCAGCAGGCTGAGTGCTAGATTGTTAGCCATAGCAATAGACATGCGTTCAGCCGAGTGGTTTGCTAAAGCATGGGAGATTTCATGGCCCATTACTTGTGCTATTTCATCATCAGTGGCCGATAGTTTGTTAATTAAGCCAGTGTAAATAGCCATCTTACCGCCGGCCATACACCAAGCATTAATGACTTCTGGTTCATCGATTACTTTGACACTCCACTCCCATTGTCGGGAATCTGGACGCTTAGCAACCGCTTGTTGAATGAGCTTGTCTGTAATACGGTTTATACGTTTGACTAATTTGGCGTCATTATTCAACTTACCTGCCTTTTCTAATGGTGAAAGCGTATTGACATAAGCTTGCTTTGAAGCTTGAATGGCGCTACTTTCTGAAACCAGCATGACTTGTTTGCGGCCAGCAATGTTGGTAACGCATGCACTAATTAAACCAATAAGGCTAATAAATAGTATGGTTTTTGCGGTTATTTTAAACATAATAATTAGTCAATATATTTAGAGTTGAAGTAAGTTATAACGATACCAGATCTGGGTAGTAGTTGAAATGAAGAGAAACTACCATTTTTGTTTTAATTCCGCCATTAATGTGAGGTTGTGAAAGCTGGAATACTACCTATTAAATGTTACGATTAATGTATTCTAGTTAGAGATAATTGTGATGATTAAAGATATCAGTAAAGCTGAAAAAATTTGGCAAACAGTACTTAAAATACCTCTTGGTAAAGTTGCTAGCTATGGACAAATTGCTGATTTGGCTGGTTTGCCCGGCAGGGCTCGGTTAGTCGGCAAAGTCTTGGGGGATGCGCCCGAAGAGTTGATGCTTCCTTGGTATAGAGTACTTAGAAGTAGTGGCCAGCTAGCATTTTCAGCGGGTTCATGTCAGGCTGAAAAACAAAAAGGGTTATTACAAGAAGAAGGGGTTGTTGTCTTGAATAATCGAGTAAAGCTAGCACAGTTTGGCTGGCAACCTGAGTTAGGTGAGTTGTTAGATATGGAGTTTTAATTAACTGCTGATATTGAATAAATCTTAGATAAAAAAACTCCCTATAAAATAGGGAGAAAGTCATGAATAAACCAGTGAGTTAATAGACTTAGAGACATATAACTAATATGGTTATCCACAAAAGCGTGTGGCTGGATAGTAGCATTAGAAAAATGAATGAAACCTGAATGAAAGTTGATTACTTATTTCTCAATAGCATTTGAATTGAAGCTATCGATTTTAATGTACTGAGAACTCGGTTTGTATAAAAGAGGTGGCTGGTTGTATCTACCGAGCTGTTTTCCTTGAAAAAGTGCCTTTCCAAGGAAAACTAGCAATAAGATATACTAGCGTTTTATATTAAAGTGTAGATCGAAGAAATTACGAATCATATTGAGTCGGTGCATCTGTGTTTTTTTGCCGCGTATGCTATGCTTTTTTCCTGGATAATCCATAACATAAAACTGTAAATTATTTTCTTGGAGTAATTGATATAAACGAGTACTATTTTTAAATAAAACATTATCATCGGCCATGCCATGATAAATTAATAGCGGGCCTGATAAATTGGTGGCGTAAGGAAATACTGAAGATTTTTTATAAGCTTCAGGAACCTGATTAGGGTTACCCATAAATCGTTCGGTATAGTGGGTATCATAAAGTTGCCAATCGGTCACAGGGGCTCCTGATACTCCAGCTTTAAAAAATTCAGGCGCTTTAAACATCGCCATTAAAGTTATATAGCCACCGTAACTATGGCCATGTACACCAACTTTTTGTGAGTCGACCCAAGGAAACTGATGTAAATATTTAACCCCTTCAATTTGATCATTGAGCTCAATACTTCCCATTGCTTGATAAATAGGATCTTCAAATTTTTTACCACGATGTTTTGAGCCTCTATTATCTACAGTGAAAACGGCATAACCTTGTTGAGCCATATATTGTGCTAAATAAGGTGGCCAACTATTGGTGACTCTTTGGGCTCCAGGGCCACCATAAAGGTAAATTAAAACTGGGTATTTTTGTTTTGGATTAAAATTAGCTGGTTTATAAAGTCGATAATAAAGAGGGATCTTATCGGTTGTTTGAAATGTGCCAAATTCAGGTTGAATCCAATCTGATAAATATTCATATAAAGGATGGCTTTTATCAACTTTATTTTCTGAAAGCCATGATAAATGTGCGCCTGAAGCTGAGTTTAAACTGATTTGAGGTGGAGTGGTTGATGATGAGAAAAAATCAATATAACTTTGATTATCTTGTGAAAAAATAATCTTATGAAATCCCGCCCGTTGAGTAACTTTTTTTATAACACCACCTTTTAACGAAACAGAGTACAAATGACGTTCGAGAGGCGTTTCTTTTCTACCTGTAAAATAAAGCTGGTTATTTTCTTCATCAACATTTTCTAGTTGATCAACAACCCAAGACCCGTTGGTTAATTGTTTTACTTGCTTGCCTGATAATGTATATAAATAAAGGTGCTTGAATCCACTTTTTTCTGAAGCCCAAATAAAGTGTTTTTTATCTCTTAGATAATAAAGATCTTTGTGTAAATTGAGCCAAGTCGTGCTTTTTTCTTCTAGTATTGTTTTAGTCTTTTGAGTATTCCAATCGTAAATATTGAGTTTTAAGCTTTTTTGGTTCCTGCTTTGTAGCTGGTACGAAAGTAAATTGCTATCTTTGGTCCATTTGACTCGTGGTAAATAAATATCTTCATTTTTACCTAAGTTCACCCAGCGAAGTTTTTTGTCTTTACGTTGAATAACACCAAGTTTTATTTTGACGTTAGGTTTACCTGCAAAAGGGTAACGCTGCTTAACCGTTTTAATTTTATCAGCATAAATTTCACTACGCACCACTTCTTCTACAGGAGATTCATCGACCTGAGTAAAAGCAATTTTAGACTCATCATCAGACCACCAATAACCCGTCATTCTTTTCATTTCTTCTTGTGCAACAAACTCGGCCATTCCATTTTTTAGTGTTCCTCCACCATCTTGGGTGAGTTGTGTCTCTTGGCCTGAAGAGAGGTTAAGGGTAAAAATATTTTTCTTTCTAATATAAGAGATATAATTTCCCTTTGGAGAAAAACGAATGTCAGTTTCAAACTCAGGTGTACTAATTATTTTTTTTACTTTTTTAGTGCCTACTTTATAATAAAAAACATCGCCAGCTAAAGGAAATAATAAGGCACTTCCATCTTTTGACCACTGGTAACTGACGATACCTGATCCGCTTAATCTTAGTCTTTCTCTTCGAGCTTTTTCTTCATCAGATAATAACTCTTGACCAGAGTGTAAATCATCGGAGTTAAACAATAACTTGGTTGTTTTATTTTTTATATTATATTCCCATAAATCTAATCTCTCATAGTCCCTTTTTTTTCCTTTGAGAAAAGTCACTCGACTACCATCGGGTGATATTTGTAATCCTTTAACAGAAGAGCCGCTGAGTGATGGTGAAGAGTAAATTCTTTCAACATCAAGTTTTTTGGCATTTGTTATTGGCGCTAGCATGAGCAGGGTTAAGCAAGATAACTGAGTGTAGCGTTTCATTTTTATAGTCCTAATAGCATTTATGATATTGATAATTTTTGATAGTTGATTGTTTTTGATATTGGTTGCAAGGTTTTTTGGGGTTGAATTCTACCGTGTGTTTTAACGACAAACAATCAGTCAATCATGGCGTTTAAGCGTGAATCATTCAAACTAAGTCCCACCATTTGGCAGTCTGCATCTCTATACGAATATAAACTTTAGCGGCGAGCAAAATAAAAACTTTGTTATAAAATTAATTTCATCTCTATTTGTGATTTGAAGGACTAGGTTTAGTTATATAGCTATGTTATTGTAAATACAATAAAATTAAGTAAAGATAAAATTAATCGAGGAAAACGTATGACTTGGATTAAAGTGATAGGGTTTAATGAAGCTAAAGGTAAGTTACTCAAGCTTTATCAGCGGGTCGCTGGTCCGGATAATAATGTAGATAACATTCTAATGTCGCACAGTTTACGGCCCCACACTTTAGAGGGGCACATGGCTTTATATAAAAATGTGCTTCATCATAATGCTAATCAACTAGAGAAACATTGGTTAGAAGCAATCGGTGTTTATGTTAGTTTACTTAACCAATGTGAATACTGTGTTGAACATCATTATCAAGGTTATGCGAGGTTGATCAATGATAATGAGCGGGCTCAGAAAGTACGGCAAGCGATGGAGCGCGGGCAACTAAGCCAAGTATTTCAAGCTAATGAAATAACCTTATTCGAATACGCTAAAAAATTAACACTAACGCCTACTCAGCTGACAGAGAATGATATTAACATTATGCGTGAGGCTGGATATGATGATGGTTGTATTCTTGAAATTAATCAAGTGGCAGCATACTTTAATTATGCTAATCGTACGGTTTTAGGATTGGGCGTTGCTACTGCAGGAGATATCCTTGGTTTGTCGCCTAATGATAATGATGATCCTGATAATTGGGGACATGCTTAATTTTTAAAATAAGTTGTTTTTGCTCTGTGCTAGTTTGAGATAATTGATTCATTAATTGTATCGTTGAAGCTTGAGTTGGCAGTTTCTATATTAAGAACCAACCTGGATAGTTGCAGCCCTATATATTCTATAGGACCTATTATTCTGCTTAGTAATCAACAGAAATGTATATTGACTCATTCTCATTGCCGCTCCTAAGCAGCTCATGCAAACTATGAATCAAATCTTTAAAGTAATCTATAGTGTAGTGAGAATAATCATAGCTAGTAATCCACCCAAACCAAAAAGAATGCACTTATTGTTTGAATCCAAGGTTTGACATAGCTGTAAAGTTAGGTAAGTATTTGATAATGATTAAAAAACACAATGCAGTTAAACTGTGCCTTGAGTATTATGAAGGTTTACCACATCCCAGAAAAAATAGACAACTTCCTAAAAAATTCTGAGCCAAGGATGGGAGAAGGTAAAAGAAAAAAAGAAGTTAAAAGCAATATTACTGACAATGAAAGTGCCAAGATGACAACAAGTAAAGGCACTATACAAGGCTACAATGGGGTTGCGACAGTTGATAAGAAGCACCAAGTCATAATAGATGCTCAAGTATTCGGTGCAGGTCAGGAACACCATACCCTTAAGCCTGTTCTCGAAAAAGTAAAAGAGCGTTATCAGAGGCTTAATATTAGTGATGATATTTATGCAAGTCGTGTGGTTGTAACCGCAGATACAGGTTTTGCTAATGAAGCCAATATGAAATATTTATATGAAAACAAAATCAACGGCTACATTCCCGACAATCGTTTTAGAGAGCGTGACCCAAAGTTTGCAGGGCAAAAAAAGAAGTATGGGAAACGACATCAAAAAACGAATAAAAACATGATTAAAGTTATCCCTTCGACTGAATTTCAATATGACCCAGTCAACAAAACTTGTAGTTGCCCAGCAGGGGAAAAAATTAGTTTTCATGGAACACGACAAGATCAAAATGGAAAATTTAGAGACTACTTTCAAGGTCGGCTGTTACAGTGTCGTCATTGTCTGCTGAAAAATCAATGTATGCAGCGACCTGAATCAGCAAATCATCGACAAGGCAAAGGAAGACAAGTTTCATTTTTACTGAAATCCAATGCGACTAACCAATTTACCGATTGGATGAAGGATCGAGTTGATAGCAAAGAAGGCAAATTAATTTATAGTCACAGAATGTCAGTTGTTGAACCTGTATTTGGAAATATAGGAACCAATAAAGGGCTAAATCGATTTAGTTTACGTGGAAAAAAGAAAGTAAATGGTCAATGGAAATTATTCTGTTTAATACAAAACATAGAGAAACTAAAAAACTACGGAGAACTGGCCGCATAAAGAACTTATGGAGGTAAATTACAGCGGTCAAACACGACAGAGTTTATATTTGTACACAAAATAAACTGGATAAGCACTTAATATATAAAAATTTGAAATTATCCCAAAATACAGGCAAAGTGAGTTCAAATTAATAAAATAATTGGCTGAGTGAAATAGTTTGTCTAAAATAGACTTTTTCTACAGCCTCGTTATGTCTCTAAAGGTAGTTAAGCAATTGACTAAAATAGAAAAAGTTCTGTCAGCTTTTATAATATGGCCTTTTATAGGGGTGTTAACTGGACTTATCCTCGGGGCTTTGTTTGGTGGCCGAGGCGGAATGTTTTTTGTGTTATTGGGCATTATCGCCGGCGTTTTACTAGGTATTTCTAGAACGGCTTATTTGTATTTTAAGTTCGATCCTTCAACTTATATAAAGGCTATTACTGGTAGTAGATTATATCTAAAAAGAGCATTTATAGTTTTTCTGTATTTGATCGCAATTTATACGATAGTAATTAACATGTTTTTCAGCGTCCAGTAAAGGACATAACAAGAGTCAGGAGTTCAACTCGTGCCTCGTAAACTCAGACAAGCGTTAAGTTTCGAATATGAATGAACTCTATAATGAAGCAATAAATTTGATGGCCAAATCATTTTTAGCTCTTGAAAAAATGATTGATCCTCCTGATTTAATATCGATAGATGGGCTTTATACTTATAGATATAAAAATGAGACGATTCACGTTGCAATATTGCTTAAGTTGGCGCGGACTATCACTGGACTGAAAGCAATTTTCCATTTAAACGTTTTAGGTCTTCTCCAGGAGCAAGCGGCAATACAAAGAATCGCGGATGAATTAGGTGAAGATATTTCTTTCTTGACGCAGGCGGTAATATTCGATGATGCAACAGATTTGCATGCGAAATTTCTTGAGGCTTTCTTTGAGGAGGAGTTTGAAGAGGGTAAAACAGCGATGGCGTCGAGTCAAAAGCGCCCGATGATACCGAGGAAAAAAATACAATCGTATATAAGCAAGGATAGAAGCACAGGTAAAGTCCAAAGTACTGAGAAGGAAGCTAGTAGAACTATATCTAAAGGTTATTCCGGTTACGTCCATGCAGCCGCTTCACAAGTAATGGAGCTTTACTTTGGCAGGCCCCCAAAATTTCATCTCAATGGCTGTGTAACCTCGCCCCTTTACCAAAATCACGTGGATGATATGCTAAATTATTTCTATCGAGGCATAATATCAGCTGCGCTATCGGCAAAAGCATTTGGAAACGAACATCTCTTTCAAGAGTTGTTCAAATATTCTAAAGAGTTTGCAAGAAAATCGGGAAATGAGAGCCATTTGACGCCATACACAACTTAATCGGGTAGCCGGAGGTCTCTAACCTCCAGCCCCCCCACACCACCCTGCATGCGGTTCCGCACAGGGCGGTTCACTTAACTTATAGAAATGGGACATCCTATAGAAACAGGACATCCAATTCTTTGTTTCATTTACTCGAGAATTTATATGGCACAAAAAAAGAGCAAATCCCGAAGGATTGCCCTTTTTTAAAGTAAACTATTTGTTAAATAGCTACAATATTTTCAGCTTGCGGTCCTTTTTGGCCACTAGTAATGACGAATTGTACTTGCTGGCCTTCTATTAGTGTTTTAAAACCTTCACTAGCAATTGCGCTAAAGTGAGCAAAAACATCTGGTCCAGATTGTTGCTCAATAAAACCAAAACCTTTAGATTCGTTGAACCACTTAACGGTTCCTGTAGTTGTATTAGACATAATAATATCCTGAAATTTATATATAGTAGTGCCTTCAAGAGGCTTGAATAGCTTAAAAATGTAGAATTGAACTTAAAAACTGCAGTACGGAGAATTATGAATAAAACAACGAAATGTAGAATGTAAATAATATACTTTTTCTTGCTGGAAACAACTATATAGATTTTATTAGCGCTTGTCGAGATCTATTTACCTCCACTCATCTTATAACCTTTAATTCAAAAATTCAGATGTTTTTCTTGCCTGAATACTTTGCAGTTTTTAGTTAGGTGTTTTTTGCATGAAAATCGCTGGGTGTTTGTAAATCTTCTTCAATTGCTATCTCCCATTGACTTTTTATATCTGGGTGAACAACTAGCCTCTCAAATATCCACTAGACAAACAAGTTACCCTTAGTTAGATTAACTTTGAGGATAAATTATTAATGAGGATATTAATATGACCCGTGCTCGCCAGAGTATTATTGATGATAATCTCTAAGTTATGTATACCACTAAAATACCTGCATGGCTTATTTATTGAGCTGTGAATTATTTTGCTTTCGACTAATTGGCCTGTTTCCATATTAAATTTTCGGGCCATTGTTTGGGATAAATGATCTTCTATTACTATGAGAAAATGATTACATTGTGAAACATTGTTAAAGTTGAGTCATAGCCAATATTCTGAGACTATTAAGTTAGTATTAAGTAGTGGCAAATAAAACAATATTAGTTGATACACCAAACAGGATGGTTTTATATGTTTAAAAAATCCCCCTCCCATGTTTCCTATGAAGAAAAGGTATTATCTCGCCTCGAACAGTTTAGTTTGAATAAAGATGGGAAAATGCAAACTGAAGATCATCAATTCGCGAGTGTGATTGATGGATTAGAAGAGGTTTCTACCCGTTTAGCTAATAGTATTGCTGAGCAGAGTGAGCGAAATCGTATTCAAGTACAAGCTCAACATGAAAAACTGGCAAAAGGGATTTCTGAAACTAACTATAACTTAATTAATATTGGGTGTGGAATTGCTGGTCTTGAAAAAAGTATGCGTCAATCAAGCTCGGAGATTGCCCGTCAAATTGCAACGAGTGGGAGTAATGTCGTTGATAAACTTGAGGAGTCAAGTCGTAAATTACACTCAATTGATAACCAATTAAAGCAAACTGTTTCTGCTTTAAATCAAATTAGTGATCAACTACATACTATTATTGAAAAAATTAGTAAGCCGAATGAAGTAGAGGCTATTGAATTAGCCGATCAAGCAAGAATTAATCTAGCGATTGGCAAACAAGATGAGGCTTTAAGAGTTACACGTAAAGCAATAGAGCTTTGTGGAACTTCGGTAACTGTGACCGCCTATCATTTAATGACATTGGCTTTGTTTAATGATGAAGAACATCAACATGAATTAAAAAATGTTTATAACGACTTTATTAATCTAATTGGTTTTTTATTAGTTGATAGACCTGCCACTGTTCAGTTTGTAAGAGAAGAAGTTTTTTACCTGGTTTACCCTGTTGTTTATGCTCTTTGCCGCTCGTTAGGTATAGAAATATTGAAAGATACTGAGCGTTTGTTTTTAAATATTAGTCAAGATAAAGAAATTTATATTCGGCTGCTGAAAAAACCGTTGGTTGATGAAAAAACAGAAGCATTAACACTTTATCCTACTGCTGTTCGAGAGCTGATTTGGAGTGTTATTTTAAAAGAAGGAATTGTTAAGTATTCAGGGGTTTCACTTTTGCCCATTTATATCTATAAGGTAGAAAAAAATAGTATTTTAATTAAGAACGAGTTGTTAATTATAGCGAATCAGTTGTTGGTTGAAATGGGGGTGTTATATGAGTTGTTAAGTAAGGAGTGGAATAATCAAAAACTATCGCCTATAGAAAAAGACAGCATAGACGTGTTTTTAATGATGCAGCCTCAAGAAAATATTGATTATTCGGAGAAGCTTCTTTTATTGATTGACCGTTATATTAAGCAAGGTCATTTTTTAATTAGTGAAAGTTTTGAAATAATTATAAATTCTGCGATGCAAAAAATAACCTTAAATATTGAACAGCAATATTTAAACTTATATTATAATAAGTGTAACGCATTGGATAATGAAGAAAGAGAAATGCTCTGTGTTTTAAAAAGAAAATTAAAAGAATATCATGAAGCCAAAGCTAAAAAAGAAGCTGGATTGTTAGAGAAAAGAAAAGAAATTCAGCATGATGTTTTTACTCAAAAACAAAAAATAAGTGACGCAAATAACTATTTAGACCATTTGATTAGGCAAGAAAAAAAATTTAAAAAAACAATTCCTGTTTGGGTGATTGTGTTTCCTTCGATTTTAATTGGTTTTGCTATGGCAGCCGTATTAAATTTTGACAAGTTTGGTGGTTTTAACTTTTTTGTAGGAATAATTGCTTCTTTATCAATAGGAAGAGTTATATCAAAAAAAATATTAGATTTTGTTCATGAAAAGAGAGAACGAAGTGCGATGTTAGCTCGTGGAGAAATTAAAAAAGTAGAAAAAGATAAACAAGAATATGAGTTAAAACTTGTTTCTTTTGATATGATGCTGAAGGATTTAGATAATGTTCTTCCGGAATTTTCGAAAGATGCTTGCCAACAACTGGTTAATATGACTCGTAATGATATTATGAAAAAGACTAACCAGCATGTTGATAAGCTTGAAAACCAATATAATGAGTTAATTGATTGCTATTACCCTGCACAACATGATATTCAAAAAGTCATTAGTGATTTCAACCCGTTAATCCATGATAAACTACCAGAAAAACTATGTTTGAGTAACTTTTTTATTAAAGAGTTAAAAATGATTTTGTCTGAAGTTTTACCTTCAAATGGAAACTTTAAAAGTTGGGAAGAGCAGGGGTTGTTTAATGAAATATCGAATGTTTAGCCATGATTTTTAGCATTTTTTCAATTAATTTTTATAGCGTAAGATAAGGAAAATAACTTGAATTCGTCGATTGTAATTAGAAAAGCCAAACTTTCTGAACTTTCAACTTTGTTAGAGTTTGAACAGTCTATTATTGAATATGAAAGACCTTTTGAAGAAAATATGATGGCTGAGCACTTTAATTATTATGATTTGGCTGAGTTGATTCAAAGTGACATAGCTGAGGTTTTAGTGGCTGTTGATAATGGGCGTTTAGTGGGGTCTGGTTACGCAATAATTAAAGATTCTCGCCATTACTTAAAGCATAAACAACATGCTTATCTCGGTTTTATGTATATTGATCCTGATTATCGTGGGCAAGGAATTAACCAAATGCTTGTTAAACGATTAGTTGAGTGGAGTAAAAAGAAAAATATGCAAATGGTTTGTTTAACGGTGTTTAGTGAAAATGATTCTGCAATTACGGCTTATAAAAAAGCTGGGTTTCATAGTAACTTAATTGAAATGAGACTTAACCTGGAAGAGTAGGCTGGTTTTTGTACAGGATATTGAGTGAATACTCAACAGAGGACAATGCCTGTCTGACTGTTAGCAGATCTCGCACAAATTGTTCAGATATATTGCCTTTATCTCAAATTGAGTAGAATGTATCATTTAGCTTCTATTAATCAATAAACAATACAAGAGAAATGCTAGATGGAACCAAATCGTAGGTTAGGTGATAGTCCTGATGATACTTTTACTAGAAGCGATCGCTTCATTGTCGAGCAACAAGAGCATTATTACCGAACAAGAGAAGGCGTAATGGGGCCTTTTGATGACCTATCTTCGGCGTTACTTGGTTTAGTCGAAAATGCTAAAAAAGCAGGGATGCCTCAATATCAAATTAATCAACTTTATCAAAGTGTTTGCAAAAAAGTGCTTGAGAGTTGCTAGTTGTCACCTTCTTATTTCAATGCAAGCTTCTATTCATTTAAAATGTTTTCAGTTTAACTTTTTGATTTAATAAGTGCTCAAAAATTGGTATTGCTAGTTTCGGGGCACTAGAATAATAATCTTTAGTTCCTAATACCTTCTGTGTATTAAAGTTGCCATCTAATCGTCTTTTAACTTCATTGGCTACAGGTTCACCACTTTCATAGAGCTTTACTTGTGGACCTACTGTTTTTTGAATGATGTCTACGAGAAAAGGGAAATGAGTACAGCCTAATACTAAAGAGTCCACTTTACCTTTAAGGAATGGCTCTAATTCACATTGAATAATATTGATATCTTTTGAGGTCAAGGAAGATAAACTTTCAACAATATTCACAAACTGCGGTGTTGCTTTTTCGATAATTTCGGCTTTATCAATAAAGCGTGAGCGTAAGGTTTGATACTTTTCACTTTTAAGCGTAGCATGCGTTGCAATTACCCCGATTTTATTATTTTGGCTGGCTTCTACTGCTGGCTTTAGGGCTGGCTCAAGGCCTATTATTGGAATATCGTACTGGCTTCTAAGCTGGTTAATGGATGTTGCAGTAGCGGTATTACAGGCAACCACTAAGAGCTTTATTGATTGCTGAGTTAAAAAGCTGGCTATCTTTTGTACTCTATCATCAATAAAACTGTTGCTTCGATCACCATAAGGCGCATACTGTGTATCTGCAAGGTAAATTAAATTTTCATGGGGTAGTTGCTTTTGAATAGAGGATAAAACACTCAGCCCCCCAACACCAGAGTCAAATATCCCGATTGCTCGTTTGTTTATAATAGATACCTCGGTGTTAAAATTACCTACATAAGATTAAAGTTGGATTATAGATCAAAAGGTTAAAATTAAGCTAATCCTTTGCTATGATGAAGTGTTTTCTAACTTTTATATACGATTAATAATGCGACTAAAGTTACATATTATTTGTCTGATCCTTCTATGTTTAAGCGGGTGCGCAACCTATGTACCAACTAATTCTAATAACCTCTGCGATATTTTTTTAGGTGAGACAGACTGGTACGAAGCCGCCAGAGATGCACAGCACAAATGGGGGACTCCTATTTATGTCATGATGGCTATTATGCATCAAGAGTCGCGTTTTATTTCTGATGCTCAGCCAGAGCGAGATTGGTTTTTAGGGATTATTCCCTTGCCTAGATCTTCATCGGCTTATGGTTATGCTCAGGCACAAGATCCTGCCTGGAAAGAGTATCTTAAGGCAACAGGTCAAGCAGGAGCCGATCGTGATGATTTTGAAGATGCTATTGACTTTATTGGTTGGTATACCGACGGTAGTCAAAAGCGATTGAAGTTATCCAAGTGGGATGCTTATGGGCAATATTTGGCTTATCATGAGGGGCGTGGTGGCTATGCTCGAAAAACTTATAATAAGAAGCCTTGGTTAAAGAAAGTTGCAAATAAGGTGAAACAAAAAGCAGCAATATATAATCGTCAGTTGAAAACATGTAAAAATAAGTTAGATGAAGAAGTTGATAGTTGGTTTTAGGCGTGTTGATTAAAAGAAATTAATATTAACTTTGATGGACGAAAAGGAGGGGCCAATTTGATGGATGCAGAAGTTACAATTCCTCTATGGCTTTTTGTTATTTTAATAACAATTGCTTCAACCGTTATTATTCAAAAGTTTCTTTTCCCTGGTTTACGCTGGTTTATTCGTAAAAAAATTAATCGTGCAATTAACGAATTAAATCAGCGATTGAATATTAAAATACGACCTTTTCAACTCACTAAAAGGCAAGTGTTACTTGATCGATTAATCCATGATACGCAAGTATTGGAGTTTGTTCAAAAACAGTCTGTTGAAGATGAAGTGCCGCGTGAAGTATTGATGGAAAAGGTTCATCGTTATGCCCGTGAAATAGTGCCTACATTTAATGCCTATATTTATTATCGGCTTGGTTATTGGTTGTCAAAAAAGTTGGCTAAGTTACTCTACCGAGTGAGAGTGAGAGCAAGTAAAAGTGATCATTTGAAAAATGTGAGTAAGGATGCAACGGTTGTATTTGTAATTAACCACCGAAGTAATATGGATTATATTTTAGTGTCTTTTCTGGTGGCTGAAAAAATGGCTTTATCTTATGCTGTTGGAGAGTGGGCTAGAGTATGGCCGTTACGAGGATTGGTGAAGTCAATGGGGGCTTACTTTGTCAGGCGTAATTCTCGTAATCCGCTTTATCGAAAAGTATTAGAAAGATACATTGCAATGGCGACTAAAGAAGGCGTTTGCCAAGTTGTTTTTCCGGAAGGAGGGTTATCAAGAAATGGAAAAATTAGAGAGCCTAAGTTAGGCTTCTTAGGTTATATGTTGCGGAGTTTTAATCCTCAAAAAGATCGCGATGTGGTTTTTATTCCGGTTGGCCTTAATTATGATCGAGTTTTAGAAGATAAAACATTATTGTTGTCACTCGATGAAGCCAGTGGAAAAAAAGGACATTGGTATGCGGTTAAAACTACACTGAAGTTTATCTGGAATAATTTTCGTTTAGCTCGTCGACACCAATGGAAGCGCTTTGGTTACGCCAGTGTAAGTTTTTCTCAACCAATATCTGCTCGGGATTATTGTAGTAATAATGCAATTAACTTTTCTAGCCTTGAAGTTAAACAACGGTTCATAGAGGTTAAAAAATTATCACACCAGTTAATGATTGCCGTTGAAAAAACAATTCCTGTTGTGCCTGTGGTATTGCTTTGTAAAGCTTTACTTTCTTGTGATAAGAATAAAATGGATATTGCTTCTATTAAGCAACATACCAAACAACTAATGCAAAAGATTGAAGCTCAAGGTGGTCATATAGTTTTTCCTCATAAAAATAAAGACATTGCTTTAAATGCCGCTATTGATATGTTGCGTTTACGCCGATTTATTGAGTGTGAAAAAGAAGTGATACACATCAATTCAGATAGTATTGATGTGCTAAAGTACTATGCTAACTCAATTGCTTATTGGTGCTAATTTTTGGCTGATTGTTGAGCTAGCCGGTAAATAAGAATTGCTGCTTTTTCTATATTTTTAGACAAACTGCTGATATCTGCTATTTCATCTTTGGTATGTCCACCTGTTCCCATTAAACCTAAGCCATCTAATGCCATCTCAACATGGTTAGCAGCAAAAGATATGTCCGCTGCGCCTGCTCGTCTTGGGTTGACTGCTTCAACTTTTCCATATCCTAGATCTTCACTAATCTGGCTATAAATAGACAATAGTTGTTTATTGTTATTGGTTGGAGCCATCGGTGGGTAGCCGTCTTTAAAAGTTAAAGTGGCTGAAGTGTGTGGTAAATTCTGTTGAGCTATTTGTTGCATTGCACGCTTTGCCTTTTCAAGTTGTTGTGCAGATAAGGCACGAATATCTCCAGTGACTTGAGTGGTTTGGGCAATTACATTGCTTTTACCAAATGCTTCGCCTGAAGCGCTTTTTTTATCGTAAGAAGTCGTTGTTCCGCCAACAATCATGCCTGGGTTAAACGTTAGCAACTCTTCTTTTTCTAATTTTTGGCGGAAAGTATTAAGAATTCTTGCTGTTTCAAAAATGGCACCATAGCCAATATCATCACGAAAAATTTGTGAAGAGTGGGCGGGTTTTCCTTCCACTTTTAAAGTCCAGCCCACAGCCCCTCTTCGAGCGATGACTGCGGTTTTGATGTCTCCATCACCATCTTCAAATCCTAATGCAATATCTGCCCATTTGGCAGCTTCAACAATGGCTTTTTTAGAAAGTGAGAGTGGGCGCCCACTACGTTCTTCATCACCTGTTAAAATAACTTTAATGCTAACATTATTGAGTAGGTTGGCTTTTTTTAATGCTTTTATAGCGGAAACAATAATGACATTACCTCCCTTCATATCAGTAATTCCGGGGCCTGCAATCATCTTGTCATTGATTTTTTTAAACTTTTGAAAACTATCTTGTTTGGAAAATACTGTATCCAGGTGCCCTATCATCAATATTTTTAGACCTTTATCTCCATGTGAGGCGAGTAGATGACCTGCGCGATTAAACGGTTTGCCGTCTATCCATTGAGTTTTAAAGCCCAGCTTGTCAAATTGTTGTTTGAATATATTTCCTACTTGTTTGACACCGGTAAAGTTCATGGTGCCGCTGTTAATATTAACAACTTGCTCTAATTCTTTGAGTGATTGTGGTAGTAGTTGCTGCACTTGCGCTACAATTTTGTTTTCTTCGGTGCGGTCTGTTTGCGCAATGACGCAGCCACAGCTTAGAGTAAATAAAATAATGAATAGTGTGTTTTTCATGCTTGTTCCATTTAATCTATTTCAATTGAATTGGGAGATCTAGTGGGTACTTTAAACCAAGCGAAGCTAAATAGCATTATATACCCGCTTTACTTAAAAAAAGCATCGTCAAATAGAGCAAGTATAAGCTTTGCCAGTTAAGCTAAATAAAAGAGTATGATTCAGATTTGACACTCATGAAGGGTCATGTTTCTAATACATATGAATAACAACAAATTGATAGGAGTCTCTTAGTGAGCCAAGATAAAGGGTTGAATCCGAAAGCTTATGTGCCTTTAGGGAAAGGAGAAAGTTACCCTCCCTATATTCCGGCGAGTGAAAGCATTGCTGAATTTACTTTTAAGTCCGTTGGGCTAGGTGTGCTATTTGGCATTATTTTTGGTGCTGCCAATGCTTATTTAGGATTGCGCGCAGGTTTAACCATTAGTACTTCGATACCAGTTGCGGTAATGGCTGTTGCTGTTTTTCGAATTTTAGCTAAAGCAGGTATTAACAGTACCATACTAGAAACCAATATTGCTCAAACGACCGGTTCAGCATCAAGTTCCGTTGCGAGTGGAGTCATTTTTACTTTACCTGCTTTATTTATGTGGGGAATGGCACCAGACTTACTGCAAATGACTATTTTAGCTATGTGTGGTGGTTTGCTTGGGATTTTATTTATGGTGCCCTTGCGTAAGTTTCTCATTGAAAAAGAACATGGAAAATTACCTTACCCTGAAGGTACTGCATGTGCGGAAGTGTTAGTAGCCAATGAAGTTGGAGGAAGTAAGGCAAAGTATATCTTTTTTGGGATGGGAGTCGCTGCTTTATTTAAAACACTAACCTCTTGGCTGAAGGTGATTCCTGATCATGCTACTCTCAAGCTCCCGTTTATTAAAAAGGCCACTATAGGCATTGATTTATCAACGGCTTTATTTGGTGTTGGTTATATTTTAGGACCACGCATAGGAGCTATTATGGTTGGTGGTGGTTTGTTGTCGGCATTAATTATAATCCCTGCGATTGCTTACTGGGGAGATGCCCGGACCGTACCGCTATTTCCTGAGACTGTCAATTTAATCAAGGATATGTCTCCGGGGCAAATTTGGACTCGTTATGTCCGCTATATTGGGGCGGGTGCAGTAGCTACAGCAGGCATTATTACTCTGATTCGAAGTATCCCTGTGATGCTTGAAAGCTTTAAAGTTGGGGCTAAACAGTTAAGTAATAAAGAAAGCGGGGTTGCTGTTTCGCGTACTAGCCAAGATTTACCTATTAAGCTAGTCGGCGGAGGAGTGTTATTAATTATTTTAGTTTTAACCTTATTCCCCAACGCTTTTGGTGCGGTAGGGGGAATGGATACTCGCTTAATCGCTGCTCTGTGTGTTGTTATTTTTGCTTTCTTCTTTGTTACTGTTGCTTCGAGAATTGTTGGCTTAGTGGGGGTGACATCTAATCCGACGAGTGGTATGACAATTGCCGCGTTACTAGGAACCGCGACTATTTTTCTTGCTATGGGGTGGACTGATAATACTGGTAAGGCTGCGACTTTAATTGTTGGGTGTGTCGTTGCAATTGCTGCGTCTATTTCTGGTGATACCTCGCAAGATCTTAAAAGTGGGTACTTACTCGGTGCAACACCTAAAAAGCAACAAATTGCTGAGTTGATCGGTGTATTGACCTCTGCCACTTTTGTTTGTTTGGCTGTATTATTACTGGCAGAAACCTTTGGTTTTGGTTCAAAAGAGCTTCCTGCTCCTCAAGCGATGTTAATGAAACTGGTTATCGATGGCGTATTGGATCAAAATCTGCCTTGGACACTTGTTGCTGTAGGTGGTGGCATTGCAATTATATGTGAGCTGGTGAAAATCCCTTCTCTTCCATTTGCTGTTGGTGTTTACTTACCTGTATCGACAATGACCCCAATTTTCATTGGTGGCTTAATACGCCACTATTTTGAAAAGAGAACCAAAGATAAAGCCTTGCTTGATGAACGGCGTGAACGTGGTGTTTTATTAGGTAGCGGTTTTGTGGGGGGAGAAGGATTGCTTGGTGTTGGAATTGCTGCTGTTGCGTTTATTCAAAGCAAAAAGCCTGATGGAATAGGAACTGACTGGGCTGGTAGTGATTGGCTTGCGATGCTGGCTGGAGCCATTGGCTTTGGTTTATTGATAGTGTGGTTTTTTAGAACGATTCAGTCGAGCAAAGTGTAATATTATCAATAGATAAAAAGCCTTTGAGTGATTGGATATTTTTCCTCTTTAGCTATATAAAATGGTGTGAGCAGCTTGTTCACACCACTTTATTGTAAACAAACTCTCTTTTTAATTAATCATATCCAATCAAGATGATACTTTTTCCAACGAAAAAGGTGTTTAATTCAAGCAATTCGTGTATTGAGAGTGAGATAAAAACTTTTAAATCAATTGGCAATATAGTTGATTGCTGTCTATTCTTTGTAGTAGCTATTCTTATTAAAAATTAACAGGTTAGCGCTTAAAATAATAGTTAAGAGATGAAAGAAGATTTATTAGTTATTTAAAGTTATAGAATTACTCTCAATATTTTAGTGTTTTAATATGAGTGAATGAGGGTATTTGCGGAGATTGAATGTATGTCGTTTGTTCGTAGGAGATCCATTTCCAGGCGATTGGTAGCTGCTTCAGCCGGTTCGGTATTGTTCCTATTGGTTATTTTTGCGTTTTTTGCGGTTGATTTTGTTAGCAATCAAACCAGAGAACAAATAGAAGAGTCTTTAGAGAGCATGATAAGTGCTGAAGGACTAAAAATTGTTAATTTTTTTGCTGAAAAACAACAACTCAATAAAACTATTTTTTCCAGCCCACAATTGATTGAGTGGTTTGCTAATCATGATGTTCGACAAGAGCCGCTTGGAGAAGACAAAAATTATGATCAGATTATAGCGCACTTTAAGCATTTAACTGATACTCATCCAACAATCAAAAGTGTGTACTTTGCTTCAGCGATTACTGGTGAGTACTTTTTAGAAACAGGAAGAAGAGAAGATAAGGAATATTGGGCGACCAAACGTCCATGGTGGTCTGAAGCTTTGCAAATTAACAAAGGTTATGTTGGCAGTGCCAGTGTTGATATTTTTGATGGCGCTATTATTTCTGCTGTTCAGCACTTGGTAAGAGATAAAAGCGGTAAGCTTATTGGTATTGCTGGTGTTGATGTATTAATTACTACAATTGGTGCTGATGTACTCAATAAAATAAAATATCAAGGCCAAGGGGAGGCTTTTTTAATTAGTAATGAAGGTAAAATAGTCTTTTTTCCTGATATATCTGTGAAGCAGATTGGAGACGGAACCAAGCTAGAAGCTATAGATCAATTACAGTCTTCAGAAAACTTTAAAACGCTCCAGCAGCGTATGCTAACAGAAGCTATAGGGGTACAAACCGTTAGTTGGAAAGGCGTAGAGCATCGGGTTATTTTTCAAGATGTTAGCATGAAAGAGCCAGTTTTAAACTGGCATTTAGGTTTTATGTTACCAACTCAAGTAATAGAAGAACCTATCAAAAAAGTTTCAATGATGACCTGGTTAAGTGTACTAGGGACTAGTTTGGTCTTAGCTGTTATCATTTATTTTGAAACTTCAACCGTGTTAAAACCACTCAATAATTTAGTCGATGCGATGAAGAATGTGGCTCACGGTGAAGGCGATTTAACTCAGCGGATCAGAATTCAACGCGAAGATGAAGTGGGTGAGCTTGCGCAAGAGTTTAATTATTTTGTCGAACAAATACAGGAAGTTGTCAGGCAGGCAGCAGAGACAACGGAACAGGTTAATGATGTTGCTTCTGAAATTACAGATATGTCTTTCTCAACTCAGCAACGTGTGTCACAGCAGCTTTCAGAGGTCGAACTGGTTGCTACTGCGGTGACGGAAATGGTGCATACCGTTGAGGGGATTTCTAGTGGTGCAGAGCAAACTTCGCAATCTGCTGACCAGGCTGATGAACAAGTCCAATCAGGACAAAATGTTGTTGAGGCCGCAACTGGAAAAATTGGTGAACTTTCTGATGGTGTACTTCAAGCGAGTGAAGTGGTTGGAAAATTAAGAGCGGACTCTGATAGTATTAATGAAGTGTTGGAAGTTATCAAAAGTATTGCAGAGCAAACTAACTTGCTGGCACTTAATGCTGCGATTGAAGCGGCTCGTGCTGGTGAACAAGGAAGAGGCTTTGCCGTTGTTGCTGATGAAGTAAGAACTTTAGCCAGCCGAACTCAAGACTCAACAGAAAATATTCAGCATATCATTGAAAGTTTACAAGAAAGTGCTTTGCGAGCAGAGTCAGTGATGACTAGTAGTCGCGATTTAGCAAAAGATGGTGTTGAGCAGACTGAGCAGGTAAAAGTAGAATTGTCAGGTATCACTGCCTCGGTTGCTAATATTCGTCTTCAGGCAGAAGAAATTGCATTAGCAACTTCACAGCAGGTTACGGTTGCATCAGATATTTCTGAAAAAGTTGAGCATATTCATAGTGGGGCAAAAGATAACAATGAATCGGTCGAGCTAATGTCGGCTAGAGCTGGGCAATTATCAGAGCAAGCCACTAAACTTAAGCAGGTTGTGTCGCGATTTAAAGTTTAAATCTTGTGTTTGGGTAGATACACGCATCTTCAAAAAATCAGCAGTTTCAGGCTCTTAATTTGAATTGCTGATTTTCATTGGTTTCGCTACTTTTTATTCTGCTTAGCGGTTTGGGGGAAACACCAATATTTGCCGAATTTCCTTATTTGTTCCTTATTCTAATTTGTTGGACCATTTTTATAAGTTCTCTATTCTTTTCACGTTTGTTTTTACCGTGCTCTTTTTTATAGAGCAAGTTTGCATGGCTCATAGCAATCCTTCCTCGTAGTTCATCATTAAACTTATTGCAAATGAAAAAAGATCTCATTATCATTAAGTTTAATGTTTGTATTTGCCTGAGAGATAAAATGAAAATTCTAAAAGAAATATCTAGCAAAAATAGCTTACTAGCTGCTGGATTAGTTGGCGTCATGTTACTTACGGCCTGCGCTGATGATGGAAAAGATGGTATTGATGGTGCAACTGGTACTGATGGAACTGACGGAGTTAGTAAGCTGGTAACGAGAGATGATGTCCTAAAAACTAATGCGAATATTGCATATGCTAGCTATGGAGACTCACTCGTAACAGCAATTGAAATGCGAGATTCATTACAAGCGTTGATTGATTCGCCATCAGAAGAGACTTTAGAACAAGCCAAAATTGCCTGGGTTGAATCGAGAGAACCTTACTTACAAACAGAAGTTTATCGTTTTCGTGCCGGCCCAATTGATGCATTAAAAGATGATGGCACTATGGGAGAAGAAGGTGACGGACCTGAAGGACGTATTAATGCATGGCCACTGGGTGAAGCAATCATAGATTATGTTGCGAATGCGGTTGACGGCGATCCTAACCCTGAGAATATTAGTTCAACTTCAGACATTAACGTTAATATTATTGCTGATACGACTAATTTCCCAACGATTGATATGGATGTACTCAAGAATAATTTTGAGCTCAATGGTGATGAGCGAAATGTTACCACTGGTTATCATGCCATTGAATTTCTACTCTGGGGACAAGATTTAAATATCGATGGCAGCGGTGGCGGGCCTCGTGATACGAGTGCCGGAAGTCGACCTATTTCTGATTATTACTATGAAGCTAATGGCCATTTAGGTCAGTGTACGAGTGGACAAGGTAATGGGAGCAACGACAATATTTGTGAAAGAAGAGCAGCTTATTTGCTGCTTGCTGCAGATTTACTGATTGAAGATTTACAGCGTTTGGTTGATGCATGGAACCCCTCCGGTAGTGACAATTATCATCAAAGTTTTATTGCTGGTGGCAATGTTTCATTAGCAAAAATATTAGAAGGCATGGGGCGGTTAGCTTATGGTGAATTGGCTGGTGAAAGAATTAATATAGCATTATTAACTAACTCTCAAGAAGATGAACATTCTTGTTTTAGTGATAATACCCACCGTGATATTTATCTGGATGCACTTGGTATTCAAAATGTTTATCAAGGTAAATATGTAAAAGTTGATGGGCAAATTGTTGAAGGCGCAGGTATTAATGACTTATTGGTTGTTGAAGGACATGCTGAATTATCCAATAAATTACGTGCTAGCCTCGAAGACACTATGGCAAAAGTTGGGGTGATTGATTTTAGAGCCAAGTCAGGGATCCCATTTGATAATCAAATCCAAATTGGTATTAATGAACCTAACATTACTTCTGCAATCAATTCTCTTGTGGCACAGACTGCAGTGGTTGAAGAAGCGATTAAAGCGCTTGGAGTAACCACTGGAGACTTATGTCAAGATACAAGCGAAGATATTGGTAGCGCTTGCGGTAGCTAGTTTTATCTTTCGATTTCAAAAGCCCGTTCAATGAAACGGGCTTTTGGCGTTTTGAACAAGTGCTATTGATAAGAGTGTTGTTTGATTTGAAATAAATACCAAGGGTGGGGACTTAATGCTTTCTAATAATAATTATCTTCAAGTGATAAGTATCACACTCTGCTTAGCAATTACGGCTTGTGGTGGTAGTTCAAGTAAAACGGCTACTGAGCCTCCTGTTGTGGTGGAGCCTGAGCCAGGTTTACCACCTGTTGTTGCTGACAAAGTCGATCCAAGTGAAGTTTTTTCGGGGGGGGGAGTTACGGTAGAGCGAATCGATGAAGATGCTTATTCACAGTCTGCTCCTGAAATAACCAATGACTTTAATCTTGATGCAAATTTTAAAGCAGGTAATCAACTTTTTAGAAATACACATTCAGGACAAGGACCCATTTTAAATACAGCAACTTGCCAAGGATGTCATGTTAAAGATGGTCGAGGTCATGCTCCTGCCTCGACAACTGAGCCGATGGATGCCATGTTAGTTAAAGTGAGTGCTGTTGATGGACAAAATGAAGCAACCTACGGAGGACAGTTACAGACTTTCGGTCTGGCTTCTTTTGTAGGTAATGATCCAGATGCTGGGTTGCCTGAACATGATGGTGCGCTAAATGGAGGTCGTGCGATTGGAGAAGCATTTGTTTATATTGATTACCAAGAAATTAATGGCCAGTATCCAGATGGTGAGACTTATTCGCTGAGGAAACCGGTTTATCGAATTAAAAATTTATCTTATGGCCCATTTTCTCCAGGTAGTTTAATTTCTCCTCGTGTTGCTCCGCCTATCTTTGGTTTAGGTTTATTAGAGGCAATCTCTGCTGATGATATTAAAGCCAAAGCCGATCCTGATGATAGTGATAATGATGGTATTTCAGGACGATTTAATCAATCAAAAACTATTTTGACTGAAGAAGTGATGCTAGGGCGATTTGGAAGTAAAGCTTTAACGACTTCGGTATTACATCAATCGGCAGGTGCTTATCGTGGTGACATGGGAATAACCAGCCGAATATTTCCAGAAGAGCCTTGTACCTTGTTGCAACAAGCCTGTTTAGATGCTGCTGCTCAAGAGCCTAATTCTGGTGAAGAAGGTACGGATATTACAGATATCGAGTTAGCGCTGGTCGAGTTTTATACCCGTACACTGGCTGTCCCCAAACGTCGAGGTTTTGATGAAGCAAACCAAACCTGGCAAGCTGAAATTTGGCAAGGTCGACAGTTATTTTTTGCCGCCAATTGCGTTGGATGTCATACACCTCGCCAACAAACCGGAGAAGCTGCTGGCAGTATATTAGGTGAGGTTGCCTTAAATAAATTAGAGCCCGGTGCAAAACCGATCGAAGCACTTTCAGAACAAATCATTTGGCCGTATACCGACATGCTTTTACACGACATGGGAGGAAGTTGTCAGGCAATAGTTCAAGAGCTTCCTAATGGTGATTCATGCGATGCTGGTGCCGAATGTGAATATGTGCTGCGTTGTGAGGGATTAGCTGATGGCCGAAATGAAGGAGAAGCAACTGGTAATGAATGGCGTACTTCGCCTTTGTGGGGACTAGGTTTAGTAAAAACAGTTAACCCAAGAGCGACTTATTTACATGATGGCAGAGCCAGAACAATAGAAGAAGCTATTTTGTGGCATGGGGGTGAGGCTGAATCTTCGATTCATGCATTTAAGAATTTTTCCGCTGGAGAGCGTGCCGCTGTAATCGCATTTTTGGAGTCTATGTGATTATGCGATCACTTGATCGATTAGTTAAATTTATTTTTATTTTATCAATTACACTAACTTGTTTAGTTAGCGTGGTTGGTATCGGTAAAAACCAAGTGGTTAAGCCGTCTTCAATGAAACTAAAAGCTGCTCCGCAGCCTGTTAATCTGACAACTTTTATTCGTCCCAATAAAGAGCTGGATTTAAAACAACAAATGCCTTTTTGGGTTGGGTTGTCTTTTTTTCGAGATCCTTGGGTCGTCGCACCAGCATCGACCACTGCACGAGATGGACTGGGTCCTTTATTTAATGCTCGTTCTTGTATTACTTGCCATGTTAACGGTGGACGTGGTGCGTTACCGGCTGAAAATTCGTCTGCTCCAGTTGCACTAATTTTTAAGCTAGGCAGTGAGAAAGGCCATCCACAGCTTGGTAATTTAGGCGATCCTATTTATGGCCATCAATTGCAAGTACGCAGTATTAATCGGAATATTAATAAAGGTTTAGCGCCTTTAAACCCAGTTGATTTAAGTCTGCTGGCTGCGGAAGGAGGCGTCAGACGCTCTTGCAAAGAAATTTTGGGGCAGTTTGCTGATGGAGAAACTTATCGTTTGTGTCAGCCCCATTATGAAGTGGTTAATTTATCTTACGGTCAATTAGCCAAGCCTAATGTTTTGTCGCCTCGTCTTGCGCCGCCATTACTTGGCCTTGGGCTATTAGAAAAAATTCCTCAAGCGGCCATTTTAAAAAATGAAGATGTAGATGATAGTGATAACAACTCTATTTCTGGAAAAGCTAATTGGGTTTGGGATAGAACCCAAAACAAAAAACGGCTTGGTCGATTTGGTTTTAAGGCTGCTCAACCATCAGTCGAACAGCAATCGGCGGCGGCATTTAATAATGATATGGGGATTACCAGTGCAATTTACCCTAAAGAAGAATGTACCTCTGTTCAAGTCGGATGCTTAATACAGAAACGACGTGAAGGTTTGAAGCACAAGTTAGATATTGAAACTTCATTATTACAGCAAGTTGTATTTTTTACTGCAAACTTAGCTGTACCTAAAGTAAGAAATTTTAATGCTTCTCTTTATAAACAAGGTCGAGAAGTTTTTTATGAGTTTAATTGTCATGACTGCCACCAACCTTCTTTTAAAATTGCTAGTACAAAAAAAGATAGCGAAGAGCATATCATTTGGCCATATAGCGACTTATTGCTTCATGATATGGGAGAAGGTTTGCAAGATCAGCAAGCTGAGTTTTTAGCTGATGGACGTGAATGGCGAACGCCACCATTATGGGGGCTTGGTTTACAAAAACAGGTGACTGGCGAAAATGCATTTTTACACGATGGTCGAGCACGTAGCTTATTAGAAGCTGTTTTGTGGCACGGTGGTGAAGCTAAGGCATCACAACAACAATTATTAATGAGCAATAAATCGCAAAGAGAAGCTTTGTTGTTCTTTTTAAATTCGATTTAAATTTGAGGTTTTAACTATGTTATTTCAATTATCTAAGGCAACAGGGGCCGTTGTTTTTATTTCGACTATGATATTGCTCGCATTTATCAATGGCTGTGGTGGTGGTGGTGAAAATAATAAAGATGAGTTTTCGGCTAGCAGTAATAAAGTGGATGAACAGGTTACGTTGTTAAGATACATTGGTAATGAAGTACTTGTGCCAGGGTATGAAGCACTGGCTCAATCAACAACTGAATTAATTAATAGTAGTGAAACATTTTGTAGCAGCTCAACATTAACAACTACCGAGTTAGAACAGTTACGAAGTGCTTGGTTTACAGTGATGGATAAATGGCAATTTGTTCAAATGATGCGTTTTGGTCCCATTGTAAAAAATAACTATCAATTTCGAGTCCAGTTTTGGCCTGATAGTAATAATGCTGTAGAAAATAATGTTGAAAACTTACTCGCCGGTAGTGAAGCTATTACCGAAGAAGTATTAGCTAATTCTAGTGTTGGTGCTCAAGGAATTCCAGCAATGGAATACTTAATTTTTAAATTAGACGAGGTTGTTTTACAAGAGTTCTCTGAAGCCTCAACGGCAACAAAACGCTGTCAGTTATTAAATGCTATCTCAGCAAATTTACAAACAATTTCTAACGATATTGTTAATCGTTGGTCTGTCAGTGGAGAAGACTATATTAGTGAGTTTACTGGCAAAAATATTGCCGGCAGTGGTGACACACGCAAATTGGATGAAATGGTTAGTGATGTTGTTAATACAATGATTGAACAAACGCAGTTCATTTTGCTTTATAAGTTACAAGCGCCATTTGGGGATGCTTTACCTGGTAACGAAGAGTCTGCTGAATCTTGGCGTAGTCGTTATTCTACAAATAACTTAATGCAAAACTTAACCGCTTTACAGAAAATTTATGGTGAGAATAATATTGGCTTTAGTCGATATCTTAACGAGGTTGTCAACGCTGATGTGCTTGATCTCAATATGCAAGAAAGACTACAAAAGCTAATTGAAGCTGGAGAAAAAATTAACCAGCCTATTGTTGAAGCAATTGCATCTGATGAACAGCGTATTATATTGACTGAATTGATTGATTTAATGCAATCAATGGTTACTAAACTTGAAGGTGATTTTGCGAATGCAATGAATGCAACAGTTGGTTTTAATGGGAACGATGGTGACTAACTTCTGCCTGTCGAGAGCAGGTTATTCAAAGTAGGAGCCTGATAATGAAAAGACGAGATTTTATTAATCTATTAATGAGTACAGGTGTTATATTACCAATGTCTGGATGTTGGTTTGGAGCAAAAAAAAACATCAATACTACATTTTTAAGTGCTTGTGACATTGGTAAAAATAAACATGCAGTAGGTTTGTTTGATTCATCAGGAAAGATTCTTTTTATTACTCCAACACCGGGTCGTTGTCACGGTAGTGTTCCGCATTTAAGTAAAATTAACAAAGCAGTTGTTTTTGCTAGAAGACCAGGTGATTTTTTATTAGAAATTGACCTGCAAACTGGCGAGCTGTCTCAAGTTATACAAGGGAAAAGTGATCGACACTTTTATGGACATGGCTGCTTTTCTCATGATGGTCAATACTTAATAACTACAGAAAATGATTTTATTCATCAACGTGGTCTAGTTGTGATTAGAGACGCAGATAATTATCAGGTGTTAGAAGAGTTTAGTAGCGGTGGTATTGGCCCTCATGAATGTGCAATGCTCAATCATAATAATCATTTAGTAGTGGCCAATGGTGGAATTTTAACGCACCCACAACAAGCAAGAAAAAAATTAAACTTATCATCAATGCAACCTAATTTAAGTTATATTGAGCTTCCGTCAGGCAAGTTGTTAGAGAGTTTTAAGCCTGATCATCACCAGTTAAGCATTAGGCATTTAGCGGTCAGTCAAAATGATTTGGTTGTTATTGGTTTGCAATATCAAGGCAAGCGTTTCGATCGTGTTCCACTTGTTTTATCTCATCATGGAAAAGGCGAGTTAAAAGCACATTTTGCTCCTGAAAATATACAACTCGCGATGAAGCAATATACTGCGAGTGTCGCTATTGACGATCAATCAAACCATGCTGTTGTGACTTGTCCCAGAGGTCATATTGTAACGCTATGGGATTTGCCATCGGGGCAGTTTAAAAAATCGATTAAAATTCGTGATACTGCTGGAGTGGCCTACGACTCTAGCCAACAGCAATTTTTGTTAACCAATGGTTTTGGTGCAATTAACCAGTATCAAATGAAAAACTTAGAGAGTTTTGTTGAAGTTGGGTATAGAAATAGCCTTAAATGGGATAATCATTTATCTGTAATGAGCAGTTAATGTCATCACCTATACTGGTTTTATTGAGACTTTAATAAATCGCTATTAGAAGCGATATGGTTGGCAAAGCCAGCACCTGCTTCTACAAATATGTTGGAAACAATATTGACTCCGGCTTTTTCTAGTTGTTTCACTTCATCAGGGAACTTTGCAATTGATGCAATTTGGCCAGAAAAACCCAACTCGCGCAAAAGCTTTACAACGGCAATTGTCGTATTAAATTGAGGGAGGGTTAATAAAATCAAGTCGAGTTTATGTATTTTATTCACTCTTTCCCAAAAGTCGGCATCGCTAGGATCCCCTAGTATGACATTTCTGTTGGTTGCAATATGGCTATTAACTGTACCCAGATCAATATCTATTCCAACAAGATTATCATTGTGTTTTTCACACAATTGATCATAAGCACCAGTACCAATTGTTCCCATGCCAATCACGGCTATTTCAGCATTACCAATATCAAGTAATTGGTCAAACGATAACCTGGTTTCACTCTGAAGTTTATTTAATTGGTGTCTATTTTTTGTATAAATAGCATGAGCATGCTTATTCAATGCTGCTGAAAAAATAAATGAAAATGAAATAGCCATTGCCATAGTGATTAGCCATTGATTATCAATCCACTGGTTTGCTACGCCAATCGCTATGACAATCAAACTAAATTCACTGTAATTACTTAAATTGATAGTTGATAAAAGGGCTGTTCTTGCTCGTAAATTGAAGCGAGTGAATAAGGCAAAAAATAAGGCTGACTTAAAAATGATAAAGGGCGTTATTAATAAAGCTAGAATTAAACTACTCCAATCTGGTTGACCATATAATCCAATAGATAGAAAGAAGCCTAATAAAAATAAATCTTTGAAGCCTAGCATGTTTTTAACTAATTCTTCTGCCTTATTATGAGTCGCAATGATTGCTCCAAGAAACAAGGCCCCTAAATCCCCTTTAACACCAACTAGTTCAAAAATTTCTGCGCCACCAATAGCTAAAAGAAAACCAAATAATATTAATAGTTCTCCCCGACCAACTTGATCGAGAATTTTGTAAAGAATAATCCTAAAAGGAATTAATAATATTAATGATAAGGCCCAAATTGAAGGCATCTTATTGGCTGAGACTGCTAAGAAGGTTACCGCAAAAATATCTTGTATTATCAAAATTCCAATTGCAATGCGGCCATGCAAAGAATCATATTCTCCTTTATCTTCCATAACTTTGACAACAAAAACGGTACTTGAAAAACTAAAAGCAAAACCAAGCAAAATTGCATTTTGTAAACTTAAATCGATTAAGATAGGAGTACCTATAATTGCTAGCAAATAAATTATAGCACCAAATAAAACAATAACGATTGATGTATGTATTACGGTAACTCCCCAAACCTGAGGGCGGATTAAGTTACGAATATTAATTTTAAGTCCGATAGTAAACAGTAATAAAGTAATACCCAAGTCTGCCATTTTCTTTAAGAGTTCTTGGTCAACAATATTTTGTGAGCTAAGGATAAAACCGGCGGTTAAAAAACCAACTAGTGGCGGTAGGCCTATTTTTTTAGATATCAATCCTAAGACAAATGTAATACCTATCCAGAGAAAATCATTTAATGCAATAGCTGCCCAGGTAAAATCCATTTTTGCTATTTCCTATAAAAAGAGACTAATAGATAGAGGGTGTTTATTAAATTATTAATTGTTTTTATTTTGTACATAATCGAATTTAGTTAAAGTGAAGTTAGTTAAGATAATCTTTTAAATAAGCCTGTAACAAATCGTTGCTCAACTTATTAGCTGATAAGGCTTTGGGGATATCCTTTATTTTAAATAATTTACAATAACCATGTTAAAATAAAAAAGCTCATCAAGCTGGAAGTATTGTATCATTATAGCGTATTATCTTATATGACATTGATTAAAATCATAAAAGACTCTTAATGGCGTGAATGCGCCAGAGGGCAAATGGATTATTGATTGGGGGCCTATTTTTAACCGTAGAGCCAAAAAGCTATTTAAAGGAAGATACTTTCTTGTTCCACTCCCGTATAAATTCATCATTGAGGCTATCTAAGTCGACATCGTCGTCAGAATCAAAGACCACACCAGACTCTTCATTTTCTGGTATTTTAGTTGTCGAACGGGTATCAAGCTTTTCAACAATATTCGTTTGCAGATTTGCATCAAGCTTTTGATAGATTGTTTTACGAATATTCAAGAGTGCTTTAACGATCTTTGTGTTACCAGAAAATTGAATTAAGCTCTCATTAACCAATTCTTTAGCTAAGTCGTAACGATTACAGCTTAGGTAAAAATCAGCTGCCGATTGAAGATATTTAACTTGTTCTGTAGATGAAATGTTTTTAGGAATTGATAACTCTTTTAGAGTAGGGGCTTGTGACTGCTCTCTATGATCATTATAAGCAATGTTTTCTAACTGATTATCAAGTTTTTTTGCAAAACGGTTAACTTTTCGCCGACTACTATAGCGTGTTCCTAAGTAAGCAATCAGTAAGGCAAAAAAGATCCATGCTCCAGTTGCCCAAATCATTTTAGTATTGTTGGCGATCGGTTGATTAAAACTTTCATTTTTAGCAGGTAAATCGCTTGTGGCTGAAACAGGTTGTTGCTTAGCAATTTCTTGTATACTGTTTTTAGAAGCCGCTGGTGTGCTTGCCGTGTTTTCATTTAAAGACACAGGTGTTGTAATCGTGGCTGCAAAGTGTTGTTCGGCCGGCTGATTTTGTAAGCGATTGATGACGGCTTCTAACTTAGCCATATCTTGCTTCATCGCTAAGTTACGTTCGCGTTCTTTTTGAATATTATCATTTAATTCAGCTAACTGTTGCTCTAGGATGATTTGTTTTAATACTAAAGATTGTTTGTCATTAGTACTGGCTTCAGTTTGCTGAGAGGGTTTAGATATCGTATCGCTTTTAGACGGCATTTGCTGAGCTAAAGAGCTAACCTTATTCACTGCAACACTTTCTGATTTCGGTTTGGATATTTTTGACACTGTTTGTTCAAGATCATTGAGACTAAAGTTTAGTGTGACCCCTTGTTTTAAATGATTTTTATTGTTATTTAAAAACGCGTGTGGGTTGGCTAGATAAATCGCTTCCATTTTTTGACTGATAGAGGCTTGGCTGACTTGCCAGGCTTTTGCTATGCGCCATAAACTTTGCCCTTGAGTGACTAATATGCTTTTTGAGTGCTCTTGTACAACATTATCATCTCGCTCAGTTGCTTTAACTAACGTTGTATTTTGATTACTTTGGGTCGTTGTGTTTAAGGTTGCTTGTTTATTTGAAGTGTCTCGTCGATTTACCCGTTGATTTAAAGAATCTTGGCTTTTCGTTTGAGCTTGTTTCTTTGCATAATAAACTTCCACAGGATCGAGGAATAGGGTTACTTCTTTGAATAATTTCATGCCCTTATAGTCTACTGCAACAACAAAGTTGAGTAGCGGCTCTTTAATTGGCTGTAAGCTAGTTATTTGTAATACTGGTCCTTGATTAGTTTCGATAGTATTAAATTTTAATTTAGGTATCCAACTTGGGTAAGGTAGCCCAAAACGACGATGTTGCTGGTGATTGGCAAGTGTAGCGTTTATTTCATATAAGTCAGCTTCATAAGCGACAATAGGCAGGTCTATTTTTAATGGTCTATTGATAATGGCTTCTGTTGATGGATTACCCAAACCAATTGCTTTGGAGTGGTTACACGTGGCAGAGAGTGAAATCGCAACCGCGATAGATATTAAATTTAACCGGGTCATTAACGCCATAACTCCTGACTTTTGCTGCTACCAGTCGATATCATACTATAATATTCAAATCTCTTATTGAGTTTTTAAAGGGTTTGTTATTAAGTATGGACTGGATCACATTATTCGTCTTTATTATTTAATAACAATTGGTTATGTAAATTTAATTTACTATGTTATTTAAAATGTCTGCGTTTTTTGTTAGGTTATTTGAGTCTTATCAATCGTTTCTTTTATAGAAACTCATCATTCTTCGTATTTTTATTAAGTGAATCATCTAATCAATAGAAATTTAATCTATTATGTTGTCGTTGCTCTAATTCGAAATCGGTATTTCAATCGTAGTTTGAATAAGCGACACTAGATCTTATTTGCTATACAATACGCGCAAATTTTGAACGCTGTTTTTTGAAACACACAACGTAGGAATTAGTTTCATGTTAGATAACAATCAAACTTTAGCAGAATATGACTCAGAGCTATGGCAATCCATTGAAGCTGAGAAGCAACGTCAGGAACAACACATTGAGTTGATTGCGTCTGAGAATTATACCAGTTCGCGAGTGATGGAAGCCCAAGGCTCTGTGTTAACCAATAAATATGCCGAAGGCTATCCTCACAAGCGATACTATGGTGGTTGTGAGTTTGTCGATATTACCGAAGATTTGGCTATTTCTCGTGTGAAAGAGTTGTTTGGTGCCGACTATGCCAATGTACAACCTCATTCGGGTTCACAGGCAAATTCAGCTGTTTATATGGCTTTGTTACAGCCTGGCGATACCGTCTTAGGTATGAACTTGAGTGAAGGCGGACATTTAACTCATGGTTCTCCTGTTAACTTTTCGGGTAAATTATATAAATCTGTTCAATATGGGCTAGATGACAAAGGGTTTATTGATTATGAGCAAGTTGAAGCGTTGGCACTTGAACATAAACCTAAAATGATTTTGGCGGGTTTTTCTGCTTATTCTCGCGTTGTTGATTGGGCTAAGTTTCGTGAGATAGCGGATAAAGTTGGTGCTTACTTTATGGTTGATATGGCTCATGTTGCCGGTTTAATTGCTGCTGGTCTTTATCCTAACCCTGTTCCACATGCTGATGTGGTTACCTCAACTACCCATAAAACTTTAGCCGGACCTCGTGGCGGTATCATTTTGGCTAAATCGAATGAAGCTTTGGAAAAGAAATTCAATTCGGCTGTTTTTCCTGGTGGGCAAGGTGGTCCATTAATGCATGTTATCGCAGGAAAAGCGGTTGCATTTAAAGAAGCGTTAAGTGACGAGTTTAAGAAAATTCAAGCACAGGTACTGGTTAATTCTAGAGCTATGGTAAAAGTGATTCAAGAGCGTGGTTATAAAATTGTTTCAGGAGGAACTGATAACCATTTGTTTTTAATCGATTTGATTGAAAAAGATATTACCGGTAAAGATGCTGAAGCTGCATTAGGTAAAGCTTTTATCACGGTGAATAAAAACACTGTTCCTAATGAGCCCCGTTCGCCTTTTGTGACTAGTGGTTTAAGAATGGGAAGTCCTGCAATTACTACTCGGGGCTTTAAAGAAGCAGAGGCAACTGTACTAGCGGGTTGGATTTGCGATATTTTAGATGACATTTCTAATGACGATGTGATTGAGTCAATCAAACAAAAAGTGCTTGAGTTGACTGCTAAATTTCCTGTTTACAGAAAATAGTTATAATATAATGTTATAATCCCAAGCCATTCTAGTTCAGGCTAGAATGGCTTTTTTGTATTTGTTGTTTGCTGTATTCAATATTGTTAATTTTTGGAGCTACCATGCGTTGCCCATTTTGCTCTTTTCAAGATACTAAAGTAATTGATTCCAGGCTGGTTACCGAAGGCGATCAGGTTCGCCGTCGCCGCGAGTGTATAGAGTGTGGAGAGCGTTTCACTACTTTTGAAGGTGCCGAGTTAGTAATGCCGCGTGTTATTAAAGGAGATGGCTCACGTCAGCCTTTTGATGATTCAAAGCTAAAAGCAGGTATTCTAAGAGCGGTTGAAAAAAGACCTGTATCTGTTGAAGATGTTGAAAAATCTATACTCAGTATCCAATCGCAGCTTCGTGGACTAGGTGAAAGAGAAGTTTCTGCACAAGTGATTGGTGAAATGGTGATGGACGCTTTAAAAAAGCTTGATCAAGTTGCTTATGTCCGCTTTGCATCGGTTTATCGACGTTTTAAAGATGTGAGTGAATTCAAAGATGAAATAGAACGCTTAGAGTCGATAGATTAACTTGGAAGAGTTATTTGGTTAATTTCAATTATATCCCTGATGAATTTATCAATTATGAAGTCAAATGATTCCCTCTGGTCACAAGCAGATCGTCTAGCAATGACCGAAGCCTTACAGTTGGCGCGACAAGGTCAATTTACTGCAAGGCCCAACCCTATGGTTGGTTGTGTATTGGTCAAAAATAACGAAGTTATTGGGCGAGGCTGGCACCAAAAAGCGGGATTAGCCCATGCAGAAATTAACGCGCTAGCCAGTGTATCAGGCAAGGCTTCGGGAGCTACTTGCTATGTCACTTTGGAGCCTTGTGCCCATCAAGGAAAGACCGGACCTTGTGCAAAAGCACTAATCGATGCAGGTGTTAAGAAAGTTATTGCTGCGATGGAAGATCCTAATCCGCTGGTGGCTGGTAAAGGTTTTCAAATACTATTAGATGCTGGAGTTGAGGTTGAATATGGCTTAATGGAACAGCAGGCACAAGAGCTCAATAAAGGATTTGTTTCTCGCTTTACCAGAAAACGTCCTTGGGTAACTTGTAAGTTAGCAATGAGTATTGATGGCAGAACTGCATTGGCTAGTGGCGAAAGTCAGTGGATTACTGGGGCCGCGGCAAGGAGTGATGTACAAAAGCTACGAGCTAAACAAGATGCTATAATGACCGGAGTTGGTACAGTACTCAGAGATAATCCTAGTCTAAATATTCGGTCAAAAGATGTTATTCCTAGCGAAGAATTGAAGAAAAGTACTGAAAACTGGTTTGAGGTGGCAACAAAAATAGGTTTTAAGCAACCTGCCAGAGTTCTTTTTGATCGCCATGCAAGCGCCAATATTGAAGCCAAAATATTTAATGATAATGCCCAAGTTTATTGGGTAACTAATGGGGCGGAGCTTCCAGAGAAAAAAAACTTAGTGTTAGTTAAAGCTCGACCAAAGCTGGTTGAAACCATGGAGTATTTAGCTGATTTGGGAATGAACAATGTATTGTTAGAGTCTGGGCATCAACTTGCCGGAGAGTTTATACAACAAGGACTTATTGACGAGTTGATTGTGTATATGGCACCTAAATTAATGGGTAATCATGGCAAAGGATTATTTGAGCTTAACATCGAAACAATGCAACAGAATATTCATTTGGCGCTAAAAGATATACGCCAATTGGGTGATGATATTCGTTTAGTGTATGAGATTAAAGAGTAATGTTTACTGGAATTATTGAAGCGACTGGGTATATTGACAGCATCAAAAGTCAGTCGGGTGATAAAGTATTTAAGATTAAAGTTGGCAAGCTTGATATGAGCGATGTGAGCTTAGGCGATAGTATTGCTTGTAACGGCGTATGTCTAACCGCTATTGAGTACGGCGATGATTATTATGTCGCAGATGTTTCAGGAGAAACGCTCAAGTTAACTACTTTGGGGAATGTTAATGTTGGTTCACCTGTTAATCTAGAAAAAGCATTAACACCAACTAGTCGTTTAGGTGGACATATGGTCAGCGGGCATGTTGATGGTATTGGTGAAATTGTTGCTATAAAAAATGACTCTCGAAGTATTCAATACGATATTAAACCCCCTGGTGAATTATCAAAATATATTGCTAAAAAAGGTTCTATTACTGTTGATGGGGTTTCACTAACGGTTAATGAATTAGAAGGTGAGGTTTTTAAACTCAATCTTGTGCCACATACTTTGCAAGAAACCACAGCAAAAAACTATTCGGTTGGTACACAAGTAAACCTTGAAGTTGATCTGCTCGCCAGATATTTAGAACAACTGCTGGTAAAACAAACAGAAAAAAATGGATCTACACTTAATTATGAACTACTCGCAAATAGTGGTTTTATTAAATAACATTTTAATTAACATTAAAAAGTTGAGTCGGAAAAAACATGCAACTGAACACTGCTAAAGAATTGATTGACGATATCGCTGCTGGAAAAATGGTGATATTAATGGATGACGAAGATCGTGAAAATGAAGGCGACTTAGTTATGGCTTCGTCAATGATAAGACCCGAAGATATAAACTTTATGGCGCGTTATGGGCGTGGACTTATTTGCTTAACACTCACTCAAGAACGCTGTGAGCAGCTGCGTTTACCATTAATGGTTGGGCGCAACTCGGCCTCTTTTGAAACTAATTTTACGGTTTCTATTGAGGCGGCAGAGGGAGTTACTACTGGTATTTCTGCGGCTGATCGTGCACGTACTATTCAAGCGGCAGTGGCGCGTGATGCAGAACCTTCTGATATTGTGCAACCAGGGCATATTTTTCCAATTATGGCAAAGCCAGGCGGTGTACTTAATAGAGCTGGTCATACTGAAGCTGGATGCGATTTAGCAAGATTGGCTGGTTTTGAGCCCAGTGCAACCATTGTTGAAATATTGAATGAAGACGGAACTATGGCACGCCGCTCCGATTTAGAAAAAGTTGCTCAACAGCATGACTTAAAAATAGGCACAATTGCAGATCTGATTGAGTATCGAATGAACACAGAGCACTCAATAGAAGAGGTTTTATGTGTCGATTGGCCGACAGAGTTTGGTGAGTTCAAACTACATGCTTACCGAGATAAAATTGATGGGCAAACCCATATTGCACTGGTTAAAGGAACTATAGTACCTGATGAAGCGGTTATGGTAAGAGTGCATGTAGCTGATACTCCCACTGATTTGTTAGCTAAAGAAAAACGTAGCTCAGGCAGTTGGACACTGCGACGGGCAATAGAAAAGGTTGCATTAGAGGAAAATGGTGTAGTGGTTTTATTAGGATATCAATCGTCTCCAACCTCAATTATTGATAGAATAGCGACAATATCAGGGAAGAAAGTTAATTCACCTAAAGTTCAAGCCAAAGCCAGTCGAGCGTCACGCACGGTTGGCATCGGTTCGCAAATTTTAATGGAATTAGGTGTGCATAAAATGCGCCTTTTAAGTCCGGTGAAAAAATTTATAGCATTATCGGGCTTTAAATTAGAAGTTGTAGAGTATATTGAAGATAAATTGTAGTGGTTAGCCGCTGCTTTAAGAGTAAAAATTAAAAATTGAAGAGAGATAAGATGGTTACGATCGAAGGGGATATGATTGGTAAAAGCGGAAAGTTTGCGCTTTTAGTAGCAAGGTTTAATAGTTTTGTTGTTGAAAGTTTAGTTGAAGGTGCTGTTGATGCACTTAAACGACACGGTATTGCAGAGAATGATATTGAAATTATTCGAGTGCCTGGAGCATTTGAAATGCCAATTGCGGCCCAGAGGATAGCAGCAAATAAAAAATATGATGCGATAGTGGCCTTAGGTGCAGTTATTCGAGGTGGAACACCACACTTTGAATATGTAGCAGGTGAATGTGTAAAAGGTTTGTCACAAGTCTCATTAAACGCCAATATCCCTGTTGCATTTGGTGTATTGACCGTAGACAGCATTGAACAAGCCATTGAAAGAGCGGGTACTAAAGCTGGTAATAAAGGTGCTGAGGCTGCATTAAGCGCATTAGAAATGGTTAACTTGTTTGACGCACTGGATAAATAAATAGATGATCCAAAAACCTTCGACCAGAAAAAAAGCCCGTCGTTATGCCATACAAGGCATATATCAATGGCATATGAGCGGTAACGGCATTGAAGAAATTGAACTCCAGTTTTTAGAGTCAATTAACCAAGCTAAAGTTGACATTGAATATTTTAGAGAAATATTGGTCAATACACTACTTTCTGTACAAGAGTTAGATGAGCTTCTGCAACCCTATCTTCAACGCGAATTTTCAGAAGTGAATCCAGTTGAGCTAGCGGTTTTAAGGCTTGCCTGTTATGAATTGAAAGCGCGTATGGACATACCATACAAAGTTGTTATCAATGAAGCTTTAGAATTAAGTAAAACTTTTGGGGCATCTGAAGGTCATAAGTTTGTTAATGGGATTCTTGATAAATTAGCAAGGCAGCTCAGGCCGCTAGAGGCTAAGTAGCTCGGTCATCAGGAAAGTGCTGAATTAAATATTAAAGCAGTGCCTAAAAGTTTTTGATAACAGGGATTAAAAAAACTATGTCGCTGTTTTCTATCATGTTAGCGGTTAATAAAATATAAATATCCATCAAAGGAAGTCGATGAAAGAGTTTGAAATTATCGAACGTTATTTTGCGGTTGATAGTGGTAAGCGAAAAGATGTCATTAAGGGTGTTGGTGATGATTGTGCACTACTAAAAGTGCCAAGAGGTCAAAGGTTAGCGGTATCTATGGATACATTAATTGCTGGCGTACACTTTTTGCCTGAGACCAATGCTGCTGATATTGCTCACAAAGCAGTTGCTGTTAATTTAAGTGATTTAGCTGCTGCTGGGGCAGAACCTGCCTGGCTCACTTTATCAATGAGTATTCCTGAAGTTGATCGGGATTGGTTAGAGTCATTTCATCTTGGATTGAAACGCATAGTCGAGTTCTTTGGCGTACAAGTTATCGGTGGCGATACTTGTAAAGGCCCTCTGTCAATTACCATACAAGCCCATGGTTTTGTTCCAGAGGCTGTGTTTCATACTCGTAATGGTGCTCAAGCTGGAGAACTGGTTTGTGTTACAGGGAGTGTTGGCGATGCTGCGCTTGGCCTTAAAGTGGCACAAAATGAATTACAAGTGCCGCCTAACATTGCCAGCCAATTTTTAAAAAAATACTTTACACCTTATCCCAAAATTGCCGCTGGTATTGCTTTACGGGGGCGTGCGACTTCAGTAATTGATATTTCTGATGGTTTACTGGCAGATGTTAATCATATTAGTCAACAAAGTGGTGTAGGGGCATTATTGCGCTGGGAGAAGGTGCCTCTTTCTGATGCCGCTAAATCAATAAAAGATGAAGCTTTACTAAAAAGTGCTGCTTTATCAGGCGGTGATGATTATGAACTTTGCTTTACTGTTAAAGAAGATGATTTAGTATCAACCAGACTGGCATTGGAAACGGTAGGAACCGATTGTATTCCGATTGGACGTTTAACGGGAAAACCAGGAGTCAGGTTACTGGATAATAAAAATGAAGTGGAGCTTGATGAATTAGGCTATCGACACTTTTAATTAATTCATCGACTTCTTGCAATTAAAGGACTTTTATGGCCCAGAACGTTTCTGCAAAGTTTGTACTAACTAACCCTATTCACTGCTTATCTTTTGGCTTCGGTAGTGGTTTGCTGCCAAAAGCGCCTGGAACTTTTGGAACACTTGCTGCTATTCCTCTTTATTATTTAGTTGCTGACTTGAGTTTGTCAGTCTATGCTTTTATTTGTGTAGTTATTTGCTTACTGGGCATTTATTTCTGTGAATATACGTCAAAAGCATTAAAGGCTCATGATCATCCTGGAATAGTTTGGGATGAAATAGCTGGTTTTTTTATTACAATGATTGGTTTTAGTATGAATTGGCAAAACCTAGTGTTAGGTTTTATTCTCTTTCGGTTTTTCGATATTATAAAACCTTGGCCCATTCGTTGGATAGATTCAAAAGTTACTGGCGGTTTTGGTATCATGTTAGATGACATAATTGCAGGTGGATTTGCTTGGTGTAGTCTTCATGGAATATATTTTTTATGGCAACAGTTCGCTTAATAATCTTTCTTTTCTGCGTGAGTTTTAGCCTGAATAGCCAGGCTGAAGAAAATGAACTTCGTGTTATTGCTCTATTTAAAAATGCGGCTATGGTCGATTATGCTGGCAAGCAAAAACTTTATCGAGCAGGGCAAAAAGTATCTTCCACTATTCAATTAATTAAAGCTGATACTCACTCTGCTACTTTTATGATTAATGGTCAGCGGCAAGAGTTAACCTTGCAAAAAAATGGAATTTTTCAAGGCGATCATCATGCTGTCCCATCAGCTCAAGGGTTAAATAAAGTCGCTAAAATCACCAGGAATATTTATGGTATGTATAAAACACCAGGCATGATCAATGGTATCATGGTCAATTTTTTGGTTGATACTGGTGCTTCTCAAGTAGCAATGAATGAACAAGCTGCGCTTAGAATTGGTATACCTTATAAAGCTACAGGTAGAAAAATGGGAGTATCTACAGCGGCGGGGTTGGTTGGTGCATGGGGAGTGATGCTCAATAAAGTTCGTGTTGGTGGGATTGAATTAAATAATGTGGAAGCTTTAGTGGTTGATGGCGTCGGGCCCGATGAAATACTTTTAGGTATGTCTTTTTTAAATCGAGTAAAAATGGTTAACGAAAATAATTTACTTGAGTTAACTCAACAATATTAAAGAAATAATTAGAAAAATAAAAAGTTAAAGGAAGTGATTAGTTATGCGAGTTATTGCCAATACTCCGCGTTTGGAGTTGCGTGAATTTTCTATTCAAGATGCGCCATCTTTTTATCAATTAAATTTAGATCCACTGGTATTGCAATATACTGGTGATTCAGCCTTTGCTAATGTTGGTGAAACTATTGAGTTTATTCAAAAGTATGATCAGTATGATAAGTATGGTTTTGGTCGATGGTCGCTGTATTTAAAAGAAAGTCAGCAGTATATTGGTTTTTGTGGTCTAAGGTACTCTGACTCAACTGGTGAAGTCGATCTTGGTTTTCGCCTAGTTAGACGTTTTTGGGGACAAGGACTTGCAACTGAAGCCGCCAAGTGTGCTGTTGAAGTTGGATTTAAGCATTATAGGCTTGAGTCAATTATTGGTCGGGCAATGCAAGATAATCTGGCCTCTCATGCCATACTAAATAAATTAGGGTTTCAATTTGAAAGCCCACTAAATGAAAACAAAAGGCAGTGGTTTCAGTATCGGTTGGTTAATCAGTTGAATGAAGAAGTTGAGGTATAGTTGTTGGAGTAATACAAGTGTAGAAACTGGATATATAGCTAAATCACTATAAATTGTCACAATAAAAGCCGTTATTTTTGCCACTCTTTTCGTTGCCTGACTTGTCCATAGAGCGGCTATGCACTGCGCCAGACGCCTTAATAGTGACAAAAATCCCTGATTTTTCTCTATGCCAATTGATAGTGATTTAGCTATAGTTTTTAAATTTTAGTTGTGAATATTTTACACGCTTTTTATTCTGTTCCAATTCATGTTTCTTATGGTAGAAAATTGATTAGTGTTTATTACTCAATATTGGCTTATTTATAGTCTAATATTGAATACCTTACGTGCAGTCTAAAACATCACTAATTAATATTATCTTTAAATGATGAACTTACTTGTTTGAATGGGGTGTTAAAAAATTAAAATGAAATACTTTGCACTATTTTTGTCATTGACTTTGTATTCTCAGGTAGTGGACGCTAAAGCCTATTCTTGGGGGGATTACAATAGTTGGGTTCCGAGAATTAAAGCTGCGAATGAATATGTAGCAAAACAGTATAATGATAAGGGAAACATTCCTGTAGAAACTAGAGAGTTGGCAATGTATGTCATTGGATTTGTAGAGGGAATGCGAGACGGGATTATTTTGCATGAATATGTGAAACTTAAACAAACATATGGTGATAATAATATTCCAAATCAAGTCTTGAAAAACAAAACTGATGGAATTTGCTTAAATGACACTTATTCTCAAATAATAATTCGACTTGGTAAATTTATAGAAGAGAAAAAGTATCGACCTGGGCATGATTTCATGAGCGTCTATCTGGATTTTGTTACCGAGGAATATCCATGCAAAAAATCCTAACAAAGAAATGCACGGGAATAGCTACACTCGCGTAACTTGAGTATTTAAGCTACAAAAAGAATGTGATGAAAGCTAAGAAGATAATTATTAAAACGGATAAACCATATACTGAAAATCATAATTACAGACAGTTACGCCATCGATGGTAGAAATATAAAGGACATGCAATCACTCTGTGATGAGTTTGCTTCCGCAGTAAATGCTCCTGACGGATATTTCGGAGATAACTTTCAGAGTTTCGATGATTGTCTTTTTGGCGGATTTGGCCTTGAGTCTCCTTGCAATATTATCTGGAAGTATTCCGCTGATTCGAAGAAATACTTAGGTTGCAAGATGCTTGAGGCGTATTGTGAGGATATTCTTGATAATAACCCTGATATTCATGGGCCAGATTTTAAGGAAGGTAAAGCTTGGTGTCTAGATACCCTCAAAAAAGTAAAGTTGGGTGAGAGAGATTTTTACGATGAAGTCATAGATACAATAAATTCAGTTTCTGAACGAGCTGGATTTGAGCATAAGGTCGAGTTAATCCTTGAGTAAAATTTTAACAAGTTAACGAAGGTTGAAGCTGTAAAAAGTGAATGCTGTAATTGCGTAACTTGATAATTAGCTTCATTATTAAGGGTTGAGTGATGCACAATGCTCAGTGTAAGATAAGCTCTAATAATAAGGACTAAGCTTTTTAGTTTTTTCTTTGCGTATAATTATCTAATTGTTAGTATCTCATTAATGAAGTATTTTTTTATTTTTTCAACACTATTTACTTCCTATGCTTTTGCAAATGAGAGCGTATGCTATGGAACTACATCGAACGGACGATTAGAAAATGGTATCGAGCTACCCAGCAAAGGCAATAACTATGAAGGTTATAGTACTATTGGCCGGCTTGCAGGGAGAACTTATGTTCATTCGGTTGTATATAAAATATTTTTAAATGCTTATGCCAGTCTGGAAAAATCAGAACCATTAAAAGTATTTAAATACGCTGAAACTGGTTTTAAACAAGGTGGCCGTTTCAAACCTCATAAAACACATCAAAATGGTTTGTCTATTGATTTTATAACACCTGTTGTTAACAAAAAAGGCCAATCTGTTCACTTGCCAACTAATCCATTTAACAAATTTGGTTATAATATCGAGTTTGATAAATCTGGGCATTATAAAGAATATAAAATTGATTACATTGCACTTGCTGCACACATTGTCGCTTTGCATAAAGAGTCAAAAAAATTGGGCTTTGAGCTTTGGCGAGTAATTTTTGATCCTAAGCTTCAACCAGAGTTATTTAAAACGAAATATGGTGAATATTTGAAGTCTCATATACAATTTTCAAAAAAACGATCTTGGGTGCGTCATGATGAACATTACCATGTCGATTTTCTTGTTCCGTGTAAATAAATACTTGAGGAAAAAGAATTAGGATACAATAGTAAACTGCCAGTTTTAAAGTCTATCACGAAGTTGTTTTTGTAGGAGCCTATGTTTTACGATAAAAAAGTGATGTCACTTATTTCGCCAATTAATATTCTGAGGTATTAACGCAGTTTGTGGCGCTTTGGTAACAGTTAATAAATCATTTGATAGAGGTGTTTTTGCAATATGAAGGAAACTATTACATTCAGAAGCGCTAAAAAAAGTGATATAAAATTATTAGTTGCTATGTTATATAATGATGAGTTAGGTCAGTTACGTGAAAGTAATTCTGAACCACTGCCAGATACATATTATTCTGCTTTTGAAGCCATTGAACATGATCCCAATAATCAGTTAATTGTGGCTGAACTTAATTATAATGTTATTGGAATGATGCAAATTACCTATATTCCTTATTTGACTTATCAAGGCAAGTGGCGAGCTCTTATTGAAGGTGTTCGCATTGATAACAGTGTTCGAGGAAAAGGGATAGGGAAAAAAATGTTTGAGTGGGGAATTGAGCAAGCTAAATTGCTTGGTTGTCATTTGGTACAATTAACCTCAGATAAAAAGAGACCTGAGGCTATCGACTTTTATAAAAAACTTGGCTTTGTTGACTCACATGAAGGTATGAAGCTTCATTTATTTTAACATCTGCTCTCTTGCTAGCGTTTCTGTTAATGGATCTGAGAAATAGTAACCTTGGCCAAAGTGACAACCACATTTTAATAAAAATTTGAGTTGTTCTTCATATTCTATGCCTTTTGCAGCAGGTATTTGTCCCAAATTATTTATCATTGTAATTAAGGAACGTAACAAAATATCATTGTTTTTATCTTTGCCGATATTTCGAATAAAATTTCTATCGACTTTTATCGTATTAACGGGTAAATTTTTGAGATAGCTAAATGGTGTATTACCATAACCAAAATCATCTAAAGTTACATTAAATCCATTTGAATTCAATTCATTAATGAACTTTAAGTTACTATCAATATTTTCTGAAAATTGTTTTTCATTAATTTCAATATGAATATTCGAAGTTGAAAGCTGGTTTTCTACTAATTTTTTGAGCAAATAATCTGATGCACCAACCTTTTGACAATAAATTGGATTTAAGTTTAGCGAAAATGTTGTATTGATCCCATCTTGTTTCCATTGCGATAAAGTTTTAAATGATTGATTGATTAACCACTCTGTTATTTTATCCATCATGCCTATTTCTTCTGCAATTTTTAAAAACTGAGAGGGGTAAACTATATTGCCTTGACTCATTCGCCAGCGTACAAAAACTTCAAATCCATAGATGTTGTTGGTTTTTAAGTGGTATTTAGGTTGAAAAACTAAATAAAATTGATTGTTTGATAAAGCTTGTTGTAAAGATGCTTTCATCGCTAATCGTTCAGCAGCTCGCTTATTGAGATCTTTTTGGTAGTAACTAATTTGGTTGTTCCCTATTGATTGAGCTTGGAGCTTGGCTGACTCTGCATGTTGAATGAGCTTGCTTGAAGTTGAACCATCATGAGGGAAATAAGCAACACCAATGCAGGCCGTTATTTTTACTGAGCTGTGGCTGATTTTTTGAGGTATTGATAACTCGCTTAAAATGTTGTTTATTTTGAAAGAAACATTTTCTATTTTTTCTTCATTCTCTAAAATAATATGAAATTTGTCTTTATCGATTCGAGCTAAAGTATCATCTTTATTAAGTGATTTTTCGATGCGCTTACTTGAATTAACTATGATTTCTCTTGCTGCACTTTTCCCAAGAGTTTGGTTGTGAAAGTCAAAGTTATCTAGGTCTAAATCAATTAACACGACAATTTTTTGGTGAGAGCGAGCATGACTGATAGCGTGAGAGAGCCTGTCTTTTGCTAAGACTTTATTAGGCAAACCTGTTAAGCTATCGTAGTATGAGTTTAGCTTTTGAGTTTCCATTCGATCATTTAATAAACTGATATCAGTCATCACCATAATGTAATTTGATGAGTCTGCCTGGTCATTACTAATTGCATCAACTCTTACATCAATTGGGTAGCTTGGTGAGCCCAATACAGGCATGGTTGCTTCGCCTTGCCAAGACTTATTATTTAATATTTTATCTTCAATATTCTTTGCAAACTCTTTGCCGAACCGTCTTTCTGCTATATCAACTATATTTTTACCCAATAAATTATCTGGGGAGTAATGTGTATGTGATTGGTAAGCATTGTTGACCGCTAAAATATTTAGCTTTTCATCAATAATAAAAATAATGTCTCTTGTACTTTGAATTGCCTTTTCATATAAGCGAAGTTTTTCTTCGGCTAGTTTTTCTTGGCTGATATCTAGCCATGTGCCTGTTGCTCTTATTGGAGTACCAGCAGGGTCAAATTCACAAAGCTTTCCATAAATTTTGCACCAAATCCAGCTTTCAAAAAAATACACTCTAAATGTTAAAGATATTTCTTTTTCTTTACCATTGAGAAATGTAAGCCAGTTTTCTTTAAATAACTGCTGATCTTCTGCATGCACGTAACTTTTATACTGTGCTAAAGTGATTATAATGTTATCACTGTCAGGCATTAGCATTGTAAATGTTGATTTTTCTAAGTTGTTACTTTGTTTCTTCCAGTCCCAAATGCCTCTGCTTTTATCAAGCAGTGCAAGTTCTAAACGTCGTTCTTTTTCTTCTAGTTCTTTATTGGTTGTTATTAATTTTTTATTGGTAGTACTTCTTTTATAAAAGAAAATTAACGTAGCGAGTATGAATGAAATATAAAGGAAATATTTAATACCATCACTTGTCCATGATTTTTGAGTGATAGTAAAAGGAATTTTAACAGTTTTGAATTTTTTATAATTGGGTATTACAGCTTGAATATTAAGTTGGTACTCTCCTGAACTTAAGTTCGCAAATGTAACTTCATTTTTAGTTGTTGTAACAGGTGATGTTGTTATTTCTCCGGTTAACCAGTATTCAAATCGCCACTTTTGAGGTGATAAATAATCTAATACTGATAAGTTGAATGAAATTAAACTATCTGCTTCATTGACTTGGATTTTTCTTTCTTTCCAATCAACACCATTGCTAAAAACTAGTTGCTCTTGAATTTGAATGCTTGTGATTTTAGGGTAAGTGTTTTTTTTAGGTGTCGTTAAGTCATTTGGTGATATGATTAATAACCCATCAGAACCACCTAACAAAAACTTGCCCTGGGATGTTTTAAAGCTGGCGCCCTCGTTAAATTCGTTAATTGGTAAGCCATCATAAAAGTCAAAGACTAAAAATGAAAAATCATTTTTGTTAATTTTGACTAGTCCACTATGAGTACTAGCCCATAAAAAGTTTTTATCAGGTATAAGTGTTTGAACAATGTTATCAACAAAGCCTGTTTTTCGACTAAAGTGTTTGATGATTGAGTGACTTTTACTGCTAAGGTCTATCACATAAATACCTTCTCCATTAAAAGAGACCCATAGTTGATTGTTATCTAAATAAGTGCTGGTTAAGCTTAAGTCATAGTATCTTTTGTGTTTATCAAACTTTGCAATAATTCTTTTTACTTTTTTCTTTATATCAAAGGTTTCTATTCTATCGGAGTAGCCTAACCATAAAAGGTTATCGTGATACTTTATATAGGTATTAATTGGACTGTTTTTTTTCGATGCTAAGTTTTTTTCAATATGAAATTTTTCTGTTAAAGGGTTGAAGCTAACAGGGCCTTGTTTGGTTGCTAGCCAAAGCTTTTCATCTGGAGTTTGTGTTATTGAGTAAATAAAAAAATCTTGTTTTTGCTTTTTTTGATTAAAGTGGTAAATCTGTTTTTCTTGGGTTGAGGGATTATACTTAATCAATCCGTCTTTTGTGCCCAGCCAAAACATATTTTTATATTGATGAATATAAAGAATGCTCGCTGTTTTTTTATTCATTTCTGGTAGGTTATTTGTTAAGTAGGTTTTTATTGTTTTATTATGAATGTCAATATAATTTAAACCATTTTCTGTTGCTACCCAATAATTATTATTAATATCTTCAGCAAAATTCCAAGCGGTGTTATCACTTAGTTTTAAATTGGGGTTTTGAGTGGCACTAGTAATAGATTCAAACTTTAAACTGTTGGGTTCCCAGACATAAGCACCTTGACTTTCTGTACCTATCCATAATTTTTCATTTGAATCGATATAGAGTTGAGTGATTTTGTAATTAGTGTAACGAGGTAGTATTTCTGATAACGAATAGAGGTGTCTTTGAGTTTTTGTATCAGTATTGTATTGATGGAGTTGATCATCAATAGCAAAGAATATATTGTTTTTATATTTTGCAGTAGAAGAAATATTATATTTATTGAGTAATTGAGCTTCTGTAGATGCTGCTGACTCAATATTGATCACCACCGAGCCTTCTGATGATGAGACAAATATTTGATTATTATTTATACGTTGTAATCCTGTAATTAAGGTATTATTAATTTCATTGGGTAAAAGGTGTTTTGAGATATTCTTATTATCTTTGTTAAATTGATAGAGACCTTTGTTAGTGGCAAGCCATATATCGTTCTGGTAGTTTTTAGCCTGAACTATTTTAATATTTTGCTGAGTTAAAATTCCAATAGCGTTAAAAGGAATAATCTCTCTACCTTCGGGTTTTAATTGAAATAGGCTGTCTCTTGTGGCAACCCAGAATAGGCCTGAGCTTTCTTCTATTACATCAACAATAATATTGCTGCTATTGGATGCTTTAGGATTAAAAGGAAAGTGATAGCGTTCGAGTTTTTTATAGTCTTTATCGATATGGATAAGCTCATCAAATGTTGACACCCACAGAGCGCCTTGTGAGTCTTCTTTAAAGTTGGTGACTGCATTACCAATTAAACCTCCTTCAGGCCCTGCAAAGGCGGTTATTTGGTTTCCATCGAGCCTATCTAGCCCTGACTCAGTGGCAACCCACATAAAACCTTTGCTGTCTTGATAGAAGTCATTGATCGTATTCTGGCTAAGTCCTTGTTCGGTTGAGTACTGTCTAAAGCCTGTTTGTTTGTATAAGCTTGTTGACTGCTCTGCTTGTAGTAAATAAGAATTGCATACGAAAAAAACGAAAAACCAGCAGCTAAGCCATGATGAACGAGTTTCCAATACTTTGTTCTCCACGCAGGTTGATTGAGATCTGATAAAGCTAGAATACCTTATTTAGTAGAAAAATGCCGCCGAACAAGCCTAAATAGCGCTTTATTTGATCAACTATAATAAATTATCTAAATGAATTGATAATATTACTTGTTATTAGTGAAAGCTTTCGATAGAATGCCGTCCACATTGATGCGGGGTGGAGCAGTCTGGTAGCTCGTCGGGCTCATAACCCGAAGGTCGTTGGTTCAAATCCGGCCCCCGCTACCAATTCTATCTACTTGATCAGATTGAGGTTTATACAAAGTCATATACTCAATCTGGTGAGCGATAGAAGGTTAAAATTTCATATCTTTTTTAATTTTTCTGTTATTCAAGTTTGTAACGCTGCCGTATTAATTATTATTTTCTGCTTATATTATTCCAATAGAAAGCGCTGAACCTATTAACATCATCATCACTGCAACAATAAGCTGAATCTTTTTCATCGTTATTTTTTTGAGTAGTTTTCTGCCTACAATTGCACCACAAAGTGCACTAAAGATTGCTAAATATATTGCACTATCGAGCTGTTTATAATCACTGAGTTGAAAAGAGTTTAACGTGAGAAAATAGATGAATGAACGGAAAATATCAACTAGACAAGAGGATATAACGCCAGTTGCAATATATGATTCTTTGTTTAAATTATATTTCAATAAGAAAGCACTTCTAAAGGCGCCTTGATTTCCTGATAAGCCGCCAAAAAAGCCGGAAATAAGTCCGCCCAAACTTAAATATTTTTTATCAAACTGGAATGACTTCATTTTATTGGTGAGTTCTAAATAAGAAAAAACAATAAACACTAAACCAATGGTGAGTTTAATCGGGGTTATATCGTATTGTTTGGTGAATAGTGTATATGATAATAGAATAGGAAGTTTACCTAGATATATAAGCAATAAGGCACCTACAATGGCGGCTAAGGCTGCAGGGATAGAAAATTTTAAAAATAACTCCCAACGTATATGCTTAAATATTAGTGTTAACTTAAAGAGGTTATTAGCCAAGTGGACTATGGCAGTACTGGCTATCGCTATTTGCACCGGAAAGAAGAGAGCAAATACAGGGCCTAACAAAGTGCCAAGCCCAAAACCTGAAAAAAAGGTCAGCAGCGATGCTGTAAAAGCAATTATGACTATCAGAATTAACATTTTAAGCAGTTAAATTATTTTGAGAGTTTAATCATTAATTTAACTTAACTTAACTAAGCTTAAAATGTAATCTAATCTTTTTGGGTAAACCTCATTTATTTTCTAGGTACTATCGCATAATTTGGATATCCTGAATAATCAGGCTTTACGCCTCTGTTCATAAACTTTTGCCAAGCTTCGCTAGAACCGTTTATTCCTGAATTTTTTGCAGCGGCTAATGCTATTTGTAAATTAGAAGGAAAGCCCGTGGGAGAAGATGAGTACCCAATCATTTCACCTAACTCCAGCCCAAGAGCATCTGCTTGGGCCTGACTGCCACACTCCAGGTTATGATCAAAAAATCCACCATCATAAGGAATCGTTTTCCCATTGGTGTTTTCATAAACTTCTGCAATGCTTTCAAACATAGGAGCATCTTTTTCTGGGGCAATTAAAATGTGATAAGCGCTGCTAAAAATCCAGCAATAACCTGATCCTCCGTCAACTCCAAATCCCATTCTTTGTACTGAAAATTTTGCTTTGTAATTGAGTAGTTCTTGAGTATTAGAAAAATCTAAGTCAACCAAGTGGCTTATGGCCCAAGTGAAAAAGTCATCCATCCAAGGCGAGTGGGTTGGGTGGCTATAGTTAGGGATCATGGAACCATAAGGGTTAGGCTCATTAACTAAATATTTTTCTCGATATTTGTCGAGGTTAGTCGCTATCTTATTGTTGTAATGAGCTTTTAAAGGGTGGGTGTCTGGGGTTATATAAGCGGCGTGTCCTAAAGTTCTCATAGACCAAGCTTGTGCTCTATCTTGCAAGTCTTTTTCAAACAAACCTTTTTCAAAACTTCGATAATGGGGGTTCATACTTAGGAAGTTATAAGTTGTCCAGAAATGAAGTTCTTCTAAAAAGTAATAATCTCCAGTGATTAAATAAGGTACATAGGCTTGTGAAGGTTGATGTGATGTGTCTGGTCGATAAGGTGAAAGACAGTCGGCCTTAATTGTTGAATCACACTGTGCAACTTGTTCATACTGGTTGGTATTTGGGTTTTTGGTTAAAGACTTATCAGGATGACTTGAAGCATAAGGAAAGTCATCGATGGATAGTGGTAAATTAGTTTGTTTATTACGGTAGTGAATAGGCCAGCTACCAGCCAGTTGTCCCATGTTGAGCATGATACTTTTAGTGAGAGCGCTTTGATCTAAAATATATAAAGCAGTCCATTGGGGCAATGGGCCAATATCTGGTCGAGCTCCTGTTGTGCCCATGGCAGGATTGGCAAAGCCTATGCCCATAGGTCCTATTTTATCGTAAGTAAACTGTGTTCCACCGCTGCCAATAGGAACATAATAACCATTATCATCTACTTCTATTGTGATTAGTTCGCTTGTCCAGTCTGTTCTGTATTGTTCAATGACAGTTGGATTAATCTGATCTATCAGTTGTGGATCATAATTGGGTATAGCGCCGGTTGATATCAAATAACTGGCATCATGAGTAATGTGCAGTTGCGGTGTTTCTTTTTGCCAAAATAATTGGCGCCAGCGAGCATTTTTTAAATGATTAATTTGATTGTTTTGATAAACAATTGAATTATTTTGTTTAATGACAACGGAGTAAGTAATATTTTGGGGTGAGGGAGTATAGGCTGAACTATTTTCTATTGTGACACTTGTTCTTATATTATCAAAATCGCCATATACTCTAATGGCTAATTGAGCTGAAAGTTGTTGGTGCGGCTCATTTGAACTATTTAATAGAGCGCCTGAGACTATCCATTCGTTGGCTAATTTTCCTTTTAACCATTGAGTTGGCGTTTGTTTCGAAAGCAATGAGTTAGCCGACAAAGTGTATAACTTATTGTCAATGCTTACTTCTATTGTCATATCCCAATTATGATTGATTAAATCTGTTAGTGATATTCCTGTATCTGCTAACGGTTGAGTTGACTCAACGAGTTCGCCGTTCATTGCTGAGTTTGCTGCAATTGAAGGAATCAAACCAGAAAAAATAGCATGTCGTATTGTTGTATTATCATTGTGTTGAGCTTTTAAATCTTTTTGTAGGGGGATTGAATCTCCATTTTCTAATTGTAAACGAAAGTTTTTATCTAGTAGGTACTCACCTTTTTTAAAGACTGTGGCAAAAGTAAAAGGAACTACACTCTGGGAGGTGGCTGCTTGACTTTGTAGTGATATTTTCTGACCTGCGGGAGCTTCTTTTATAATAATAGTTTTTGAAACTTCATCACTATTAAGCGAGCCATCATTAACGATTAAACTGATCTGATAGTTTCCAGAAACGTCAGGTGTAAAATTAGTTTTTTCATCGCTACTATTTTCTAAATTTGCAGCGCTGGTTGGTGGTACTGTTAATGCCCATTGATACTTTAATGAGTCACCATCAGTATCAGTACTATTGCTGGCATCTAATAATAAGTTTTCTCCCACTAGTGCTTCATCAGGTGAAATAATCATTGCTACAGGAGCTGTATTTTCTTGAGGTGCAGATGAAATCATAATTGTTTTTGTCGCTGCACTACTATCAATAGTACCGTCGTTAACAATCAAGTTCACTTGATAGCTTCCAGCTACATCCGGTGTGAAATAAGTATTTTGACTCGTTGTGTTTTCTAAAGTAGCAGTACTCTCTTGAGGTACTGTTAATGTCCAGTTATAAGTTAACTGATCATTGTCTGCATCTTGGCTGTTAGAACCATCGAGTTGAATTTTTTCTTCAACTGTTGCTTGGTTTGTTGACATAATTTGAGCAATAGGTGCGCTGTTTTGGGGTGTTTCTTGCGGTAGTTCAGTATCACTACCACTACCTCCGCATCCAAGTAAGGTGACTATTGCGGTAGCGCATAATAATACTAAAGAACGTTCAAACAGCATTGTAATCTCCTAGGTAATAAAGCATTATATTAATGTGTTTATTTAATAAAGATAATTGTAAATTGATAAATGGTTATGTTAGTTGATTAGTGGTAAATACCAGCTTAAAAGACTCTAACGATAAACGGTAAAGTCATGCTGATGCTTTACATGTCGTCTTTTAATTATTGTATGTGCTTTTTTTCTTATCATAACAATGAAAAAACAACGGCTTGACTGTAGCATTCGTTGTTAATTGAAGGGATAATTTGTTGTTAAATTTTACGACATTATTGTTGATTAATACGTCATACTATTTGAGTCGTTGTTTGCTATTAACTAATGATATTGAGGCTACACATCTGTTTTTAATTGGCACCAAAAGTGGTACATTCTTGAAAAAGCTTTAGGATTTTCTTTTTCAGCCTCAGCCCAAACCGATAAGTCTCTCTTGTTCGTATGATCAGGTGTTTTTGATAGATAACTGGTCACAATTTCAGGGGGTAACATGGCAAAGCCGAGAAATTCCAGATTTAACTCCGCTAAGGATTGTGCAATTTTATTGCAGGTAAAATGATGCTCTTGAGTATGAAAAAATAGATCACGACAGCCACTCACACTATAAAAATCAAGTGAGTGGCAAGCTAATGATTTAATATTTTCGCCGTACTCTCCCAACATAGCGTGTTTTCTAAAAAGCTTAATATTTTTAGTGGTTGTTTCTAAGTTTTTTATTTGAATGATTTTTTTAGCTTCAATAATTGGTTGACGAGCTAATTTACTATAAAGGCCTATTTTCATTACCCCGTGAGGTAGCAGCAAATCTTTTAATATTTGCCAGCCATCTAAAGGAGATGCCATATGATGAAGTACGCCGATACACTCAATAACATCAAACTGGCGCTTGATTTGCGGCAAATCAAGTATATCTGCATTTAAAAACTCCACGTTGCTAATTTGGTATTCTTCAGCTTTTCTTTTAGCATAAGCTAAACTTTTAATACTTAAGTCAACTGCCAGTATTTTACTTTTAGGATAGGTTTTTGCCAGCTCTATGACTTGTTTGCCTGTACCACAACCGGCAACAAGTATATTAATATTGTTTTTATCGAGTTGTTTTGGTGGAGTATATTGAGATAATACATATTGCATATCTCTAATATATGTATTTGATTTTACATAACTTGCTGTTTGCCATTTAGGGTAAGGGTTATCTTCATATTGCTGCTTTACTTCAATGGAAATATTATTTTGAATTGAAGCTAAATGTGCGATTGACTGGCCAAGCATATCCTCCTTGTGTGGCTCAATAATATTTTGCCTAATTAAAGGTCTTACTATTTCTGGCCAAGTTTCAATTGAGATTTGAGATATTTTTTTTGCTGCTTCAAGTGAATAAAGTGGGCGATACATAGCAATTAATATAACCGGAGCTAGCAAAGAGTCTATATGACATTCATTATTTTCAAGTAATGTATTTAAAAATATAATGAGTTGATAAATTGAGGCTTCTTCTTCTTGATCTTCAATATAGGTATATTCGTTAATAAATTGTTGAGCAGCAATACTAATAACGAGATCAATATATTCTATCTTAATATTAGAGCTATTCATCATTTCATTGAGTAATGCTCGTCTTATTCCAGTTAAAAACATTTCTAAGTATTCATCAGATAACGTGATTTTATGTAGTGCTGTTTTAAGCAGTTGATCTTGAGCTATTTGATCGAATTCAATTTCTTTTTTTCCTTCAACTAGATCATATTTTTGTTTTAAAAGTGTTGAAACATAGCTAGATAAATCATTATGATTGACTTCATTAAAAGATAAGTAACAGAGCATGTCATTTTCTTGATTGGTGGTGTATCTTTTCGGTAATGTTGATCTGAGGCAGTCAAATAAATTAATTTTAATATTCCCCTTATACTGAGCGTTAATTAAAACATTGTACAGAGGAATGGCTTTTTGGTAATGTCCAGTTTGACGATAACTATTAGCTAGCTGAGCTATAGCTTCTATATTAGCTGAATCTTGAGAGATAACATTTTCTAATAAAGGTATGGCAAAGGCATGCTGATTTTTCTTTAAGTAAAGAAGTGCTTGAGTGTAGTTTATTTCTGCTGAGCTTGGATGTTTTTCGAGTAAAATAGAGAGTAGCGTTTCAGCCTTATCCAGTTGGTTATTAGATAGATATATTCTACTTAATATATTTTGGGCATGAATATTATCTGGCTCTTTCTTTAATATTTTATTCGCTAATTTTTTAGCTTCATTAAAGTTGCCCGTATTGTATTTAGTGTGCATGTTTTTGATTTTTTGTAATACACTTGAGTTCGTCATAATTATCAGTTAACTATCAATTGGTTATTATAAAGAGTAGACTCAAAGTTATTGATTTACAATAAGTGATTAGAACTTCTATACGTGTAGCCAACTATATGAGTTGTTAGCTATTTTTGCCGTCATCGAGTTATTCTTGTATGTGATAACTCGATGAAGTGAGAGATAATAAGAAGTTAGCCTCAATGGGGAGACGCTTTATTGTATTAACTCATTTTTCCAGCCGTTTCTATCCCAGAAAACTCGCTGAGTAGGCCAATATTGATGTGGTATGAAAAATTAGGCTATATTCGCACATCAACTGATAAGCAACTCGCGGCTCGGCAAGTCAATCAATTGCAAGAATTTTGCGATGAGGTTTTTATTGAGGATGGTGTATCTTCCGTTAAGAAAAAATATCCTGTTTATGATGCTGTAATTGGGCAGCTTCAACCCAATGATACTTTTGTAGTCTCTTCGCTTGATCGAGCGTTTCGGCCAACCATTGATGCACTGACTGAGCTTGAAAAACTCAATCAAAATAATATCCGTTTTGTTTCGCTATCGCAGAATTTTGATATTACGACCCCGGATGGAAAATTTCTTTATACACTAGCGGCGGCTTTGGCGACTTGGGAGAGAGAAATTTTAAGTCGTCGTACCAAAGAAGGATTAGAAGCCGCCAAACGCAGAGGCAAAACACTGGGCCGCCCGAAAAAGTTTAGTAAAGCCGATATTGAAGAAGCCAGACGGATTTTAGAATCTGATTTTTATTCTTCTATCGTGAGAGTGGCTGAATCTTTCAGTGTTCATGAAAAGACACTGGAAAGGGTTTTGGATGACATGGAATAAAGTTAATGATTTATTCATTTCACAGCCTTGATTTTCATATTTCTGTTAAGGGATAATGCAGCTTCTCACTCACATTGTTAAGGACAGTAGGACGTGTACCCACATATCAGAGAAGAACATACTCATGTCGCAAGATTACTTGCTGATTTTGCAAAAATAGATAAACCAACAATTGCAGATTTCGCTGCTGTTGGTGTTCGAGGCGAAATGTACGACAGGCTTGATAAGTATCGAATGCAAGCCATGAAAATGTCAGAAGAACAGATTAAATCAGAAAAACACCGTTCAGCACGCTTGGCTCGTCATATGGTTCGTGCAGGAGATCCGCGCCCGTCTTCACATTGTGACTGTCACGCAATCGTATCAGGCGGACATCAAAGAACATTCCAAATACGCGCTCTAATGGCGTGGCTAAAAGTTCGCATTGATGACCCCCATAACGGGTGCTGGCTACCAAAAGATTGGGATGATAGAAAATATATGCCGAATTATCTTCGTAATGGTGTACCACATAGAAGAATACATCATGGAGGTTATTATCGATGGCTTTCAAACCATATTAGACCTAATATGATAAAAACTACTGAGCAGCTATTATTGAAACTTAGAATGCTAAGATCTCAATTACAAAGCGGCTCTGTTCCTCCAGATGTAATGCCTAAAACCGGAAGGTGATATAGTGATTTACAATTTAATCAGTGCCTATAATTACCGAGAGTTCACTTACAATGAGGCTCAGATAAATAATATTTTTGGTGCGCTTAGTGAAGGCAATATTGACAAGCGCATTGATATGTCAAGTATACCTCAGTCATATAAAGGCATTATCAATGAACCACTCATTTTTGATTTTTCGCCTACAGAAAAATCTCAGGAAAAATTATCTATACCAGACCTGTCTGTCCGAGAAGGACGTTTATTTTTAACTGACAAGGCGTATGATGTTTTAGAGCCTTTGATTAAAAATGATGGAGAATTTTTGTCTGTCACTTATGAAAATAAAATAGGCTACTTTTTTATTCCATTACGCGTAGTTGATGTTGATCTGAAAATTACAATGAAAAATGAATGGGATGAAATTACAAACCTTGGTTTTATTGAAGAAGATACAAAGGAATACAATATTTTTCGTACTGAGTATGATGTTTACTATCGCCTCTATTGTCAAGAAGCGGTCAAAGAAGTAATTGAGAATGCTGGCTTGACTGGTCTTTACATAACGACTGATCTTGCTACTATTTATCCTCATGATCGTAGTGAAGTTGATAAACTAAATTAATTTTTTTATGTCGCTCTCGCCAAAGCACGAGCGCGATTTTTTTATTTAAAGCAATCGAGTTGATTAACAAAACTTGCCAGTCTGACCGTATCATCTAGTGATAAATCGAGTGTCACAGTACCGCGATTCATTTTATAGGTGCTGGAACTGATCTTAATGCGGTCATAGCTGTATTTTTCCTCTGCTTCCGTTTTTGTGACTAGATGTAATTCCCTGTGGTTTGACGCCTCGTTTATATCTCTTGAGCCGGGAACAAGCTCTAAGAGCATATTTTTGATATTGGTAAAGTCTTCAAGCTTGGCTCGGCTTTTTGCTTCTCATTGTTGTCGTTAGCTTTAGAGACTTTGGCTGAATAAATTTTAAGTCTTTGGGATTATATTGAAAAAATCCAAAGTCATGGACTGGATCTCGATAGATTGGGCGTAACTCAATTTCTTCATTATTAGAAAAAATTGCCTCTGCGGTAATTGGACCTGGGTTGACAACATGTCGGTTAGTTAAAATAATACCTCGCTTAGCATCTACAACAAAACCGGTTGCTTGTGTTGAGTAACTGTTTTCAGTATCAAAAGTTCTCACTACATTAACTTGAATACTAACGACTGAGTCTGTCACTCTCTTTATTGTCTCATTCCATTTTTTCGACTCAGCTGAAAACGATGAGAATGACATGAGCAATAGTAATGTAAAAATTAAAAGTTTATTCATAAATTTTGCCCTTGGTACTACTTTTATTTAGCTTTATTGTTCTATTACTGAATAAGATTAAAACTTGAAATTAGTCTAGTCGTTTTATTTTTATTGTATCTTGATTAGAGTTGATAAAAATATTTTCCGGCATAAAAAAAGTTAAGAGTTCATTTAAAAAGCGGTAACCTTGTTCTGTTGGGCGAATATAATCATGATCTTTAGTTAATAAGCCTTGTTTTTCTGCTTCGGTTAACGCGTTTTCTATTTGTGATATTAGTAGGCCTGTGGTCTGAAAAAATAAAGCGGTTGGCACACCATCTTTTAAACGCATGGCGTTCATCATAAATTCTAAAGGAAGTTCTTCTTTTAATATTTGTTGCTGCTTATCAATAACTGCTTTGTTAGTATCTAAATAGTCTTTAGGGTTACGTTTTTTACTTTTCCGTGTAATTGTTTGTGTGTCTGCGCGAGTGATTTTTCCATGTGCACCTGCGCCTATACCAAGGTAGTCACCAAACTGCCAATAATTGAGATTATGTGTTGATGGATAGTGACCAGCAGAGCTGTAAGCTGAAACTTCGTACTGTTGGTATTCATGCTTTGTTAAGAGTTCGATGCCTTGTTCAGCCATGTCACAAGTTAATTCATCATCAGGTAAAGGCGGAGGTTGATGATAAAATAGTGTGTTGGGTTCTAGGGTAAGCTGATACCATGATAGGTGTTCTGGAGCAAGCTCAATAGCCATTTTTAAATCATTGAGTGCTTGCTGTACTGTTTGTTGGGGTAAAGCATACATTAAATCTAAATTAATATTTTTAAAGCCCGCCTCTCTCGCTATTTGATAAGCGCGACTCGCTTCGCTGCCGTCATGAATACGCCCTAAAACTTTTAGGAATTGATTATTAAAACTTTGTACGCCAATTGAGATCCGATTAATGCCTGCTTGATAAAACTCATTAAATTTATCTGCTTCAACTGTTCCCGGATTTGCTTCCATTGTTATTTCCATATCAGCATGAAAAGGGAGCAAAGCTCTAATCCCACTGAGTAACCGCTCATAGCTTTTTCCACTGAACAAACTTGGTGTTCCACCTCCAATGAATATACTGTTAAGGCTTCGTCCCCAAATCTCGGGTAGTTCTTGTTCGAGATCAAATAGTAATCTATCAATATATTCTTGTTCTGGGATTGTTGTCTTTAACTGGTGTGAATTAAAGTCACAATAGGGACATTTTTGTACACACCAAGGGGTATGAATATAAAGTGAAAGAGGTGGAAGAGAAGTAATAGTCATATTGAATTATTGATATAACGCTGTTGAAATGCTTGCTGGAAAAGAGCAAGCGCTTTTCCTCGGTGGCTTAGTTGAGCTTTTTCTTCCATTGTCATTTGGGCTGCTGTTTTTTGCGCTGATGGGCAGTAAAATATTGGGTCGTAACCAAAACCCCCGTTTCCTAACGGCTGCTCTAACAATACCCCTTCCCAGCTTGCTTGAGTAATTAATGGGGTTGGATCTTTGGCATGACGCATATAAACGATAACACATTGATAGCGAGCATTGGGCTTTATTTCATTGGTTGCCTTTATATTAGTGATTAATTTATTTAAGTTCTCGCTATCTGTTGCATGCTCTCCGGCAAAGCGAGCAGAATAAATACCAGGAGAGCCACCTAAACAATCTACTTCTATTCCTGAGTCGTCAGCAATGGCTGGTTTACCGATTATCTCACATGCGTGTCGCGCTTTTTTGATGGCATTTTCAACAAATGTTAAGCCATCTTCAACGGCTTCTGTGATTACAAAATTAGATTGAGGTACAAGCTCTATAGTGAACTGCTTTAAAATTTCACTTAGTTCTTTTAGTTTTTTTTGGTTACCACTAGCAAGAATAATTTGGTTTGGTTGCATTATTGGTTGAATTAGTTGTATTGAATATATGTACTTATATTATAGCAAGAGTACCACATAGGTGGTATGGCACTCTTGTTATTTAGCGGTTGCAATAACCTGCCGTTTATTCGGTTAGTTAGAGAAAAGTTGTTGTTTAAATTGAAGTGGGAGTAATAGCCCTTTTTTTTCTGCTTGGATTTGCAAATCGAAAGTTAATTTTTCAGAATTTCTGAAGGTGAAAGTGGCTATGTAGTATATTGCTTTATCTTCTTTAATTTCTTTAAAAGCAAGCTCTTTTAACTGGCCAGCTAAATTCTTTCCGTGACCAAAAATATTGGCAATTATTGGGGTATCCTTTTTCATTACACTAATATTGATTAATCCGGTGCGTTCACTACGGGTAATTCCGTATTGTGCAGCAACTTCAGCGGGGATATTGGAGGTACTTAGTGCATTGTAGTGAATTGTAATATCACCAACTGAATGTTGATTGGCCAAAGAGGGCTTTGCAAACCAGAGAAAAATGGCACTAATAATTAATAGGCTGCCTCTTTTAAAGTGTTTCAAGTCACTAATAGCTGACATAATTGATTCCTGATGATTCCTGAAGTTTAACCTAAATTATGAAGTTGATGTATGGTTAATAGAAGCTGCTTATAACGACTTTATTAGACAAAAATATTCTACCACCAATCAGAAGGGAGTCAATTTTTTGCTATATTAATCACATGGTATTCTGATAAATTTATGTTAATTAGAAGAAATAACCTGAATGATTACAAAAGAGGGGGAATAAGAGAGACATTAATTCTTATTTTGATAACCCGTTAATGACGAGTTATCAAATATAATAATTTTATTCGTTTAACGGTTTGCGCTCGAAATTCTAACTATATTAGTATCTTGCTTTGCGGGTTTCTTGGACTCTAATGTTCTTAAAATTTCCATCGCATTTTGATTTTCTAAATCAATTTCGTTAATTAATTGATTGAGTGCTTTGATTTTTCCATCTAATGTTGCACGTGATTTATGCAGTTCAGCTAGTTCTTTCTGGTGATCGGTAATTAATTTTTGCTGAAGTTTTAACTGTTGGGTTAACGGGTAAATAACATTTTGTGTCCAGTTAATCATTTCTTGGCGAGTCGATTTAAAAAACTCTAATACTTCGGTTACAGTACTTGAAAAGAAGCGTTTCACTGCCAAGCTATGTTCTGTGAAAGTAGTAAATAAGTTATTATTAAGGCGTTTAGACTGGTTGATAATTTGCTCTAGCTCTCGTCCTAAGCGCTTCGCTGGAAATAGTTTTGGTTCCAGTAAGTTCATGCCAAAATCTGTTGAAAATTTATTATAAAGTGAAATGGCCATTTTATTCGTCAGTTCAGCTTCTCTGGTTAATTCTCGCATAATTGTATTAACCGCAGTAAAAAATTGCTTCATATGACGGAAAAGCCCAACAGTTGTTTTACTATTGACTAATTCGTTGAGCGTAATTTCCACTTCTTTAGATAGTACTTTACTTCCAATTGTAGAAAGTAGTATTTGCGTTTGCCTTTCTAAAAGTCTTTGGCTTGGTTTGATTGCTAACAAGCGATGTTCGAATTCTTGTAAGTCTTTTTTATTGGTATCGATTAACTGAATAATGCGGTGTTTATTATCGCCTGTTAGTGAGGTGAGTTCACTATGTTGTTGATAGATTTTTTCACTTTTATTTTTTAATAGTTGTTGTGCTTCTTCAATTAAGCTTTTAGCCTCAGTAACTACTGATTCCCAAATAATACTTTCTTTATTTTCTAATAAACTAGAAGATAGTAGGTGTTCTAGTTCTGTAATTTGGCTGCGAATTAACAGTGATTTATCATTGCGTACTTTAGCGACAAGTGCTTTTTGTGCCGAAACCGGTATAACTTTAGAGGCATCTATCTCAAGTTGTCTAGCTGTTGTATTAATCATACGCTTAACGGCTTTATCAACTTTTTTGCGGCTAGATAGCTCATCCCAAAGTGTGTCGACTTTATTGAGTACTGCAAATATGCCTAATTGATTATCACGATCAAGCGTTTGAATATAATTTTCCCAAATAGCCATGTCTGATGCTGTAACGCCTGTATCTGCGCCTAATAAAAATACAATCGCTTGAACTTGAGGGAGTAGCTTTAAAGTGAGCTCTGGTTCGCTACCCAGAGCATTGAGCCCTGGTGTGTCCAAAATACATAGGCCCCGTTTTAATAAAGAGTGGGGAAAACTGACTAGCGCGTGACGCCAAGCTGGTATTTCGACTTTTGTTTCATCAACTTCACTCTGTTCAAGCATTTCTTGTTTAAAGCCCAGTGTAATGGCTTCTTCAATAGTGACTATCTTTGTTTGGGTAATCGTGTGGAGTGCATGTGTCATTTCCTGTGCCGAGGCTGTCATTAAAGGGACTTCTGTCCATTGGCTCGGTAATTGACGAAATTCTGTTAGTGTGGTTGCTTCTAATCGAGTTTCTATGGGAAGCAAGCGTAGATAAGGCCTTGCTTCTTTACGATCGTAGAATAATTCGGTCGGACACATGGTTGTACGCCCTGCATCTGACGGGAGGATCCTTTGTCCATATTCTGAGAAAAATAAAGAGTTGATCAGCTCCGTTTTACCTCTGGAAAACTCTCCTACAAAAGCGAGTGTGAGATATTCACTTTTCAGTGATTCTTGAAGTTTATAGAGGCGTCTATCCAAGTCTTCATTAAATAGTTCATTTCTTCTTAACCAAAGACGGAAGCGACTGAGTGACTTACCGATCTCTGATTTCCATTGATCAAATGAGTCTATATTTTCGGAAAATTCATGTGACATAAGAAGCAATTCTTTCGTTTAATGTTCCATTTTTACTTTGGCTAAGCCAACCATAGAAGTTATCCTGCCAGTTTATGCCTGATAGTAACAACACGATTCAGTTTGAATAATGTACCAAGCATATCGATTAACTACAAGTCATGATAAAAGTCCGCAGTTAGCTACGATTCTAGCAGAAAATCGTTAAAAATCCGCTATATAGATCATATTATTTGTGTAATTTCTAGATTAAAGGGGGATTTCGACTAACCAATGGTTTCATTTCATAGAAGAATATGTGAATTTATCACAAATATAAATTTAAGTATGTTGGTGCTTACTATCTTTTTGGGCTTTATTATAGAGTATTTACTTTAAATACCTTTATATATAAATTATATATCTCGCAGTGAGTTTTGGTTGTATCTTTATATTCAATTAGCATCTATATTTTATGCTTTTTAGTTTAATAGTGAATTAAAACCATTTTTACAGAAGTAAAGGGTGGAGGTAGTAGCTGATGGAGCTATTGATAAAAAAGAGTAAGATCAAGAGCAGCATTGGTGAAAAGTCGAAGCCGCTCATTGGTGGTAATAGTCGTCTAATTTTGGCTAGTGGTGGTTCTGTTAACTGAGTAATGACTAAAAATACGGGGTTGTAATTACCTGTAGCAATCCAACTGATAATAATACGGATTATTATGAGAAAAATATAAAGCCCAATGGTTGCACTCAATACTTCAACTAGCGTTAACAAAATAAAACCAACAGGATTACTCAAAGCACCGCCGCCGCTGAGCAAAAAAATTAGAAGAAACTTAGCGACTGTGACTAACCAGGCAAGTAATAAAGTTGACAAATCAATACCGCCAAGGCCTGGTATTATACGCCTTAAGGGTTTAACCAAAGGATCGGTTATTTTAATAATAAATTGCGATAGAGGGTTATAATAGTCCGCACGGAAGTATTGGAGAAAAAAGCGCATTAATATCACACTGACATAAATGTCAAAGAGCATTGATACAAGTTGTGCGAATGGATTCATGTTTATACCCTTATATATTTTATGAGTTATTGATTACCTAACTCTTTAGCTCGCTGAATGGATGATTTAACTGCTTTTTTAAGAATATCGATAAAGTCATCATTAATTAAGCTAGTAATAGCCGCCGCAGTTGTTCCACCTGGAGAGGTTACTTCTTTTCTTAAGGTTGTTAAAGTTTTATCCGGCGAAGCTTGGGCTAATTGAGCTGAGCCAGAAACGGCTTGTGTAATTAATTGAAATGCGTTGTCTTCTGACATTCCTTGATCAACAGCTTCTTCAATCATTGATTGCATCATCAAGAAAATATAAGCCGGGGAACTGCCTGCAATCGCTGTAACGATATCTATTTCTGATTCTTTACTGACCCATATTGTCTGGCCAACCGCCTGGAAAATAGACTCAGCAATTGCTTTTTGTTCTGTTGATACTGTCTTTGTGGCAAAAAGCCCTGTTGCGCCGCATTGAATTAACGCAGGTGTATTGGGCATCGCTCTAATAACAGGAGTATTTTGTTGTAAATGATTCAACATTTTATCGGCTTTGTAACCTGCTGCTACAGAAATAATTAATCGATCATTAAGTGCAACTTTAGCTAATTGTTGGCAAACTTGTGATAATTTTTGAGGTTTTACTGCCAGTACGACAATATCACCGAAATCGGCTGCTTCAGAGTTATTATTAGTTGTCTGTATGTTAAATTGTGAGGAGAGCTTATCTAGTTTGGGGTTGCTTGGATTACTCGCCATAATTTGCTTAGATGGCCAACCAGAAGCTATTAAACCTGAGATGATTGCATTGGCCATATTTCCACAACCAATAAACGCAATTTTTTGTCCATTGGAAATATTGTTTGTTTCACTCATTTGTTTGGGGTTCCTCGTGCGCCAAAAATACCAGTACCGACACGTACCATGCTTGAATTATTTTCAATGGCGGCTTGCATATCATTACTCATTCCCATCGATAAAGTATCAATCTGGGGAAAACGTTGTTGGAGCTGAGCATACAATTTTGCAACTTGTTTAAATTGTGACATTTGCTCAGCGTAAGATTCTCGTCTTGGAGGGATCACCATGATACCTCTGAGCGTTATATGGGGCATCTTATTAGCAATATCAAGCAATTCGGTTAATTGTTCTTTAGTGACTCCACGTTTTTGAGGTTCTGCAAATAAATTGACCTGAATACATATTTGCAAAGGTTTTAAATTACCAGGTCTTTGATCGTTGAGACGTTTTAATAATTTGATACTATCAACACTTTGAACCCAATCGAAATGTTCAGCAACTAAGCGAGATTTATTACTTTGCAATGGACCTATAAAATGCCAGGTAATATTTAATTTTTGGCAAGCTTCTATCTTGTTAATTGCTTCTTGCAAGTAGCTTTCACCAAATTCTGTGATACCGCTCTCATAAGCGTCTTGAATTGCTGTGGCTGGATGTGTTTTACTGACCGCTAATAGCCTTACTTGCTCTGGTGTTCGGCCAGAATTAGCACAATATTGCTCGATATTTAGCCTAACTTGTCGGATTTGATCTGCTATAGTCATAGGTATACTTTGAGTGCTTATGTTGTCTCAGAGGACTTAATAAAAACTAAATGAAAAATAGAAAAACGTAAAAGTATCAATCAATTAAAAGATCCGCTAGTATTTTAGCATCTAAAGATAAGAAATGTTGGAGTATTCTATATAATGGATATCACCGAGCTACTTGCATTCAGTGTAAAAAATAAAGCATCAGATTTACATCTGTCCGCCGGATTACCCCCAATGATAAGGGTTGACGGCGATGTTCGAAGAATTAATGTGCCTCCTATGGATCATAAAATGGTTCATAGTTTGGTCTATGACATAATGAACGATAAACAGCGTAAAGATTTTGAAGAGTTTTATGAAACCGATTTCTCCTTTGCTCTACCTGGAATAGCTCGATTCCGGGTTAATGCCTTTAACCAAAACCGTGGGGCGGCGGCTGTTTTTCGTACAATTCCATCGCAAGTTTTAACGCTTGAAGAATTAGGGGCTCCCCAAGCTTTTAAAGAAATGTGTATGCATCCTCGAGGATTAGTTTTGGTTACCGGACCAACAGGCTCTGGTAAAAGTACAACACTGGCGGCGATGATTGATTATATTAATGACAATCATTATGGTCATATTTTAACCATTGAAGATCCAATAGAGTTTGTACATGAAAGTAAAAAATGCTTAATCAACCAGCGTGAAGTGCACAGAGATACATTAGGGTTTAGTGAAGCGTTACGTTCTGCACTACGTGAAGATCCAGATATTGTACTGGTTGGTGAGATGCGTGATTTGGAAACCATTCGTTTAGCATTAACCGCGGCTGAAACCGGGCATTTAGTATTTGGTACGCTGCATACATCGTCGGCTGCGAAAACCATTGACCGAATTGTGGATGTATTCCCCGCCGCTGAAAAGGACATGACCCGCTCGATGTTATCAGAATCACTGCAAGCGGTTATTTCACAGACTCTTTTAAAGAAAAATGGTGGTGGTCGAATTGCTGCCCATGAAATTATGATTGGTACACCTGCGATCCGGAACTTGATTCGTGAAGATAAAGTGGCACAAATGTATAGTGCTATTCAAACCGGGTTAGGGGTTGGTATGCAGACGTTAGATCAATGTTTAAAAGATCTACTCGCCAAGGGATTAATTAGTCGACAAGACGCAAAAGATAAAGCTAAAAATAAAGAAGAGTTTTAGTTAATGGTATTGATTAAAGATTTTTTTGGGGTAATAAACGATGGATTTTGAAGGATTATTAAAATTGATGGTCACTAAAAAGGCGTCGGATCTTTTTATTACCGCAGGCGTACCGCCTAGTATCAAAATTCACGGAAAAGTGATGCCTGTAACGCAACGAGCATTAAGTCCTGAAAAAGCTCGTGAAGTTGTTTTAAGTGTAATGAATGAAGAGCAGCGAAGAGATTTTGCAAGAGTTCATGAATGCAATTTTGCGATTAGCGCGGCTGGTATAGGCCGGTTCCGTGTAAGCGCTTTTCAACAAAGAAACCATGTTGGAATGGTATTACGTAGAATAGAAACCCAAATACCGACTATTGAAGAACTAACACTCCCAAATATATTAAAAAAGCTTTCGTTGACAAAGCGTGGGTTAGTCATCTTTGTTGGTGCAACCGGGACAGGTAAATCAACGTCTTTAGCTGCGATGATAGGTTATCGAAATCGTTCAACGACAGGACATATTATCTCAATTGAAGACCCTATAGAATTTGTCCATAATCACGATAAATGTATTATTACACAACGAGAGGTTGGTATTGATACTGAGTCATTTGGTACGGCATTAAAAAATACTTTGCGACAAGCACCAGATGTTATATTGATTGGTGAGGTTCGAGCCGCCGAAACGATGGATTATGCTGTCGCATTTGCTGAAACAGGCCACTTATGCATGTGTACCTTACATGCAAATAATGCGAATCAGGCATTAGATAGAATTTTACATTTTTTCCCCAAAGAAAAGCATAATCAGGTATTAATGGATTTATCACTTAACTTAAGAGCAATTGTGGCTCAGCAGTTAGTACCTACGCCAGATGGCAAAGGACGACGGCCAGCCATTGAAGTCTTAATTAATACGCCACTCATTTCTGATCATATTCGTAAAGGTGAAATGCATTTGCTTAAAGACTTAATGGGCAAATCCAATGAGCAAGGTATGCAAACATTTGATCAATCTCTGTTTCGCTTATTTAAATCGGGTGATATTACTTATGATGATGCACTTCACCATGCTGATTCTCCTAACGACTTAAGGTTAATGATTAAGTTAGATGCATCAGAAAATAGTGACGGCACATTTGATAATGGCATTGGTGGTATGACATTAGAAGAGCAAGATCCGCGTTAGCATAGCTAACGCCTTCCGGCTGTGAATAGTGATAACAATTACGACCCCCCGCCCTTAAAAGCGGGGTTTTTATTCGCTGCCTTTTAATCTCAATGCTCAATAAATTTTCAAATGCCTCTAATATGTGAGCTGAATCTCTTCTTATCACTCTATCAAGTGCAGTAGAACATCAGAAGCTTGAATCAACCGAACAAAGGGAATAATGAGTGCTGAATATCAAATTACGCGACAAACGGGTTAAGGCTTCGTGTCGGGTATCATGAAAGCGCAGGTTCTTGCTTTTACCTGCATCTCACAAAAACAGTGAACGTTTTAAAGCACAAGCCATCAATGATTTTTCTATATTTACCGTTCAAGTTTTAGGTTCATTATTGGCAGGAATGATTATTTTTAGTCAAGGTTGGCTATGGCTTAACTGGATTATTACTCCTATTATTTTGTTGATGTTTGGTATTAGTGTCTGGTACTTTCTACTATCAAAAAAGAAAATGAATAAAATATAACAAAGAAGTTATGAGGAATTTAATGAAAAGAATAATAACTAGGAGCCTATTTTTATTGGGGGTGTTATTTTCAGTCGGTGTTATTGCAGAAGGCAAGGTAAAAAAAGATGCTCGGGCGGAGTATATTCGTTCCCACTATGCAAAATATGAATACCAAATAGCCATGCGGGATGGGGTTAAGTTATTCACTACGGTTTATAAGCCCTATGATACGACGACCAAATATCCAATTCTTATGAAAAGAACGCCTTATCGTGTGGCACCTTATGGAGTTAATCAGTATAAAACTCGTTTGGGACCTACTGAAAGTTTTGAAAAAGAGGGATATATTTTTGTTTTCCAAGATGTGCGCGGAAAGTTTATGTCTGGCGGTGAATATGTCAACATGCGACCACAAGATGCATACAAAAACGCTGCTACACAAGCTGATGACGCAACAGACACTTACGACACCATTGATTTTTTGATTAAAAATATTGCTAATAACAATGGAAAGGTTGGCATGTGGGGAACTTCTTATCCCGGTTATTATTCGTCTGTAGCCGCTATTAATAGTCATAAAGCGCTTAAAGCCATTTCTCCTCAAGCCCCAATTGCCGATTGGTTTTATGATGATTTTCATCGAAATGGTGCTTTTGTTTTACCGATGGCTTTCCTTTTCTTTGATACTTTTGATAAACCTCGAAAAGGCCCACATGCTATTTGGCCTGAAAAACTGAAACTTGATACACCTGATGGTTATGATTTTTATCGCAGGCTTGGTCCGTTATCAAATGTTAATAAGCTTTATTTTAAAGGTGAAAGACCGTTCTGGAATGATTTAGTTGAGCACCCTAATTATGACCAGTATTGGCAGTCACGCAATGTGTTACAGCATTTTAAGCAAGTTAAGCCTGCCACTCTGATTGTTGGTGGTTGGTATGACACCGAAGATTTATATGGCCCATTAGCAACTTACCAAAAAATGTCTAAAAGCAATAAACGTGAAAATGTAAAGTTAGTGATGGGACCTTGGTATCATGGTCAGTGGAATCGAGGTGGTGGAGATAAACTAGGTGAAGCTCAGTTTGGTTTTGATACCAGTCTTTGGTATCAGGAAAATATACAGTTACCATTTTTTAATCATCACTTGAAAGGTAAGAAAGCTCCCAATTTATCGACTGCAACCGTGTTTGAAACAGGCGCTAATCGATGGCGAAAGTTTGCACATTGGCCACCTAAAAAAGGAAAAATACAACAGCTATTTTTAGGGGCTAATGAAACGCTTGTTAAACAAGCCAATAGCAAAGAAGAAAAAAGTTACAGTGACTATGTTAGTGATCCGAATAAACCTGTACCTCACTCTACTCGTATTGGTCGAGGCTGGGATAAACCCTATATGGTTGAAGATCAAAGATTTGCTGCACGAAGAACAGATGTTCTTGTGTTTGAAACAGAAGTACAAGAGCAAGATGTCACAATTGCTGGCCCGATCGATGTCGACTTATGGGTCTCAACTTCACAATCAGATGCTGATTTTGTAGTTAAGCTAATTGATGTTTTTCCGGGTAAGCTAGTGAATAGTGATGCCGTTGATAAAAAAACTGGCAACCGACATGAACTAGTACGCTGGGGAGTTATGCGTGGACGTTTTAGAAATAGCATGAGCGAACCAGAGCCTTTTGTTGCTAACGAACCAACACGTGTTCGGTTTGATTTATATGATGTTCTACATACCATTAAACGCGGTCATAAGTTACAAATTCAAATTCAAAGTAGCATGTTTCCATTTATTGATCGTAATCCGCAAAAATATGTAGATAATATTTTTAAAGCGAAGCCCGAAGATTTTGTAAAAGCCGAGCATCGAATTTATCATAGTGATAAGTACCCGAGTCAGATTAAATTTAAAACAATAGAACAATAACAGGTTTTTTGTTAATTGGTTTAATCTGTTATTAGATCCTTTTTTTAAAGACGCTTACTGTAATGATCGAACTTATCGATCATTACATATCCGCAAGATTCATAAAGTTTTTTAGCTTGAATATTGTCTGTTGCTGTTGCTAGTTTAATTGAAAATACGCCTTCTTTTTTTGCCCTTAATTCGATGGACTCAAGTAATTTTTGAGCAATACCTTGTTGACGAAAGTCGCTGGTAACGAATAGATCATTGAGGATCCATAGTGGTGACATAGCAACCGATGAAAAAGCAGGGTAAACCTGTACAAAACCAGCTGCTTGCTGGTTACTATATGCTAATAAAATAATAGAATCTTTTTGTTTTATTCGTTGAGTTAAAAAAGCCTTACTTTTTAATTTTGCTTTAGGCATTTTATAAAACTCACGATATTGTTCAAAAAGCTCTAATAAAAATTCGAGCTGTATCAGAGTTGCATTTTTAATTTCAAGCATTTCAATTTTCTTTTGAATAGGTCTATTCGATTTTAGAATAAAAATGGGTTGCGATTAGCTATAACAAAAACAGTTTATCACCGAAATTTTAAATTCACTAGCGCTATTACCAGTAAACTTTTAATTAAATTGAGTGTTATTTTAATTATTTATAAAGTAATAGTTTTTAATTAGGTTAATCTTGATCAAAACAAGCGGAATTAATTGAATTGTTGAATTGTGTTTTTTTAAACTTTTGTTAGAATCGCCTGTTGTGTATAGCCATAATTGAGTCACTAAATACTTTTATATCGGCGAGATTGATACACGAGGGAGAAGTTTATTTATTATAACATTGCACTTAAATTATTTATCTCAATAAGTAAACCTGTGTGCCATTTATATAACAAAAATAATCTTATTTTTGTTAATGTTAAATAAACAATACATATCAATATTATAAGTTTTTCTTTTGAGCAACCAAGAAGTTTATTAATGATTATCAATTAAAAACTTGATAGCTATGATAAATAATTAATAAACCCAATAAAAATATTAATAAGGAATAAGGATGAATAAGTTTAAATTAAACATAGTGTCTTCATTAGTTACTGCGGTAATTGCTTCTGCTGCTACTGCATCGGTTGCACTCGCTAGCAATGGTGTTGTTGCTAAGCTACATCCAGTTACCAATGCACAAACTGTTGAGCGGTCACAATCGATTAACGGGATGAAATCTCATTTTGATCAACAATTAGGGCAAAAAACATTTCAGTGGGCTTCAAAAAATCAGTCACAACCAGACTTGACCGGAGTATTACCTGAAAACAGAGTCGCAGCGGCAGCTGAGTTTTACCTAAATAGTCTAATCGGTGTATCTGCTAATAAATCAGGTTTAGTTAGTACTTCATTAAAGCATGTTCATGACACTGGACGTGGAGCGCGGATTGCTAAATTTAAACAAGAAATCAATGGCATAGAAATTTTTAATAAAGAATTTAATATTTTAATGGATGCTGAAAGTCAGTTAGTTGCATCTTCTGGTTACTTGTTGAATAAATCAACAGCCTCATTATTAAACAAAAGCCATTCATCTAGTGCGCCAGATTTAGCTTTTTTGAGTTTTGGTTCTGCTGAAGATGCCGTTGCTCATGCTTTTATTGCTATGGGTGGAGATAAGTCAAAATTAACGCTAAAGAAGACTAACAAGTCTGGTGATTATCAATACTTTAGCGCTTCAACTACAGGTGCTAAACAGATCACAGGCAACCCTCGTGCTAAGCAAGTTTATTTTGATGTCAATGGAAAACTAAAATCAGCTTATTATGTTGAATTAGAAATTGCTTCTGGCAATTCTGTTGATGCAGAGTATTTTAGTTTTGTAATTGACTCAAACGTTAACAAAATTTATTTTAAAAATAATTTAATGTCTCATGCTGAGGCTTTCTCTTACCGAATTTATGCTGATGAAAACGGAACGCCTTGGGATGGTCCGCATGGTAATGTTATTCCAGCAGCCAATGCAACAGATCCAGATACTGCAACCTATTTAGATGCCAGCTTAATTAGTCTAGTGAATGGACCAATTAGCAATGATGATCCTTGGTTAGCTGATGATGCAACAATCACTTCTGGTAATAACGTTTTTGCTTATGTTGATGCGATTGCACCCGATGGTTTTACTGCTGGTGATTTTGCTGCTGACTTATCGGCACCATTAACTTTTGATTATCCCTATAAAACAACAGAATTAGAAAACTCTTTCCACAATAGAAAAGCCGCTATCGTTAACTTGTTTTTTGTTAACAACTATCTACACAATGATTTTTATGGGCATGGTTTTGATGAAGTTTCTGGTAATGCTCAAGTCAGCAACTACGGACGCGGCGGTGAAGAAGATGATGTGCTTCATGCCCAAGTGCAAGATAATTCAGGTATGAATAATGCCAACATGTCTACACCTGCTGATGGAGCTTCACCAAGAATGCAAATGTATCTTTGGGATAGTAAAGATGCAACCAATGGTGAAGATTATGGTTTAACCGTGACTTCTCATACTGATATTGGTTTGCTTGCATCTACTCGACGTTCTGCATTTGGACCGGGTCAATTTGCCGATGTTAACGGAAAGCTTGTTAGAATTAATGACGGTAATGCGCCTGAAACTGATGGTTGTGAAGCCGCAACTAATGGTGTTGATTTGACTGGTAACATTGCCATTATTGATCGTGGTGGTTGTGCTTTTACCGTTAAGGTAAAAAATGCGCAAGATGCGGGAGCCATTGGTGCAATTATCGCTAACAATACTGGCACCGTTGAGCCTGCCCCAATGGGTGGAAGTGATGCTAGTGTAACTATTCCTAATATGGGAATTTCATTGAATGATGGTGCAACAATCTATCAAGCAATGACTGGTGGGGATGTTACGGTTTCAATGTTTAATGATAAATTGTTAAAAGGCAGCTCTTGGGATAACGGTATTGTTGCTCATGAATGGGGACATTATATTAGTAATCGATTAGTTGGAAATAGTGCAGGCCTTATTAATAATCAAGGGCGTTCAATGGGAGAAGGTTGGGGAGACTTCCATTCATTATTATTATTATCGGACGAAAGTGATATACAAGTTGCGAATAATGATCAATACCAAACAGCCTATTCTGCAACATCTTATGTGGCTAACTTTAGATCGGGCATTCGAAGAAATCCTTATTCAACGGATATGACGATTAACCCTGCAACTTTTGCTGACATTTCTGTTTCGGCTGAGGTACATGATTCAGGGGAAATTTGGGCATCAATGTTATGGGATAGCTTTATTGCTTTAGTGAATGATGAAAGGTATACCTTTGAACAAGCGCGTAGTGTGATGAAAGATTACTTGGTTGCTGGTTATAAAATGACGCCAATAGCACCAACTTATACCGAAGCTAGAGATGCTGTTTTAGCTGCTGCTTACGCCAATAGTGTCGAAGACTATCAGCTAATTTTACAAGCTTTTGCTCGCAGAGGAATGGGAATGGGAGCTGTTTCGCCTGCTCGTTATTCAACTGACCACTCAGGTGTTGTTGAATCCACCGAAACTCAATTAGCAACATTTATGGTGAGTGACCATGATTTAGATACCAATTTTGAAGGTTCAAATTATGGTTACTGTACTAATGATAATATTTTAGACAAAGGAGAAACCGGAGCGGTATCGTTTACTTTAACCAATAAAGGAACAGACGCACTAACCAATTTAACAGGCCAGTTAACTGTTTTAAGTGGTCATGATGTTACTTTTGCCAATGGTGGCGTGGTGACTGTCGATTCTTTGGGGGTATTCGAAAATAAAACGCTTGCTCCAATCGAGTTTACTTTAAACGATGCTGGTACTGCTGAAGTTTTACAAATCGCGCTTTCTTTTCCTGATATCGATCCTGAAATTGTTACTGATGCTCAGTATGCTTTATCGACTCAAGTTAATATGGATTTTGTAAAACGCGATCCGGTTGCTAATGCTGATGAAGATAAAATGGAAACCGCATCAATTGTTAATGATTGGCAAGAGCATATTATGGCGGGTGGTGAGCAAGCTAAAGGAACTGTTGGAAGTGACTCTGGGGCCAATGTTCCTTTCTTATCACAATCAAGTGGAATTGATTTGGGCACAACCACTTTATACTTAAGAAACAATGGTTTTAGTTCTGATGTTGCCGCAGAAACCGATGACGTTAATGTGGGGTATGGCAGTAATTTCCAAATTAGTTTCTATCACTTTTATGCATTAGAAGCTGATTGGGATGGCGGTGTTGTTGAGATTAGTATTAACGGTAGTGAGTGGACTGATGTAACACAAGTTGGTGGTACTTTTGCTATTGGTTATAACACAGCGGCATTAGAAGAAAATCCTGCACAGGCGCTACAAAATAGGCCTGTATATAGCGGTAGAAACATCAATGGCGGTGTTTATGGCGAAGTTGAAACCATTAGTTTTGGTTCTGCGCTTAACGGTAATAATGTGAAGTTCCGTTTTAGAGTCAGCAGCGACTCTAATACCAATGATTTTGGTTGGTGGATTGATAACGTTAAGTTCAGCAATATTACTAGCGGAATTTTCTCTAATGTTGTCGCTGGAGATTCTGTTGAGTGTGATAATCGACTTCCGGTGTTTACTGTTGCCGATATTACGGTTAACGAACGTGATACTGTTGGCGGTAGTTTAAACACTGTTAACTTATCCGTTACGGCAACCGATCCTAACGACGATGCTTTAACTTATACGTGGACTCAGGTTTCAGGACCAACAGTTACGCTAACTGGTGCTGATAGCAGCTCTGCTAGTTTTACTGTACCTGCTATTACTGAAACAACGGCGCTAATTTTTAACATTGCTGTTAGCGATGGAAAAGATACAGTTAACAAACAAGTTAAAGTAACGGTAACTGATGTTGAAGATCCTGCACCAGTTGAAACTAAAAAGAAAAAAGGTGGCGGTTCAATGGGCGCCTTTAGTTTATTGTTGCTTCCACTTGTTTGGTTACGCAGAAAAGTGAAAAAGTAATATTGAATACTTTTATTAACTAAGCAACTAAAGCCTCAATTAATTTGTTATTTAATTGAGGCTTTATTTATTCCGCTTTAATCATCGTAATGATTGTTCTGTTGCTCTGCTATTAATTTGCTCCGCCAGTTGTTCAAGCTTTATTTTTAATTCTTTATTAATATTGGAATAAATGGTTTGATGGTTTTTATCAAACATATCAATATCAAAGTTTGTTTTAAGGCTATCATTAATCAGCTGCTCCATTTGGTTGTAGCTAAGTGATAATGAATAGAGTAAGTTTTGTTGGTCGTGGTTAAATTGACACTTTAGTAGTGAGCATAGAAAGTGGGCGGTAATATCCATCACTTCTCTGCTTTCTAATAAGATATTTTTAATTTCTTGCTGCTTAAAGAATATTTTTTGACTCATTAGTAACGCCCTCGATTGGGTGAACGAACAACGAGGGGTTGTTTTCCAGTTTGCACCGCTTCTAAAAACTGATTCACACTACTGATTAAATCGTATTTGACTAAAGGCGTGTTAAATAGCATGTCGGTGTTGTATTGGTAGTTGAATACATCAATATTCATTTCAATCAGTTTTAAGTTAAAACGTTTTTCCATTTGAAAGAAGTTACAAATGAGTGAAAACAGTTGGTATTGTTGTTGGGGGTTTTTAAAGTTGGGTAAATAAATACCAATGAGTTCACCGGAAAGACCGTATAAGTTTCTGGCATCAATAAGCAGTTGTTCAATGGATTTTTGTGACTGTTTTTTCGTTTGATTAGTTGTTGAGTTTTGATTAAAAAAATCATTGGGTGGTAATTGCATTTGTTGAATTCCTTTTGTGTTTCTTTTGCTAACAGTTTTAAGTTGTGATTTTAAAAAACTGGTCATACGGCTTATGAACCAATAAAAGCCATAGGTTCAACTGACCAGAAAGAGAAGACTCTTTTTTTGCATTCGATATCATTCATTGGGTCCCATTAACCATGCACTTACCCAGCTTCTCAAACTGGGTTATGACGGATTGTTTAAGGTTGCTGGTGGCTTTTTTAGGCACAGCAATACTTAATTTGAATATCTCAAATATCAAACAATCTGTCTGAAACAGGTTAAAATAGGACTAGATAATGATTTTTTTCTTTAAGAAACAAAAAGTTAAATGCAAGGCATGGAGATTAGTGATAATGAAAACACACCTAAGGTGTTTGAAAAACTGGGCTCGCGCTGTTAGCGACAAAGCTTTATAATAAAGATAAGTCATGGTTACTCTCCTGGAGTGACTGTGGCCTAGCTCTGGAGGATAGTTGTCGCTACCTTCAGGGCGTCTTAACGGCCAACTAACTTTTAAGTTAATGGTTTTAGTTTGCAACTGACAAATCGTTCAAACTTTATTTTCACGTACCTGTTTTTACAAACAGAAAAAAATGCCATTCAAACATTTCAGCTCTTGCAAAATGACCGACTGAATGCAGTCGATTGCAGGAGAAATACTATCATAAAAACACAATAAAAACCTAAGAAAAAATAGGAAAAAACAACGTTTTTATTTTGGATATTAACGTATGATTTTTTATGCGTTTTGGAAAATGAAAATCGATTTTATTGTTGTTAAATCTATTCAACACTAAGTTGACATAACGATTGAATTAGGTGAGTATTTGATAATGATTAAAAAACACAATACCGTTAAACGGCAGTTTGAATATTAATTAGGTTCACTGCATAGAATATGCTGTTATTTTCTTCTTAATCAATCTCGCTGATTGCCGACTGACTACGCCAGTCAATTCGTTAATATTCCCTTAATCTCAAGGCTCGATGAAAACTTATTCTGTTAGCTGGGTTTCTTCTTTTCGCTCTATTGAGTGAGGTATAATGTCAGAAAATTGAGTCAACCACACAAAGGGAATTATGAGTACTGAATATCAAAGCCTGACATGGCGGCAAATGGCTGCATATCATGAAGAGTTAAGAGAGGTGATTTTTGCTGATGTTGAAAGCACCTATGCGGCATTAGGAATTAAGGCGCATGAAATTAGTTATAAAGACGTTAAGGAAGCAGACAAATGGAAAAAAATTTGGACAAAAGAAAATAGAGTAGCAAGTTGGGGCTGGCTCGATTTGTACGAACAATATCATTCTCGCGGCGGAGCTAGACGATTTGATTTAGCATTGTCAAAAGCGGGTGCATTAATTAGCTTATGTTATGGCATGTTGGAAAGAGATAGGCTTATACTTAAATTACATGCTATAGAACATTCTCCATTAAAAAATAAAGTTTTATCTGATAGCATACTAGATATAAATCTTTATGCTGCTGATTTATATGCGCAATTAAATGGTTCACGTGAACTTTGGCTTTGTGATCCTGTGTCTCCAGCTCACACAAGACTATATCGTGGTAAAGGGTATAAACCGTATGAAAACCATTTTGGAAAAGTAACTCATTTGGTGAAAAAACTATGACTAAAATACTGACTCGTGAAGAGATGCTTGAGAAATTAGAAGAAGCCAAGAAAGAGATGAAAAAGAAAGGCCGTAATTATGACGGGCTGGGTAAAGCCATAGCTGAGTTAAATAAAGAAAATGGCGAGGATTATGGTGGCGTTATACTTGGTGCGCAAAATGAAGTCGATTTTTATAGGATTTTAAAAGAAATTAAGGAGAATGCAGTTGATGAATGAACGACAAGAAATGCGAGAATACATAGAAAAAAAAGTTAAAACTATTAAAGGAAATGCAAAGTTAAACTCTCAAAGACGAGCCAAGAAATTGAAAGAATTAAATCAATCAATTGATAAAGAAATCGCCAAATCTTAGTAAAAAAGGGGCTTTGGCCCCTCCGTTTTATCTCAATCGCCCCGATAAAACTGGACAGCCACTTCTTATAAATACTAAATGGGCACATCTTTTACTTCGATGAATTAGCGCGAAACAGTGATTTGCTCAGTTGTTTTAGGTTAACTCAATTTTTAATGGAATAAAAAGTGCACTTGCATTTAACAGCAGTCAATCTTATTAAATACAAGAGTTGACATAGCAGTCAAGTTAGGTAAGTATTTGATAATTATTAAAAAGTCGAAATGCAGTTAAACGGTTGTTTGAATATTAATGAGATTTACTGCATTCAATCAGCTGTTACATTTCAGGAGTCACATGGAACTAGAAATAGAATATGAATTGTCTGATTGGATAGAGTTTCAATCGCATTTAGAAAAGACAATATTTAGGGAGCCAAGGCGGTGGTGGGACAGTTGGTGGGTAAATATGATCGTTTGGTTTCTGGTTGCATTTGTTTTCTTTGGTTTCTTTCAGAGTGATAGCAACTTTAGCTGGGAAACAGCAGGTATCGTAGCATTTGTATTGATATTTTATTTTGCACTTATGGTATTGAATGGCGTTAAGGCTAAGCGTGCTTGTCAGCCTATTTCAGGCGGAGCTTTTTTAACCAAACACAAATTCGTTATTAGCGACGACGGAATCAAAACTAAAGGTGCAGCTTATGAGGCAAACCATAAGTGGGATATTGTTCAGCGAGTAGAAAAAACAGATAGGGCAATTTATCTCTTTATCGATAGTATCCATGCCCTAATATTTCCACTATCTAAGGTTTCTAGTATAGAGAGTTTAGAGGCACTAATTAAAAAAAATGTAACAAAGCCATCGTAGGGACTCCTTTTACGTCGCTTGTTTTTGTGCTTGAATAGCACAAAAACAACCAACTACAAAGTCGCCCCACATGGCGGCGTTAACCATCAAAATGAAAGTTGGAAGTTCTAATATGAAACTTAGTTCACTAAAATCAATACTCTGCTTATCCTTAGTATTTTTATGTTTCGGCTGTGCGACAAATTCGGCAAAAAATGAAGTAATTGTGGATTGTAACCAAACGCTCAGTATTGTTGAGTCGCCAAAAAATGTAGTGTCTGAAGATGGATTTACTATATTGTACGACGGAAAAGGCGGCGACACTTTGGAAAAGCTGCTAAAAGAAGCCCTCAAAAAACAGATTGCTCATGGTTGCAAAAATGGTTAACAAGGCAAAAAAATAAGTCAGGACACCCATCACTTATGTCTTTATGTGGATGCTGAGATGATCACCCTGCTTAAGCAACAGTGTGCCACAATTAAGACTCTGCAATAAGTCAGGACACCCATCACTTATGTCTTTATGTGGATGCTGAGATGATCACCCTGCTTAAGCAACAGTGTGCCACAATTAAGACTCTGAACTCATAATTGAAACAAGGTGATCATCATGAAACATAGCGTAATAGGTATCGATTTAGCAAAGAATATTTTTCAAATTTGTGCATTAAATGAAAACAATAAAGTCATGTTCAATAAGCGAGTCAAGCGACATCAATTATTAGACATGAAAATGGACATCCTCAACTTAAAAATAATGTTTTTTTGAAATTGTTTTTTTATATAAAACAGCTTTTGTTTTTTGTAGCCAAATAAATCAAAGTGGCTGATTTCAGTTAATATTTTCACTCAATCTCAGTATGATTTTGAATGTTTAGATGTCATTGATTCTCAGCAATTACTGATAAAGATTATTAGGTGTCTTTAGGGTTATTAGAGTTAGTTAAAAATCTTCCTGTTTAAATGGATACCTTTAATAAACTTATTTTCTAACTTTTCTAAATAGTGAATTAAGGTACTTGACGAACCAATCACTGTCAGCTGTGATAAATCATCTTTCTGTTTCATCAGTTGAATAAATCCCTCACCTTCAATATTAAGTTTTTGTAAAATCGGTGGTTCATGCTGTTCAATATAACCTCGCTTGTCATTACGAATGGCTCGACCAACCCAGTCAGTGAGTTGCAAATAATCTTGTGTGCTAAAGGAAAAACTGTTTTGATGTTTTTGTTGGCTATTTGATAACTTCATTAAGGGAATTACTGGTTTAGTGTGTTTCTTAAGTTGGGTAATTCGCTGCTGAATACTGGTGTAATCAGATTGTTGTAAGTTTTTAGCTATCTTGGCTCGAATAGGATTCAGGTCAACATAACTCATGGCTGTGAGTACTGCTGATTCATCTAATAAAGGTTGTGATTTAAATCTGCCCTCCCAGAAGCGACCTTTGCAGTTATCTTCTTTGTTAGCCTTACAAGCTAAATACTCATTCAGACAGCGCATCAACCAGGAAATATCGGATAATCGTTTTCGCCACTCTTCAATGATGTCTTGAGCAACTTCTCGAATGCCTATTGCTTGTGGATTATTAAGGTATTGTTGAACCACTGTGGGTATTTGATAAATCCTTTTCCAACGTCTGATAATATTAGCTTCACTCCAACTCTTCGCCTTATCCACATCCACTCGAAGTACCAGATGGTAATGGTTACTCATAACCGCATAGCTGGCGATTTCAATCGCAAAAGTACTAGCCAGATAAGCTAATCGCTCAACAATCCAATCTCGGCGATGTTCATAAGATTGACCGGAAAAATGGTCTTCACCACAGAGAAAAGCGCGGCGGACACAACGGGAAATACAGTGGTAGTAAGGGGTTGTTTCTAAATCGATAATGGTTTTGCGGGCTCGGGTCATATTAATATCCTTATTAATGTTTCATCCTGAGGACTAACTTAACCAACTACGACTTGTTTGTCTAGCAATTATTTGAGAGTATGGAACAAGGGGGTGGCTGTCCTGTTATTTGTCTTGTTATCCTGACTTTGAAGAGAAGGAAATTCGTGCAGGAGTTCTAAGAGCGCCAGATGTAGAAGCAATAAGTCAGGACACCCATCACTTATGTCTTTATGTGGATGCTGAGATGATCACCCTGCTTAAGCAACAGTGTGCCACAATTAAGACTCTGAACTCATAATTGAAACAAGGTGATCATCATGAAACATAGCGTAATAGGTATCGATTTAGCAAAGAATATTTTTCAAATTTGTGCATTAAATGAAAACAATAAAGTCATGTTCAATAAGCGAGTCAAGCGACATCAATTATTAGACATGAAAATGGACATCCTCAACTTAAAAATAATGTTTTTTTGAAATTGTTTTTTTATATAAAACAGCTTTTGTTTTTTGTAGCCAAATAAATCAAAGTGGCTGATTTCAGTTAATATTTTCACTCAATCTCAGTATGATTTTGAATGTTTAGATGTCATTGATTCTCAGCAATTACTGATAAAGATTATTAGGTGTCTTTAGGGTTATTAGAGTTAGTTAAAAATCTTCCTGTTTAAATGGATACCTTTAATAAACTTATTTTCTAACTTTTCTAAATAGTGAATTAAGGTACTTGACGAACCAATCACTGTCAGCTGTGATAAATCATCTTTCTGTTTCATCAGTTGAATAAATCCCTCACCTTCAATATTAAGTTTTTGTAAAATCGGTGGTTCATGCTGTTCAATATAACCTCGCTTGTCATTACGAATGGCTCGACCAACCCAGTCAGTGAGTTGCAAATAATCTTGTGTGCTAAAGGAAAAACTGTTTTGATGTTTTTGTTGGCTATTTGATAACTTCATTAAGGGAATTACTGGTTTAGTGTGTTTCTTAAGTTGGGTAATTCGCTGCTGAATACTGGTGTAATCAGATTGTTGTAAGTTTTTAGCTATCTTGGCTCGAATAGGATTCAGGTCAACATAACTCATGGCTGTGAGTACTGCTGATTCATCTAATAAAGGTTGTGATTTAAATCTGCCCTCCCAGAAGCGACCTTTGCAGTTATCTTCTTTGTTAGCCTTACAAGCTAAATACTCATTCAGACAGCGCATCAACCAGGAAATATCGGATAATCGTTTTCGCCACTCTTCAATGATGTCTTGAGCAACTTCTCGAATGCCTATTGCTTGTGGATTATTAAGGTATTGTTGAACCACTGTGGGTATTTGATAAATCCTTTTCCAACGTCTGATAATATTAGCTTCACTCCAACTCTTCGCCTTATCCACATCCACTCGAAGTACCAGATGGTAATGGTTACTCATAACCGCATAGCTGGCGATTTCAATCGCAAAAGTACTAGCCAGATAAGCTAATCGCTCAACAATCCAATCTCGGCGATGTTCATAAGATTGACCGGAAAAATGGTCTTCACCACAGAGAAAAGCGCGGCGGACACAACGGGAAATACAGTGGTAGTAAGGGGTTGTTTCTAAATCGATAATGGTTTTGCGGGCTCGGGTCATATTAATATCCTTATTAATGTTTCATCCTGAGGACTAACTTAACCAACTACGACTTGTTTGTCTAGCAATTATTTGAGAGTATGGAACAAGGGGGTGGCTGTCCTGTTATTTGTCTAGAAGAAAAGCGAGCCAAAATCAAACGTCAAATAAACTATCATATCAAAGAGCATCAACACTTAGATAAAAATGAAAGTAGAGATAAAGAACAAGTCAAACGTGCAGAGCAAACGATTGAAACTTTAAATAAAGCATCAGAAAAAATAGACAACTTCCTAAAAAATTCTGAGCCAAGGATGGGAGAAGGTAAAAGAAAAAAAGAAGTTAAAAGCAATATCACTGACAATGAAAGTGCCAAGATGACAACAAGTAAAGGCACTATACAAGGCTACAATGGAATAAGTCAGAATAAGTCAGGACACCCATCATTTATATCTTTATGTGGATGTCCCCGTTTACTTTTTACTTGATAGCTTTGTGTGATAAGTATCTGCTAACAAGTTGCTTAAGCGGACTGAAAACAGTTGGCTACTTTTACTTCGTTCAATATTATAACCAATAGCTTAGCAAGGCATAACCACGAGAAAAAACAATTATGCGTATAGCTTTTGATTTAGATGATACATTAATACCAACGACTACTAAGTTTTCTGTTGGTAGTAAATCTTTAGGGATTCCCGCAAATTTGATATTCAAAGAAGAGTTAAGGAACGGTGCTCCAGAGTTGATGAAAAAGTTGGCACGAAATCATGAGGTTTGGATTTATACTACGTCGTTACGTAAAGAATTTTATTTGAAAATGTGGTTTAAATTTTGGGGGGTAAGAATAACATCGGTGGTTAACCAACAAGAACACAACGATGCGGTAAAAGGTAATAGTGTCTATTCAAGGTTTAGTAAAACTCCAACCTTGTTCGGCATTGACTTGTTGGTCGATGATTTACCCGGAGTAGAAATTGAATGTAATACCCAAGGCTGTGAATCTTTGATAATCTGTCCAAATGATAAAAACTGGACTGAAAAAGTAGCAGCCAAAGTTGGGGTATAACAAGTGGCCGCAGAGCAATGCATTAAGCCTCTGGGTGTATATATAAGGTAAGTTTTAGGAATTTTAATAATGATTTGGAGTATTTTTTCTCCCGCTAGAGACTATCCAGAAGTATTTATTTGTGAGGAAGACGGTTTTGTTGATTTGACCTTTACAATTTCAAACTTCAAGAAGCTCAAATCTGGTTCTTATGAGATTGTCGTTAAAGGCGACCTGAAAGGCGATAAAGTTGGGTTTGCAATCGAGTTGTTGCCTTCGTGGAACCCGCAAGTAGTAGAAGGTATTAATGATGCTTTCTATTGGGGAGAGGCATTCTTCAAGAACATTGGGGCCGAGTCAGAAGCTTTTATAAGATCACTAGCTACTCTATATGGCGCTACCGTAAGTGATGCATCTGTTCCAGACAAGGTCAATGCCCAAGTAGTTGGGCTTGCTTGCAATCCCGAACAGCTTGAGGTCTCACCCTGCAAAATGAAGTTCTTCTTCAATCCTGACGGAGAGAAAGAGCTGTATTCTGAGGTTTTCATAAACATTGATCTTGCTGAGAAAAGGCTAGAGTTCAATGAAAAGGACAATGATTATCGTGCACCTTTATTACGTTCGCTGTTGCAATAAAAATGGGTTCGATTATGTATTTCAAAGTTACCCGAAAAAAGAAATAATCAAGCCATGTACCAGATGATAAACCTTCAGCTTCGCTTCGTTTTTGCCACTGGTGATGGCAGGCGTTACATTGAAAGGTCAGTACAAAAATGAAAGTTGGTGAAATAGTTCGAGCTAAAGTCGATCAGGTTGAGAAATGGGGCGTTTACCTTTCTACCCCCGAGGGGCGTATATTCATTCAGATTTTAGAGCTCGATTGGGTAAAGAAAATTCCCGACCCGAGAGAGTTCACAAACATAGGTGAGGAATTTGATGTTCTTATACTGGCTGTCGATGAAAGAAGGCAAGCATTCTCCGGTTCAATAAAGCAAGCCAAACCAGAACTAGATCCATTCAAAACTGATGGGCGATATGAGCCGGGCAGTATACACTCTGGTATAGTTAGGCTTAACACTGAGTATGGAACTTTTGTTGAAATTGCTCCTGGTCTTGAAGCTCTTATATACAATGAATCAGGCGGTAATTTAGAAATTGGCTCCGTTCAAAAAGTAAAAGTTATTTTGTACGACCTAAGCCGTCGACGTATGCAAGTTGAAATTTCAATGAAATCAATGGGATCAAAGTAATTGATCTCTCATTTTGTTGACAAATTAACTTTAGTCGAAGTTGTAGAGAGATAAAATTGGACAGCCGCTTCTTATAAACACTAAACGAGTACATCTTTTACTTTGATGAATCAGTATGAAATTGTGATTTTCTCAGTTGTTTTACGTTAACTCATTTTAAATCGGAATAAAAAGTGCACTTGTATTTCATTGCAGCCAATTTTATTAAATACTAAGTTGACATAACAGTAAAGTTAGGTGAATATTTGATAGTTATTAAAAACACAATACAGTAAAACGCTCATTTTAATATTAATAAAACTTACCGCATAGAATATGCTGTTAGCCCTAGAATCTTACCCAAACAGGAGTAATCATTTCTCTATATGAGCAACCTTAAGGTCGGCAGATATGAGCTGCACTCTTTAGATTTAACTGCAAAGCCGATAATGGAACGCTATCTGTATTTGTTAGAAATGGATACCAGTGATTATACCTTCGCAGCAAATTATTTATGGATTAGCAAAGGCAGCGGTTTTTATTCTATCATCGAAGATACGTTCTGCTTTTTCTTATTGAGTAATGGCGAATTGTCCATGCTCTTGCCTCCGATTGGAAAGTTAGAAAACTGCTTAAAGGCGGTTGAAACCTGCTTTGCAATTATGGAGGAAAATAATCAATATCCTGCTTACACCAAAATTGAATATATCGATGAAAAAATTCTTTCTGCATTGGCTGGACATCTTGAGAAAGATGCCGAGATATTTGATTTGTTTGAAGATTATGTGATTGAACGGTCTTTTTCTGATTATATTTATCATTGCGATGATTTAATAAAATTGTCTGGCAATTCTTATAAAAACAAAAGGAATGAAATAAATAAGTTCATTAGTATTCATCCCAATCATGAGTTGCAATTACTTAATACTCGTGACCATGGCGATAACATAATGGTTCTTTTGGATAAGTGGATTTCTGAAAGGATGAAATATTTGCCAAACGAGCAGTCTGATGCTTTTCTTGATGGCATTTATGATGAGCGTTTCGCTATCAAGCGTATGTTACGGGATTATGAAGCGCTTGAGTTGATCGGTTTAGTGATTATTATTGATGGAGTTTTGAGTGGGTTTACCGTCGGTGAGAAGATTAATAACACTACGGCCAGTGTGATTATCGAGAAAACCGATTTCAATATTCTGGGGTGCGCACAATTCATTTTTAGAGAGTTCGCCAAACTTCTATCCTCGAATTATGATGTTATTTATATCAATGTCGGTGATGATATGGGGTTTGAAAACTTAAAGAAAGTAAAGCTATCCTATCGCCCAACTAAAATGTTGCCTAAATATACTATCTATAAACGCCATTAATCTTTTATGTCAAATTCGATTTCAGATGCAAAAGTTGATGATGTCAAAGCTCTGGTGGAATTGGAACAACTTGTATTCATTCCATCAGACGGAATGCTCAACCAAATATCCTTTCGCTATCATATCCAGAAAAAGAAAAACCTATTACTTGTGGCAAGAAGTGATAAATTGCCATATCAATTAATGGGCTACATACTAGTCTTGTTGCATAAACGCTCCGCGCGTATTTATTCATTGGCGATAAATCCCGAGCATCAAAAGCGGGGTATTGGTAGTGAATTGATAAAAGCCTCAATTAATCGAGCCCAAGAAAAAGGAATTATGAAAGTCTCTCTAGAACTTAGAAAAGATAACAGCGTTGCATTTCGTCTGTACGAGTCATTAGGGTTTATAGTGTCTGGCGTTCGTCCAGATTATTATCAGCGTGGAGACGATGCAATAGTCATGACATGGCAGAAAAAATAGCTATCAAATTAACTTTAGTCAAGGTTGTAGATGAGGTTAAGAAGGGTTTGTAAAATATAGTCAAAAAGAGATGGAGCAACTATTACTTTCTATCAATCTTATTAAATGCGGAGTTGACATAGCAGTAGAGTTAGGTAAGTATTTGGTGATGATTAAAAACACAATGCAGTTAAATGGTCGTTTGAATATTAATGAGATTTACTGCATAGAATATGCTGTTAGGCTAAAGAGGAATTGGATTTGACATACATATCTAAAATTGTTTTTGTGTTTTTTTGCTTACAAGCATTTGACGCGTACAGTGAGACTTTGAAGTATTCTCTTGGTGATCAAGAAAATAATCTGGAATCTGCCAGTATAATTAGTAAACGTCTAAACCAAGCTAGATCAATTTTTGAACCAGAAATAGAATTTACTAAAGAAAATAACATTGTATATCTACTTGTCGATACGAAGATAGCAGCAAAAGAGTATTTTAGCTACTTGACGACTACACAAGGCAAACTAGAAGCGTTTACAGTGTCAGACTCGAAAAAAGATATTTGGTTTACTGATAAAGATATTGAAAATACAGGAACTAGAGACGGTAGCGTAGATATACGAGTCACAGAAGAAGCTGCTGAGAGAATCGGGAATCTATATGAGAAAAATAAGGGTAAGGTATTAACCGTCTTACTCGATAGTAATGTGATTCTTAAGGCAAAGTTAACCCGCCCATTGGGACAGAGCTTTCGACTGAGAGCTGGTGTGACAGGTTTTGCTGATGATGCAGAATTCGTTGCAATACTATTAAGGTATGGTTCATTGGCAAAGTCAGTTAACCTTGAAAAAATTGTACAATAGGTTAATAAAAAGCCTAACCAGTTGCGGCAATCGACAAAAAACAGCGCTATGCAAATTTGCGAATGCGCTTGGCGTTAAATTAATGAAATACGTCATTCTATCAACATTGCTAATTATATCGAGTCACACTATGGCTGTGCATGAACTGCACATTGAAAATCAAGAGGGGATTTCGCTCGAGAGTTGGCTTGAAATATGCGAGGTTGACTCAACCTTAACTCATGAGAAGACAATAAGCGTCAAGAATCCGAATACAGGAGAACTGCTTTCCATTGAAGCTGAAGGAATGTGTGTATGGAGAGCAGAAGGTTTTCAGACTACTTTCGATTATCGTTCAGGCAAAATATCCTTTAGTCATTCTGATGATGCGCTATTGAAGGCGAAAGAAATTGCGTCGAAGTTGAAAGCAACTATCATAGGTGATGAAGCTGAAACCTATTAGAAATTTAATAAGTCGTAGCAGGATTATTTGTGCCAAAATACGTACAAATTTCTGGACTAGGCGTTATGTTTAAATAGGAGCGTATGAATGAAGTTTTTACTTAGAGTTGTTGTGTTAAAGGTAATCTTATTATTCGCATTCCAAATAAAAGCCTCAGACTCCGATAAATTGTTGGAGAAAAAAATTATAGGAGTATGGCTCTCCAATAGTGAATGGACTCATCCAGACTATCCAAATAAACCGATTGTAGATCAAGGCAAGGATGATTATGGAGCCGATGGGGTAGTTCGAGGGTTTACTATTTCTCAGTACCCTGAAAGTAAACGGAATTGGAGTTATGAATCGAAATGGTGGATAAAAGATAGCTATCTTTATATGGAAATCATAAGTGAAAGCTTAGGTTTGTTAAAGCAAGGGTTTCAAACCAGAGACAAAATATTATCGATTTCAGATAAAAAAATGGTTTTACTAGCTGAAGATGGAACGCGACTGGTTAGGTATCGAAAATGATAGTTCCTATGATATTAATTGTTCTAGATAAGTACCAGACTAAGCATAACCAGAGCCAAGAGTTCACTAGTAACTCTGACAAGCGTTAAAAGCCAAAGGTTTCTATGAGCCCTGAACAGCTAATCGAAAGTATAAAGTTTGAGATTGAGAACCTTGTTTCTCTTTATTCTCAAGGAGCTAAAGATCAAACAGAAGTAGGATTAAAACTTGATTCGCTCGACATTAGCTCTGAGCTAAAGACTCAAGTTCTTGCATTGATTGAGCTGGCTATAAAAGAATCTACATATAACTTATTAAGTGGGCTTGAAGGTTCTAGCTCTCTAGCTGGAACTCAAGAAGCTTTTAATATCACAGATGAAAGTGGGAATGAGCTTTCTAGTGAACTGGACACAATATTCTATGAACAAGTCATGGAATAAGAATATTTATTTGTATTAAATTAAACTGCATTTTAGTGATCTGTCACCTAATGACTCAAGAAGGGGTACCCTCATAATCAACCCGATTGTTTTAATTATCTTTTTTATTTCTGCATTGACAAAAGCTAGGTATTACGGCTTTGTATCAAACGAATCCGGTAGATCTTCATAGGTTTTAGCTCTCATTTGGCCGGTTACCGGATCTTTAACACTATTATTCCAAGTTGGCCATGTATCTTTTGGGGGAACGGTTTTAAGGTTACAATTTTTACCGACACATGGGAAAACACAAAAAAAATGCTGATCGGATAAAACTTTAACATCGTAGTTTTTGCATCGCTTATCGCTCTGTATATTTTGAACCGCTTCATAAGCGCTTTTTGCACTTATACATTCCCGCTGAAGGTAACGAGAACCATCCGTTAAATTTTCGACTGTATTAGCAATAAAAGGCATTGACTGTGGACAACTTTCACCCTGTTTATAAGCTCGCTCACAAATAAATTTAGGGCCTCGACATACAATTCCTACCACTCCTGCCATAGTACAACTCAACAAATCGGTTTGTTTAGGCTCTTGGCCATCGGGGCATTTGGCAACGCAGTCATTTCCTTTCCGCTCAAAGCCTTGAGAGCATGAATTTGCATGATCTTTAACGATTGCAGATTGTTGTACATGTTGGGCGACAACTACTGGGGGCTTAACAATGTTTTCACAATTAAATGGTGGCTTAGTGTTATGTTTTTGCCCCGCAGCACATTTAGGCCGACACGCTTTAATAGCATTGGAACCAGAATTAAAAGTAAACGCCTCTTGTCCTGCCGGGCACTTTTGCGGCGAGGGAGATTTAGTTACCGCAACCAACGCATTGGTTGTTGCACCGCCGCTACCACGACAGACACCGGGCAAATATTTTTTTTCTACTGTATTGCTAATATCCATTCCGCTGTCTAACGGACTTTCACAATGCCATTGAATAACAGCACCATTAGCGTTAGCAACCAGATAAAAGGGGGTAACCGCTGGACCAAGACTTCCCAGATCCATCTGCACGTCAATATAACCTTGCTTATCGGGATCTTTTCTATCAGCATGCCAACCGATATATTTGATCATATCCGCATTGACAACTAACTTGATGCCCGCTTCATTGTTGTTTTTTGGCATGCGTCCGTTAATATCATAAAACTCTTCAATCTTGAGGCGAGTCGCATCTGCAAATTCAAAGCCTTCTGTAATTTTACTTCTGACTAAATAGTTTTCATAGGATATCCAGGCAAAAGAACCTAGAACACCAACAATAGTCACTGCAATCAAAATTTCGATTAAAGTGAAACCTTTTGAAGTGTTTTTCATAAAAACTCCATATCTTTTTATAAGTGCTATTGATGTAATACCTGCTGAATAGTTTGCTGTAAAACCTTACAATCAATTGGAAAACCTTCAACACAATGAACTTGATGTTCCAGTAAAATTTTATTGATATCAGGATGCTCATTATCAGTTAAGAATATTGCGGATAAACCAGACCAGGCTAATTCTCTACGTAGACTTTGTAACCACTCTATTCCATTCTCGGATGACAAACGAATATCAATGACCAAGGTAAAAATTTGACTATTTTTATGCAATAATTTATCTGCTTGTTGTGCATTTTCAGCTCGACAAAAGTGATAGTTGGTTTCTGCGTTAATCTGTTGATAGAGTTGATCATCTTCGGTCATAATCAATACTTCACTTGATCGGCGATTATAAGTGACTTGCAAAGATTCTATCTGAATGTCATTAATCGATTTACCATATAACTCTGCCAATTCTCTCCAAAAAACTAATCCCAATACTCGATTAATTTCTTCCGTCGTACTGAGACCAGAAACAATTAATTCAACACCATTCTCAGCCATTGGGCGATAGTTTTCACTTAGACAATTTTTTAATGAGTTCAGATCATGCTGTCCATTAATTAATGTTTCTCGCAACTGGGAAGTGACCTCTAACCTTTCTACTACAGGCACGCGTCCACTATATCCTGTATAATGGCAATGTCCACAACCAACTGCCCTTTTTCTCGGCTGCTCCTTGGTAATTTTGCGAAATTCATATTCCATTGCTGTTAATCGATCAGAAACCGGCTGTGCGCATTCAATGCACAACTTTCTAATTAAGCGTTGTGATACAACACCAATTAAAGAATCTGCAAGAATACTTTGTTCTATTCCCATATTCAGTAATCGAGGAATAGTGGTTAATGCATCATTGGTGTGCAAAGTAGATAAAACTAAATGCCCCGTCAATGCAGCTTGTGCTGCTATTTGTGCGGTTTCTGCATCCCTAATTTCTCCTACTAAAATCACATCAGGATCTTGTCGTAAAATAGATCGTAAGCTCTCCGCAAAACCTAAACCTTGCTTATTGTTGACATTCACTTGAGAAGTGCCAGGAAGCACATATTCAACCGGCTCTTCAATGGTAATAATATTAATATCTACCCGATTTAAATCTGAAAGTAAGGCATACAAAGTCGACGTTTTTCCCGACCCAGTTGGACCAGTCAGTAATACTATTCCGGCTGGATAAGAAACCATACGTTGCAATGCATGTTGCTCAACTAATGAGAACCCGCTATTTGCCAATGAAAAAACACGGTTTTGATTCAATATTCGAGCAACAATTCTTTCACCACCATGACTAGGTAAAATAGACATGCGTACATCATAATCTTTACCTTCATAAACAAGACGAATTCTTCCATCTTGAGCAATCATATCTTTAGCAGAATCCATTCCAGAGTGATTTTTAAAATAGCGAGACAAATTGCCTAATGTATTTCCAGGTATTGTTGCAATACGAACCAATACACCATCGACTCTAAAACGAATTATTCCACCACCAGCAAATGGCTGGATGTGAATGTCGGAAGCACTTTTATCTATGGCTGTACTTAAAATAACTTTAGCCAACCTGACAGTTTGTGTACCTGTATCAGAGTTTTGATTAACAAAGTCTTCTGATAAATTGATTGTATTCCGTTGATTAGAGTCGGTATCATTAATTCGAGAATAAAGACTGATTAAATAAGTATCTATCTCGTCAGGTGGCATAATCTCAAAGACAACCTGCCTGCCGGTAGAAAATTTGAGTTGCCTTTCCAGCTCATTGATGTTTGATGGATCACTTAATGCAATAATTAACTGATTACCTTCTTCTCTTACCGGAAGAATATTTAACTCTCTGCATTGCTTCTCTCGGATAAAACTGCGTGCATTAGAATCAATTAGTGTTTTGTCCACTAATGCAAGCCCACTATACTGAGCAACAGCATCTGCCAGTTCCATTTCACTGATATTAAAAATAGAACTTACTTGTAACCAAGCTTCGCTTAAATTATCAGCGACATGAAGTTTTTCTGGTATTTTCTGTTCAGAAAATTTAAACCGTGCCGCTGATAATAGCCAATGCTCATTTATACTTTTTCCATCCATAAATGGGCTATAATCCTTATATATTACAACCTATACTATTTTAATAGTATAGGCCGGATATAAAAAAAGATGATTATTTTCTTTACCATAAATTATTGAAGCGTAAACTAATGAGTTCTGACAACAACAGCTCTTCTAACAGCAAGGTAGATGATATTCAATCCTTCTCAAAGGAATTATTTTGTACAAAAAATCAGAAAAACAACAAACCCAATGGTAGCGGTACCTCTTCTAAAATAACGAAAAGAGATATTAATCAATTGGTCAATGATTGCTACTCGGATGATCAAAGCAAAGGTTACCATTCAAACCAAAAGACTAAACACACCAAAGTATCAATTAAAGAGATTATTTTTGAAAACATAGAAGATGACTCATCTAAAAGTCCTCAGAAAAAGCAAACAGCAAAAACACAAATAAAAAGCATTCAATCAGAAATAGAACAATTAACTCAAAAAGATATTACTCAAAAAAACTCTAATCAATACAAAAAGAAATCAAAAGTAAAAAGAAATAAAAACAAAAAAGGTTCGATAACACAGTTTATCAACAATCAAGCCAATAAACAAAGCAAAGATATAGAGTCTATCAACTTCATTTCTCTGGTAAAAAACAAATATTTTAATATTCTCCTAGCCCTTCTCTTTTTATTTTTTATCAGTACTTTAGTTTCACAAAAAAAAGAAAAGTCACCGAACTCAACTTCTTTAGAAAACCTAACGATAGCAATAGATACTTATTATCAAAAAAATGGATTTTTTCCCGACAAACTATCTAACCTACCTGAATTTCCTAAAAATGCAGTTGAGTGGCCAATAGAATATTGGAATATACATAATACAGATGGGCTAACAGAGTTCTTTTGGATTGCTTACGACAAAAATGATTACACCATCATTATGAGAAAGGACAACAAAGCCTGGATGTTTGAATATGGAAAATCAATTCGTTCAGTTCCCATCGATTAGCACTTATTTTCAATTTTATAAAAAGCAGAGACGTTAATGAAGGGGCCCAAGTAAAGTAGCCAATCACTTTTATTTTTTATAAAACTGATTGGAAAATTAGCCAATATAATTTGGTGTTTTTACTCAAATCGAACGTAATTTTGAGTACTTAGATATCATTAATTTTCAGCGATAGCTGATAACAGTCATGGAGTGGCTTTAGATTGGTTAAAGGTTAACTAAAAATCTGCCTTTACAGTTATCTTCCTTATTCGCTTTATGAGCTAAGTATTCATTGAGACAACGCATAAACCAGGAAGTATCAGTTAATCGTTTTCGCCATTCTTCAATGATACCTTGAGCAATTTCTTGAATTCTACAGCTTGTGGGTTCTTAAGGTATTGTTGAACGACTGTGGGTATTTGATAAATTCTCTTCCAACGTCTGATAATATTAGCTTCACTCCTATTATTTGCCTTATCCACATCTACTCAAAGTACCAGATGGTAATGGTTACTCATAACCGCATAGCTGGCGATTTCAATCGCAAAAGTACTAGCCAGATAAGCCAAGCGTTCAACAATCCAGTCTCTTCGGTACTCTTTTTTGGCCTTCTTAAGGTAGAGGTAATAACTACACCAGTTCTGACTTTTATTTGAAACTTATATTTTAGATGAAGCCAGAGCTGGTATATGAAATAAACGTTAACTATATAAATAATGGCTGATACATAATACTTACGTAATTAAATTTTATCTCAGCACTATCGGTTTTTATGGATATGTGGTTGCTTTTAACGTGAAATTCCTTGAGGTACGATACCCATAAACTCCGATATAGTAAAAGTCGCCTTCTTGACTCTGGTTTGTGAAAGTACATATTTCATCGTTACCCTCCTTGTAAGGACGACAGTCAAACTGTGATGCACTAACCTCTTCATTATAACGAACATATAAATCAACATCTCCCTCTCCACCAGAAGTTATAATATCAAACCTGTCTATGCTTGGATCTGCCTTTAGTTTGAAATATTTCCAGCTATTTGAAGCAAGATATTTAACATTAACGCTTTCTTCATAGAGTATTTGACCATCAGGTGGTGGTCCAGAGCCATCGGTAATAGTTGCGTATAAATTTACGCCTGAAAAACTACTAGATGCTTTGACTCGTATATAGTATTTTCCCTCCTTATTATAGAATACACACCTTTCTTGGTTTCCATCTTTATAAGGACGGCAATCGTAGCTAGTATCTGTTGGAATAGTCTCATAGCTAACATATAAATCGGCATCGCCAGTGCCATAATGTATACTAAAATAAGCGTCAACGGTATAAAAAGGCGCATTATATACATAGATAAGTTCTTCTCCTTTACTGGCACTTAAATTCTCAGCACTTCCATTTTCTAGCTCGATAGGAGCTGTCAAAGGTGTTTTTATGCAAGCACTGCTACCACATGAGCTGGTAGTGCTTTTAGAGTTCTGGGGATGTTTTTTGGCTTGGGTAATTGAAATATCATCTTTATAAGAGTTTTCTGATTCAACCGATATCGAAATAATAGCGGTTAATAGCAGTATTACTAATGTGATTAAATTTTTCATAATAACCTCCGAGTTTAAAAAAATTTAAGAATTTATTACCAATTGATTTTAATTGCTTGTTTTCTTCGTTTTCAATTCATTTACATAAATGCTACTTTTCGTGTTTTTTTGAAGTTTCTCAAAAAGTTGCTCTTCAGAAATATGTTATTGAAAATAAAATACCTTTCTTACTGGGGACAAGTAAAAAATAAATTGGATATAATTATCGCGAATTTATATAAAGGAGAAAGAGCAATAAGTACTGTCGCAACCTTGCCAGCATAAGTTAAATTCGTTTAATGTGGAAGTTTTTTTACAGGTTTAACCAAGAGGGGTTAGGTAAAATAGAGTGAAAAAAACTAGTTTGCTAGAACATAATTAAAAGTGACTAATTTTATTTGTTATTATGATTTTTAACTGACTGATATTTAACATTAATCTCTGTTTGAGACAGGGAGTGGTTAACACTTATTAGACGTGATTTGCTTATTTTATTGCTCACAAAAAAAATTAAAAATAATAAATTTAACGTTTCTTTTATATGGATTGTTGCAGTGTTTTGTATTTCCTTTAGGAGCTTCTTTGAGCGCTGCAAAGCAATGGGGAAAAACTCAGGCAATGAAGTAAAGTTCGTATAACTCATATGAGCCGTTCTCAAAGCAATAGACACAACTAATTTATTTCGATCACGCCTGTGACTGAATGCTCACTCAAAAGCATTTTCGTTTACTTCGTCTGTTGAGTTAGCTACCAAAGCAATCGTTTACAAAGAGGTGGGACATATTTCTTCTCTTTGAATTATATTGATTTGAGGATAAATAGAGCTTGCTAAATGAATGTAACAAGCAAAGAACAAATGAACACCCCCAATTAATATTAGTGAAGTGACACAATAAACTAAATTATCACTTTCAGAACAAAATCATCTAAAAGTCATGGAGACGTCAGGTATTTTAAAACGACTTTGCTTAAAGTCACAGCTTGTTAAATTATATTTAAGCGTTATGTGTAAATGCCCAGACGCTTGCATTTAATTGTTAATACAAATTATTAATAAAACACACAAGACTGCATAAGCGTTAAAGGTGGTGTACAGATAAATACGACTGGTTTTAATTTTAGTCTAGCCTGCCTGCCGGGTTATTAACCCGGCCTTGGTCTTGTGAAGTTAGGCAAGTATTTAATAACCATTTAAAAGTTGAAATGTAGTTAAATGGCCGTTTGATTATTAATGATATTCTATAAACTCATACTACATAATTTCAGCACTATTTTGCTCACGACTTTTTTTATCATACCGGACTTCTAATTCTACTGTTTTAAAAACTGAGTTATTTTTTAGTTTCATATAAAACTTGTATAAGTTTTCTTTTGAAAGTGGTGTTAGCTTATAAGTATTTGTTGCAAGTAAAGTTGACTGAGCTTCGGCCGTAATAGACTGAGACAATTGACGGTGTTCTTTTAATACTACAACAACTGAGTCACCTAAAGTGGCTTCTGTTTGAAGTTTATAATCATAAAGACGACTACCGGGTTTGAGTGGTTGATCAATGACACGCATTTTGCTGTCGTTAATTATTATATGACCTAATAAATTGGTTTTTGATATATCTATTTCTCGAACCGCCTTTCTTTGTGTGTTGTTATTAATGCTTTTGGGAGGAGGGTTTTCTTTAGTTTTTGTAGGCTGACTATTTGAGTTTTTGGGTTCTAAGGGGAGATCATCCGAACAAGCATTGGTTAATATTAAAGCCAAAGCTATCATTGATGTTTTAGTTATTGTATTCATATAAATATAACTCTAGTAGAGTATTGTCATTATGCGTAATTTACACTAGTAGACAATAAAAGTGCTATTACTCTTTTGAGATAAGTTAGCTGAAACTATTTCAAAAAAGTTGATAAATAATAAATTTAAAAGTAAAAAATTAGTGAATTTCTTTATTTTAATAGAAGGTTATTGTCCCGCATTTTCTAAAATTGAATTGACAATGCCAACTAATACTAAAATAAATACAACAACCATGACGACACCAACAAAAATATAGCTACCTATGTGACCACTTTCAAAATCTTGTTCTCGCTTTTGGTCACTTTGTACGCCAAACATTGCCGCGAGTACGCTTTGCATAATACTGAGAATACCTGGTTGTTTAGGGGGCTGTTTTTCAACTGATTTTGTGGTTTCTTGTTCTGACATAATAATCGTATTCGGTAATAAATATTACCAACATTTTACCATTGATATTTTAATCAAACCAGTAGTATTCTATTTCTATTGCAGTCTACCGGTTTAAATTGATTTTAAGGTTTATAAGTCTTACTAGAATTAAAATCATGATTCCCCAAATTGTTTCACTACCACCACCGCCTTTTTGGGGAGGTGGAGGTGTTGTCGGAGGAGAGACGGCTGTCGGATCATTAAAAGCGTCACTACCATCGTTAATGAGACGAATATTTCTATCAATGCCACCACTATCACCAAGGCTTCCATCAGTTGATTCGTATCCTGACCAAGCACCGTTAGACCAATCAACCACTGTAACGGGTGATGCATCTAATTGTTGGTTAGCCAAGTCTGTTACCTGAATGGCTAATTGAAATAATTTAGCATCAAATGTCAAAGAGGTATCTGGGAGGTTAAACTCAAACATATAGCTGTCATCTTTATAGTTAAGAAAACCATCGTTATTAGTATTAGGTTGATCAAGCCACTGACCATTCGCTACCGATATTGATTCTGAGTAGGCTTGATCGTCAGCCGCAAAGCCTTCAAGAGCAATGGTGGGCGCATTGCTAATAGTTAAACCCGGATACGGGGTAATTTGCCCATCAGTTCGCCAGCGCATTGGTTTATTAAACGAAACTCTAAAACGATAATTTACCCCTGACTCTAACACTGTATTGTCAGATTGCTGCCATTCTCTGTTGGTTTCAGAACTTGTTTGCCATTGCCCTAAAAAGATCGTGGAGCCATTATCTACACGCGTGATTTGAATTTGACAAATACTTGGAGGGCCTGCTTGCATGTAATAGCCTAAAATCGAAGCATTAGCCAATTCATTTCTCACTCTGTTTATTTCTGCTTCGGGCAAAATAAAACCGTCATGAGTGACGCCAAAACCGCCATATTGCGTTCCACCATTATTGCCTGGTTCAGTTTCTAAGGTATAAGCTGGAATTTGATAAGTATTTGCAAAATATTCATCAGTGGCACCAATGCCGGCACCGGCTGGAGATGGGCCGTATTGGTAACGGTTGTGATTAACGGCTCGCATTTTATTGGCGATTGAATCAGTAATGGCATTTCTACGAGTATTGGCTGTGTATGGAGCAAAATAAACTTGAGTAAAAGAGTGAGTATCAATATAAAATCTTAGTCGCCCATCTGCCAGGTTGGCTGCGGCTTGTAAAGCTTGTGTTGCTGGTTCAGAGGCTGGACTTGCACCGTGATGTACTATTGATGCCGAGCGACCAGATGAGCGCCCAGGACTAGTTGCCCAGTAAGGATTATTATTCCGGTTAAGATCAATACCCAATAAGTTATCATTTTCTGTTGCAAGATCGGTGTCGACGCCGCGCATATTTTTGCGGCGCATGCGACCATCTCTAGGCCAGTTGGCTCCATCATCTTGATCGGTGCTATACATTGCTTGATTAGGGTAACGTTGTGTTTGTTTAAAGCCACTGACATTGAGTACAGGGATTAAAATGATTTGGCTATTTTCTAATAAATACTGGTAGAAGCCTTGATCGTTTTGGTTGTTATAAAACCGTTCTAAAATACCTGTGACTACCTCGGGTGTTTGCCATTCGCGAGCGTGAATACCGCCGTTTTGTAGCATCGCAGGCTCTTTAATAAAATTCTCTGCCGTTACTGCATCTGCGTCACTTAAAATATAGGCCCAAATATTATCGCCTTCAATCGATTGGCCGATAATTTGACTGGTAACTGAATTTGAACTGAGAGCAATATCTTGGTGTCTTGCCAGCAAACTCGCATAATTTCTAAAGCCATTGACTGGTGTTTGCGATGCAACTGGTATTGGAACTGGGTAACCTAACGCAACCTCGTTTGGGTTTCCGGTAACATTTTCCGTATAAGTTAATTGTGTTGCACTCAGTGAAAAGCTTGCAAGTGCACTCATCAAATGAAATATCAATTTAGCCATGATGTGAGTTCCTGCGCTATTGCTGGTTTTAGTTTATTTTGTTGGAGTAATTCTCTTAACTTATTTTTACTGTAATCATTGGGTTGTAAAGATAATGCCAAAACTGAATTTTTCATGATTAAATCACTTTGCTGATTTATTGCAATATTTATTATTTGATCGACAAGTTGAGGTGTCATATTTTTTGCAAGTGCTTGAGCTGCGCTAGAGCCACTATAAGGGTTGCTGAGTTGCTTTAAAAAAAACTGTTGTTGCTGCGACTGAGCAATATCAAGTTGTTCTATTTGATTAATAGCAAGAGAGGTATAACTTTTTATGTTTGTGATTTCTTTTAATAATAAAAACAATTGTTCAGGTGGCCAAGACTTTGTTATTGAATATAAGTGATGATGCAATGTTAAGTTTTTGTCTTGCTCTAGTATTTTTACGATTTGAGCATTTTGCTGAGTATTAATGGCTAACGCTAGTTTTATTTCGTTATTGATTTCAGACTTTGAGAAACTCCAGTCGAGCAAGCTTTTTGATTCGCTATTAGAGAGTTTCTTTTCGATGAAAGAAAATATTTTTAATTGATCGTCTCCTGCATTGAGAAACTCATTGTTGAGTGCTAAAGCTGGATAATCTGCTTGTGTTATTTGTGTCAGTAGTTTAACTGACTTGAGGTAGTGTGAATGTTGCTTTAACTTTGCTTTTGCTGCTTCAGGGTAGGGGAAAGCTGTGATTATTTGCTGATGGTTACCATCATTGAGAGTGGTTTTTATTTGAGCAACTTCATTAGCGAGTTGTTGTAAAATAATGAGTTGCTCATTAGTTAACTGAACCTTAAGCAAGCTCACCAATTTCATATTCAAGTACTCTCTTCCGGTAATTGATAAATGAGTCTGGTTGTTAATTTGCTGAGTAATTTGCTGGCTTTTTAATAATTGATGATTGGTTGTTTGAGGAATAATGTTTAACTGCTCCGCTTTTTCTATTTCAATTTTGAGCTCAGTTGGGGATAAAACCAGTGAGCTATTATCACTAAAAGCATAAAAATTAAAGCTGGTTAAAATTAAAGCGATTAATGCAATCGGATAGTATGACTTTTTTGTATTTTTTTTCATATACACTCCTTTTATGTCCAAAGATGATTTAGACTGTAGCTCTTTAGAGCTGGGTCACTTGCATAATTATTAGTCTCAGGCTTTATAAGCATAAAGGGTCGTCAGAATAACTAATAGTGATATATTAGCAAATAAAGACAAACTTCGAAAAATTCAACATTTTAGGTTTCCTTGAACTAATAGCATAAAAGTAATAACGACTATGTCAAAAAATAAAATTCATTATGTTTGTAACGAATGTGGAGCTATATCGCCGAAGTGGTCTGGACAATGTGCTGATTGCGGACAGTGGAACTGTCTGGTTGAGCAAATAGAGGCTAAAAAAACAACTCAAAATGCACGTTTTGCTGGATATGCGGGTAGCGAGAAGACATTACAAAAGCTCAGTGAGGTGAAACATAGTGACACTGTTAGAATTGGAACCAGTCTGAGTGAGTTAGATCGTGTACTGGGTGGTGGGTTAGTTCCTGGCTCTGTAGTGTTGATTGGCGGTGATCCGGGAATTGGTAAATCAACCATTTTGCTGCAATCGATGTGTCATTTAAGTGAAACCTTAAATGCGGTGTATGTAACAGGAGAAGAGTCTGCGCAGCAGATTTCTATGCGAGCAAAGCGATTAGGTTTAAAAGGTGAACAACTGAATTTGCTTACCGAAACTCAGGTAGAAACCATTATTGCTACGGCACAAAATACTCAGCCGCAGGTGATGGTGATTGATTCAATTCAAACGATTTACACTGAGTTATTACAATCTGCACCGGGTGGAGTGGCTCAGGTTAGAGAAAGTACTGCTCAATTAGTCAGGTTTGCCAAACAAAAAAGCATAGCTCTGTTTGTGGTGGGGCATGTAACTAAAGACGGGGCATTAGCTGGACCTCGTGTATTGGAGCATATGGTTGATGCAGTACTCTATTTTGAAGGAGAACGCGATGGACGCTACCGAATTTTGCGTGCGGTAAAAAATCGTTTTGGTGCAGTGAATGAGCTAGGCGTATTTGCAATGACTGAAGAAGGTTTAAAAGAAGTGCAAAACCCTTCAGCGATTTTCCTTTCCCGCTACCAACAAGCGGCTGCGGGTAGTGCAGTAACCGTCACTTGGGAGGGCTCAAGACCTTTGCTGGTTGAAGTGCAAGCTTTGGTTGATGAATCTCATTTAGGTAATCCTAGAAGAGTAGCGGTTGGGCTAGATCAAAACAGATTGGCCATGTTACTTGCTGTGCTTTCTAGGCATGGTGGTGTTTTTTGCCATGATCAAGATGTATTTTTGAATGTTGTTGGCGGGGTTAGAGTGATGGAAACGAGTGCCGATTTAGCGCTTGTTTCGGCTGTTGTATCCAGTTTGCGTAATCAAGTTTTACCTCAGGATTTGATTGTTTTTGGTGAAATAGGACTTGCAGGAGAAATTAGGCCAGTACCCAATGGGCAAGAGCGAATTAAAGAAGCACGTAAACATGGTTTTAAAAGAGCAATAGTGCCTAAAGCTAATGCGCCTAAAAAGGCAGTAGAAGGTATTGAGGTAATCGGGGTTGCTCAATTGAGTGATGCGCTCACGGCGCTGAGTGAGATAGGTTAAAGATTTTTAATTAATTGAGATGTAAGTGATAAAAGAGGAATAGAAAGATGAAAAAAATATTATTGGTTTTAGGGTTATTGATTTCTACATCGGTTGTTGCTGGCAGTTCAACTGTACAAAATGCAAAAATTGTTAGTGTTGAGTTCTACGGCTCGCAGTTTACGGTGTATTTTGATAAACCTCATACATCGAAAGGTTGTGGACACCCCGGAGATGTTGTTGCTATGGATACTAGTTTTGAACCCGGTAAAGCCCACTATTCTTTCTTTTTGATGGCTTATTCTGCAAATAAATCAGTATCGGTAACAGTCACTGATACTAACTGTAGTGGTGATAGGCCTACGATTAGCAAAATTGTTGGGCACTAATATTTTTTTGCTTACTCATTATCGGTACAGAGAGCTGCAAACTCACGTTCAAGTAGTTCACTGTCCCCCAGGTTAAGTTCGACTAAACGCCTGAGGTGTGTAATGCTATCTAAGTCAATGTGGGTGCACATTAAGCCGAGCTTGAGATCCTGTTGATGAGCAAGTTCTAGTTCCATGGAGATAATTTCTCCATCTTTTTCTGAAGTTAGTGGAATATCCAGTTGATAACGTGAGCTGATTTCAACATCTGCCGTCTCAAGTAGATTAATCAAAGCGCCATGAAGCGATAAGTCTATGATTTCGCAGTCTAGCTTGCGTTTATCTGCATAAAAGGTCGCTTCGGTTTTAAAAGCCACCCGGTTGAAGTGTCTTCTTTCATCGGTCATGTATCACTCTCTTTGAACTTATTTTATTGGCAGCTATGACTCATTTAAATGTAGCACACTCACTCATATTTATCTGGTTAATTCCTGTATCAAGCTACTTGATAGACGCTGCATGCTAATATAAAGAGCAATAGACCATAAAAGTCTTAAGGTCATTAGTGATAATTAACAGGTTTTACTTACTCTCTTTGTTAATAATCTCTAAAATAGTACCTTTGAATTACACATTGTTGTTGAATGAAGAGAATAATATGGCCATTCAGTGGTATCCAGGGCATATGCATAAAGCTCAGAAAGAAATTAAGCAGGCACTGCCCGGCGTTGATTTGATTATTGAAGTGATTGATGCTCGTATTCCGTACAGTAGTGCAAATCCTGTGATAGCTGATTTGGCGAATAACCAAGGGTTAAGTAAACCAATTATCAAGTTAATGAATAAAACGGATTTAGCCGATCCCCAGGTAACACAACAATGGTGTAAATATTTAGAGTTACAACAAGGTGTAAAAGCTTTGCCTGTTACCGCACATAAACCTGAACAAGTAAAAAAAGTTATTGGGCTTTGTCGGAAGTTAGCGCCTCATCGGGTTGAAAAAGAGCTATCTGTTAGAGCGATGATTATGGGGATCCCAAATGTTGGAAAATCAACAATTATTAATCTGCTTTCCGGTCGAATTATTGCCAAGGTTGGTAATGAGCCTGCGGTTACTCAACGCCAACAAAGAATTGACTTAAGTGAAGGGGTGACTTTATTTGATACGCCTGGAATTCTCTGGCCTAAAATTGATAATCAAAATAGCAGTTATCGATTAGCTATTACTGGCGCTATTAAAGATACGGCATTGGAATATGATGATATTGCTTTTTATGCGATGGATTATTTATCAAAAAACTATTCTAAACATTTATTAGAGAAGTTTAAATTGGATAAGCTTGAAGAGCAAACGCTCGATACATTAGAAGCCATTGGGCGTATTCGTGGATGTTTGAGAACTGGAGGCAGAATTGATTTAGATAAAGTTTGTAAAATTTTAATTAATGAGTATCGTTCTGCTAGTTTAGGTGAAATTAGTTTAGAAACCCCAGAAATGATCGAGAAAGAGTTAATTGAGGTGGCAGAACTGCAAAGAGTAAAAGAAGAAAAAAAAGCCGCTCGTAAAAATAAAATTAAAAAGAAAAAACGTTAAGGTTTATAGTGATCAATGTTTGATAAACAAAACTTAGTGAAAATTGCTAACACATTAATGCCTTTTGGCAAATATAAAGGACAACGCTTAATTGATCTGCCCGAACCTTATTTAGTTTGGTTTGCACAACAAGGCTTTCCTAAAAACAACTTAGGAGAGCTACTTGAGTTGACTTTAGAAATTAAAATTAACGGTTTGGAAAAATTAATTGCACCGTTGAAAAACTAAACTTTAAATGAGCCTAGTTATCAAACTGTTGAAAATCAAGCTTATTCAAAGTTAATGTAAAATGAGGTGTATGTAGAGGGTACGTCATTGTAGACGTTGAGAAAAACTTCGACGGTAGACTGTGTTATTAAAAGACTCTTTTCTGAACGTGAAAAATAGGCATTAAAAAAACAGGTTATACCAGAGTAAACACTTGGAGAAATTGATGAAATATATAGTGAAGTTAATATTGATTACTTTAATCGCTTTATCAATGTCGGTTTGCGCGAAAAAAAATGAGAACTTTGATGCTTCTAAGTTATTTTCGCAATTGAAGTCACTTGTTGGAGTTTGGAAAAAAGAAGGAGGAACTAATTCCAAGTTTTATATTGACTTCGAACTTACCGCTAATGAGACTGTATTAATTGAAACTTGGTATCGCAATAATAAGAAACATTCGCTGACTTTATATCATTTAAATGGTAATGATTTGATAGCAACTCATTATTGCCCTCAAGGTAATCAACCGAGGTTGCAACTGTCAATGGACTCGACTTCTAATAACATATCTTTTCAGTTTTTGGATATTACAAATTTGGGCAACAAAAGTGATTCTTACCAACATTCTTTAGGTTTTGAAATTAATCAATCGTTTAACAAAGTGATTCGGCGAGAAATCTACTTAAGTCAAGTTGGTGAAGAAGCTTCTGTATTAAAATTAATACGCCAGTAATTTAAGCATTAAGATATTTTAAAAGATTTGATAAACTGTTATTTTAGTTTAGAAACGCGTTGACTTACATTAGTGTTTTATTACTAAAATTTGATTGAAATGAGAGGTTGATTATGCAATTTGTTGTTACAGCATATGATTTTAAAGATGAAGAGGCGATAAAGCGTAGGTTGGCTAATCGGGATGCGCATCTTTCAGGAATTAAAAAAATGGCAGAGCAAGGAACATTTTTAAGTGGAGGAGCCATATTGGATAGTGATGGTAAGATGATTGGTTCTTCGGCACATGTAACGTTTGATCATAGAGCTGAAGTGGAGGACTGGATCAATAGTGACCCCTATACCGTGGGCAAAGTTTGGGATAAAGTGATTATTAGCGAGGCGAAATTATTTCCGATGAAATCGAGTATTTTATAAATAGAGAATAGGGTCAAGCTGAGGAGAAAAAATTGTCATTTTGGGGAGTAGTAATTGGTTCGGCTGGGCAAGCGATATTAGCTTTTTTCTTATTTATGTTGGTTGCATTTGCAGGAGGGGGAGCTGTTAATGGGCGTTCAAAAAGCATCGGAGAGTTTTCCCTGTCTATTTTAAATCTATCAATTTATCTCTTACCTTTATCTTGTGTAATTAGCGCAGGTATTGTAATTTATAGCTATTCTTTTGGTTATACATCGAGTTATTTTTATTATTGTTATGTTATACCACTGGTTTTAGCACTTTTTTATGGTTTTTTTGTTAGCAGAGTTTAAGTTGAAAGTCAGTTTAGAATAAAAGTACAGCTAATCAATAAAGGACGTTATATAAATATGAGTCAAATAACTAAAGTTTTACTTGCAGTAATGTTATTGATGTATTGTAGTCTGAGCAGCGCAATTGGGAATGCTGAATATGCGAAAAGTTATGATCCTGCGAGAGATCCTTTTAAAGATCTTGCAATGGCAATGTCTGAAGCTAAGAAAAACAATAAGTATATTTTAATTGTTGCTGGCGGTGAGTGGTGCACATGGTGTCATGTTTTGGAGGCATATTTAAAGAAAGAAAAAAAAATTAATCAAGAGTTACTTGATATCTTTGAAGTAATGAAGCTTAACTTTAGTAAGGAAAATAAAAATAAAAAGTTTTTTTCAACTCTTCCTGATGCACCTGCTTACCCACATTTTTTTATTCTAGATAATTCTGGAAAAGTTTTACTTTCAAAAAATACAACTCCACTGGAAAAAGGCAATACCTATAGCAATAATAAGTTTAGAATATTGATTAATCATTTTAAAAAGAAACGTTTAGAGAGTTCAAATTAGTCAAAAGTTTATTAAACTCTTTTACTCATTTAAATAACTCTACTGCATTATGAGTGTTGAAAGCTTTAATATTCCTGGTTTTGTCACTCAGAGCTTTTGTATATGCTATATAAAGCGTGGGGTTAGATAATATGTGTTATGTTTTAAATAGGATTTTATTAACACAAAAAAATAATTGTTATTGAATACAATAGTTAATACAATGCAGGTTTATTGGAAAAACAAGAGGTTAAAAATGAAACATTTAGCATTGCTCCTTGCCTTAATAAGTCTACCTTCTAATGCATCAGAGTTACCAATTAATAAAGTTTTAACACAAATAAAAACTTGTAGTCCAACTCTTGTCATACGTTCTCAAAAGTTAACAATAGCCCAACAAAATGAAGCTTGTGAGGTGTTGTCTAAGCAGGAAGCAAAATTTCATCAAATTTTTAATACTGAAGGTAAACCTGTTAAGCATGATTTTAATAAAAACTTGAGAGTGAATGTTTATAACTCAAGGGATGAATATGTCAAACATGCTTCGGGACACTTTAATATGCCGACTGATAATGGAGGTATGTATTTAGAAGGGTATCCCGATAAGCCGGGTAATCAAGCAGAGTTTATTACTTATGAAAAAGGGAAAGTGATTTGGAATTTACGCCATGAGTATGTTCATTATTTAGATGGGCGATTTAACACCTATGGTGATTTTTGTGCAGCTTTGCATGATTCTCATAGTCCACCTGAAAATTGTCCAAAACCAGCGCCATTATTACCTCATTCTGTCTGGTGGTCGGAAGGAATTGCTGAATATATTGCTAAGTATCACGACCATCCGCGAGCAGTTAAAGATGTTTCCATTCAGGTAGAAAAATATAAATTAAGTGAGTTGTTTGACACGAGTTATGAAATGAATGGAGGAGGAGAGCGAGTCTACTCATGGGGATATTTTGCTGTTCGATATATGATAGAGAATCAACGGGAAAAGGTAGAAGAAATGCTGGTTTTTTTACGAGCTGGTGATTTGCCTCGATATCAAGCATTGATTCGTTTATGGGGGACTTCAATGGATAAAGATTTTACCGCTTGGTTGAAAAAACAAATTAAATAAAAATGGATAAAATCATATAAAACTGGTTAATGATATAATTAAGGTTAGTTATGCTGAGAGGTCTAAATCATATCACTTTAGCTGTTAGTGACATAGAAAACTCGCTAGAGTTTTATGAGCAGGCATTAGGTTTTCATGCACATGTCAAGTGGGATTCTGGAGCATATTTAACTTTGGGTGAATTATGGCTATGTTTATCGCGTGATAGTGCTGTTCAAGTTGGGAAGGACTATACCCATATTGCATTTGACGTTGCAAAATCTGATTTTCCATTATTGTGCCAGAAGTTAAATGAATTGGGTGTTGTAGAGTGGAAAACGAATTGTAGTGAAGGTGGGTCGCTTTATATTCTTGATCCAGATGGACATCAATTAGAAGTCCATTCTGGTGATTTAGAGAGCCGATTAAAAAGCCTGAAAAGCAAGCCTTATAAGGGATTAATATGGTTATAAGTGACTAGGTTAATTGAAAAAAACTGGTTGGCTTTTTTCAACTTCAGGAGTATTTGATATGAATATGCTCGTCAGTTGTGATTGTAAAAATATTGAAGTTATCTGGAATAACACAGATAATCGGCTAGTTCCTAGGGCATGTCAGTGTGATTACTGTTTATCAAAGTCGGCAGTTTATGTGACTAATCCAAAGTCTAGTTTTGAGGCGTGGATTAGAAATACGAATTTACATAATACAACTCAACATGGTTCTAAAAATGCTGTATTTCATGAATGTGGTCGTTGTGAGCAAATTATATTTGTGACTGTTGAAATTGATGAGAAAACTTGGGGGGCTTTAAATGCTAACCAACTTAAAAATAAGCACGAATTTCCTGATCCTGTAGCTTTAAGCTTTAGTCATCAAACTGCTCAGCAAAAGCGGGAAAGGTGGCGTCAAAACTGGTGTCATCCAGTTACCATATATAATAAAAAAAGATAGTCATTATAAAAGAGTTTCATTAAAGTTTTTTGGTTAATTAATTATATTGTTAAAAGAAAGGTTGAAGACTAGTTTATGTCACAAGTAAAAATTTATGGTGTTAAAGAACATTTAAAACCCCAAAGAGAAAAACTATCCGATATTATTCACTCATGTGTAATGGATGCATTGGGTATGCCTGAAGATAAACGTGCACATCGCTTTATTTATTTGGATAAAGAAGACTTTTTTATGCCTGGTGGCAGAACAGATGCTTATACTATTATTGAAATTTCTATGATTGAGGGACGCGCTGATGAAACTAAGAAAAAATTAATTCGTTTGCTGTTTGACAGAATTCAGCAACAAGTAGGAATTACTTATATGGATCTAGAAATATGTATTTATGAAAGCCCTGCTTGTAATTGGGGATTTCGTGGAATGCATGGCGATGAGATTCAACTTAATTACAAGATAAATGTTTGAAATTGATGAGTAAAGAATAAGTATCTCAATTTGCTTTATAAATAATATCTTTTAACAAAACTTTTTTTTAAAAGCTATTATATTGATAAAAATAACAAAGCATAAAGGGAATAACATGACTTTACTCAAAATATTGATTTTATCTTTTTTTACACTAACTGTTTCATTATCGAACTTGCAGGCTGCGACCATCGCCAGTTCGGATCAGCAATACGGATACTATGTCATTTTGGGGCAAACCCCTAAAGGGGGAAATGTTGCCATTGCCAGAACAGTCATAGAAGAAGCTTTGCTTTGTCCTTCTGTATCTGAGGTTGGTAAAGGCTCAAAAAGTTATGCGATGTTACCAAGAGAGAACCCCAATCATTTTTCAGTGATTGTATGTGAAGCGCTGATTAACTTTGATACTGCATATCAAATTAATTTTGAAGATACTTCGTTTAAGTTACCTGTCGCAAAATCTAACCCTAAAAGTATTCAGGTTTTTGGTGATACGGGGTGTAAAGCACCTAAATCAGGCAAAGATGGATGTGCCAAAGGCACCCCCGCTGAACCTTTTAAATCACTTGCCGATGCTGGAGCCAAAGAAAAGCCAGATGTTGTATTACATATGGGGGATTATAATTATCGCGGCACTTCAGGCGATGTGTATTTTACCCAAAAAAACGCTGATGGTGAGCTAGCTCAGGTGAAGCAGTGGCCTTATGATGCTGGAGATGGAAGTACAGAAAAGCAACACTGTGAACAAACCTTAGAGACTCCCTTTTATAGTCAGTCTGCACTTAATTCTAACTTTCCTGATATTTGGAGTAATTGGCATGATGATGTTTTTCGTTCGGCAGGTCATTTAATGGCTGCCGCGCCATGGATAGTGGCGAGAGGTAACCATGAGCTTTGTAGTCGTGCAGGGGCCGGTTATTTTTATTTTTTAGATCCCCATTCAAACTTAGTGGCAGGGAGTCAGCAAATAAATTGCCCGGTCCCTAATGTTGAACAAAGCGCGCTTAAAAATACTGTGCAAATCCCAAGTTATAAAATCAGTTTTAAACAACTAGATATTGTCGTTATTGATTCTGCTAATGCGTGCGATAGTTATTCTAACTCTCCTTTTACAGCTATTTATGAAAAAGTGTTTAAGGAAGTTGAGTCTCTTGTTAGCAATAAAACAACTTGGTTAATGGGGCATCGTCCAATTTGGGGAGTAACAGCATTTTATGATAGTGGTAGTGTGGGTTGTACAAGTAAAAAACAATACGGTTGTGTTAATCAGATGATGCAAGCAGCAATTGGTAAGTTGGCTAACAAGGCTCTACCTAATGCAGTTAAATTAGTGCTTGCTGGGCATATGCATCGTTTTCAAAGTGTGAGTTTTAATTCGTTAAAGCGCCCTCCTCAACTCGTGATAGGCTCAAGTGGAGTGGCACTAGATTCTTCTCCCCCTGATGGCGCTTTTACTAGTCAAATTGATAGTTTAAAGGCAAATGTTTTAACAACAAATAATTTTTTACAGAGCAAAGGTAACAAGTATTCTGCTTTTGGATATCTAACAATGGAGCTAAAAAATAAGCAATGGAAAGCTCAGTTAGTTAACCCGCCTGAGAATATTTTGATTGCCAATTGTGCCAGTCAACAAAACCTTGCTCAGGGAATTTGTGAGTTTTCAACAGGTATTTCTGTTTCCAATTAATAGTAAAATAGCATTGGTTAGAATATTGAGTACTTTCTATATATGTCGTATGGCTTGTATTAATGAGTCAACTGTAAATAAAAATATATCGCTCAGTTTCATTGTTTTCAATATTTGATCTAGGTTAAGGTGGTTCGCTTTTAATATGATACTCTGTGAATACTCAATGATAAGACTGAGGGATAGTCATGGGCCGAGAAATAGAAGAAAAAGAATATTCCGCAAGTGATTATGAAAGATTTAATCGAAAAATTCATGATCAAGTTGATATATTAAAAGAGGTGTTAACCAGGCCAGATTTTGGTTCTGGAGAGACTTGTATTGGCGCTGAGCTCGAAGTTTATTTAATAAATGAGCAAAGTCAGGTCAACCCGGTTAGCCATCAAATTTTAGAAATGCTGCAAGATGAGCAATTTCAAACTGAGTTAAATAAGTTTAATTTAGAAATTAATTTATCACCAGTAAAAGCTAAAGGTAAACCATTTAGTCAGCTAACTAAATAAATGCTAACCAAGTTTAACTACTTAAGAACGGTTGGTGGAAAAATTAATACGCGACCTTTAATGGTTGGTATTTTACCAACTCTTCAAGAAAATCATTTGTCCTATGATTATATGACTCAATTAGGACGTTATAAAATCTTGGCTCGTGAACTACTCAAACAACGAGGAGAGCCTTTTCATATTAAAATAGAAGGTGATGAACCTGTTGATTTTTTCACTTCGGAAGTTTGTGTTGAAGGAGCAAATACTTCATTTCAAGTTCATTTAATGACAAAGCCTGATAAGTTTGCCAATGTGTTTAACGCAGCTCAATTAACCTTGCCTATGGCATTGGCCGTATCAGCTAATTCTGGAGTGTTTTTAGGGAAATGCGCCTGGGATGAAACAAGGGTTGTGTTATTTAAGCAGTCAATTGATAACCGTATACCTGATGCATCTGGGTGGAGGCAACCTTCCAGGGTTACTTTTGGTCATGGTTGGATTAGAAAAAGTGCTTGGGAGCTTTTTTCTGAAACGGTTAATCTTTATCAACCTATTTTTCCTGAGATTTTTCCTGATGATGAGCAAAGCGTACCAGAACTAGCAGAGCTAAATTTGCACATGGGGACTACTTGGCCTTGGCATAGAGCGATTTATTCTAATCAAGGAAATGGGCATTTAAGGATTGAGTTTAGAGCGTTACCTGCGGGGCCTACTGCGTTAGATATGTCGGCAAATGCTGCATTTTCAATTGGAATGGCAGTCGGTTTAGAAGATAGGATTGACGAATACATTGCCAGAATTCCATTTCGATTTGCTGAGTATAACTTTTATCGAGCCGCTAAAGGTGGATTAGATGCAACTATTTTATGGCCGCAAAAATATCAAAATAAGCCTGTTGAAGTTCCAATAAGAAATGTGATTGATGATATGTTACAAGTAGCTAATGATGGCCTGAGTAAGTTATCAATAGACTTGCAAGAAAGAGATAAATACCTAAATATTATTCAGCGAAGACTAACGCTTGGGGTGACTGGAGCTCGTTGGAAAAAGCAGACTTTGCGGCATTTAAGAAAGACAATGAATAATGATCAGGCTTGTGCGGAAATGATGGAGCGTTATTTTATTAATCAGATGGGAGGGCAACCGGTTAGTGAGTGGGAGCAATGTTGGAAATGAGTTTATTATCTGCCAATCCATCTTATTTTGATGATAACTTTCGTAAGCAAATTAAACCGACTGCACTGGGTTTTTTACGCCAACTTAGTGGCCTTTCTATATTTGATATAAAAGGTAAGGATACTTCAAGAACTCGTGTAGTAACTACACTAATACATGGTAATGAACCTTCGGGATTTATTGCTAGTCATTTATGGCTGCTAAGTGACAGTCAACCAGAAACTAATATTCGTTTAATTATATGTAATCCTGAAGCAGCAAAAAATAAACCCATTTTTTCTCATCGCTATATTGCTAATAGTGAAGATCTCAATCGCTATTTTTCTGCCTCAATAAGCGACTCTTCAGAAGTGGCCATACGTGCTAGTCAGATAATGCAAGCAATAAATGAAGTGAAACCTGAAGCGATTGTTGATTTGCATAATACATCAGGTAGCAGTCCTGCGTTTGCCGTTGCAGTCAATGAATGTGAGAAAACTCTTGCGTTAGCTTCACTGTTTACTAATAAAATTATTTTAACGGGGTTAAGCGTTGGAGCCTTAATGGAGCAATCATTTAATGCGCCGATTATTACTTTAGAATGTGGAGGTGCGAGCGAAATATACTCTCACCAAGTTGCAACGGATGGTCTTTATAATTACTTTACACGAGCCAACTTATTTTTAGGTGAAGAACATAATATTTTAGTCCATCGCCATCCAATTCGAGTTGAATTAGTTGCTGATGCTTCTGTTGGTTTTTCACATAACCGTTTACCTACAACAGATATTACTTTACGCGCCGATGTCGAACAACTTAATAAAGATATAACACCAGCTGGCGAGTTTTTAGGCTGGTATGATGTTAAACAAGGTTTGCCGTTACAGGCAATTGATGAACAAGGAAATGAGCAAATACATCAACTCATTGAAACCAAAAATGGTTGTTTCTTTACTCGTCAAACGATGCAGTTATTTATGGTGACGACAATCTTAGAAATTGCAACTAGAGACTGTTTATTTTATGCAACTGTAAAATATTTAAATAAAAGGTGAGTTTATTATTGTTTTTGAGTCAAAATATAAAAAAATATATAGTAAATAATACCATTTTTATCACTTTTTTATTTTTATCAAAAATTAAACTTAACAAAAGCTTCAAAAACTTATTTTTCTTAGTAAAAATTTAAAAAAAATTGATTAGATATTTCCTTAAACCAGACGTATTGTTTGTTTTTCTTTTATTATTAAGTTTTTCGCGTTAATAATATCTTGTGTTAAGAATAATTAAATTAAAAAGTTTATTTGTGTTGATTAAATTCTGAACGTTTTTATCTGCGCAAAGCTGTTTTATTATCATTTTAGCTCATAACAAACTAGGAGGGAGCTAATATGAAAAACACATACAACTATTATAAAATACCCTACTTATCAATTATTTTTTCTGGAATATTTTTTTTACAAAACGCTGTCGCAAAAGATGGACTGACTAGTCTTAAGTCAAATACAGAAACTAATAAAAATATATATACTGCTGAGCAACCAATTGACCCTAAAAAATCTCAACCTAACTTGCTACAAAAGAAAATTGTCTCATTAAGTCATAGTGGAATGACGTTTAATGAACATCAACTGTTTACTCCTATGAGTCGAAGCGCTATTCGGATGGAGAAATCTGCTGCCGTTGATTTTGCTAAGAAAGCCAATGAAGTTCAAGCGAGCTTTATGACTTTAAACCAGCAAGTGCTGACTAAGCTTTATCGTAATCCTGAGGAAACCATTATAATAAATTTTCCTATCAATGGAAAAAACTCCAGTGGATTGACTTCGGCCAATCAGTCGGGCGTTAAAGTAAAGTTATTTCGGAACAAACTCTATACGGACAACGCTTTATTTATGAAAAAAAGTTCGCCAGAAGAGAATGGTAAACAACTTGATCGAAACCAGCTTGATCTTGGAGTGCATTATCATGGTGTTGTGTCTGGAGAACAAGATTCTATTGTTGCTATCAGTTTATTTAAAAACTCAATAGAGGGACGAATTCACTCTCATCAAATGGGAGATTTAAATATTGGACGTATGAAACTAAAAGATTCCTCAAACCATAAAAGCCATGTTGTTTTTAAAGTTGATAGCATCGAAAAAGAAAATAGTTTGCATGAGTGCGGCTCGACTTTAAGTGCTGATTTAAAACGTAGTGGGTTAGACTATTCAAAAGATATTCTTAATCTAAGAAAGAAAAGTGCAGGTATGCAAGATACTAAGGCGTTGTATGATTATTACTTTACAACGAAAACGGTAATCTCAGGGTATTTAACTTATGCTGTAGGAGAAGGTTATTTATCAAACTGGGTCAGCTCTGTGCTGAATCAAGCCGCTGCAGTTTATAGCGTTGAGGGGGTTAACCTTTATAGCGAAGGGTGGCTATATTATACAAACTCACCTGTTTATGATTCTGCAAAAGGGGCCTACTTAATCGAACAATTTAATTATTACGATGGCTCATCGGTCACAAATTCAGATGTTGGTATTGTATTAACTGGGCCTGGTTCTGCAAATAGTGGTGGTTTAGCCTATGATATAGGTGGAGTTTGTAGCGGAAATAGATTAAATAGGCTATCTATGGCAAAAGTCAATTCGAGCTGGTCATATTTCCCTTATTACTCTTGGACCGTCGATGTGTATGTACATGAAATAGGTCATACTCTGGGGGCGCGTCATACTCATGCTTGTGTTTGGAATGGAAATAATACGGCTATTGATGGTTGTGCGGGGTTTACCGAAGGAAGTTGCCGAGTTCCTGGTTTGCCTGCTTCAGGTCAAGGGACGGTAATGAGTTATTGTCATAGCTCTGTTGGGAAAAACCCGGCATTAGGTTTTGGCTCTCAACCGGGTCAAACCATACGTAGTTATGTTTATTATTGTGCATCTAGATAATGCGTTATAATATTTTGTTATAACTTATGTTTATAAAATGTAATTGTAGACAATGGAATCTTTTCATTAGTTTACAATTGCTCTACTATTGACTTACGTTTAAATCAAATTATACGAACAGATGATAGAAATAAATTTAAATGCCGTTGATTGGAAAATTTTAAGTATCCTTCAACAAGATGGTCGTATTAGGTTGAATCGGTTGGCGGAACAAGTTGGGTTGTCTGCACCCGCTTGTCATTCAAGGATAGAAAAGCTTGAGTCTTTTGGATACATTAAAGGTTATGTTGCGGTACTCGGGCACAGAAAAGCGGGGTTTGATGTCGTTAGTTTAGTTTTTGTTGACTTTGAAGACCACTCTATTGAAAAACGAAATCAAGTCTTGGATGCGCTTAAGTCGATCGATGAAGTTGTGGAAATTTTGCATATTACCGGGAGCCATGATTTGCAATTGAGAGTAATGGTTAAAAACTCTCAACAACTCAACTTATTGGTCAATGACAAAATTGCTGCGGTTGATGGCGTGGCTAAAGTGCATACATCAATGGTTTTGGATATTTGCAAGCCAATGAGAGGGATCCCAATTAAAGCCCCCTGATTGAATGGAGTATTTATCTTAGTGACTAATAGCGTGGTTAGTGATTAATATTAACCACGCTAGCATCTAAAATTCTTGCACCGTTAGTAATATTCATCACAATTTCTTGCCCTTTAATGACATGAGCAAAAATTGTATAGTTCCTATCTAAATGTTGATTTCGTCCTGTATTAATAAAAAACTGTGAGGTGCCTGTATCTTTTCCTCTTGTTGCCATACCAACTGTCATTGGGATGTGTGCTAGTAGGTTAATTTCTTCACGTATTGTTTTATTAGTAGAGCCTTCTCCATTGCCAATTGTATCACCGCCTTGGGCAACAAAATTTCCGATGACCCGACTGAAGTAACTATTATTGTAAAAGCCGTTTTTTATGTTGTGTATAAAATTCCAGCTAGTGTAGGGGGCATGTTCAGACATTTGTAGGGTGATGTTGCCTACTGTTGTTTTAAAAAGTACTTGTTGGTTACTGGCTTTAAGAGCTTCATTAAAGCTTGGCGTTTCTGAGACTGTTTCAACTGGCTCTAACGTTTTTGTTAGACTTTCCATAGCCAGCTTGGCGACGGCTTTATTGGGATCTTGCGTTAAAAATTTAATAACATTATTAAATTCTGTTTCTGATTTTGCTTTGAGCTGTGATATTAGTTGTATTTTTACGAAAGCCGATGGATGTTTAAATAATTTTACAACCCAACTCATATCATCTTTAGATTGACGTTTGATAAGACCTGTTAATGCTTCAACAACCATTGCTGGATTATTATTTTTTAACTGTTTTTTGAGTAACTTAGTGACGTTATCGGTTTTAAGATCTGATGTTGCAAGTACTTTTAAAGCCGTATGCGCGAGCAATTCATTAGAAGAAACGTGAAGCTTTCCTAATTGAATAAGCGTTTGTGGATAGTGTAAAAGGTTCCCAAGGTTCCTGGTGGCTTCTAAACTCAAGTAAAGGTGAGTTGACTCTGTTTGTTCGATTAACCAAGCCAGCAAGGCTCTATTAGCTTTGTGCTTTTTCTTGGTAGCTTTAAAGATGAGTTTACTTAAGTAAATTGACTGTTCTTCAGTGAGTGTCTGTTTTGAAATATTGAGTAAAGTCTCATGCTTTAAGTAGTTTTCGATATTGGGCACTCTATATAGAAATAGGCCTAATTGGGCCGATAAAACTTTTTGTTGAGCAAACTTTTTTAATAGTAGATCATAATTAAGATCTGCAAAGTCATCTTTTAATTCTTTATGAAATGTTAACGCAATTCCTAATCCCTGAAACAAGTAACCTTGAGCTTCAGATGAAGTTTCCTTAGAGAGTCTTTTCATCATTTTGCTAATCAGATTATTTTGCCCTAGATTACCAAGACCTAAATAAATTTCCTTTTTGACTTTGAGTGAATCTTCTTTAGGTAAACGTTGCCAGAGATAATGAGCCGCTTCTTTGTTGCCACAGATCCCTAAAGCTAGTGCGGCATATTGTCGAAGCACTTCATTTGAGTGTTGTAAAAATGGTGCAACGCGGTTAATGATTGCTTTTCCACCAATTCTGCCCAGGCCTAATAAGGCTGTTTTTTGTACTGCTAAATCTTGATGAGCTAAGGCTTTTTGAAATACTGGTGAATTGGCAATACGAAGATCAACTTGTTGATAAATCTCATGGATAAGAGGCGCGGTTGTGCTTTCTTTAGCTATTGATTCTGGTGACTGCGAAAAAGTCAGCAGTATAAATATTACAAAAATTAACAATCGCATTGTCTAATCCTTTCAATAAATTACAGATTTATTGGCATTGTCTGATAAAGAGTCTACATCTACAAGTAATCAAGTGTTAAAATTCGTAGTGGAACTATTCAAACAAGGTACAACGTTTAGCTAGCATTTAGCTAGTATGGTGTTTGGTTATTTTATAACTCAAATTTATCACTCAAAGTATCGCAGCGACAAAAATATTAAGGATCTTAATCTTATGGCGCAATATATTTATTCGATGAACCGGGTCAGTAAAGTTGTCCCTCCTAAGAAAACCATTTTAAAAGATATTTCTCTCAGTTTTTTCCCTGGTGCAAAAATAGGGGTGTTAGGATTAAACGGTGCTGGTAAATCAACTTTATTAAGAATTATGGCTGGCATTGATAAAGAGATAGAAGGAGAAGCGATTCCATTAAAAGGGATTAATATCGGTTATTTGCCACAAGAACCTCAGCTCGATGAAACTAAGGATGTACGTGGTAATGTTGAAGAAGGTATTGGCGAAATAAAACAAATTTTAACCCGGTTTGAAGAAGTTAGTAATGCTTTTGCTGATCCTGATGCTGACTTTGATGCCTTATTGAAAGAGCAAGCAGAATTGCAAGATAAGATTGAGGCAGCTGGTGGATGGGAAGTTGACCGTATGTTAGATAAAGCCGCTGAAGCTTTGCGTTTACCACCGTGGAACGCAGAAGTTAAGCATTTATCGGGAGGAGAAAAGCGTCGAGTCGCTTTATGCAAATTACTATTATCTAAGCCTGATATGCTTTTATTAGACGAGCCGACTAACCATTTAGATGCTGAGTCTGTGGCTTGGTTAGAAAGGTTTTTGCAAGACTTTAAAGGTACTGTGGTTGCGATTACGCATGATCGTTATTTCCTCGATAATGTGGCTGGTTGGATTCTAGAACTTGATAGAGGGCATGGTATTCCTTGGGAAGGCAACTACTCTTCTTGGCTTGAGCAAAAAGAAAAGCGTTTGCAAATAGAAGAGAAGAAAGAAACTGCTCGTATTAAATCAATGAAAGAAGAGCTGGAGTGGGTACGTTCTAACCCTAAAGGCCGTCAAGCAAAAAGCAAGGCAAGACTGGCACGTTTTGATGAGCTGTCTTCACAAGAATATCAACAAAGAAATGAAACTCGCGATCTCTATATTCCACCCGGTCCCCGGTTAGGTAACTTGGTTATTGAAGCCAATCATATCCAAAAAGGTTTTGGAGATAAGTGTTTAGTTGAAGATTTAAATTTTAACTTACCACAAGGTGGTATTGTTGGAATTATTGGACCCAATGGAGCAGGTAAGTCGACTTTATTTAAAATGTTGGTTGATTTGGAAAAGCCAGATGCTGGCGAGCTTAGAGTTGGAGAAACGGTGGAAATAGCTTATGTTGATCAGTCACGAGATAGTCTGACTGATACCAATACGGTTTGGCAAGAGATTTCTGATGACTCAGATATTATTACAGTAGGTAATTATCAAGTTCCTTCACGACAATATGTTGGGCGTTTTAACTTTAAAGGTGGCGACCAACAAAAATTTATAAAAGATTTATCGGGGGGGGAGCGCAACCGCGTACATCTAGCTAAGTTACTAAAAAGTGGTGGTAACTTATTATTACTTGATGAACCTACCAATGATCTGGATGTTGAGACGCTGCGAGCATTAGAAGATGCACTACTCGAATTTCCTGGATGTGCCGTAGTGATATCGCATGATCGTTGGTTTTTAGATCGTGTTGCCACCCATATATTAGCCTATGAAGGAGATAGTAAAACTGTCTGGTTTGAAGGGAACTATGCTGAGTATGAGCTAGATAGAAAGCGTCGACTTGGGGCTGATGCCGACACGCCTACCCGAATAAAATATCGCAAAATTGAGTAAGAAAATTGCTTAAAGTGTATTAAGGATAGCACTAATAAGTGTATAGAAAATAATATTAGTGCTACGAATGACTGTTTTATTGAAATCAATAGAGAGAAATATAATGGCATATGAAATACTGGTTGGTTTGAATGTAGTTGACGATGTTGGATATCAAAAATATCGAGATGCTATGACGCCAATTTTGCATTCTTTGGGTGGTCAGTTTGGTTATGATTTAAAAATAAGTGAAGTACTTAAGTCTGAAGTTGAGGCTAAAATAAATCGAGTATTTACTATTCGTTTTCCTAGTTCTGCTAAAAAAGATGAGTTTTTTGCCAACCCTGATTATCTATCAATTAGAGAAAAATTTTTTAATCCATCGGTTAGTGAGACAACAATAATTTCTCATTATGAAAAGTAGTTTTTATATTAGAGTAGTTACTTAATAAATAATTAAAGGAGCCATAAAGTGAAGTTCGTTAAAATTTTAATCCTAACTCTTGGAGTTATTCTAACTGGGTGTGCATCAAACCCAATGCAAGTGCTTAAAGATCAGCCTTTGGAGAAAGCGAAAGAAGGTGAAGCACAAGTTGTATTCATGCGTTCAAGTTTTGTCGGCGGTGCAATTAATTCATCCATTTTTGAAATTGTCGATAATGAGCCTGTTTTTGTGGGCATATTAGCTAATGGTACTAAGTTGGCTTACAACACTAAGCCTGGCAAACATACTTTTATGGTCGTTTCTGAAGCGGCTGACTTTTTAGAAGCTAATGTCGTTGCCGGGAAAACATACTACAGTATTGTTACGCCAAGAATGGGGTTCTGGAAAGCTCGTTTTTCAATTTGGCCTATCAGAAATGATGGCACAACGAAATATAATACGAGTACAAGCGATTTTAAGTCGTGGTTAAATAAAACGCATTTAGTTAAAAACACTGATAAGTCAATTGCGTGGTCGAAAAAGCACCATGCTGATATTGTGCAAAAAATGAAGGACTACTTAGTGGTTTGGAAGCAAAAAAGTGATGCTGACTTGGCTGAGAGAACGCTTAATCCTGATGATGGTGTTTAGTTGTAGTCGCTTAAACTTGAACTGGCAGTTACCCGTTTTTTAACGTTATCTGTCAGTTTAGATTTGAGCTAAATTCTTTCCAGCCCGAAAGTCAGGGCTGTCCAGAAAAACTTTATCAACTTTTTCTAAGCTGCCTGTGCGGCAGTGAACAGGGCTCAGGTTACGTTGATTCTATGGTTAAATTTCTAAGCTGCCTGTGCGGCAGTGAACAATCCATCCTTCCTTGAACCTGAAACTCTATTTTTCTAAGCTGCCTGTGCGGCAGTGAACAGGGTTAACGCTTCCGGTAATATCGGCGCTTGTTTCTAAGCTGCCTGTGCGGCAGTGAACCTTCTTGTACGTTTTCTGGGTCGTTCGATGTATTTCTAAGCTGCCTGTGCGGCAGTGAACTTGATTCATAACTCCAAAATCCATGATCTAGATTTCTAAGCTGCCTGTGCGGCAGTGAACGTAATCGAATGGATAGATTAAGAATGCCTTTCTTTCTAAGCTGCCTGTGCGGCAGTGAACAATACACGCCTGAAATGCTAGCAAAGCAGACATTTCTAAGCTGCCTGTGCGGCAGTGAACAGTCTAAAATCGGCCTCAAAATTCAATTTATTTTTCTAAGCTGCCTGTGCGGCAGTGAACTTAACTACACTCTTGTATCAAGAGATATAAAATTTCTAAGCTGCCTGTGCGGCAGTGAACGCTCTGAAAACTCTTCTGGCTTGTCGGTTTTATTTCTAAGCTGCCTGTGCGGCAGTGAACCGTCTGCTGTCATTCGTCTCATTAAGTTGTAATTTCTAAGCTGCCTGTGCGGCAGTGAACAGGTTAGAAAATGGAAGATGAATACTTAATTATTTCTAAGCTGCCTGTGCGGCAGTGAACAATTCATGTTAAAAAACGATGCTGACAGTGTCTTTCTAAGCTGCCTGTGCGGCAGTGAACAACAGTATAAACATAAAAAAATAAGTGACAACAGTCACTTAGCTAGTTTTTGGCCAAAATACCAAAGTTTTTAAGCCATAATATAACTTATTGATTAACAAGAAAATTTTTAAAGAGCAAAAATAAAAGGTCAAAATAAGATAACCGAAGCTATTTTAACCTTATTTGGATTATTATTGGTAATCAAATATTCAACTCCATTCATAAAAAAGTCAGGCTGTCCAGAAAAAAATTTACTGCGAAGTCAACTTGATTTAACCTATTGAATTGATCTAATTCTACAGCATTTCTAAATTTAACTTGTAGCGGCCCATTACTATTTGGAACTATTTAACAGTATATTCAAGTAACCTGTTATCTAACGACTCTAGGAACTCAATCCCGAACAATGTTTCATCAAAAGACTCTATCAAGTTGTGAGGTATTTTTTTATCATATTCATCAAAACACGTAGCTACTCCCACAGCAATAGAAGCGACACTATCCGTATCACCTCCTAAAGCAACACATTTTTTCAACAAATCTTTTAAGCTTCGACAACTCAACAAACAACTAAAGGCAGCACTTACGGTCTCAAATGCCTTCACAGAAACTTCTCCACACCAACCATAATTCCAACCAGAAAAAGACTCACTTTCCAAGAACAGTTCTAGTTGTTCAAGCGTACCTCGATAATGTAAGCCAAAATGAGCCGCCAATGCCACTGCGCAACTAGATTTGATAGCAATATCAGTATCATGAGTGATAGCAGCCTGAGCCTTAGCTTTAGTTAACAATTCATTCTTATCTTTTATAACTCCTAATGGCACAGCTCTCATAGCAGCTCCATTTCTGTCACTATTACTTCTAAGCTTATTTAGTAACTCAGTTCCACTTTCAACTTCTTTCAAAAGAGAATAAAAACCTTTCGAATAACCTTTACGAGGGTCTCTTTTAAAACATTCAACAAATTTTGACGCTATATTTCTTTCCGACCATTCGGATTTAGATAGAATTAACTCAGAAACAGCAATAGACATTTGAGTATCGTCTGTATATTTTCCTCGCATACCATATAAATCATGTTCAACATAATTCGTCAAATCATTGTGTTTTGATACTTTCTCTTTTGAAGAAAATTCAAAGCCAGCTCCATACGCATCAGCAATTGCAATTTCTTTTAACATGATGCTAGCGAGTATCCAGTTTTTGCCTCAAAAGACCTAGTTAAAGCATTTTCATCAATTTGTTCAATCTTAGCTAATCGGTTTAAACAATTTTGTAGAAGATTGAATATCTTGGGATCAACCAGTTTCATCTGCTCTAATAAAGACTTATCGAAAACATCATCTTCGTGACCACCTGATTCACCAGTTTGTCTTCTTAGGCGGTATAATACATCTACCCAATAGTTAATTTTTTCATTCTCGTCCCATTCCTTATATAACAAAGGGAATTGATAATCATCTAGAGTGCTTTTGACGATTTCTTCCAATGAACTCTTGTAGGGAGTAAAGTAAATTTGCGATGCATTTCCAATAATCGTCTTGGATTCAATGGAATGAATCTTATACACTTCGTATAAAACATTTGTCCCTTCTTCTAATTTATACTCAGTTGTCACTTCAACTCCCAACTTGGAAATAATGACTGTTTTACCAATAGGCATAACAGCCTCTCTTTCCTCTACTGATAAAAGTTTGTTCTCAGATTTTGAAAACTCAAGCTCTTCTTGTTTCCCTAACTGGTTATTAACAATCCATACGATTACTCTATCTGAATCATTAATAGAATATGCTGAAAGAAAGTTATCGGTATTCACTCTAGCTTTTAACATTGATGGTAGTTCATCATACTGCATAGTATTCATTACATTTCCCTCAAGATAATTCTGCCATTTTGATCTACCCCCATTACTTTAAACTTAACTCCTGGGGGAATAATCGTCTCGGATGAATAAACTGGCTTGCCTACTTTTTGGTGGAAGTTAACTCCAAACGCCAACTCAGATATATCTCTAGCACTGTTCGTTTCTATTAATAAGTTACGTGTTCCCGCATAGGCATCGTTTGCATTTGGAGCTGTTGACCAGAAGTTGGACTCTACCATATTACCAAGCTTGAATTGCGAATCAAAAGCTTTTATCGCGGCATCACCTTCCAACCTTATACCTCGATATTGTTTAACTCCTATACTGGGCATTTTGTTTAACCCTGATTTTATTAATGATGCAAGTTCAAGTGCCTCAGGGGTTCCACCATTAGCCAACGTATGATTAAGATCTCGATAGAATAATTTTGTTGTATAACCAAACACAGCATGCGCTTCATCAGGTGTCATTCCATACTTATTAATTGCACCATTAACAAGTTTTTTATAGTCGATACCTAGATTATCCATTTGTGAATAAAAACCTTGAATTTCTTTTGAAGAAGAACCTTTAAATTTTGATACCAGATTAGTGTAGTTTGATGCAGAAGATAAATCCCCAAGCTTGTTTGGAACCACATCATCCAACGAAGCAGGCGGCAAGCCTTTACGTGCACTGAGCGGTATGGGTTGATTCGCTTTTGCCTGTTTTTCCTGATAGGCTTTTGCCGGGTCATAAGGCTCTACGCCCATGGTTGAGGGCCTGTCATTGGGTCCTAAAGGTTCTTCAACCAATGGCTTTGAAGTCGTGAAAGCTTCTCGTTCATGAATAATTACTGCACCTGAAATAATCGCTCTGCATAGTAAGTCAATAGGTTTAGCTGTATTGGTTGACTCAGGTGGTGAAATTGATAAGGTTTCAATTAACTCATTGAATTGTTTATCAGAAAGATTGAGGCTTTGAACGAGCGAATGCGCTTTTGTTAGGTCGGTTATTCTTTTTAGTGGCAAGGCAGAATGCGTTAAGCGGTAATAAGCGGGTAAAAAACGGTAGGATAATCCATACGGGTTGTTAAATTGTAGTCTTTCAATCTTTACACTCACCGGATTAATTTTAAACACTAACAGCTCTCGCTTGGCTAAACACACAGCAATATATTTTTCGATTGAAGACCAGGGGTTGGCATTTTTCCAACTCTGATAACCGCTGGTTGCGAGAGCAAGGTTTTGCCAATCGTTTGATGTCTGCTCTAAGCGTTGTACCAGAAATAAAGCCTCATCACTATGCCAAAAATCCAGCGGTTTCAATAAGGCTGGAACAAACCTCATGTCACAGAAGCGTATTAGCAGGTAACTTTTTTGGAAACAGTCTTGAATAATCCGAGGAATGGACATAACAACAAAAATCCTTTTTTGAAAAATGGGGTATCAATTTTTATGTTAATTAGCGAGTCAAAATGATGGGAAGGAAATCTATCACTGTTATTTTTATATCGCTATAAAAAAATAGAAGTGGAGTTAGTTTTTTGACAGAGTTCACATATCGCTAAATCATAATCAGAAACCTTGGTGGTTTTTTATCTTGATACAGGTTAGCTATCTATGCCTGGCAAATTAGTTTAACTTTCTTGACTCTCTCACTATGAATGGCATCGCCTAACTTTTTCCCTGTAAAGCCCCTTGCGATTAAAGTTTGAGGTTTGATGCTGTTACAAGCATCAAGCGCTTGTTTCATTAAAGCAGCTTGTGGGTAATCCCTTTTTTCAAATCCTGCTCTGCCACGATAATCAGCTTCGCAGACTTGTAAAAACTGTGCAAATCGAGCTGGTTTGCGAAAAGCATCAGACTTTTCGAGTAATTTAACTACTGTTTTGGCTTTTAACTCTTCAAACCGATGCAGGTGTAAGTGGAATTCACATGCTATTTTGGCTAGTTGTTCGTATTCAGTTGGGGTCTTTAGCCGACGACATAAGCTTCTGACTAAGGGAACACCACTTTTTTCATGACCGGGATGTCCCGGCAAATCTTCGGCGGGTGTAATACCTTTACCTAAATCATGACAAAGTGCAGCAAATCGAGTAACGGGGTCGTCGGATAATTGCGCGGCTTGTTCCAGCACCATCATCGTATGAACCCCTGTATCGACCTCTGGATGCCATTTAGGCGGGTTGGGAACACCCCATAATGCAGCCAGTTCAGGAAACCATTGTTCTAGAGAGTTACAGCTTCTGAGTACTTCAAAATAAACTTGTGGTGACTTTTCTCCTAGCGCGCGATAGGTTTCTTTCCAGACTCTCTCTGCTGACAGTTCCGCTAATTCTCCTGAGTTTGCTATTTCACGCATAAACTCAAGTGTTTCATCTGCAATAGTGAAGCCTAAGTGGCTATAGCGGGCAGCAAACCTGGCGACTCTTAACACTCTGAGAGGATCTTCTCGAAAAGCGGGAGAAATATGTCTGAGCTTTTTGGCCTTTATGTCTGCTTGACCATTATAGGGATCAGTCAAAGTACCATTTTCATCCATGGCAATGGCATTAATTGTCAAATCTCGTCTGAGCAAATCTTGCTCTAAAGTAACATTTTCGTCGGCATGTATTATAAAACCATAATACCCTTTGCCTGATTTTCGTTCGGTTCTTGCTAGGGCATATTCATCACCGCTTTCTGGATGCAGAAAAACAGGAAAATCTTTGCCTACTTGTTTAAAGCCTTGTTTTAATAAGTCTTTTGGGGTCGCCCCAACAACAACCCAATCTTTTTCTGTAACAGTACGTTCAAGGAGTTGATCTCGAACGGCACCACCGACTAAAAATATTTGCATAGGCTTTTATCTATATACCTTAATCCTGATTGTTTGCGTTTTGGGGCTGAAGCATTGAATTATTTAATAAATTGAATACTAAAAGGGTAACTATAGGATTTGCCCTCACTCGCTTTAATAGACGCAATTATAATAACGACTAATTCAAAAATACCAAGCCCTATTAGTAAGAATATGCCAATTATAACAAATACTAAAATAAAACTGATTATAAAGGCTATTGCCATTGTTATCTGAAAGTTTAAGGACTCTTTTCCGTGATAGTTCACAAATTCAGAATCTTCTTTTTTGGTTAACCAGATGATTAATGGGACAATGATGCTGCCAAATGGGATAATAATCCCAGAGAAGGCGCCCAAATGACAGAACATGGCCATATTCTTTTCATCTTGAGTTAGTGGGGTTTCTTCTTGACTTAGATTGTGGTTGTCGCTCATCATAACTCCTTTTTCGGGATATCGTTATTATTTAAGGTCAATATAACCTGATTTTAGGGACTTGACCAAATGCAGTGTTGTAATTTTCACTTGTTTAACGATTGAAATCATGAAATATTCACTGAGTTTGTTTTGACCCTAACCACACTTAGATAATATGTATTTAGAACGCTTTTCGTTAAAAGAACGACCATTTTCAATCTCACCCGACCCTCGGTTTTTATTTATGAGTAATCGGTACAGAGAGGCTTTAACGCATCTGACTTTTGGAGTGCAAGATGGTGGCGGCTTTGTTTTATTAACGGGAGAAGTTGGTACAGGCAAAACAACGGTATGTCGCTGTTTGTTACAGCAGTTACCAGAAGCGACCAGGCTCGCATTTGTATTAAACCCTAAGTTAAATAGTTTAGAGCTGCTGGCAACCATTTGTGATGAGTTAAAAATAGAATACCCAGAGAACTGTAAAAGCCTTAAATTGTTGACCGATAAGTTAAGTGAGTACTTGCTAGATTGTTACAAAAAAGGCCTTAACGTTGTTGTGATGATCGATGAAGCTCAAAATCTGGAAACAGATGTTTTAGAGCAAATTCGTTTACTGACTAATTTAGAAACTAATCAGAAAAAGCTATTACAAATTATTTTGGTTGGTCAACCCGAATTACAAGAAAAGCTTGTTAAGCGCGAGTTAAGGCAGTTGGCTCAAAGAGTAACTGCTCGCTATCACTTGCAGCCTCTAAAATTAAAGGAAACTATTGCTTATATTATTCATCGAATGAGGATTGCCGGGTGTAATCAATCGTTATTTTCCCTTAATTCTGTTGAGTATTTACATGCTAAAACCCAAGGGATCCCACGCTTGATTAATACCATTTGTGATCGAGCATTATTTGCTGCTGCTTCTAGAAATAAAGCACGTGTTGATAAGCCTATAATGATTCAAGCGGTTAAAGAAATCATGGGTGAACAAAAGGTTGCTGAACAGCAGGCCGATGATAGTCACCCTAGCTGGTTAAAACCAGTTGCGGCTGTAGTCGCTGCAATAATAATTGCAGGTTTTTCATTTTGGTTGGGAAGAGCTGGTAATGATGCACCTGTGCCAGCTAAAACTAGCACCGAGACCGTAGCAGGTAAAGGTGTTATCCAAAAACCTGAAAAGTTAAGTACAGCTGATGTCGATGAAAACTTACTGGAGCGCCTCATTGGCGATCAGCTTTGGGATAATAATGGACGTTTATCATTTCAAAATTTACTGTCATTTTGGCAACTTGAATATTCGCCAGTAAAGGATGGTGACGGTTGTGATTATGCGGCTGGTTATGGTTTAAAGTGTAGCCGAGGTAAAGGTAATTGGCAGCGGTTAAGAGATTATAATCGACCTGCATTGTTAAAGTTTTCGGCTGGTTTACAAGGTAACTTTTGGGGCGTTATCAAGTCATTACATGGTTTAGAAGCAACTATCGTTTTGGGTAACAAAGAAAGCCGCGTCAAGTTAGATGAATTATCGAGCATTTGGACTGGAGAATACTTGTTTCTATGGCAAGCTCCCGAAGGTTATTTTGGTGATATTAAATTAGGCGATAGTGGAGAAGTCGTTAAATGGTTATCCTTGATGTTGAATCGAATTAACCAAAGTACCAATGAGCCGCTTGAAAAGTTTACTTCTGAATTGAGGTTGCAGTTGGTAGAATTCCAGAAGCAACGTGGAATCAACCCCGATGGCATTGCAGGTATGCAAACTATTCTTAAAATCAATGCAGAATTATTGATAGGAATACCATTACTTACACCAAATCAATAGGTTATTTATTTTGTCAATATTGCTAGAATCATTAACTCAAAAGTCTAATTCAGGCGATACTGCAACTGAGCAGGAAAAAGTGCCTGACATTCATGCCGCTCATTTTGATGATGAATTAATGGGAGATGATTGGTTACGGCGGCGCTTAAAAGTTTGGCAATTGCTAAGTGCGGCGCTTTCCGTAGCATTGATTACCAGTTGGGTATTCTTTTATTTTTTACAAGTTGACGAACCTCCTGTCGTAAAAGCGAGTATTGTAGATAAAGCTCAGGCTAATACGGATGATGAGATAAAATCAACTCAAAAAATTAATACGACTAATACTAATATTGAAAATGATGCGCAAGTCAATGGTTCGGATGTGATTGTTAGCGATACAACTGATGATAATAGTATTAATAAGTCTATTTATAAGCCAACAAAACGGACAAAACCTGCTCCCTCCTCTGTTAGTCAAAAGCCTGCCTCTACCAACCCAATGACTGCTGTAGAAAACGTCTCAAAGGTAGATGCTCAAACTAAAAAGAATATGCCTGTTATTACACAAGCAGAACTTTCTGATGAGCTAAAAAGTCAGTTTCCTAATTTAGTGATAGATTCTTATGTTGTTGCAGCAACTCCAGCAGATAGTTTTGTCATTCTAGATGGCTCTTTTTATAAACTGAATCAAGTGATTGCGCCAGATTTAATCTTACGAGATATTTCAAAGCAACATATAGTTGTTGAGTTTCATTCTCAGTTGGTTAAAGTCCCACTAAAATAAAAGAAGATATATTAATTTCAATATGAGTAAACTATCTATCTGGCAACGGAGTAAGCGTATTTTATTTCGTTTATTTTTGATTGCCGCGTTGTTCATTTTCTTTTTAGGTGTTTATCTTGATTCAATGGTGCGAGATGAATTTAAGCAGCAGGCGTGGAGCATTCCTGCTAAAGTATTTGCTCGTCCTTTATCATTTGCTTTAGGCCAAAAACTTAAATTAAGTGATTTAAAGCAAGAACTTGCACTATTAGGTTATCGTAAAAAAATTAAAGCTATTAGCCAAGGCGAATATGAGCAATATGGTAATTCGCTGGTAATTAATACGCGGCGTTTTAAATTTTGGGATGGTGTTCAGCCAGAACAAACATTAGAAATTACGATTAACAACGGAGTGGTGACTGAATTAAAGGATTTTGCAACTCAAAAAAGTGTGAGTTTTTTACGGCTTGATCCATTGTCGTTAGGTAGCATCCAGGCAGGTAATACAGAAGACAGGCAACTTGTTACTTTAAAACAATTACCCGAGAATTTTATAACCGCATTATTGGTTATGGAAGATCGTGATTTTTACGAACATTGGGGACTTTCATTTAAAGGTATTGCAAGGGCTTTGTGGAGTAACATTAGTCAAGGTGAAGTGAGGCAAGGTGGTAGTACATTAACTCAGCAGCTGATGAAAAATCACTTTCTGTCAAATGAACGAACTTTATGGCGCAAACTTCGTGAAGCGATTATGGCTGTATTAACTGAGTTTCATTATTCTAAAGATGTAATATTAGAAGCTTATGTGAATGAAGTTTATTTGGGGCAAAATGAAAATACCGGTATTTATGGTTTTGCACGAGCTAGTGAATTTTATTTTGATAAGCCTTTAGAGAAACTACATTTAGGCCAGGTTGCTTTACTCGTGGGAATGGTGAAAGGTCCTTCATATTATAATCCTCGGCGTAGTCAAGAAAATGCAATGCAAAGACGCAATCTTGTTCTTTTACAAATGCGTGAGCAGGGACTAATCACCGATGATGATTACCAAGATGCTATTTCAAGAAAACTAATGGTTGTGGCTAAACCAAAAGCTCGTAAGGGAATGATGCCTGCATTTATGGGGTTTATTAAGCGAGAGTTGCGTCATGAATATTCTCTTTCTGAGCTGCATAGCCAAGGGTTGCGGCTATTTACCAGTTTGGATCCGCTTGTCCAGCGCCGCGCAGAAGCATCGTTATCTAAGCGGCTTAAAACCATTGACTCACAACTAGGCAATAAAGACGCTAAACTTCAAGGCGCAGTGATTGTTAGTGATATTCAAAGTGGTGATATATTAGCAATGGTTGGTGATCGCCAGCCCGATTTTAGCGGCTTTAATCGGGCGATTGATGCTTATAGACAAACCGGCTCAGTGATAAAGCCTTTTGTTTATTTAGCGGCGTTTCAAGAACATGAAAAATTTAATATGCTCACACCAGTAATGGATGAACCTTTTTCTTTAAAAGGAAGTGATGGAAGTCTTTGGGAGCCCAAAAATTATAAAGAAGAAACTCATGGTGAAATAGAGTTAAAAGAGGGCTTAATTAATTCTTATAATTTGGCTACGGCTAGATTGGCAATGTCTGTTGGTGTTGAAAAAGTCGCAGATACTATTATGCAGGCAGGTTTTGATAGAGCGCTTCCTGCTTATCCTTCGATTGCATTGGGAGCAAAAGAAATGTCCCCACTTGAAATTCTTCGCTTATATCAAGTGTTAGCTAACGAAGGGCGAAGCATTCGAAGTGCAGGATTGATAGCTGTACAGGATCACCAAGGTCAATTACTGCAAAGGTATCCAAGAAAGATAGAAACTCGATTTGATGCCGAGAGTGTTTTTTTAGTGAAGTATTTATTAACTGAAGTGGTTAATCGAGGAACGGCTAAATTAATAGGTTCTACGTTTTCAAACGCACAGTATGCAGGTAAAACCGGAACAACTAATGATTTAAGGGATAGTTGGTATGCTGGTTTTGGTGGAGATAAGCTAGCAGTTGTTTGGGTTGGGCGTGATGATAATCAACCGACTCAGTTAACTGGTGCTACAGGAGCACTAAGGGTTTGGAGGGATTTATTTATACAATTAAATGAACCTTCAATTAATATGAATTTACCTGACGGTTTAGTTTGGGGTTATAAACCTGGCGGTTTTTTCTCACAATTTACTTCATGTAAAAGTAAAGGTTTACTTCCTTTTTATGCTGAAGAATTGCCTAAAGGACTAAAAGTTTGTGACTAATAGCAATGTTTTTCAGTTACATCAACAACTTGTTGAAGATAGCTTTATTTTAGGCGAATTTGAATTATCTAGCCTATTGTTGATTAATGATATTCAATTTCCTTGGTGTGTATTAGTGCCTAGAAGGGCTAATATTACTGAAATATACCAATTGAGCGAATGCGAACAAGCACTGTTTTGGACGGAATCGAGCTTATTATCAAAAGTATTAATGGATATTTTTGGTGGTGATAAACTGAATGTTGCAGCTATTGGGAATTTAGTACCACAATTGCATTTGCATCATGTTGTGAGATATAAAAAAGATCCTTGTTGGCCTGCGCCTATTTGGGGCAAATTGCCAATGAAGTCATACCAGGCAGAAAAAGTCGCTGAAATTCAGCAAAAACTGGCTGAAAAGTTGCCAAATTTAAAATTGAAGCAGATAAAAGTTTGTGAAAAAAAGAAAAAATAACATTGTTCTTGGCAAATGTATGTGATATATATCCGCGCCTAAATAAAAAGTCTATCTATAATTAGTAGTTAGATAGTCTCTATTTGTGATATGAGTTTTGGAAAATTGTATAATTTTCAAGCAGTTAATCTTCGGAGAAATGAATGCCAAATAAAAACGCGGCAAAGATAGCAACAGCTACAACTCTTGGTGCTCTTGGAATTGATCCTTATAAAGAGTCAAGTGGCGAAGAGTACATGAATGAAGATCAGGTCGCTCATTTCAAAGCGATTCTGGAGGCCTGGAAAAAGCAGCTAATGGAAGAAGTTGATAGGACTGTAAGTCATATGAAGGATGAAGCTGCTAACTTCCCTGACCCTGTTGACCGTGCCAGTCAAGAAGAAGAATTTAGCATCGAGCTACGTACTCGTGATAGAGAGCGTAAACTACTGAAAAAGATCACTAAGTCGATTAATGCAATTGATGAAGAGGATTATGGTTATTGTGGTTCATGTGGTGTGGAAATTGGTATCCGCCGACTTGAAGCTAGGCCAACTGCAACGCTTTGCATTGAATGTAAAACGTTAGATGAAATTAAAGAGAAACACATTAACCGATAAGAGCAATATCAACATAAAACAACAAGTTAAAATGAGCACTTGTTGTTTTATGAGATAATTGTTATGAAAAAGTGGATTGGACGTTTTGCTCCTAGCCCATCTGGTCAGTTGCATTTTGGTTCTTTAGTTGCAGCTTTAGGTAGTTACCTGATAGCTCGACAACAAAATGGATCTTGGTTGCTTCGCATAGAAGATATTGACCCTCCTAGAGAAGTACCTGGTGCCGCAGAAGCTATTATTCAAACGCTTAAACACTTTGGGTTTGAGTGGGATAGCCCAGTCACCTATCAAAGTCAGCGCTCGGCGTATTATCAGCAAGCTATTGAGCTTTTATTTGAACAAAAAAGGCTTTACTACTGCGACTGTAGCCGGAAACAAATTCAGCAAAGAAATCAAGGTTCCTACGATGGTTTTTGTCGTACCCGACAGCTAAAAGATACCAATAACTGCGCATTAAGAATTATTTTTGAAAGTGGATTTGAGTGTTTTAGCGATCAAATTCAGGGGCCTTGTTCATATCTGCTTCCTGTTGATACTCAAGATTTTGTTATCAAGCGCCGTGATCATTTAATGGCTTATCAACTTGCTGTTGTTGTTGATGATATTGAGCAAGGGGTTAACCATGTAGTGCGTGGAGCTGATATTTTAGACTCAACGCCAAGACAGAATTTTTTGTACCATTGTTTCAATCATCAACCCCCCGCCTATTATCATTTGCCTTTAGTCGTTGATGAAAATCAGCAAAAGTTAAGTAAGAGTAAATTATCTTCAGCCCTAACTCTCCAACAAGCGAGTGCCTATTTGGTGAAAGCGCTCCAACACTTAGGTCAAGAGGTTGATGCTGAACTGTTGTTTTTGAAGCCAAGTGAAATATTAGCCTGGGGAGTCGAACACTGGCAGTTAGAAAATGTTGGTCGAGCATCTAAAATTTATACCAGAGAGGATTTTGGTTAACGAACCATTAATGACTTTGAGTCATCAACCCAAAGCCAGTTTAATTGCTGGCTTTGATTGATAGCTTTCTTAATTTTCTTGAGTACTATGAGGGGTATAAGGAATACCAGTATTTATCCAGTCTGGTGCTTGCTCCCCTTTTAAGTGGTGATCGAAAAAAGATTTCATCTTTATTGAGTAATCGAGTTTATTTGAATACTGTTTAAGATGGTGTGGTTCATTTTCATATTGCAGCATAACAACGGGTTTATTTAATCGACGCATAGCTAGATAAAGTTCTATCCCTTGTTGCCAAGGTACAGCGTCGTCTTTATCTCCAAACTGGATCAGCAGTGGGGTATTGATTCTGTCTGCAAAAAATACGGGAGAGTTTTCGATATAAAGCTCTCTGCTTTCCCAAAGTGAAGCGCCTATGCGACTTTGCCCTGTTTCATATTGAAACTGTCTTGCTCTTCCACTACCCAAACGAATACCAGAGTATGCACTTGTCATATTAGAAACTGGTGCACCAGCAACTGCGGCTTTAAAAATATCAGTTTGAGTAATTGCAAAAGCGGTTTGGTATCCACTCCAACTATGGCCATGTAAACCAATCGCGTCAGGATCTGCTATTCCCATATCAATCAGCTTTTGTACTCCGGGCACAAGTGATTTAACTGCCGATTGGCCTGGCGTACCTATTGTAAAATGTATGTCAGGTAAAAATACCGCATAACCATTAGATGTATAATAAGCTAAATTTGGACGGTGGTTTATTCGCATTTGATTAAAATAAAATAACCGATTACTAAAAATTCGATAGTAATAAACCAGTACAGGATATTGCTTGTTTGGATCATAATTAGCCGGTTTAATCAACACGCCTTGATTACGTTTACCATCACCGTTTTTCCATTCAATTAATTCTGATTTTCCCCAATGAAAATGATTAATTTGAGGATTAATATCGGTTATTTTTTTAGTCTTGGTTAAGGCCAAATTTGAAACCCATAAATCTGGAAATTCTTTGAAGTCTTCTCTAGTATAAATAATGGTATCTGATTTTTTTGCTTTCGATATAAAGCGATATCTTTTGTTTCCTTCTATACGTCGATGGAGTTTTTTCGTTTTTAGATTAAGGTTAAATAAACCAAATTGTTTATTCTCTGTGTTATAGCTAGTGACTAATAAAAGTTGGTTCGAGTTAAGGTGCTCTTCGGTATTATCTGTTTTAACAACCCTTAATTGTCGGTTGAGTTCTCGTCCGAAGCCCTGAGTTAAATTTATCGGCTTTTTATTTTTTATGCTAAATAACCAAATGTCAAACTTATCATATGCTATAAATTGGTTAGAACCATCTAGCCAAGAAAAAACGCCATAAGCACTGGCTGTACTGGGGTAGTCGTTATCTTCATCAAAAAAATGAGTTGCTAAGTTTTTTGTTAAGTTTTTTCGAGTGTTCTTTTGGTTGTCGAAAACCCATAGGTGTTTATTTTTGAAATAAGTAACATAACGACCATTGGGACTAACTTTTATTGTTTGTTTGTTTTTTAATGCTTTTTCTATAAGTGTTTTTTTTCCATTATTAATATTAATATGGTAAGCATCAAAATAGCGCTCTTGCCACGTTTGCTCAAGTTTATAAGGGATGTCATCAATTGCTATTAAGGCATGTTGATTATTAGAAATTTTAAAGTCATGTAAATTTTTTGTGCCTAAAGTTACCAGTTTTTTACTTTTTGTATTGTAATGAATCAGAATTTGTTCTTTTTTCTTATTCGTATAAGATACTTTTGCTCTGCTTTTAATTTCTAAATCTTTGCCATGCCATAGTTGGAGACTCTTTTTAGAAAGGATTTTTTCAATATCATAAAGCTCTTTCTCGGTGTTAAATTGATTCTCGTTTTTTTCAACAAAAGGCTTTATAAGAGAGGCTCCAAAATATAAGTGTTGACTATTATCACTCCAGGTTATTTGGCTATATTGGTTGATTGTATAGTTTTTATTTAATTTTAATTCTTTCAGTTTTCTTTTGGGAGACCAAGTATATATGTTATGTGAACGTCGATTGGCTTTTTCATGATAGTTACCTATGATAAATGCCAGAGTAGAGTTTTTTTTGTTCCATTTCATTTGAGAAAGGCTTAGTGCCTCGTTCTTTATAATTACTGTTGTTTTTTGAGTATTGAGTTCTAAAGCAAAAAGCCCATTCTTTTCTCCATTTTGACTCGAGGTTGAATATACTAGCCAATCATCAGTATTTGAGAACTCATATTGGTTGATGTCTGATAATTTAGTGACTTTATTGTTTTTGAGGTTTATTAATGAAACCGCTAAACCGAGCTGCTTGCTGTTATAAAGTTTCTTCTTACTACTGTTCTTATTCGGTTTATCTTTTTCTCTATTACTATTTAACGGTTTACTATTTTTATCTTCTTCTGATTTCTCAAACTGGAGTGCAATAAAGTGACTGCTTGGCGAAAAGCGGTAGCTTTTTACATTTTTGTAATCATATCGCGTTCCTGTTTTGAGTGAGATGATTTGCAAGCCTTTTTTCAGCGCTTTTTTTTCTTTTCTGCTAGCGTTTTCACGTTTTAACAATGATGGCGAAATAGTAAATGCAGCGTACAGATTATTTGGGCTAAATTGTGGTGAAGAACCTTGTGGTATTTTGTAAGTTTTAGAACCATCGGTAGACTTTAAGTAGCCTATTGAATCTCCTCTATCTGGGCGAGCTTCAAAAGCCAGCCATTTTCCATCATCACTCAACTGAACCTTTTTGATTTCACGAAACTTCATAATATCAGTCAGTTGCAAGTTTTTTTTGTTATTTGAAATGCTATCTTGAGCAAAAGTAGTGGTTGGAGAATAGAGTGATATCAATAAAAAGGTCGATACTATTCGAGAGATAATAGTGTGGTAATTCATATTTTTATCCAATAGTTTTAATTATTATAATACTGTGTTTAGATTGGTAATAGGGTACATTGAGTTGAAGTGAGATACCAATAGGTGCCTACGTCTTAATTTTATGGTTTTCTAAACTAAATGTTACTAAATAATATGTCTAGCTTTTTTTATACATATTACCGTTTTTTATCAAAAGTAAGCTTGGAGCCGATAAACAGACAGGCATTATAGATAATGTAGAATGATGAAGGAGTGAATCAATGAGCAATAATAATGTAAAAAGAATCGATGTGTTTTTCTATGGGCTTTTTATGGATAAAGCTTTATTAGAAAAAGAACAGATTATGGCAATGAATCCGCGTAAGGCTTATGTAGAAGATTATGTGTTATCTATTGGGCGGCGTGCAGCACTAACTCCTGCTGAAAATGAAAAAGCATTTGGTATAGTTTATTCATTAACTTATGATGAAATTGACAAGCTTTATACTCAACCTGGGCTAGCGTGCTATCGTCCAGAAGCATTGATAGTTGTTCTAGAAAATGGGGCTAAAATTCCTGCATTAACCTACAATTTGTTTGAAGTTGCGGATAACGAACCATTTAATCAAGATTATGCGAATCAATTAAAAGTGTTGTTTAAAAGTTTAAACTTTCCTATCCGTGCAATCAGAGGCTAATCGGTAATCACAGGTTTTTTTATTTAGGCTATCGATAGGAATATTTTTATCATTATGTTTTACCAGAATAATGGTTATGATATTAAAGAGAACTTTTTATCTAAAGAGTGGTTAAATTCTTTAGACAAAGAATTAGCCGATATTGGCTTAACTAAAAGTAAAGGAGGAATAAGGCAAGCGGAAAAAAAATTTTCATCAATAGCGTCATTCATTAATAGCACTGAATTATTATATTGTGCTGCGAGCTATCTTAAAGCTAAACCGTCTTTAGTAAGAGTTATTTTATTCGATAAAACTCAGGCTAATAATTGGTCAGTTGGTTGGCATCAGGATAAAACGGTTACTTTATCTCAACAGATTGCTGACGAAACATGGGGCCCCTGGAGTATTAAAGAAGGCATTTATCATGTTCAACCGCCTTTGACTGTTCTTGAGAATATGCTCACATTAAGGATCCATTTAGATGATACTAATGACAAAAATGGATGCCTTCGACTAATTCCCAAGACTCATCAACTAGGAATATTATCTAAAAGCAAAATTTATCAATGGGTAGAGCAATGTACTCCAATTGATATTGAATTAACAAGAGGAGGTCTGTTGGTAATGAGCCCCTTAATTGTCCATTCTTCTTGTAAAGCAATTAATAATTGTCGTCGTAGGGTGCTTCATATTGAGTTTTCCAGTTATCCGTTACCCGATGGGATTTTTTGGGAGCCAATGCCTGCTAACTCAATGAGCAGCCCGGAGATTAGCGAGTAATTATTTTGTCATTTAACTGCCACATTAACGCAACATACTGTTGCTACGCTCTCTCATATTCTCAAATTGAAATAATGACCTGAGAATAACTGATTACTTATAAAATAATTACGTTAATTATGGGGGAGAGAACTCATGAAACTTATGTCGACACTTATGTCGAGTTTTATGACATTGGCAGTAGCGACTAGTGCTAATGCTGCGGTGTTACCAGAGCATCAATCACAAAGCCAGTGGTTTACTGATGCGCAAGCTTTAATGAGCAATAAACTTTCGACAGTAGCAACTAGCCGAGCTAAAAATGTTATTCTGTTTGTTGGCGATGGCATGGGCGTTTCTACATTGACAGCCGCTCGCATTTTAGAAGGTCAAATGGCTGGAAATTTAGGTGAAGAAAACTTCCTAAGCTTCGAAACTTTTCCCTACACAGCACTCGTTAAAACTTATAACGTTGATGCTCAAACACCCGATTCGGCTGGAACAATGACGGCTATGATGTCGGGTTTAAAAACTGATGTGGGTGTTATTGGTATTAATGAAAATGTCACAAGACGTAATTGTGCATCTGTTAGTGGCAATCAGGTTACAACCGCATTAGAGTTAGCAGAAATTCGCGGCCTTTCAACAGGCATTATTTCTACAGCTCGAATAACCCATGCTACCCCAGCAGCGACTTATGCCAAGTCAGCCGAACGAAATTGGGAAGATATTTCTGATATGCCACAAGCGGCTGTTGATTCTGGTTGTAAAGATATAGCTGATCAACTGATTAATTTTGAAGCAAATCTCGAAGAGCGTTTCCTTGGCGTTGATGTTGATGGAATAGAGGTTGTAATGGGAGGGGGTCGTCGTCACTTTTTGCCTAAAGATGCTGCTTTTAATAGCACCGATGCTGTGAGTAGTGTTGAAGGTGATAGAACGGATAACCGAGATTTAACCGCTGAATGGAAAGAGCAATATCAAAATGGTGTTTATGTTTTTGACCAGACAGGGTTTGATGCGATTAATACTGAGTCAACAAAAAGAGTGTTTGCTCTATTTAATGAGTCGCATATGCAGTATGAAGCAGATCGGGCTAATGATATTGCTGGTGAGCCATCGTTATCGCAAATGACTGAAAAAGCCATTAAAGTTTTAGATAACAACCAAAAAGGTTTTTTTATGGTGGTTGAGAGTGGACGTATCGATCATGGTCATCACGCAGGTAGTGCCTACAATGCGTTAACAGATACTATTGAATTCTCAAAAGCTGTACAAACCGCGATCGATAATACTAATCCAGATGAAACCTTAATATTAGTAACAGCCGATCATAGCCATGTATTCACTATGGCTGGTTACCCCAAGCGTGGTAATCCTATTTTGGGCAAAGTGGTACAAGTTGGTGCTACAGAGCCTGCTTTAGCTAGCGATAACCTACCTTACACAACTCTGGGTTATACCAATGGGCGCGGTTATCGAAACTTAGAGACAGAAACCGATGCAGATGCTGTTTATGACGCCGATCCGGTTGCTGGACGTATCGATCTAAGCAGTGTTGATACAACCACTTCTGGGTTTCACCAAGAAGCAGCAATACCTACCAGTTCAGAAACTCATGCAGGAGAAGATATTTCTTTGCATGCTAAAGGACCTGGTGCACAGTTAGTTCAAGGCGTTGTTGAACAAAGTATGGTATTTCACGTGATTAATCGGGCTCTTGGACTGATTAAAGAATAATAAGAGGATGATTAAAATGAATAAGTTTGTTACTTCTTTAATAGCTGTTGCGGTCACTAGTGCTATAGCCGGTTGTGCTGATGATGGTGATAATGGAGCCAATGGAACTAATGGCGCCAATAGTTTAATTATACAAACCGAGTTAGCGATTGGTGATGAAGAATGCCGTAACGGTGGTGTACAGATTGAGTCTGGGCTTGATGCGAATAGTAATGATGTACTTGAAGCTACGGAAGTTTCTAGTACTGAATATGTGTGCGCGCCAACGGTTACAGAAATATCGAATAATGATATTTTAAATAATACAAATAATACTTGGTATCTCAATGCCGAAAGTGGTTTAGGAAGCGTTGAAGAGCAAGTGAAAAAAATTGTTAAAGAGCGTGGTCAGGCCAAAAATATTATCCTATTTGTTGGTGATGGTATGGGCCTTTCGACGGTTACAGCTGCTCGAATTCTTGACGGACAAAATAAAGGCATGTCGGGGGAAGAGAATAACCTGTCATTTGATCAGTTCCCATTTGCTGGGTTAGCTAAAACTTATAATGTTGATGCTCAAACTCCAGATTCAGCGGGAACAATGACCGCAATGATGTCTGGTGTTAAAACTGATGTTGGAGTTATTGGTATCAATGAAAATGTTGCTCGTGGAGATTGCAGCTCTACGACTGGAAATGGATTGGTAACAGCATTAGAGTTGGCAGAAATTGCTGGATTATCAACAGGAGTGGTTTCAACCGCTAGAATTACCCACGCTACACCTGCTGCAACCTATGCCAAGTCACCTGATAGAAATTGGGAAGATATTTCGGATATCAGTCCAGCAGCGTTAGATCCTAATTGTAAAGATATAGCTGATCAATTAGTCAACTTTGAAACTAACTTAGAAGCAAAATATGCAGGATTAAATGTTGATGGGATCGAAGTGGTTATGGGAGGAGGACGTCGTCATTTCTTGCCAAAAGATGCTGCTTATAATAGCCCAGATGCAGTCAGTGCCGTTGAAGGTGATAGAACGGATAACCGAGATTTAATCGCCGAGTGGCAAGCAGCTTACACAAATGGTGTTTATGTCTTTGATCAAACAGGGTTTGATGCAATTAATCCAGAGATTACTGAACGAGTATTTGGGTTATTTAATGAGTCACATATGCAATATGAAGCAGATCGAGCCAATGATATTGCTGGTGAACCTTCGTTGACAGAAATGACTCAAAAAGCCATTCAAATTTTAGATAATAACGAAAAAGGTTTTTTCCTTATGGTTGAATCGGGCCGTATTGATCACGGTCATCATGCGGGCAGTGCTTACAATGCATTGACTGATACCATTGAGTTTTCTAAGGCAGTGAAAAAAGCCTACGAAATGACTGATCCAGACAATACCTTGATTATAGTGACAGCTGATCATAGTCATGTGTTAACGATTGCTGGTTATCCAAAGCGTGGCAATCCTATCTTGGGTAAAGTGGTACAGGTTGGTGATACAGAACCTGCATTAGCGAGTGATGATATGCCCTATACGACTTTAGGTTATACCAATGGTCGCGGTTATCGAGATTTAGGTAATGAGACGGATGCTGATGAAGTCTACAATGCCGATCCGGTAACAGGACGAGTTGATTTAACGAATGTTAATACACAGTCTTCAGGGTTCCATCAAGAAACCTTAGTTCCATTAAGTTCAGAAACGCATGCTGGTGAAGATGTTGGTATCTATGCAAGTGGTCCAGGCGCTCACTTGGTTTCCGGTACGAATGAACAGAGTGTCATATTTCATATTATGGATTTTGCAGGCGATTTAATCGCAAAGGCGAATAAAGCAGTTAATTAATAAGCTGTTTAACTGAGTGCAGGGAAGCACTTGTTTAAAATCAATATTGTTTAATGAGAAGTTTGGAAAGTAAAAATGATTAAAGCTATTTTAATATTATTAAGTCTTGTGCACCTTCCTATTTATGCCAAAAAATGTACCTCTAATAAAGATGTTATGGGAGTAGGTTATACAATAACTACTCAATCTCTAGAGTCGAAAAAAGTTTTAAATAAAACTAGCTTAAACTTTTGGCGTTTTAAAGATCAAGTGGCCTATGAATATCCCGATAAGCAATTTTTTGAAGCTTGGAATTTAGTTTCAAATGGACAAATTCGTCCCACACGATATTTTGATCAATATAAGAAGGGGATCGAGTATCAACCAATGGATATTAATCATGGCAAGGGTGAGCGTAATTGGAGTAGTAAAAATCATATTGTTAGCAACGCCTATCGTCAAAAGTTAATTTCTGGTCGTCCTAAAGGTACTGGTTGTCAAAAAGTAACACCATATTATTCAAGCACATCAAAACATGATGTTGTCCTGCAATGGCTGGAAGCATATCAACTTCCTCAGCAATTAAAAGTTGTTCAAAAAAATACTATTATCACTTGGCATGCAGATAAAATCATGACCAATGCTGCTATTGTAAAACAGGCTTTTATTGATAGAGATAATTATGTGCTAACTGATTATGTTGATATTGGTGATCATGAATCTGATCCTTTTTTAAATAAGATGATCAACTTAGGCTTTATATCACACCATACAAAACATGAATCTCACTAGTTGAAAATTGCTGAGTGATAGAACAATGTGAAAAAGTGTTCTGGTGGAAGGAATTGAAATTATTTGCATTACGCCATTTTAGTTTTTGCACCACTTTGTAGTAAGATAAGGCTCTAAGTTCGAAACGTTGATCGAAAGAAGTGAGTTGTCTTATGGATATTACTTTCTCAGTATTTATTGCTAGTAGTTTAGATGGATATATTGCTCGTCCTAATGGAAAGCTAGATTGGTTAGAAAAATCAGCTATTAAAGGCGATACAGAGGATTATGGTTATCAAACTTTTCTACGAAGTGTTGACTGTATTGTTTTAGGGCGCAATTCATTTGAGAAAGTGGCTTCATTTTCAGAGTGGCCCTATGCAGGTAAAAGAGTTGTGGTTTTGAGTAAAACCTTAAAAGAACCACCCGCAGATTTTATTGATAAGATAGATGTTTTTGGTGGTTCGGTTGAGCTACTCGCTGTTGAGTTACAACATTATAGGATGAGTAAGGTTTATGTGGATGGTGGCTTAACTATTCAGTCCTTTTTAAAATTTGATTTAATTGATGAAATCACCATTACTCAGGTTCCCATATTGATTGGCCGTGGAATTCCATTATTTGGTGATTTACGTGATGATATCGAATTAGAGCTAGTTAGTTCTCATAACTTTCCAAGTGGTTTTGTTCAATCTCAATATAGGGTTAAACGACGAACTAAAAATTAAGCTCATCCACTAACAGAAAAGCAGTAGTGATTGCTTCAACAGCAGAAGTGTAAAATGCTGGATTAATTGTTTCTATAGTGTCACTTGGTTGGTGATAATGCCGATGTATATCGACGCCAAAATACAAATAATTAATAGCACTTTTATAAAATAAGGCATGATCGCTCGCTTTTTTCCAATTGATTACATTTAAGAATGAATCTTTATTTCTGCTCCGACCATCGTGCCCTGTTTTTAGACAGATATCTGAGCGGTAAGCTGTAGCATCTGCAATTGCTTTAAGCTGAGGGTTATTTCTAGTGCCTGCAATGTATAATTTTTTACGTTTTCCGCTTTGAGCCAGCATATCAAGGTTAATATTGAGTTTAATTCTTTCAAGAGCAATAGGGGGATTTTTAATAAAAGCTTTAGCGCCATGCAGACCAAGTTCTTCTGCATCTGTGGCAACAAATATGACTGAATGATGCGTTTCTTTATTTTTTAAATATTCAGCCAGAGACAGCATGGCAGCAACGCCAGAAGCATTATCATCTGCACCATTATAAATAATATTGCCTTTTTGACCCAAATGATCGTAATGAGCTGTAATGACAATATATTGTTCAGCTTTTTGTTTTCCTTTTTTCCAACCAATAATGTTATTACCTTGACGAAAATTATTGAAATCATAGGTAAAAGGGTGATGATAACTTTCTTCAAAAAAGTTGAGCTTAATTTCAGAGAAACGTTGTTGGATAAATCGTTTTGCTTTAAAGCCACCATGTGTGCCTGTTTTTCTTCCTTGCATCGCATCACTTGAAAGAATTTTTAAATCATTGAGTAGAATATCTGCGTTGATCAAACCTGTTGGGGTTGGTGTTGATGAACAGGGGACGATGTTCGTTGCACAGTTCAATAATAGTGGTGAAAATATGAGAATAACTAAAATGCGCCAAGTATAGCAGTGCATATAACTTATTTTATTAACCAAGTAATTGCTGTTTAACACTGGGCGCTTGCATTGGAATAAATTCAACCAGATCGTATTGAAAACCTGATTGAGTTTGTTTGGATGACATTAAACTAATTTGTTTGACTTGGATTTCATGAGTAAAAAAGCAATTTTCTTTGGGAGCACTTTCTACTTGGCGAAATAGTGTAATATGTGGAGTATATTCACGTTTATCAAATTGAAAGAAATCAATTTCAGTGAGATATTTTTCTATTTGTTTTTTGCATTGTACCAGTTTTAATTCAGGATCATTCAGTGAAATAGCCAGCACCTTCGGTTTTGGCCAATAAATTAAATCATGCAGTGAAACCGTAAAAGGTTGAACGGAAATTGGTCTGATCCCTTCAATGATTTGTTGTAAGTTTTTTTCGCTTACATTACCTATAAAGCTGAGTGTTATATGAAGGTTTTGTCCATCAACTGGAGAGCCTACAACATTTGGTATACGTTGTTGAATTTCCAGTAGTTGTTTTTTGCTTTCATAGGAAAGTTCGACAGCAAAAAACAATCGATATTTAGACTGACTCATAGGTATTGTTTCTATTTGGCTTAATTAAACCCAATAAGGGTTAGATTTAAAAGCAGCTTTGCGGGTTTGCTCGATTGCTTCTAGTATCGGCTCATTTCTTTTATTAAGCCACTCTTCTGTTTCATCTTTTTGATGGTTTTCGAGTTGCAAACCATAAATATATTCATTCACTTGTAGTTCTCGAATACCATCAATAATATCAATCCAAGGCTGTCGGTAAACTTGTCTTTTTTGTGAGTCAAATAAACCACCAAAAAATAAACCGGTATCTAAAGCTCTTCTGATTTTAGCAATCAGCTTATAATAATCTTGAGGTTGTAAATCAACTTTAGGACCCAAGTCTCGCTTAAGCTCCTTTAACATGTGATCAAGCTGTTTACGTGCAAAATCAACAATAGGTGTACTTAAGTTGTTTCTATCTTTTTCTGGTATGAAATTTCGCCACTCTTTAAAATACAACCACTGTGACATATTGAGCATCATTAAGTTATACCGTTGCGTAGCTAACAAGGCTTTAAACTCTTCTATGCTCTGCTCTGCTGCAATAGTAATTTTTTGTTGCTGTTCTTCTACCAGATCCCAATCCGCTTTTTGTTGTAAATATCGTCCGAGGTAACGTTTATGTTTAGCGGCATCAACAATCGGACGCATGGCTTCCGCAAGCCAGTTCCAGTTATTACGTAAATCTTGAGTTGCTTGGCGAGGGATTAAGCCGCCAAATATCATGTACATGTGATGTAAATAAATCAAACTCCGATACATTTCTAGTACTGCTGAGTGGGCTTTGGCCTTATTGAGAAATAACTCATAATATTGCCAGTGCTTCAGCCCTGTATAGCAAATTTGTTCAAAAGCCTGTTCGGCTTCAACCCCCTGGCTAAGTTCAACAACTTGCATTCGATAGCGATCAGGTGACAAGTTTTCACATAAACTATAGCCTCTGCGCGCTTTGCTGGCATTATATAGAGTTAACCCAAGCTCTTTAATCAGGTAGCGACCAATAGCAAAAAGATACTCAGCACTACCTTCAACCAGCTCTAATTCTACCTCACAAATAGGCATTGACTCATCGCCACTTTCGATAGTTCCAATATCAAGCGCTACCTCAATTTGTGTACCATCGGAAAAGCCTAATAGACAGGTCGTTCGATCAAAGTTAGTGGTAAAACAAGCAATAAAGTCGCCATCTTCTTCGTTGGCTTCTTCAACCAATATTTGCAGATAGGGGTCGGTAATTTGCGTAATGTCAAGCCGATTGGTTTCCAGCTCTACTTCATCTTCATTACGCTGATGAAGGCCGCCAATTGCTTTTCCTGACGATTTTACTGTCTGAATTAAGCGATCTTCAGTTTTTCTGATACGCATACCAATTGACACTTCACTTAACTTAAAGTTTTCTGTGTCAAAATAGGTATTAACCAACCGAGATGTCTTCCATTCACCTTGTGATGCTGCCCCTGGGAAATTTAACTCTCTGATTTCACTGAGTTTTTCTGGGGTTGCGGCAAGCTTGAGCTCAAGTTCGCTAGCCATAAGTTGTAACCTGTTATTGCTTAGATAATGCTATTTAACCACTCATTGTGACATTTGTCATCCATCGTGAAAAGAGTATAGTGAGTTTCAATTTTGTAAAACGTGATCTGGGTTAGTTTTATTGCGCTTAACTATTCCGTACAATAGCGTCCAAATCTCTAAACATCTCAATTTGTTTATTATTGGATGGTTAGAGGGCTAAAAGCCTTTAATAATTAATTTTATGCGATCTTAAAATCATGAAAAACTTAATAATTTTTGCAATTTTACTATTTGGAACAATCAATATTGTTTTAGCTGAAACAGGTTATATTAATGACCAGACTAAGATTTGGACACGCACAGGCCCTTCCAATGATTACAAAGTTAAGTATAAGCTGACGCCGGGTACTAAGTTTGAAATTCTACAAAAAAATGAAGAAACTCAATTTATGCAGATTCGAGATGAGTCAGGTAGAGTCTCATGGTTAAGCCCTGAGTTTTACAGCGATAAACCTACCGCCGGACGTCTATTAGCTGAAACTCGTAGAACACTCGCCAATTTTAAACAAAGCCACGACGACAAAATTAACTCATTAGAAAAGCAAATCATCGAATTAAAACCGTTAGAGAAAGCAAATCAATCTTTGCAAGAAGAGTTGGCTAAATTACAACAAAAGTATGAAGCTATTCGTCAAGAAAAACAGGCTTACGAACGACGTTTTAGCCGTGAATACTTTTTTGCCGGTGCAGTGGTCGTTCTTGGTGGTATGTTTTTAGGCTGGCTGCTTAGCAAGCTCGGCGGACGTAATCGAAACAATGGTTGGAGTTAAAAGGTTGAAATAGCTATTTGATTACTCCCATGCAAAAGTGATGCAACCTTAGATAAAGTAATGTTTGAATCGGCTATAAAAAAGCTTATATCTGGCGCTAAAGTGAGCGCTGACTATTTAGCGCATGTACATACTTTTTTACCTGAGCAAGCGACAGATGACTTTTGGTTGGCTTGTGGCAGTCCTTTAAGAGTAAGCGTTAGAGTTAATACTTTAAAATGCAGTATTGATGAATTTCGCCAAATTGCATATCGATATTGTTGGGGATTGGAAGAGATCCCTTGGTGTAAAGAAGGCTTTTGGTTGAAATTAGCTGATACAGAAGGTCAGCTTTCTCTGGGGAACACTCCCGAACATATTCAAGGGTTATTTTATATTCAAGAGGCGAGCTCGATGCTACCGCCCATTGCTTTACTTAATTCATTAACTGAGAGTGAGCCCTTAGTGGTTGATATGGCGGCAGCTCCTGGTTCAAAGACCACGCAAATAGCTGCAATGTTAGAAAATAAAGGGATTATTCTTGCTAATGAATTATCTGCCAGCCGCTTAAAGAGTTTACATAGTAATCTGGTTCGTTGTGGTATCTTAAATGTTAGTCTATCTCACTTAGATGCTTGTCAATTAGGTGACTTTATGCCAGGACAATTTGATTATGTTCTGTTAGATGCTCCGTGTGGTGGTGAAGGGACCGTTCGCAAAGATATTAATGCGCTTAGTGAGTGGCGGCTAAGCCAAATCAATGAGATGGCACAATTACAAAAATCATTGATTCTATCAGCTTATAAGGCGTTAAAGCCTGGAGGTGTATTAATTTACTCAACTTGTACGCTTTCTAAAGAAGAGAATCATCAGGTGGCGGACTTTTTAACTGCGGAAACTAATGCTGAGACTCTTTCGTTAAAAGGCTTATTTACAGGTGCAGAAAAAGCGATAACGCCTCAGGGATACTTACATGTTTTACCGCACCTGTTTGATAGTGAAGGTTTTTTTGTTGCTAAATTTAGAAAACCCCAAAGCACTGTTAATGATAAACAACCTGTGGTTCATTATGCTTCACCATTTCATCCTGTTGTTCGAAAACTTAAACAACAGGTTTTAGATTATTATCAAAATCATTTCGGTTTGAACGTATTACCTGATGGCTATAAGCTGTTACAAAGAGAAAACGAAATATGGCTTTTTCCACAAAATATAGAATTTATTAATCAGTACATTAAAATTAACCGAGCAGGGTTTCAACTGGCACAAGTTTACCCTAATAAGGTTAAATCGACTCATCAAATGGCTAGTTGTTTAGGCAATGCAGCCAAAGAGCAAAAATTAGACTTGAATTCTGAGCAAGCTTCAATGTTTATTCAAGGTAATAATATAGAAACTGATTGTAATGATATTCGCTCTGGCGAAGTTTTATTGAAGTATCAAGGGCATATTATTGGTATTGGGCAGAATCAAAAAGGTAAGATTAAAAATCGTTTACCCAGAGAACTAGTCAGAGATAATCTCAAGTTCTAGCGAGTTAATCTGCGGTTAATTAAGCATTTTTGACACTTTAAACACCGAATAAATCCTATATGATAGCAATTCTCAAATAAAAGATAACTCTCTGTCTATACTTACTAATAACATTTATTTGCTAATGGCACATAGCAGTTGTTTATTCAGAAGCTTCGCTTATTGAAAATTAATATACTTTCGATTTATCTAGTTATTCTATTAACTGGTGGTGGGGTTTCATATATTGTTTTTTATACTGGCCAATCGATTAGTTCCGTAGGGCAGAGGCTGACTAATGTTCAATTACCTACACTCAACCAAATATCGTCGTTAAAACATTGGATTAATGAAAATGAGCGAGCTTTATATGAGTTTTATGCAACACCAGACAACAAACAAGTTAGCTTTCAACTATTAAAAGCAGAAGACAGAATTGAGTTTAATATAAAACACTTACAAATTTATTTTAATCAACACCCAGATATTCAAAGTGTAGAAACGCTTTATCAACAAATTAGTTTACATGCGATATTATTAAGAGATGCATTATCAACAAATGAGCTTGATTGGGATGCGGCAAGAGAAGAACTGGCGATCATTTCTAAACTTGGTCAAGAAGCATTACCTTACCTTGATAATTTAACCGCAATTATTGAGCTGCAAATTGAAAACTCTAAGAAAAAATCAAATAAACAACTCTCACAAATGTCAATTTGGGTATCTGTTTTTGCTGCTTTAATTTTATTGATTGCTCTTTTAGTTGGTTACTATATTCGCAAGGTTAAAGTTCATGCTAAAGAAAAACGTAGGTTAGCATTATTTGTTGAAAAAAATCCTAATCCCGTTGCTTGTATTAATTTTAATGGTGACTATGAATTTGAGAATACAGCTTGGCGTAATAGTTATATCGGTGAGAACAAACAGTTACTAACGAAAAAAGTATTTCAACAAGTAGAAAAAATGCAAGAGGAACAAACAGAGTTTTCTGTATTTAATATTGAACAAGAACAACAGTTCCTTGAACTAACCATCCATAAAATTATTAAACTCGATCAGTTTATGGTTTATGTTGAAAATATATCTGAAAGAGAAGCCGCGAGAAAAGAGCTGGAATTTTTGGCCTATCATGATCTTCTAACGGGATTACCTAATCTTAAAAAGCTAGAAATTGATTTAACTAAAATAGTGAATAGCACTCAAGAGCTTTTTTGCTTATTTTCTTTTGGTGTTAAGCGAATACAGTTAATTTCAACAACGCATGGTTACTCTGTAAGTGATGCGTTAATTATCGCTGTGGCAGCAAGGTTAAGAAAATGTGTAGAACAATTAAGTAAAAATTTTTCTGTGTGTCAGCTTTTTCGATTTACTGGCGCTAAGTTTGAGTTGATATTGGCGCAACCTAAAGGAAAAATTTCTTTAAAAAAAGCTGTTAATATGGTCGAACAGTTATTAAGTGAGACATCCGAAAAGCCTTTAGATACGAATTTTGGACAGTTTTTTGTTGATATTCAATCGGGCTGTGCTTTTTTCCCTGAGCATGGCTATAGCGCCGCTATGCTCATCAAGAATGCCAGTGCCGCTTTAAATGATGCTCCTAATAATCATAAAGAACGAGTTCATCTTTTTAGTCATGAATTGGCTCGAAGAGAGCAACACTGGTTTCTTTTAGAAAATGACTTGCGACAAGCCGATTTTGATAATAGCTTTTATCTAATGTATCAGCCTAAAGTTTGTTTAAGTGATGGTAGCTTAGTCGGTATGGAAGCTCTAATCAGGTGGCAACATCCGGAGAAAGGGCTTATTTCCCCTGCTGAGTTTATTCCTATTGCTGAAGAAAGCGGTATTATTTTAGCGCTTGGTGAGTGGATATTAAATAAAGCCATAAAACAAATGAGTCAGTGGGTCAAATGCGGTGAAGCCAACCTGCAAGTTGCGGTTAATGTTTCACCAAGTCAACTGATGTCAGCTAATTTTGTTTCGATGGTACTCACTTGTTTAAAAGAGCATAATCTCGCGGCTCATTACTTAGAAATTGAAATAACAGAAGAAGTCATGGTAGAAGATAAAACTCTATGTATTGAAGTGTTGGAAAGTTTAAAGAATGCAGGTGTTTCGATTGCTATTGATGATTTTGGTACAGGCTACTCTTCTTTGTCTTATTTAAATAAACTACCTTTATCAAAGTTAAAAATAGATCGTTCTTTTGTGATGAATATCCATCAAAATGAAAGTAATTTAGCCATTGTCAGAACAATTATTGCGCTTTCTGAAAGTCTAAATATAACCGTGATTGCTGAAGGCATTGAGTCTAAAGAAGAACTGGCAGTTTTGAACGAGTTAAAGTGTGAGCAGGGACAAGGTTATTTCTTTTCTAAGCCACTGGTTGCCAGTGATTTTTCAAAACGTTACATTCATTATGAAAAAACATATGATTAGTTCACTAAAATATGGTTAATTGGCATAATGCTATTGTGGTTCTTTTGTCTAACGTGCTTCATATGGCTAATAGAGACTAAATCGATATAAAAAGACAAAGAACAGATTGATTCCAGATTGAATAAAAAGAATAGATATCATACAAAAGGAACTTGTATAGGCTCACCTTTAATTGGACTTTTATATGCTTCGAAAACGATACTTTTTATTTATTTTTTTATTGCTATCTGGCACTGCTTTATCCGATCTTGATAAGCCGGTTAGTGATGGACCATATGTTTTTGAGAGTGAAAACCAACGAGAAGCTATTTCTATTTGTAGTGATAAAAAATTATCAAAAGTAATTGACTATCATACAGCTCAGCAAGTTGAACAATGTAAGCAATCGGTGGTTTTACAAAGTAAAACACCTAGCAAAAAAAACTTACTCAATTATCAAGGAAATTTCCAAGTGGCTGCCGTAAGTGATATTCATGGTCAATTTGACCTCTTTATCGAATTATTAAGGAATAATAAAATAATAGATGAAAATAATGAATGGAGTTTTGCAAACGGACATTTTGTAATTACTGGAGATATTTTCGATCGTGGAGAAAAAGTCACTGAAACTTTATGGTTTATTTACCAGTTAGAGCAGCAGGCTCGCAAGGCTGGTGGTCAAGTTCATTTATTATTAGGTAATCATGAGGTTATGGTGTTAAATGGAGATTTGCGCTATCTTAATCCTAAATATGTAAAAGTTGGTAAGTTATTAGACAAGCCTTTTGAAACTTTATTTAGCCCAAATAGTGTACTCGGCGCCTGGTTAAGAAGTCTTCCTGTTCTTGTTAAAGTTAATCATGTGTTATTTGCACATGGCGGTTTTCATCCTGATTTAGTAGAGCAAAAACTTAGCCTTAGCAGGATTAATCAAGTTTTTACTGAAAACTTAGTGAAAACAGAATTAGAAAAGCCCAGAAGTGAGCTTGCCAATTATCTTCACACAACAAATGGTCCTATCTGGTATAGAGGCTATTTTTATAAAAATGGCGCAAATGAAGCGGATATTGATAGCTTATTACAACATTTTGGCGTTCAACATATTGTGGTAGGGCATACATCTCAAAAACGAATTGAAACTCGTTATGATGGTAAAGTTATAGCCATTGATGCCAGTATGAAGCTTGGTCAATATGGTGAAGTATTATTAATACAAAAAGGACAGCTTTTTCGTGGAACACTGCAAGGCGTTAAAGTGCCGTTAATTCCTACGAAAACTCCAATAATATCACCGAGAAAATAAGGAAAACACCTTGAGGTCTTCGCTAATGAAAATAATTCAGAATATGACTCAGTATTAACATTAGCGAAGGTTGTTAATTTCACTTTTTAAGTCATATCCTTTGTCTGTAACGATGGCTTCAAGAATTTCGACCCTTTGTTGTAATGACTCAAGCTTATCCAGTCGGGCCTCTAACGGTGTTAGGTCAACAGGTGAGACTTGCTTGCTTTTTAGCCACTCTTTAAGTAGACCAATCACTAACGCTGTAACCACAATCAAGGTAATCATTTGATATAATTGCATTAATATAAACTCCTTAAAGTTTCATAAAAGATTTATTTTAGCTGATTGTAATACCAGCGTATGATTCTATTTTAAAAAACGAGCTTACTATACTATAGTGGCCTAATTTTTCAAAAAGACGAATAAAAGACAATGGACTCCAATCTTCCCAATTCTAACTGGCAAGCTGCTAAAACTTATATGCAAACGTCTTTATCAGAAGATTTATTCCAGCTTGTTTTAGAAATTAGCCCAATTAGCCGGTTTGTGGAGGGCGTTTTTAACTCTCAAACTCAATTAGCTTGTGACATGCTTACTTGGCATGTTGCGAATAGTGACAAAATTGTTGGGTCAACAATTGATGCGCAGTTTGCTCAATTTATAGTAAAAAGTTGTGATAATGAAGCTGAGCTAATGAGGGATTTACGTTTGTTCCGCAAAGCTCATTCAGCAGCAATAGCCGTGTTAGAATTGGGGGGGCGAATTTCAATTGAGTCAAGTTCTTTACGTATTTCCATTTTAGCAGATTGTTTAATCAAAGCGGCTTATCAGTGGGCTTATTCAGAGCATCAAGCCCGTTTTGGCGCTCCTTTAAATAGTGAAGGTCACCCACAAGATCTTTTAATCGTTGGTATGGGAAAGCTTGGAGGGATGGAGTTAAATTTTTCTTCAGATATCGACCTCATCTTTTTTTATCCTGCGGAAGGAGAAACACAAAATGGGCCAAAGCGTATTGAAAACTCACGTTTTTTTAGAAGATTAAGTACCCAGCTAATACGTCTGTTAGACGAAGTAACTGAAAGTGGTTTTGTTTTTCGAGTCGATATGAGGTTAAGACCTTATGGTGATTCAGGAGCATTAGCAATGTCTTTAGCTCAAGCTGAGGAATATTACCAGGAGCAGGGGCGAGGCTGGGAACGCTTCGCTATGATTAGAGCAAGAGTGTTGACTGGCGGTCACGAAGACCAGCAAGTGTTGAATGATATTATCCGTTCTTTTTCTTTTCGACGTTACATCGATTATGGTGTTATTGAATCAATTCGAACAATGAAAGAAATGATACAGCGAGAAGTCAGGCGCAAAGGACTTAAGGATAATATTAAACTCGGTGCTGGCGGTATTAGAGAAGTTGAATTTATTGTGCAGTCATTGCAACTGATTCAAGGAGGAAGAGATAAAAGGTTACAAGAAAAAAATACGCTAAAAGTCCTGCCTTTTCTTGTTGAGAGCCAATTATTACCCAAAGAAACAGCAGACAGCCTACATTCTGCTTATCGGTTCTTACGCAGGTTAGAACACTGTATTCAAGAGTTAGCTGAAAAACAAACTCAACAGCTCCCTCAAGAGTTATCTGATCAAAATAGCCTATGCAAAGCATTGAAATTTAGTAGCTGGTTATCATTGAAGGAAACCTTGGACAAATACCAGAAGGATGTTAATCAACACTTTAACGACCTATTGGGTGAACAGCGATCTCAAGCCTTAACTCAAGATGATTTTTATCAATCATTAGCTGAAGGACATATTGAACCAGAGCAATTACTGGAAAAAACAGACAAAGACCGAAAAGAGCCATTATCGCTTGAAGTTGCCCAGTCATTTGTTCATTTAATCGCACAGTTTCTATCTGACTCTGCCGTGATTGGACTATCTTCGCGCGGGGCTAAAAGATTAAAAACTTTTTTTCCTGCTTTGCTTGCCGCCTGCTTATCCGCCGACTTACCTGAGTTAACACTTTCCAGACTATTAACTGTTTTACATGCGGTGTTAAAAAGAACCGCTTATTTAGAATTGTTGAGCGAAAACCCACCTATTTTACAGCATTTAGTTGATTTAGCTGGTCGAAGTGAGTGGGTTGTTAAACGAATATCGGCATATCCTATTTTATTTGATGAGCTGCTTTACCCAAGTAGTTTATATGAGCCATTACAAAAGGCTGATTTGAGTTCAGAGTTACAACAAATTTTACTTAGAGTAGATGAAAATGATGAAGAGGAATTGCTAGATACAGTTAGATCATTTAAGCAAATTAATGAGTTGAGAGTTGCCGCTGCTTTGTTGGCCGAGCGTCTTAGCATATCGCAGGTGAGTCGTTACCTGACTCAAATAGCAGAAGTTGTGTTACAAGCTGCAGTTAAAATTTGTTGGAATTTATTAAAGAAAAAATATGGTGTTCCTGAGTCATTAGAGTTCTCAGAACAACTAGGCTTTGCTGTTATTGGTTATGGAAAATTAGGAGGGGCTGAATTGGGCTTTGGTTCTGATCTAGATTTAGTCTTTTTGTTTAATCAATCGGTAGATGAGTCCACCAACGGACCGCGAGCTTTGAACAATAGCCGATTTTATACTCGTTTCGCTCAAAAGTTGATTCACTTTCTTTCAACTAGAACCAACCTAGGGCTGTTATATGAAGTCGATATGCGACTTAGACCATCAGGTAGTTCAGGTTTATTAGTGGGCCATATTGATGCTTATCGTGATTATCAAATGGAATCAGCCTGGACCTGGGAGCATCAAGCACTTGTTAGAGCCCGGTTTGTTGCTGGAGATCCTGCTGTGCAAGCTGAGTATGATGAAATTAGGCAGAAAGTAATGAAATTACCTCGTGATACTGAAAAGCTTAAACATGATGTGATAAGTATGAGAGCTAAAATGAGGCAACAATTAGAAACCAAACAAAGTAAGCTAATTGATTTGAAACAAGTAGCAGGAGGTTTAGTGGATATTGAGTTTTTAGCGCAGTATTTTGCTTTAGCTTACATTGGTGATAAAACTGTGCCCAGTAATATGGTTGATTGCTTAAAGCTTGCTCAACAAGAAAAAATCTTACTGGTTCAAGAAGGAAGCACTCTTATAAAGTGTTACCGCTTGTTTCGAAATAGAATGAATGAGCTTGCTTTATTGAGTAGCTTAAGTTTAGTAGATCAAAGCGAGTTCAAGAAAGAACGTGAGCAAGTGAGCCAAATCTGGAAAAAATACTTGTCTGAATAAATTTTATATAACGGTTCTTTTTAAATTGGCTACTAACCAGTGATTTTTCTATCAATAAAAATTTGAGATATTAAAAGTAAAGTTTGTATTTTAACTTTCTGAGTTAAAAATAGAGAGTAAAGTCGTTCATATTGTTAGAAATCAGTTTTTTTAAAAAGGTTTGTGTCAGGACTGGTATAGATTCTATTTTAAGGTAAAATAGAATTTGTAATAAAATTTTAGCGGCAACCTGCCCTAGATAGAAAAACATTTTTCAAAGGCATTAACGCAATGGATACTAACCAAAAGACTCATAAACAAGTTATCAAAGTTAGCAAAGATGCATTACCTGCTTGTTGTCCTCCTAAAGACCAAGAACACTGGAACTTACACCCTAGAGTTTATCTCGATCTAAAGAATGCAGCAGGCGATGATTGCCCATATTGTGGAAATCATTTTGAGATTGAATCACATAGTCTTTAAATAGACCTCTTTTATATTTAACAGTTTATCATCTGCATGCTCGGTTGATTGCTGGCGATTGATTTTGAGAGCAAATCGGGGTTTCTCTCAGTCAGATATTATCTCGTTAATATTATTTACACTTTTACAGATGTTAGTTGTTAGGTTTTGAGGCACAATATTCCAGCAGCACAGCAGCACAGCAGCACAGCAGCACAGCAGCACAGCAGACAGCAACCTTTACTTGCTTTAAATAAGCATAAAGTTCGTCACATTATTAGCCATTTTTATTGAGGCCAACATGAGTTTAAAAAAGTCCGCATTCATTGGAATTACTATTGTTTTAGTTGGTATTTTAATAATAGCAGTGATGGTTGCTAATAAACCAGAACCCCCGAAAAAACCTGTAAAAGATGTTTTTCCTTTGGTTGAGGTCATTTCTCCTGAGGCTAAGCCTACTACCTTTGAAGTTGAAGCGCATGGTGTTGTTATGCCAAGAACTGAAACAACCTTAGTTTCGGAAGTGTCAGGTGTCATTCAGCAGGTATCTGATAAATTTGTAGTGGGTGGATTTTTTCGTCAAGGAGAAATTTTACTACAAATAGAAGCAACGGATTATGAAGTGGGTGTTGAGCAAGCAAAAGCCAGACTAGCGAGTGAACGTGCAAAACATGCCCAAGAAAAAGCCAAAGCAGAACAAGCTAAAAAAGAGTGGGACTTAACTGGCCGTTCTAGAGAAAATGCACCTATTATTGCATTGAGAGAGCCTTTTTTATTAGAGGCGAAGGCCAATGTGTTATCAGCTGAAGCCGATCTAAAAAAAGCAGAACAAAAGTTAGCTCGTACTGTTATAAGAGCTCCTTATGATGGCATGGTCAAAGTTAAGTCGGCTGATGTCGGACAATTTGTTGCAACGGGCACACAGCTTGGTAGTACCTTTGCAATTGATTATGCTGAGGTCAGGCTACCGCTGACTGATCAGGATTTAGCCTTTATTGAAGTGCCTGATTGGAAAAATAATAACATAGAGTCTAAGGTTGTTTTGACGGCAAATTATGCGGGTGAAAAACGATTATGGAAAGGCAAACTTGTTCGTATGGAAGGGGTCGTGGATGCACAAAGTCGAGTCCACTATGTGGTGGTTAGAGTAGCCGACCCTTATGCGGTACTCAATGAGAATAATCAGGCACCACCGTTAAAAATAGGCTCATTTGTGACCGCTATCATTCAAGGTAAAAAAGAAGATAATCTCGTTAAAATTCCTCGTGAAGCATTTAAAGATCTCAATAATGTTCTAGTCAGTGATAAAGATAATAAGCTATATAAACGTCGGTTGGAAGTTGTTCGATCACAAGCTAATGATGTATATGTAAGAAGCGGTTTACAACAGGGTGACAGAATTGTAATGACTTCAATCGAGTCACCTGTACAAGGTATGAGTTTAAGAATTTCTGGTGAAACAGAACCTGAAAAAGTGAATTCCCCCGAAGAAAAGAAAGAGTCATACGCTCAAAAGAACCAATAGCGTTAGTGCTAATTTGATTTGCATGAGAAGATAAATATATATGTCTAGTACAACTGAAAAAGAAAAAGGTTTAATCGCATGGTTTACCTATAACCCGGTTGCGGCAAACCTATTAATGTTATTTATCATTATTGGTGGCTTTGTTTCTTACCAAATGATGACTAAGAGAATGCAGCCGGATGTACAACCTAACATGGTTAGAATTTCTGTCCCCTATTTAGGTGCTGCGCCAGTAGAGGTTGAACAAGGTGTTATTATTAAAGTTGAAGAGGCTATTCAAGATGTAAAAGGAATTAAAAGGCTCAATTCAACTGCTAGTGAAGGAATGGGAACGGTCGTTGCTGAACTTGATAATGATATTGATCTGGATGATGCCGTTAATGAAATAAAAATAAAAGTTGATTCTATTTCAACATTTCCCGGAGAAACAGAAAAGCCGGTTATTGCAAAAGTTGAGTTTTCCCAAGGTGTACTTTGGCTAAGTGTTTATGGTGATATGGATCAACGTACCCGGCAAACAATTGCTCAAGAAGTTCGTAACGAAGTTATGGCGCTACCCGAAGTTAATAAAGCGGATATTCTTGGTAGTAGGCCTTATGAAATTTCGGTAGAAATATCAGACATCACTCTGCGATCCTACGGTTTAACACTCGGTGAGGTCGCCAATAAAATTAGACAGTTTTCTGTTGATTTACCCGGTGGAGAGATTAAAACCGACGGAGGTGATATACGTCTAAGAACAATTGGACAAGCTTATTCTGAAATAGAGTTTTCTAACTTGATATTGAGAACTAATGCGGATGGAACTCGGTTGCTTCTAGGTGACATTGCTAATATTAATGATGGATTTGTTGAATCCGATGAGTATGCTCGTTTTAATGGAACAAGAGCAACGGTTATTCAAGTGCAATCTTTGGGTGAACAAAATGATATTGAGATATCTCAAGCCGTAAGAACTTATATTAAAGATAAAAATAACTCTTTACCTGAAGGTGCGAAAATTGAGCTATGGGGCGATGGCGCAACTTACCTTCAACAACGCTTAGATATGATGTTTAAAAATATGTTAATGGGAGTTGTGTTAGTCTTTATTCTGCTCACCTTATTCTTAAGGTTTAAGGTTGCATTATGGGTTCTTGTTGGAATCCCTATTTGCTTTTTTGGTGCTTTCTTGCTAATGGATAAAATGGGACCTGTTGCAACTAACATCAACTTTTTAAGCTTATTTGGTTTGATATTGGTATTAGGTATTGTTGTTGACGATGCCATCATTATTGGTGAGAGTGTTTATACTGAAATTAAAAATAATGGACACACTAAAGAGAACGTTATCAAGGGAGTGAAGCGGGTAGCTGTGCCTGCAACTTTTGGTGTGTTAACAACCATTGCTGCCTTTGCTCCTTTATTAACCCTCGATTTTATGTTTGCGCCTTTCTTTGAGGCAATTGCGGTTGTTGTTATTTTATGTTTAGTTTTTTCACTAATTGAATCTAAGTGGATTCTTCCTGCTCATTTAGCGCATATGAAATATGATGCTTACGATGAAAAAAATGTTAGTAAATTTGGAAAACTCCAACATAAAACAAGAGAAGGAATGGAGAGTTTTGCTTACAATGTTTATCAACCGTTTTTGGAAAAAGTCATCAAACATCGTTATTTAGCTCTAGTGACTTTTATTACCATATTAGTTGTGGCTATAGCGATGGTGGGGTCAGGGTTAATCAAATCAGAACCTTTTCCAACGATTCCAGGGGATATGGTTCAAGCCAGATTTACTTTAAATGAAGGATCGCCTGTTTCGGCAAGAGATAATTTAATCAAAAAAATGGAAGCGGCCATAAATAAAGTTGATACAGAGCTAACAAGAAAAAATAATGGAAACCCGATTGCACGCCATTCTTTATCTTGGACGCAAGGTGACACCGGAGGAGGCATGCTTGTTGAGTTAACTAAAGGGGAAACCCGTGATGTTGATTCAACTGAGTTTGAGCGGGCATGGCGTGATGAAGTCGGCGAAGTGGCTGGCGTAAAAGATTTACGTTTTATGTCAACAACCGGCGCAGGGGGGGATGCCGCTATTAGTTTTCGTTTGGTGGGTACTAACTATGAAAGTCTTGAAAGAGCGTCTCGTGAGTTACAGAATAAGTTAGCAGAATATGACGGCGTTTATGATATTCGAACTTCGAATAGTGCAGGAAATCAGGAAATTGAGCTACTATTAAAACCGAGCGCAGAAACTTTAGGAATTACCCTTGCCGATTTAGGAAGACAAGTTCGTCAATCTTTTTACGGTGAAGAAGCACAAAGAATCCAGCGGGGTAAAGATGAAATAAAAGTCATGGTTCGTTACCCCAAAGAAGAACGCCAATCGATTTCAAACCTTGAAAACATGCGTATTAGAACCGCTACGGGAGCATGGGTTCCATTTTCTTCTGTTGCTGAATTCAAATTGGGTAACGGAGTATCAAGCATACAAAGAGAAGATCGCAAAAGGGCTGTTTCTGTAATGGCTGATTTTAATCCTGAAGTCGTTCAGTCTAGTTTGATCACCAGCGATATTAACGATAAATTTATACCGGAACTAGTCAAAAAATACCCCGGCGTCAGCTCTGAATTAAGTGGGCAAAGTAAAGAAATGAAAGAGTTTTTTACCGAATTAGGTAACTCGATGAAATTTGCTTTTGTTCTAATCTATATTTTGTTAGCTATTCCGTTGAGATCTTATATTCAACCTTTAATGGTAATGTCAGTTATTCCTTTTGGTTTTATTGGAGCAATTGTTGGCCATTTAATTTTTGATAAAAGTTTTAGTATGATGTCGGGGTTTGGGATCATTGCTCTTTCAGGTGTTGTGGTTAATGACAGTTTAATTATGGTGGAGTTTGTTAACCGGGCAAGAAGGGAAGGGTTTAAATTAGTCGATGCTGTTCTACAGGCCGGGGCCCAACGTTTTAGAGCGATTATGCTTACATCATTAACCACTTTTTTTGGGTTGTTCCCGATTATGTTTGAAACTAGCCTTCAGGCTCAAATTATTATTCCAATGGCATTATCGCTAGCATTTGGTATTTTATTTGCCACAGTAATAACTTTATTTTTGATCCCTTGTTTGTACTTGTTGCTTGAGGATTTTAAAGGCTTTATGAGAAAAATATTCTTGAAACCTAAAAGCGATAGCCAATTAGTTTCAGATGCTTCTCCATACCAGTAATTATTATTGATATAAAGACGGTTTGAATTTAATTTAGACCGTCTTTGTTCGTTTCATTTCATTTCGAATAGTTAAGCCTTTGTTCATTGCTTTAAGTAATTTTTTTACCTCATTTAAAATAGCTTGGTTAAAAAGAGTTTGATCCGAAGAGTCAAAATAAATAAGCGCTCTGACTTTTTTTCCGGGCTTAAGAGAACAAAAAACAAAATTTGAAACTCCTTGTCGTAAAATTTCTGTTGGTAGTTTATGCCATATTTTTTTATGCTTTTCATGAGAAAAAGAGATGAAAGCTTGCTTTTCAAGAAAGCAGTTGAGTGGTATTGCTTCTTTAAAACTAAAGTCAGGTTTTATTGCTCTTTTTTTAGGATTAGCTATAGCGACTTTTGTTTGAGCATTAAAAAATTTATAGTTCACAATTAAAAAAGCAGTTCTATCGTAACCGACTATATCAATTAAACCATTTAAACCATCATGCACCAGCTCCGTTGAAGAGCGAAAGTCACCAGCATTTTTTGTCAGTTTTTTTATTAATACAGAAATACTGGATTTTTTAACGTTAGTCGTACTAGCCTGTTTTGAAGATAGTTTTTTAGCATTAATACTATTTAAGCGTTTTTTATCGACTTTTGGTTTGACTAACCAGTCGGGAAATGGAGGGCTACAGGAGTTTAATAAGTAACCTACGCCAGGATTAGGCAGTTTTGAGTCTATTAAGTTATTACTAACTTGTCGAATAGCTTGAGAGATGGCATGTTTGATTTTTTTACTATCAGCGCCGGATTGTTGCTGTATTAGCTTAAAAGTATGTTGGAAACTACGTGTATGCCAAGGTGCCAGTATGGCTCTTGCGAGACGGTTAGCCAGTACAATTAGCCAGGCTTCTTGTTTATGCCAGCTCTCTAATGATGGTGTATCATCGGAATAACCCGACTGAGTATAAGTCAGCAGCTCTTTGGGTGACGATGGTAGCTCTTTTGAATAGACTTGTTGGCACTGCTCGCTCAAATGTAACTCTTTTGCTACAGCTTGTCGCCAATCTTTTAGATTAAAACCCAGCTTCGCTTCTTCGAATAATTTCAGTCGTGTTGGACGAGTCAATTGGCGATAATAGATATGCCACATACTTTTGGGTTTTAAATACCACAGCAAAGTATCGGGCAAATAATAAAATAGGGCTGTCCAATAACGCTGATTACTCGATTGGTTTAAATGACCTAGGCTGTTAGCTAATTCGCCGGCAAGTAAACTGCTCGATAAACAAAAAGTCACTTCTTGGGATAAGTTGATTGAAGAGCTATTATTTAACTGATTAAAGCATTTTTGGGCGCCACCTAAACCAATCGTACTCATCGCATGATCAGCTGCAAATGGATGATTGCTTTTATGTTTTGTAGCTTTCCAGCCTTCAGACAATAAGTACAGGCAAAAAATAGGATCTCTTGAATATAGGTTTTTAAAAGAATCAGTGGAGCTATTAGGGTCGTCAAGTTTTAACTTAATTTGCGGCAGTTCGACAGGTAATAGTGGCTTTAATTGATAGTCTTTTAAACGTTGTTTAATTAAAGCAGATGCATCATTCATGTCTAGTTTATGGTAAAAACTCAGTATTCAGAGAATGATTAAAGTATAGTTCAGAATTTTATTATCGGAGTTGAAATTGTTTTGTTGCCCATTGTGTTCGTCCAAACAGTATGAAAACTTTCATCAAGATCAGAAAAGAGCATATTTAAGATGTTTGCAGTGTTGTTTAGTGATTGTTCCAAAGCAATATCACTTAACTGAGGCTGATGAAAAGTTTGAATATGATAAACATCAAAATGATCCGGCTGATTTAGGTTATCAACATTTTTTATCTCGAACGCTCAACCCTTTGTTAGAGCTGGTTTCCAGTGATGCGGTTGGACTCGATTTTGGCTGTGGTCCAGGTCCTGCAATTAGTGAAATGGCAAAAAAAGCAGGAATAGAAGTGTTTAATTATGATCCTTACTATAATCTCATTACAGAATATTTAGAGCGAAAATATGACTTTATCACTATGACAGAGGTTATTGAGCATATTGCAGCTCCTAAATCCGTACTCACTTTGCTGGATACTCTACTGCTTCCGAACGGGATTTTGGCCATAATGACCAAAAGAGTCATCGATCAACAAGCCTTTATTAACTGGCATTATAAGAATGATCCAACCCATATTTGCTTTTATTCTATCGATACATTCGAGTGGATTGCTCAAAAGATGAACTGGAAGTTGCAGGTGATCGACAAAGATGTGGTGTTTTTTCGCAAGGAATAATAATTTAATGTTGATTGGGGAGGTTATTTTACGTAGAATCCGACTCCGTTTAAGATATTCGGTCCGCAAGCGAAAATCTTGAACCAATCCTAAAAAATGAAGGGCCCTTAGCTCAGTTGGTTAGAGCATCCGACTCATAATCGGCAGGTCCCCCGTTCAAGTCGGGGAGGGCCCACCATTTTTCATATATCCCCAAATTTGTTTGTGTAAGCATAACTTGTCCTCACCCATCTAAAATTTGAAATGCTGGTCTATGCCTTTATGGATAAATTTTGTAAAAATTATAGCGGCGGCTTCTGGCATTTCTACGATTTAAGTAATGGTGGGTATATATCAGTTTTGATAGTGATGACACATTCAAAGTCTGTAATCCAGATAATTACTTTGACGATACCATGTCAGCAGATAGAGCAAGCATAGGGGTCAATCTTTGCGCGCTGAATGCTCTTGCTTGGGAAACCGAACAGGAAAGTATCATTTATGCTTATTACGCCCTGAGTGATTTTGTCGCGTTTCATCCAGAAAATAGAAAAATTATGCGCTTTATTGATTAAATGAAGTCTGAAATTCAGTCCCTCTACATAGAGGGACTTCTTTTTTCTAAAAAGCCCTAACGCTTGCCCTTGGGTAATTTTTGCTTTGCCTTATGAACAGCGAAGAACGTCTTCATCTTCGCATTTCTTGGGTCAACTTCACCGGGCAGAGGTTGGATTTGTTTTTCATGCTCGCTTAATATGCGTTGCGGTTTATTCTCGCTCATCTTCATCATCCTTTTCATACAGATCAGGGTCTTCGAGGAACTTTTTCATATCCCCTGATGCCAAGCCATCCGGCTCTTCTAAATCTTCTGCACCAACATTGCGTATATGTTGCTTGGCTCTTTTAATAGCATCTGCGATTGAGGTCTGCTTTTTCTTGTTACGCTGTTGGTTTATGCTTTTAACTTTATTGCTCATCATCTCATCTTACAGCCTTATATAGAGATAGTCACCTTTTGTGACATAGCGAAAACCAAAGCTTTCGTAATAGCTTTTAACGATATTATTAATCGGGTTCATCAAACGTAATTCATCCGCGCCCAGCACTTGCGTATAAGTCGATATCGCCAGAAAATTATGCTCGAACACTTTAATATCTTTGGATTTGTCTGGATTGCCTTCCAGAAAATCCAGCCGCATTTTACTGCCCCGATAGGTCGGGCGGCCAAGGCTTAAACTGGTGAGAGAGTTTCCATGCCATAGAGCCATTTCAAAGCGTTTGGGATAACGATATCTGAATGAACTATATCCCTTGAACCATTCCCAATCCACACGGCGATTAGAAGAGTAGCTCCATTTATCCGCTTGAGCTAATGCCGATTGATTAATCAATGTTGCCTTGAGTTTTCCATGCTTGCTGTGAACCAAATCTTTATTGACTTCATCCAGTACGGCTTGCCTGATTTTGGTATAACGGTTTTCGGCATCACGATGTGTGACTAGCATATGATCGCTCTCCTTAACGTATGCGAAGAAAGAGCTAGATTTTATTCAATAGACGGTTTCGATTTTTGTGACAGATGTTTGGGTTTTTGTTGTGCGTGTATGGATATTTTTATGTGTTTAAAAATCTTGATGTTCTCGGAGCATCAATTATGTGCGGGCAGGGCAGCAGGAAATATTCCTGGACTTGGTCAGTGCGGCAATGGCATTTTAATGGGCTGTCCATTTATTCGCTCTTTGCTGCTAATCTATTCATTCTTATTGGTAATCTTTTTTACTATCGAATTGAGCGTATCAAGTACCGAGTGTCCCGAAAAATCAGGTTAGTCTCAAAATAAAGAGAAGTAATGCACACAATACAATAATGAACATTGTAAAATTATACTCCTAATTCACATTTATGGATATCCGGACGTGTACCCACATATTAGACCAGAGCAGACCCATGTCGAAAAGCTGCTTGCGGAGTTTGCCAAGATAGAAAAACCAACGGCAGCCGATTTTGCAGCATTGAAAATCCGAGGGAAAATATACGATAATCTAGATAAATACCGTCTTAAAGCCGCTAAAATGTCAGAAGAGCAATTGGTAACAGAAAAACATAATTCTTCTCGCCTTGCCAAGCATATGACAAAATCTGGTGCCCCTCGGCCTTCAACTTATTGTGATTGCCATGCTATGATTTCGGGTGGAAAACCTGAAGCCATTGAAATGCGTGGAATTCTAGCGTGGTGTCAATTACGAATTGATGATCCACATAATGGTTGCTGGCTTCCCAGAGATTGGGAGCATAGAGTACATATGCCCAATTACTTGCGTAAGGCTGTACCTCATTGCCGTATACACCATATACGTTATTATCAATGGTTACGTAGTCGAATAAATGAAGCGATAATCAATACGCCAGAGCAACTTATCAATGCTTTGCGAATGGTTAGAAATGCATTACAAGCTGGTGCTGTGCCACCTAATGTTATGCCAAAAACAGGACGATAAGAAATGTTGTACAAACTTATTTTTAATGGCGAAAAATATCTTAATTTCTTTTTTGACCGTAAACAAATTAGTAGGATTTTAGGTGAGAGAACAATAAGCAATAAGGAAAAATTTATTAATTATAATCATTGCCCACGCAGCTATGTGGGAGTGTTTGATGAGTCATTAAATTTTGACTTTTCGTCTAGTGATAAAGAAGATAAAGGTAAGCCAATACCCGATATTGTTGTTGCCAGTGGCCGCTTGTTTTTAAGTCAAAAAGCTTATGATGTTTTGTATCCACTCATTAAAAATGATGGTGAATTTTTATCTGTAAATTATCAAAAAGGCGAAGGATACTTCTTTATTCCTTTGCAGGTCGCTGATGTAGATAAAAAAGTCACTATGAAAAACGAATGGGAGGATATTGTTAGTCTTGGTTTTAGTGAGGATGATGTTAAAGAATTTTCAGTTTTTCGCACTGAATATGATGCTTTTATAGGGTTATATTGCCAAGATTATATCAAGGATGCTATCGAACAAGCAGGATTGACTGGATTGTTTATCACAAATGATTTAGCGAATATTTTTGCAGAGGACCGTAGCGCAGTGTCAAAACTTAATTAATGTTAGGCGATATCGAAAGCGTTTTAATGGGCTGTCAACTTATTCGCTTTGAAGAGTGTGAACGATAAGATGAAGTCTAAATTATTACTAGTACTGTTTAGCCTGTTGGGGATAATTATTACTGCTAATTTCTATGCTGCTGATTCAGAAGCAACTATATTAGTACATGTTGAGCCTCGATATCCTCATCATGCTACAGGTGAAGGGTGGGTTAAGTTGTCCTTTGATATAAACGCTAGTGGTGAACCTGTAAATATCAAAATAATGGATGCTAATCCCAAAAGAGTGTTTGAGCGTTCAGCTAGAAAAGCACTTAGTAAATGGCGATACAAACCAGCAATCAAAGATGGAAAGCCTGTCCGGCAAATAGGTAATGAAGTTACCCTGGAATTCAAGTTAGAAGAATAAGCTTTTCGCTAGCACTCGAAACTAAAAGACTGGATATCAGCCGGAGCGACAAGTCGTCGAGTGGTGGGTTTACAAGTAAGTAATTGCGCGCTCTAACTAATTGAACTATTGATGAATTTCTGGTTTTATACAAATTCTTTGAAACCCTCCGACACCCAATCCGTAGACTTATCGAAGTGACTAATCTGTACTTCATTAAATCAAAAAAGAACTACTTAGCCCATTGGTTAAGTAGTCTTTTTCGACTATTATCTACTTATATAATCTTTACGCTCTAAGCCATATTTTTTCATTAACCTACAGAATGAGCGTCTTTCTTTTTTTGCAATAATTGCTGCTTGAGAAATGTTGCCTTTGGTATTGTTTAATGCTTGGTGCAAATATTTTTTTTCAAATTGGCTCACGACAGCTTCTTTTGCTTCATTTAAACTTTTAGGTTTGTCTTTCAGGTGATTATCCATTAAAGAATCAACAATATTAAGTACAGGTGTTCCTGATATTAAACTTGGATTATTGATAACGTCTCCTTTAGTTAGTACATAGGCGCGTGTTACAAAATTTTGCAGTTCTCTTACATTTCCTGGCCATGAATAATCTTGCATTGCAGTAACAACTTCTTCGCTGAATGTTTTGGTTGTATTACTATTGTTGATGGCAAGTTGAGCAATAAAGTACTGTGCCAAAAGTTGAATATCTTCTTCTCGATGAGTTAAAGAAGGTAGGTTAACGGTGAGCACATCCAATCTGTAATAAAGATCATCTCTAAACTTATCTTGTTTAATAAGGTTCTTGATATCTTTGTTGCTCGCAGCAATAACACGTACATCGACTTTTTTAACTGTATGACTACCAATTGCTCTTATTTCATCGTCTTGTAAAAAACGTAATAGCGCAACTTGGGCTTTTAAAGATAAGCTATCTACTTCATCAAGAAATACGGTGCCGCTATCGGCTATTTCTAATAGTCCTTTTTTGGGTTTTGTTGCTCCGGTAAAAGCGCCTTTTTCATAACCAAAGAGCTCACTTAAAATTAAATCATCATTAAATGCACCGCAGTTAATTGGAATAAAAGGTGCTGTTTTTCTATCACTTAAATAATGAATGGAGCGAGCTGTTAGCTCTTTTCCAGTGCCAGTTTCTCCTTTGATAAAAACACTGACATCGGTGGTTGCTACTAATCTAACCACTTCCATCGATTCAAGAAAGGCGGCAGAGTGGCCATAAAGTTTCTGATTAAAGAAAAAATCATCTTCTATATAATTGCTTCGAAATAAATTTCGCTGTAATATTTTTTGCTCTTGTATCAGTAATGTTTGTTGTAGTTTTTCCATTGAACAGGATAGTGGCAACATGTTGTAGTTCAATTTATCACTTAAAGTATTTGAAGATTCATTGAGTAATATAATAAATGATTCATTGTTGGCATGATGCTTTCTAAAATCGGTTGTTAAAATTTGTTGTGGAGCATCAAATACCAATAACCAGATTACAGGATGATTTTTCTGGTTTGATTTTAATGAAATTTCCGGCTTCTGTTTCGCTCTTATTCCAGCTTTAATTAATTTTTGGTAGTATGCTTTTGAATTAATATTTTTAGAGAAAAATACTAGTTGGATTTTTGTTTCTCTTAAAATTTTCATATGAATAAATATTAACATCCTTGTTTGTTAAAAAGACGAAAATCATTGTTAATAGAAAGTTATAAATTTTTTATTTTTTATACCTTGCATGTTACAAAGAAGGTTTCGGCAAACAAAAAATTGGAGTCATCAACTTACAGATATACTTCTCAAACGATGATTGTTCTATAGACAATTCGACAAGAGGTTTAATTTAATGAATGCTTTCTTTTACAGATCTAGTGCAAACTTAAAAGTATTTCCACAGAATTCCTTTTTTTCTGACATTAATTTTATTTTTTATTGAAGAAAGAGATAAATTGAACGTTTAGTCGCTTAAATAGCGGGGTTTGACAAATTTTATAAACCCACAAAGACATTGAGCTTTTATTTTCTAAAACAGCACATATATTCCACTTTCTACATTTAGGCGTCAAGTGTATAAACTGAAACTGTCGAGGCAGAACTATCCAATATTGTTTTTTAGCTGGAATAGATACCGTATTCGCTATGAGTCTTGCTCCGGGAGTATGTGCTGTACCTCCCGGATGGATATAAGAACGACCATTATCATTTCCTCTGGTCACTGTCCATGAGTTACTACTGTTCTGCCTTTAAATGATTTTGGCCTATTTACATGTATTTTTCTTTGAGATTACTTCTTGGCATTAGGGTTTTCTCTTTTTGCTAGATGGTGCTTAGCAAGATCATCGCCCTCATATAAAACTTCACCTTCACTAGTTGGTGTTCCATTAAGCCAAGTAAACCGTCCATAGTACCCTCTATCACCACTGGAATCTAAGTGTTGCTTCATTGTTCCACCAGTTCTGGTATTTTGATGACGCAACATAGATTTCAGATCATCAGCATTATAAGCTTTGCTTTTAGGGACTATATAGGTATGGATATGGGAAGCTTGACCAACAGAATCCTTTAAGTCGGAACTGACTTGTGCACCTTGAAGGTTAGATGTTAAAGAAACAAAGCCACTGTTGACGGTCATATTATCGGTATGATCGACCGCTCGAATTGCACGAGTTGTATTTTTATCGAAATGCCCATCTGCATTATTTGCAGCATGGCTTTGTCCATATGCTCCTGTATCCCCTGTTCTTGCCATGTCTGGTTTTCTAACTGTATTATGATGATCTTCACTTTGTAGTCGCTCTAACGTAACATATTCATGCGATCTAATAGCGCTGCTTATGGCTTGCTTCTTTTCATGTGAAATATTATTCGCTATTGAATGTACTGCTTGCCTCATTTCTACTGTTGAACCACCCCGTGCTGCGACTGCACGTCCTGCGAATAAACTTTTCACTTCTGGACTTGCTGGTCTTACTGGTCTTATTGGTTTTGCTTTGTCTTTGTCTGGTTTTCTATTCACTTCATTTCTCCATTAATAAAAATAGCGGCTAATAATTTTTTTAGAACTTCGAAGTCTTTCTATTTACGCTTTAGTCGCTGGCGAGCCTAGGGTTGCTGTTGGAACTGCACCATCAAATGTACTTGGTTTACTAGCACCAGTGTATTCTTCATCAATTGTTTCAAGTCTCCCAACTGATGATAAAGAGGGCGAAGCTACAACAGTCTTATACGTGTCACGCACATTTGCTTGGCTCCTATCGGGACCACTATGTTTTTTCATTACACCTGTGCGACTAATATGTTCAACGCTTCCCGCGGTAGATAATGAGGTAGCTGTCCCTGCTGATGCGTGCGAATGTACGTCAATAATGCTCCCTGATCTCATACGCGTTCTAATCACTTGTGTATTAGCGCCTAATTTTCCAACCACTTGTTCTTCTACACCCATCGCTGTTTGTACTCGTTTTAATAGAGCATCACTTTGTCTTGAACTCATTTTATATTTACTCCTGCTAACGGTTAGAAATAAACGTTGTTCAGTTTGTCTTAAACTGTTTATTTAAATTTATTGAAAGCTAAACTCCAGTTTCCAAGTGTAAATACTGAACCTACGGAACGATCCAATTTCGCTTTTTCTGCTGGAGTCGATGTTAAGCCTTTCACAATATGAATTATTTCTATTTCTTTGGTTGCTTTATCTGTAATACAACTCGCCCATGCCCTCTGCTCAATTTTTTAGGATCAAAAATCATCAAACTAAGTTTGTGAGTAGAAGCTCTATAAGAATCCATTACTGCATCTGCGAGTCCTTAATAGCACTGAGTATTACTTTAATTGTTGAGTTTTTAAGGTGCTTTGTAATCGCTACCGACCCTACCTCTGACACTTCCTGATGAGACATCGCCATAGGTTTTAGTATCCGTATCCCCTGCACGTCGTGAACCCGACGGCGTGTGCCAAGCTGGTACGGCTTCATGTGAGTGCTGTCGCTCCTTATCTGTAGTTGTTGACACGGAAGGCTGTTTTGTTACAACCGTTGGACGACCATCTGCGTATGTTGTCCTGTTCTCATATTGGTTGGTCGTTGTTTCTCTACGCCCGACTGATAACCCCCTTCTACGCGGCCCACCTTTTTCTTCTGCTTTTATAGTAAATTCTCTGGCGTAAGCAAATCCTGTAGTAACACTTGCTGTAAGTACTCTTGTTGTCGTACCTGCCTCTAGTTTTGCTTTACGTGCTGCATTTCTAGCTTGTCGTTCAGCTTGTGTTAATTTTTTTGGCATGTTTTTATCTCTTTATATTTTTCGTTGGTTCATTTAATTCAGAAAGTTAGTTTGTCAGATTTTTCAATATTATTTGTAAAGAGCATATTAGAATATGAAAAATATTCTGAATTACCGATTCTAAATCAAAGATCAGAGTCATTGATTCTTAGTTCTATTAAATTAGCCTTTTGCCCGCTGCAAAGAAGTTACTCAGATTTTCCCTCAGCACTATCATCTGATGCAGTTGACTCAAGCGGTGGATTAAACTTTTTATCAATCGGCGGTAACACCATATTGTCCAAAAAGATTTCCAGATTTTGCATAATCACTGCTTTAACTTCATCTATCGTTACTGGTTCTTCACCTTCTAATGTGCCTTGTTTCAAAAGCTCCATCAGCTCTTCAATAATAGTGGTGAGTTCTTCCTGAACTTTTTCTTTCAGTTTGGGTAAAATAATACCAAGCTGAATTCTAAGTGATATATCCGACATAGTTGAGTTTCCTTTGTCTGCTATTCGTTTAAAAAAGTGTTGATATATGGTGTTGATATAAAAGTATTGTTCTAAAAATATTTGGTTAAATTTTTCTATAAACAATTAAAAAACTATCGACTTTACTATCTGCTCAATACTCATTCATTACCCAATTAATAAGGCAACCTCTATGCCAACTCCAACTAATAAACAATAAAAAATAAACCGTTAAATATATTTAATAATTAATTCAATAAGTTAATACGATAGCCAAAATACTTTCTTCTCATAATATTTGATTTTTAAGTTTTAATTTCAACTAAGAAGACTGAGTTTTTCCCAAAAAATCCTGAGGCTAAAATGCCCACTAGGGCTATTTAGCCCTAATTTGCTTACAGCTTGCATTCTCTCTATCTGTCCAGCTGTTTTGAGCTGTTTTTACTATGGCTTTTTAGCCTCACCTTCAGCAAATCATAAAAATAAAAATATTCTTAAAAATCAATTAGATAAAAACTGGCATAGCTTTTGATAGAGAATAATTCAGAAATCAAATACGAAACTAATTCTTCACAGATAACATGGAAATTGAAAATGGCCTTAGAACCTTTAGCAGTTGAGTCAGTAGCTCCTAGAAATGTTAAATCGATAGCAAAAGAGATCAGGGTTTATTACAAAGAAAACCCGAATGCTGGTGACACTGTAGAAGGCATAGCTAGTTGGTGGATCGCCAATCAAAGGCTGAAAAGTTCAAAAGTGTTAGTCCAAAATGCTCTGGAATATTTAGTTAACCAAGGTGAGTTAGATAAAAAAGTTTTTAATGGTAGAGAAATTTATGTTCGCTCAAACCATTAACAAAATAGTTACTTGAGAAAACTGCTTAATCGTTTGTTTAAAACAAGCAATTTTAGAAAGTATTAACGACAGATAAAATTTGTTTGCAGTAAAAAAGTTATAACTAAAAACAGGTTATAATCAAGAAAGAGTTTTTTTTAACGGAGGCTAGACGTATGTCGGATAGCGTACAACATAAACTAAGTAGGGTTCGCCCACCCAGAGTTCAGATCACTTATGATGTGGAAACAGGCGGTGCGTTGGAGAAAAAAGAAATTCCATTTATTGTTGGAATTATTGCGCCGCTTTCAGGTAAATCTAAAGTGGCTGCTCCACCGATGGGGGAAAAGAAAATGGTGGAGATTGATCGAGATAACTTCAATAAGATCTGTGAATCCATTAATCCTGGCGTTGCTTTCGAAGTACCAAATACACTTTCTGAAGAAGGCGGAACAATGCCTGTAAGTGTCGAGTTTAATCATATTGATGATTTTGATCCGGTGGCGGTATTAGTGCAAATTGAACCATTAAAACAATTGTATGAAGAGAGAAGTCGTTTAAGAGATTTTATGGCGAAACTTGATGGCAATGGTAAGTTACATTCGCTGCTACTTGACATACTCACCGATGATGCAAAAAAAGACTCAATTAAAGCAGCTGTATCTGGCGCTCAGGAAGCAATTGTTGCTGCCAGAGCTCTTGATGACAAAAAAGAATCAGATGCTGCGATTTTAGCGGCTTTTGCCGATCAATTGCCTGAGGATGGAAACACCGAGATTAAAACTTTGGTGACCAAAGGTGATATGATCCTTGAAGAGAGTCAAACACCCTACGTGCTAGAATTGATTGCTGAGTTTGTTATTCAATTAGTTGAAAACTCTGATCTGTTGCCAGCAGCAGATGCTGATGAAGCGGTTAAAAATAATATTAATGTCGGCGGCATTATTACTCGTAGAATTGGCCAGAAAGATAAAAAAATTAGTCGTCAGTTAAATCATATTATTCATCACGATGACTTCCAGGCTATGGAAGCTAGTTGGAGAGGTTTACACTTTTTGGTGATGAATACCGAAACCAATACTAAGTTGAAATTGAAGTTATTAAATGCAACTTATGATGAATTATATAAAGATTTAGACAAAGCGGTTGAGTTTGATCAAAGTGCATTATTTAGACTGATTTATGAAGATGAATATGGCACTTACGGTGGCGACCCTTATAGTGTACTGGTTGGCGATTTTCAACTAGGTAGAACCGCAAAAGATATTCAATTTTTAGAAATGATGAGTGGTGTGGCGGCATCTGCACATGCACCATTTATTGCGTCGGCCTGGGCTAAACTATTTGATTTAGATGACTATGCTAATTTATATAAGCCTAGAGATTTAAGCAAAATATTTGAAAGTGCAGAGTTGATTCAATGGCGAGCGTTTAGAGAAAAAGAAGATTCTCGTTATGTCACACTGACATTACCTAAAGTCATGTTACGTATCCCTTATCATCACGAAAATAATCCTGTTGATGGTATTTATTTTGATGAAGATATGGCCGTCAATTTATTTAAGATTGATGAAGAAACGCAAGAAGAAGAACTTGATGCTAATGGTAATCCGATTATTGTTACGGAACTTGATGAAGATGGTATCACTTATGAAAAAACTCGTAAGCAAGTAGATGCTCGTAAAGTTTTATGGGGAAATCCTGCTTATATTTTAGCACAGCGTATTACTAATGCGTTTTCGCTACATGGATGGACTGCTGCAATTCGAGGTGTAGAAGGTGGTGGCCTGGTTGAAGGGTTGCCTGTTTATACTTTTGAAACAGAAGATGGTGATATCGCGCTAACTTGTCCAACTCAGGTATCAATAACTGATCGTCGCGAAAAAGAGCTGAATGATTTAGGTTTCATGGCTATTTGCCATTGTAAAGGAACCAACAAAGCTGCGTTTTTTGGTGGCCAGTCGACGAACAAGCCTAAAATGTTTTTAACTGACTCTGCGACTGTGAATGCTCAAATTTCTTCGATGTTGCCTTATGTTATGGCGGCATCCAGATTTGCTCATTATATCAAAGTTATTATGCGTGAAAAAATTGGTAGCTTTATGACCAGGCAGAATGTTCATGATTATTTGAACACCTGGATTGCTCAATATGTCTTGCTCGATGACAGCGCACCACAACACATAAAAGCAAAATTTCCTTTGCGAGAAGCTAATATTGTTGTGACGGATATACCTGGAAAAGTGGGGGCTTACAGAGCAACTGTATTTTTAAGACCGCATTTTCAGTTGGAAGAGTTATCCACTTCCATTCGATTGGTGGCAGAGTTGCCATCGTAATAAAGACGGCAGTTTAATGAAACGGTAATTTGAAATTGTGCTTGTCGAAAATGTGAAAGCGATGACTTTAATGAGGAATTTATTATGGATTTAGTACTATTAAAACCAGGATTGGCTGACTTGGCTGGTGCCAGCTTAATTGATGGTGAACTGGTTGACAAAAACGATGATATTGCCGGTTGTATTGAGCTTGTATCCATGCACTTTGGTATGAAGCAGCAGATGACTACCGATGTTAGTAATGCAGCAAGAACGTCAGGTAGACCGAATCTGAATGATATTACGGCAGTTAAGTATTTGGATAAAACATCACCTTTATTGTACAAACATTGTTTGTCTGCTACGCCCATTGACGATGGAACTGCTGATGCGCCGACTCAGATTTTTCTATGTCGCAATGTTTCCGGCGGCGGTGATGCCAGTTTGATTGGCAATATAATGACTGTGAAACTTTGGAACTGCATGATTAGTTCTGTGGAGGCGCAGTCTCACCCGAATGATATGGCAACGGAACAGATAACGTTGAATTATACAGACATTGAATGGGTTACTTCTAATCAGGATAGTCAGGCTGCGATTACCGGTAGCTTTGTATACAGTTGGAGTGTAGCGCGTAATCGAGGAGTGATGTAAGTCAAGTTTATTGGAGTAACACTAAAAAACAGTTTCAGGAGTGTTAACAATGCAGCGTTTTCTTTTTGACAGGTTATGCCAACCAAAAATAGATATTCCAGATGACGTTGAAGCAAAACTGTCTTTTTTACGTCAGTCAATTACTGAAAACTTAACCCAATTAGTTTCTCATCGCAGCTTTTTCTCGGGACTAAATAATGCTGTCGCAGGCACGATTCAGACGACAGCAAGCGTACTTAATTTTGGTCTCAGTGATATTGTTAGCCATAGTGCCAACTTTGAAGATTCAAATAGAGTAAAAGAACAGATACGTCAGCAAATTCAAGTTTATGAGCCTCGCTTACTCGATCCGGAAATTAAACTGGTAGCGACTAAAGATCCATTGATGCCGGCCATGATTCAGGTTAATGGTACGATTAAGTCTGATGAATTAGAAGTAGAGTTTTGCTGGAAACCTTTGGGTACTCGAATATGAAAATTGAAAAATCTAGAGAACAATTGAATGATTATTTTGCTGCAGAATTAGATGGTTTGCGAACTAGTGTAATAGAGTTTGCCGAGGAAAATCCGAGCATAGCACAAGAGCTGGCATTAAATAAACATAGTGAAGGTAAGTCAAAAGATCCTCATATAGAAATGCTCATTCAATCTTTTGCATGGATGACCAGTCGTTTGAGGCAAAATATTGAATCCGAATCTGCCAAATTACCTTCAATGCTTTTGCAGCAACTTTATCCTCAGCTAGTGAGCTCAATTCCTTCTATGGCAATTGCAGAATGTCATGTAGATGGTTTTGCGACCGACTTTGATAATGGCTATCGACTTAACAGTTGGCAGCATATGGAACCAATAAGAATGGAAGGTAACCCGGAAGAAACTGCCAAGTTGTCTACCTGTAAACTATCAACTTGTCATGATCTTATTCTCTGGCCTTTAAAGGTGGCTTCCGTTAAAAGTCAACCTATCAATGATTATATTGAAATTGAAAAAACTTTTAATAAAGCTCAATCAATGATCAATTTAGAAATTACTGAAACTGATGAAGGTGCCGCTAAAGGTATCAACATAACTAATCCGTTACGTTTTTACCTTAATTTTGAAGAATCAGAGCGATTTAAATTTTATGACTATATCGCACGTTATTTTATTGGTGCGGTGGTTTATGACGAAGATGAAAAAATTGTTACAACACTCTCGAAGAATGACTTTAAACTGTGCGGTTTCGAAGATGATGAAAGGCTATTTCCTGCATCGAGCTTTCAGGATTTAGGTTTCTCATTACTACAGGATTACTTTTGCTTTCCTGAAAAATTTATGTTTTTTGAATTATCTAACCTTAAAGAAGTTCAGTTGAAAACAGGCTTAAATATCAAAATGGTTTTTAGTGAGAGTATACCAAAAAAAATAAAGCTTAAAAATGACTCAGTTAAACTTAATTGTGTACCAGTAATTAATTTATTTGAAAAAACATCAGAACCTATTCCATTACATCATAAGAGCTATCGATACCGCTTACACCCAAGTCGAGTTTTTTATAATTGCCATGAAATCATTAAAGTGCATAAGTTATTTACTGTAAATAAAAAAGGCGAAAACAAGGAGTTGTTACCTTATTTTAGCTTGGATAATCGTGGGCTGGATAATAAAGGTTATCGCTGGTTAGTGCAGCAAGAAACTAGTCACAAAAAAAGCTTGGCGGGAACTGAAAGTTGGCTTTCACTTTATGATCAAGATTATGTTCGTTCTTGTCCATTAGGAGAAACACTTTATGCGGAAACTCTGTGTTGTAATCGAACTGCTTGTGAACTGTTTCCCAGGCTACAAGCATTTTCCATTGTTGGTAGTTCACCGGTGACTGAGTTATCACTCTTAACTCGACCAACGCGACATAAAAGTAGCAAAATGAATAGTGAACATCTTTGGAAATTATTGTCGCATTTTTCAATTTATTATGTGTCTTTGACTGATAAAGTTTTGGCAAAAGATATCCTAATGCGGTTTTTAAGTCTTTATGCTAGTCAAGATAATCCTGTGAGTCAACGGCAGATTGAAAGTATTGAAAAGTTGGAAGTCGAAGATGATGTTCAGGCTGATTTAAGAGAAGGTTGGCGTGGATATTATCACGGTACAAAATTTACTTTAACTTTAATTGAGCGAAAGTTTGAAGGGAGCAGTGCGGTTTTATTTGGTCATGTAATTTATCAGTTTTTGGCATTGTTTTGTCATATTAACTCATTTGTGCGTTTAGAGCTTAAATTAGGAAGTAGGAGTATTTATCAATGGCAGCCCATGAGCGGTCACAAAGTTCTTGTTTAGATTTGCTTCAACAACAAGGGCACGAATTTGATTTTTTTCAGGCGGTTAGGTTATTGGAAAAATCAACTGGACCTGAAAAAAAAGTAAAATTTAAAGCCGTTAATAGCGAAGCTTTCCATAGTAATTTCATTGCCGGTATCGAAAATACAAACAATCGTATCAAGAAACCGATTACCGTATCGGTTAATGGTTTTGGCTTAACTGGGCAACAGGGCCCAATTCCTGCGTGTTTTTCAGAAATGTTTAGGAGAGCTGCTGTTTCTGGGAAAAAAGGGGCAGAAGATCCTCATGCATTTTTAGATATCTTTAACGATAAACATTTAGCTTTACTTTATCAGATTAAGAAAAACTTTGATCTTATGTTGTTTAATGAGAACCCTGATGAAAGTATATTATATCAAATGCTATCCAGTATTACCGGATTTGACACTTTAAGTTTATTTGATCGTTTACCGATTGCTAAAGATAAATTAGCTGTTTTTGCGCCTATAATTTCAAACCGCCGGGTTGATTATTCTCTTATCTATAACGTTTTAAAATGTTATTTAAATTGTGATGTTAAAGTTACTCCCAATTGTGGTGCCTGGCGAACATTACCTGAGCAGTATCAGGCAAAATTGTCTTTCTCCTCAAAAGAGAAAAGCAATGACGAAAGCTCTCAGAAATATTTTCATCAAAGTTCGAATAATGGAATGAGACTTGGTGGTGGCGTTGGTTTAGGTAAAAAATACTGGGATAATCAGGCTGCTATCAGAATTGATATTAATATGTCCGATATTGAAAAGCTCAGAGGCTTATTGCCCGGTGGGAAGGAACATAAAGCGCTTAAAGCACTTCTATCATTTTTGACCGATGCTAAGTACTTTATTGGAATTAGATTATTGATCAATTGGAAAGATATTCCTCAAAGTAAGCTCTACAGAACGACAAAATTAAAATTGGGGCAAACCAGTTGGCTGAAGAGCGACCAAAAGAATAAAACGAAAATTAATTATCCTCAGTTTGTTATTAAACCTTCGGTTGCTTACTCTTTTTCAAGTGAGCCAACTGGAGTTAATGTATGATTTACAAAACTCCCGATTCTGTTGAGTATAATTACCAACCGGTGGATTATTCACTGCCATCTCCTCGATGTAGTCTTGATTTTTCAATTTTAACTGATGCCGGAAAAACGATTAATGATACACAACTTAGATTACAAAGCTTTCAGGGTAACGAAGCACTATCACAACTTTTTGAGTTTGATCTGGAATTAAGGGCCAATGATTATACTTCAGGCGGACCTGGTTATGGTGAGCCTCCGGTTTTTGGGGGAATTCTAAATAAAGCGCAAAGTGATGTAATGAACTTTGAAAATATTTTGGGGGCTAATGCAACTATTATTTTGGGTACTCCTGAAACAGTGAAGGATGTTAATCAGGCCGACTATCCGAATAAACGACCTGTCGTATTTTTTAATGGTATAGTCAGTAATTTTGCATTAGCCGATAGAGGTATATATCACGCTACTTTAAAACCTGCATTATTTAAATTAAGTTTGCAAAATCATTATCGTGTATTTTCTCAGAAAAATATCATCGAAGTTATCATAGATGTTTTAAGTGAAAATAATATTAGCTTTAACAAAAAGCAACTAGAGACTAAGCCTTGCGCTATTATTCAAGGACTTGCAAATTATTATACTCAAGATTGGTTACAAGCGGGTGAAAGTGATCTCGACTTTATTTCCAAATTAATGCACAAAGTGAATTTGTTTTATTATTTTGTACACTCTCAATTTGAACATACAATGATCATTACCGATCAACCTTATTATCAAAGTATTTATCAACGTGAAGTTAACCAGCAAGGTTTTAATGTAGAAACTCAGAAATTAAAGTCCCTATATCTTAGTTATACCCAGCAAGCTGGTCTCGATCGTGATGACTATATAACCCAGTTTAAATATCAACAAAATATGACTACCGAGGGTATTACCACGGTTTTAGCACAAAAAGAAGCTAACTGGGAGTCACAAAATACAGCACAAGTTTCACCCGTTATTGTTCAAGCTGATAACCAAACTGATAAATTGAACATGAAACAGCTACATTTAGTGCAATATGGGGCGACTGATACTGAAGTTAACAAAATGACGGACACTGCGGTTAATCAATTAGCGGCGGCGAAATTCGATTTTTCAGGCGGATCGAGTTGTACTGAATTAAAGGCAGGTCATAAATTTCAAGTAAAAGAAACTTGGCAAGGATCTGAAGCTGAACAAGGTGTAAAAGCGAGTGGTTATTCGTCATCTTTACCAGTAAGGCCATTGCTTAATAAAAGAATATTTGTTGCAACATCGGTTAAGCATCAAGCGAATGCAGCAGGTGATTATAAAAATCAATTTAGTGCTGTCGCAGCTGAAGGGTTAGCAACGCCTTTTAACTCTCATGCTAGTCAACAAGGTTCTATTCTTGCATTAGTGACAGATAAACCTGATGGGAACAATAAAGGAATTTTATCTTCTATTGTCAATTTGTTTACTAAAACAGGAGAAACGACTCATCAAGGTTCTGCCGCTAAATATTTAAAGAAAAATGTTTTTGCTTTCGATAAGAAGCCTTTTATGTATAAGGATAACAACAAAAGATATCATTGTACTGGTATTTATGTTCGGTTTATCGATCAGCCAAAAACTGCAGCCAGCACCTGGGTAAAACTTTCAGAAAGTATGCAAACAATTCCTGAAATAGGTTCTTATGTCGTGGTTGGTCGGTCAAACGATGATAGTGAAATTCCCGAGGTGCAACAGTCACTGCAAGCAAAAGGAAGTAAAGTGATTATGCCCAAAAAATATACTTGTCATACCAATGTGGGAAACAGCTATAACACTAATTATGGTGATAGCACTAGTATTAGTTTTGGCGCAGATATAAATACATCTTTAGAAACAGCTAAAGATATTGTTGAAACACAGCGTCAAAGTAATGATTATAATGACGTACGTTACGGTGAAAGTAGTTCTTACACTTATAATATCAGTAAAAGAAGTCATAATATTTCAATGACGGGAGAAGGGAGTGTCCCTAGTTTTAATCCGTCCGATATGATGGAATATGTCAGCTATAGTTATTCAACGACAAATGGTGATACTTATAATCAGTCTATCCATCAAGGAAACTCTATCAATTTATCAACGACTACAGGCGATTCATCGAATACTCAAATCACCACCGGCAACAATACTAATACGACCACCATGAATGGTGATACAACCAATACCCAAACCACCACCGGCAACAATACTAATACGACCACTATGAACGGTGACACAACTAATACCCAAACCACCACCGGCAACAATACTAATACGACAATCATGAATGGCAACACGACGAATATTCAAACAACCAATGGTAACAACAGCGATACTACTACGATTACTGGGAATACTACGAGTACTTCGACTAATCATGGTGATACAACAAATCATTCAACCGTTACCGGAAAATCGACCAGTCACTCAGTTATTTCTGGTGGTTCGTCTTCATATAGTGAGGTTAGTGGAGGCTCTTACAATAGTTCAACGGTTGATACGAGTAACAGTGTGAGTAAAGTCGGTGCGACTACATCGGAGTCAGTGACAGGTGTGTCAAATAACACTTCTGTAGTTGGTGCAAGCACAACAGAATCTGTTACTGGTGTTGCTAATAATACATCTGTGACCGGTGTTAGTACAAATGAGTCAGCGATAGGAGTGAGTGGTGGATTGTCATTTACCGGTGTTAATGGCTCGATAAGCAGTACAACATCTGACAACTCAATTACCAAAATTACTGATTCTAATACTGCCAGAATTATATTAGGCGGGATAAGTTATACCAATGATACTGCCGTAAAAACAGAAACTATGTTTACAGAAACAACGATTATCGGTGCATTAAAAACGATGTTATGAAATTAATTAAACCTAATAAAATAGCCTTTTTGCAACGAACTTACGGTTTGGAAAAACAGTATTGGTATGTTATTACTCCGATTTTATTTTTTGATCTTAAAACCTCTAAAATATTGCCGGAGAATATGCAATGGAAAAAGGTTGTTGATGCATTAGGACAGGAAGCTTTAGATCATGCTTTGCCGAAAATAAAGGGAGAGTATTTTATTGCCGGTCATGCTTATGCACCAGATGAAAACACAGAAAGTATGGAAATTAGTTTCAATTTGGGTGAGCAGAAGAAAAAATTAAATATTAGGGGAGAGCGTTTTTGGAAACGTAATTTCTTAGGGCAGTGGCAACCATCAGAGCCTAAACCTTTTAGTAAAGTATCATTAACGTATCAAAATTCCTACGGTGGAGAAAAAAGTAAAACAAATCCTTTAGGTATCGGATATGACAAAGAACAGCCATTACCTGCTATTGAAGCGTTTGATGAAAAAATCAAAAAGCCTGGGCAAAAATCCTTTCCAGCAGGTACTTTACCATTACCAATCACTTGGCCACAGCGTGAAAAATATCATGGTAGTTATAAAGGGGATTGGTTTGAAAAATACTTTCCCGCGTTGCCACCTGATACCGATATGCGTCTATTTAATGCTGCGCCAGAAGATCAACAAATTTCTGGTTTCTTTAATGGAGACGAAAAATTTTGTATCAAAGGCATGTTACCTGAACAGCAAGTGTTATCTGGTCAACTGCCCAATATAAGGGTTAGAAGTTTTATTAACTACAATGAACAATTTTCTGAGGTTTTACTGGATCTGGATACGGTATGGTTTATGCCGGACCAATTATTGGGGGCATTGATCTTTCGTGGTAAAACTAAAGTGGTTAATGCTGAAGCATACGAAATCAAACAAGTTATGTTGGCATTTGAGAATAACGCTGATGAACCTAAAACGATAAAACACTATCAAACAGTATTGAAGTTAAGAAGTGAACCAGCAACCGCTAGTATTAATGTGATGAACGAAAGCCAACTTTCTCCTTTGATATCTGAAGATGAAATAGATGAACGTAAGAAAAAATTAGAAATACAAAAAATAAAAACCGTTGAAGCAAAAAAAATACAACAACAGTTGCTACTAGAAGAAATGCCTGAATATATAGATGATTCCGAAGTTTTATTGCCAGAACCAGAACTTAGTCCGTTTGATTTGCTATTGGATGAAGATATAGAAAGTGGTGATATAGATCTTACTGATGTTATAGGCGAGGTTAATCACAAATTGGAACAATTAGAGGCAAATGCTGAAAAGCAGATCGCTGAATTAAAACAAAACAAAGATATTAATCAAAACATACCTATGCAGGAACCAGTTACTGAAAAAGAGGCAATAGAAAAATTTGACTGCTTAAAAGTGCAAGATAGAAATAAGCTGTTGATGAGTGAAATTTCAGAGAAAAAAGTACAAGAACTTCAATTGCAACAAATAAAAATGAAACAAATGGCCGTTTCTAAAAGTGATGAGGCAAATATTACCCCTGAGGTTGGTCTTACCTTAAAGACCTTGGCTTTAGAGCAGCTTAGTTGTGGTAACGACCTGTGTGCAAAAAATCTTACTGGAGTTGATTTTTCAAATCAGGTTTTTGAAAATGTTGATTTTAGTCATTCTATATTGAGTTTTAGCCAGTTATATCAGGCAAAATTTACTAATTGTCAATTTTCTGAAGTGGCATTTGTTAACGCTAATTTAACAAGATGTGAGTTTGAAAACTGTAAAATGGCACAAAGTAACTTTTCTGGTATTAGCGCCGTTGGAGTAACTTTTAAAGGTTGCGATCTCAGTTTAACGCAATGGAAAAATTGTAATATTAGTCAAGCATTTATAGCTCACTGTAATGTTAAGCAAGCTCAATTTATAGAAAGTAAACTTGTTCATAGCTATTTTAGCGAATGCCAAGTCTTGCAATGCCTTTTCTCTAAGTGCTTGCTTAATGATAATGATTTTGCAAGTTGTGACATTATACAAACAACATTTAGTGAGTCTATATTGGATCTCACTCGATGGAGCCGTAGCCGATTTGAGCGTTGTGTGATTCAGCTATGTCCAATAAGGCTAGCTTCGTTTGTTGATGCTAAATTTAAAAAAGTCGTGTTTTCTATTGAAACTAATCTTACTCGTGCCAATTTTACTCAAGCTGAGTGTTATGAAACCAGCTTCCGTTGTTTAATGATGCCTGCTCTTATTGCCGATAACGCAGTATTTAAAAAGTGCGATTTTTCAGAGTCAGAGTTAACCAATAGTCGTTTTAATAACAGTAAAATAAATCAATGTATATCTGCAGGCTCTAATTTTACCAATTGTTATTTTAACAATTGTAATTGCTATCGTTCCCGTTTTCGACAGGCAAAGTTTATTAATACTAATTTCAATAATGTTGATATGTTAGATTCAGATTTAATGTGGGCACAATTTCAAGATACATCAATAAAAGGTTGTATCAACTTATCAAAAGTAGCATTGAGAGATGCCAAAGCCAGAGCACATAGCACAGAGGAAGATAATGGACAACAACGAACTGCTTAAGAAAGTGAAGTCTGGAGTGCCTATATCGAAACAAGATTTTAGTGGCCGAGACTTATCTGGAATGGCATTGGATAATGCCATATTTCAGGAGTGTAATTTTGTTGGATGTAATATTGATGGCTGTAATCTAAGTAAAAGTATTTATTCAGAGTGTGTCTTCGACGGTCAAGATTTTAGTTTTTGTCATCTTAAACAAGCAACTTTCAAATCATGTCGGTTAGTCGAGAGTGTTTTTACAAAGTTGACTCTACAAGGTGTTGGTTTTATTAGCTGTAACATGGTTAATACGCGCTTTAATGAATGTGATTTGATGAGCTGTGTATTTTTGCGTTCTGACCTCAGTGGTTGCCAATGGAAGGGCGGTTCAATTGAAAAAAATGCGTTTACTGAAAACGTGTTAAAAAACAATCAATTTATCAATATACAAATGAAAAATTTTACTATGGATAGCACTGATTTCAGGACTTCTATTATTGATGGTTGTCAGATTAAACAAGGATTGTTTCTGGATAGTTGTTTTGATGGGTTAGTTTTAAATAACAATCAATGGCAGTTTTGTACCATGAGTAACAGTTCTTTTAACTGTTGCGATTTTAGTCATGCGCTTTTAAATCAATGTAATTTTAGTCAAAGTAATGTTAGCGAGTGTGATTTTAGATATGCTCAACTTGAACAGTCTTTATTCATGGATGCAACAATTCAATCAAACGATTTCTCAAATGCTAATTTAGTACAAAGTAATTTTACGAGGGCGAAGTTGTTAGACTGTCATTTTAATAAAAGCCCGATGCAGCAAAGTCAATTTGTTAATGTTGAAATGAATAATTGCCATTTTACCCAGTGCGATTTTGAAACCGCAGATTTCTCACATGCCCGCATTATTGAATCTAAGTTAACTCTTTGTGATTTCAAATATGCCAATTGGCATAATATAACAACAACTCACTCTTCATTTCTTAAGAATGATACTAAGACCGTGCGTAAAACTGATAATAACCGTTTAAAAGCGGAAGGAGTGGCTGCCTGATGAACTTATTGAAGCAAGATGATTTAAATAGAAAAGAATGTTTAAATAGACTAGATCGTTTAGATAGACAAGATGGTTTAGATAGAAAGCTATCTCATGCTCAAGCAGAGTTAAGTACATTGGCCCAACTCCATCAGCCTGCTCCTGTTACATTATATCCTGCAAAAATAACATCACAGTTCTCTGATGAAAGCTGGTTGCTTGACGATGTCCATCAGGCTTGTCGAGCTTTCAGCTGTATCGTTAAACCTCATGTAGGAGACCAGGTTTTATATGCTTGTTATTCTGGGCAGAATCAAATAGTGACAATACTCAATCGTGTTCAAGTGCAAAATGAAGAGCCGGCCAATCTATCTTTACCTGAACAACAATCTGTTTTATTTAAGGCTGATTCCTTAGATTTTTTTGGTAAAAACAAATTGACAATATCAAGTTATGGAAATATTGAAATTAATGCACTTATCGGCAAATTAATGTGTAGTGCTAGGGATATTTTGCAAAGTATTCAACATTCATTTGTTCAAATAAGTAAACAAGTTATATGTCGCACAGAACATTTAGATGTTTCGGCTAGCAAGTTATCTAAATCACATGCTCGACATCAAATTATTACCGCGGACAAAGAGATGAAAGTGGACGCAGAAAGAATAAATATGGGATGAAACTATTATGCCTGGACCTCTAAATAATATGGGCGCTGCGACATCAATCGGAGTACCTTGTGTGCAAAATGTACCGACACCGGCAGGAACGGTTCCAACACCTTCTGTGAATTTGGTATCAACAGCAACAATTGTTCCTAATGTTGCTAATATTTTTTATGGCGCATTACCCATAGTCAATCAACTAACAGAAAATCCGGTAAGTACGGGATCGATTCCGAACGGCGGGCTTATCACTGGAGGCATTTGTGAAGAATCACAAAATATTGGTTGTAGCTTGACGTTGAATCTGGGGGGAATGATGGCTACAACAATGGCTGATCCAACAGGGCATAATTCAGATTTTAATTCTTTTGGAATGTATTTAACACCCAGCCCGCCAGTATCCTGGATGGTACTTAGTTAGGACTTATGATGTTACTCGTTAGGACTCTAAAATTATTGCTGTTGTTTATACTACTCAGTAGTTGTTCTAGTTTATCAAGTATTAATAGCGCTCTTAACCCTTGGTCTCGGGAGAATGAAGTTGACAGTATTTTTGTTTATGTTGCGCCTGATCCAGAATTAGTTCATGCGGTTAATATTGATGTGGTATTTATTTATACAGATACTGTACACGCGATGTTAGCTGGGTTTGATGCTATTCAGTGGTTTGAACAAAAACAAGGGGTCATTTCTGGTTATCAAACCCAATTAGATATCCTCGAATGGCAAATGGTAAGGGGGTATGGCGAGCAAGCTCAATCTCTTCCCGAAGATCACAAAGATGCGGTTGCTGTGATGGCATTCGCCTATTCTCAAGACAATCCAAATGCTAAAGCGGTGTTAACAGAGTTAAGTTCCCCTTGGATTATTTTTGAAAATAAACAATTAACAACACAACAGCAAGCACCAGTTTCTTATATTAAACAATGACTAGCAATACTGTTTGTTAACAGAGGTAGATAACAATGAGTCAAATGCAAACAATTCCACAGCCTGTTCAATGGTTCGAAGGCATGCTGTTATCTCCACAGCATTTTCAACAAAATAATAGTTATTTTGAGCATTTGATTTTTCATCAATTACAAAGAATAACACCTTATTTTTTTGGAGCAATTGAACTCAAATTTAATCAGACAGCTATCGCCGATCAAAAACTATTAGTGGAAAAAATTCATGCCGTTATGACTGATGGTACTGTTATTGACTATGCCATGAATGATAAAGGAGAATCACCTGCTTTTGTTGGTAATGAGTCAAATTTACTTTGTTATGATCTGGGGCGTATTGAAGGTATCAAACCACAAATCCCTTTTTATATTTATATTGCTATTGCCAAACAAAACGTTGCTTCATCGAGTGATTCTATCGGTGGAATGAAACGTTATGATAGTGTTAATGCTGGCAAAGTTACGGACCATAATGATTATCAGAATCAAGTCGATCTGGTGCGCTTAAGACCAAAATTGCAGTTATTAATGGAATCAGAGTTATCACCTAACTATAGTTATTTTCCAATTGCAAAGTTACAACAAAATCATGATGGCAGCTATCGGTTAATGTGCTATACACCACCATTATTGAATGTCAGTTGTTCTACAAGTGAATCACCTGCAGGATCAGCTTTAGGAGAGAAAGTGGAATATCTGATCAGTTCACTACGCAGTAAAGCAACTGAGCAACGAAACTATTTTGTTGAAAAGCAGGCGAGCAGCGGCCCTATGAATCATTTGCAAAAACAAAATTTACATTATATTACTCAGGCACTTCCTGGGCTGGAAGTTATGCTAAAAAGTCAGCGTTGTCATCCTTATGAACTTTATCTTGCTTTAGTTAATCTTTCATCAAGTATGGCTATTTTGCAGGATGAAGTACTACCTCCTGTTTATCCTGCATATAACCACCAAGATCTTGAAAGCATTTTCAAGCCCGTGTTGAATAATCTTTACAGAGTCATTAATAAACTTCAACTTAACTTTGATGTCGTTGGCTTTTCTTTAAGTGAGAAAGGTGATTATTATTGTCAATATATTAATACTGCAACTTCTAAAATATCTAACCTGTTAATGTTGTCATTTAGACTAGCTACCGGCGTAGCTCGAGAGCAATTAAATTCCTGGATAGAAAATGCTTATATCTGTACCGAAGATAAAATGGAACAATTACTCATTGAACGCATTACAGGTTGTGAGAGAAACCAAGTTAAAGAGTTTTCTGAAATAGATTTAATTGAAAATGATGATGAAGTTTTTTTTATCATTAAAACTAACAAAAATTACTTAAGTGATGGAGGTAAATTAGTCATAACAAGCTCGGACCAACAGTTAGATAAATATGCACCTACTGCAATTAATTGGTATCAATTACGTGAGGAGAATGTTACTGATGAATAATGAACAAGTCTCATCAGTAAAACTGACTGAGTTTAATTTATTGGAATTGTTTGAAGGCTTTTTATCTTTTTGGACAACACTATCTGATAAAATTGAAAAACATTATAATGAAGATGTGATTCTGCTTAATGATAAAGATGAGCAAGTTAATAATCTTCCACGTTATATTCAACGCCAACTAGTCGGGTATGTTGAACAACAGAAAAAACAAGTTGAGCAGATTGCTTTGCCACAGCAGCAATTACTTTACGAACAATTTTTATATTCTATGGCCGCGTTTGTTGATGATCAATTATTACAAAAAGTGAAGTGGCCGGAACAAAAACATTGGTTGCCTTTAATGCTGGAACTTAACTTGTTTGGTAGTCGAAACTCAGGAGAAAAGTTAATAGAACATATACAAAAGTTTAGCAGTCAGCCCAATGAATTCAGTGATGATGAAAAAGCATTGGCAAGCTGTTACTTAAGAATTTTATGGCTTGGTTTTTCTGGAAAATATGCTAAACAACCAAGCAAAATAAAAAAATTGAAATCACAGTTGATCAGCAATGTAGAGTTAAATATTCCTGATTTAACTGTGAAATTGTTATTTTATCAAGCCTATCAATATAATATCATTAACGATAAACAATCGAGGTTAGCACCCATTTCCAGATGGCAACGATTTATCTTATTAGGTGCTGCTCTCTATTTAGTTATTGCTGGTTTACTTTGGTATGTACTAACCTACCAATTAGAAAGCATTTTGTCTAGTTAAGAGGTAAAATGTGAGTTTAAATTCCATAACAGCTGCTTCAACTAACCTACTTAGTGCATCTAAGCAGATGGCAAGCCAACTTGCGTCTGAATGGAATACTGAATGGACATTGATCGCTGTTGTTATTCTGTTAATTATCATTATTATTAAAAAAGATCGACCGGTAACAACACTAATATCTTTTATTTTTAGTGGACTTAAAAAAGTACCTGGATATTTAGTTACTGTTTCTAAAAAAGTGATAAGTCGACTAACACCCAAAAGATTAAAGTTAGGTAGTTTGTTTGATGCAATGGCGTTATTGACTGGCGACCATAATAAGCGTTATCAAATACCCACTTATATAGCGCTATCTGATGATACCAATTTGTCTGAGCTATTAACCAATGTGGATGCTGGACACCGTGAAAAGCTAATTCTGAAACGGCATAGAAAAGAAGGGGATAAAAATTGGTTTATTTTTGATCAGGGTTGCATTATTACTCATCCAAATCCATCAGATATTGCGAGTGATTTACGCCAATATCGACCTGAAAGGCCGATTGACGGCATCATTATTTGTATAAATGTACAGCACCTTCAAAGTAGTGACTCTGCTCACATTGATGAATATGCCGGTAATATATATCAACAGTTGTGGGCATTACAAAAAGAATTTGAATTTGTATTACCTGTCTATTTACTTATTTGTGATTTGGACAAGGTGGTTGGCTTTGAAGCGTTTTGGAAATCAAAAAATCTAAAAGAGCACTATGATGGAATCTTTGGGTGGTCAAATCCCAATGATATTAATCAACCCATTCAAAAAGCATGGATTGTTAATGCTTTTAATGAAATTGCCATTTTTTTGCGTCAAATTCACACTCGCTTTATTGATGACGATACCAATGAAGTATCCTCAGATACATTATTATTTCCAAGAAATCTTAATAAGCTATCTCGGCCTACCACACGTTTTTGCGAAACTATTTTTGGAAGCTCAAGTTATCACCGTAGTTTAATGTTTCGCGGTATTTATTTTTCCGGAAAACTTCGAGAAAGTGAAAGTCACCCATATATTCCTAAGTTTATAGAAGAACTTTTTGCTAAAAAAATATTTAATGAATCTGACCTTGCTTATGCGCCAGAAAAAAAGCTTTTTTCGAGTAATGATAAGTTGCGTTTGTATCAGTATGTTTCAGGTTTTGTCTTTATATTGATGTCTACATTGTTAGTTTTTAGTTCCATTGATCTTAAGTTACAAACTGACAATCTTGTTGAAAAGATAGAAACCGCGCCTCAACTTTCTACTACTGAAAACTCAGGCAAGGGTGTTAAACTTGTAAAAAATGTGTTGAATCATATTTCTGGTATGGATGCGAATAACATTTTTTATGTGAGTAATCCTTGGTCATGGTTTTCAACATTAGATGATAAGTTGGCAGAGTATTTTTCTGATGATATATTTGGTGATGTTGTTTTTCCATCATTTGAATGTAAAGTAAATCATCTTTTGCATGCTCAGATTAATAAACAACAAGAATTCGATGATTATAGTTATTGGTTAGATGGGGTATCTGCTTCTCTTAAACTTCGGGCTGATCTCTATGAACTCATGCAGGGAACTGATTTTTCTAAAGATCAAGTGTCTCATAAATTTAAATACCTTGTTGAAAATGTTTTTGGCGAGAAGTTGCCTGAAAAATTTTACCAAAATTCTTCGCTATATTTTGATGCGATAAAAAACAAACGCTATTACTCTATTAATCGTCGAGCTAATGTGGGTTCTGTGAATAAAGCTAATAAGCAGATTGCTTGCAAGATTGAACCAATCAATGAAAATAAGCTATGGGATAGTGTTAAGCAAAAGCTTGATCAAATCAATCAACATATGCTAAAGAAAATTGCTTTTCCTCAACGTTCATATGATTTGTTAATCGAGTCACAAAGTTTACCGGCAATCAACTCTTGGGAAGCTAAAAAAGATGAAGTGCCAAATGCATTGCTCAATTACGCTAATTGGTATAGTCATCTTCAAAATGAATGGTTATTGGGGCACTCCGAGCATAATACTTGTAAACGAATAAGTTCTGCTTTAGCGACAATCGCTAATGAATTTGGGCTGAAAGAGACTTATTTTTCTAGTGAATATAAAGATGACTGCGAAGAGAATGTTCGTCAACAACTAGAGTATGATAACAATAATAACTTGCAAGCATTATATGAAATTAACGAATTAGCGGCAGGTTATTCCTTTTCTTCTCGTATGAGAAAACAGCGCGATGCATTGGATAAAGTCACTTCACTTTATTTTATTCAAACCTCTGTACCTGAACCATTCGATGAGAGTGACTATGATTTTTTCTGGTCAGTTGAGCATTTAAGCTTAGCTCTTCAGGCATTCAATGAATATGAACAATTTTCTAAAGAAAACTATAAAGGTATCCATTTACCACCTAAAAATAGTGTTAGCAGCAATAAGTATCTTGCTCAATCAATTGCCATAAGACAATTAAAGCTGGCAATGTTAACCAATGTTTCTAACGCAAGGGTTAAAAAACATGCAAGTTATCAGCAAAATAACTTTCGACCCGTTAATCAAAAGGAAGCTTATTTGCAAAGCCATGCTGCTAACTTCAAAGAAGCAATGGATTTGATAATCAGTATTAACGAAAAATTTAAAGCGCTAGGTTTTTCCGATGGGAGTCATTGGATGCTGCAAATCGCTAACAGGCATGCATTTGAACTCATGAAGAAAGTTGATGAGCTTTATCTCGACAATCGTCTTTATGCACCATTATCGAGACCATTTTGGGGTAAGCATAACTATGTACAAGCGTTATTTGGCATAAATGGTGACGGTCAACTAAAAGATTATTTAGTGGCGCAATCTGATAGAGTGAGCTTTATTGCTTTAAATTATGCTGAACCGTTAATCACATTTGTTAGTACCACTAAAGGAATGTCTACAGACTATCAATTATTTAGCAAATGGGAGAAAACGCTTATTGAAATCAATAAGAAGCTCGATAAGAATCCAGCCAATAGTCAAAGTGATCTAGAGCAATTTTTTACTAGCGAGCTAATGAGTATTAATCAAAGTAATTGTTTTCAACAATCAAGCCAGCTTGTTCATCCACAGCAAAATAATATTTTTGCAATTAACCAAAATTCGATTTCCAATCTGGTGAAAAGCCATTGCAATAGTTTTCGGGCTGATAGGATTGCAAGTGAATATAAAAATGTAAATCGACTATTTTTAAAAATGTTAGCTGGGAATTATCCGTTTTCTGCAACTGCCAATAGCGATAATGTTTCGCCTGCTGTCATGAGAGTGTTTATATCAAAATATCCTGGGAAAAGTAGTGGTTTAGCACAGCGAATGGAAGTTTTAGCATGGAAAAATAGAGAGTATAACAAAGCATTAAAGTTCGTCAAAAAACTTGACTCAAGTATTGAGTTTTTTAGTTATCTGTTTGAATCGACCGCCAATGCTCAAGGGGTAGAGTTAGCAAGTGATTTCAATGTAATGCAAGAAAATGCTAAATACGTAGAACATATCGGAAAGTGGCAATTTAGAAGCGGAAGTAAAATCAGTCATTACCCTGGGGCGAAAAGCAACATTTTCTGGTTACCTGATGATAAAGTAAAAGTTGAATTAAACTGGGCGGCTAACTCACCATTTTCAGCGATTGCAAAAGATGGTAAAACAAAAGGAAATCGTTTGAGTTACGATGTTTCTGGTGTTTGGAGCTTGCTTGAATTTATTCAGCGCCACCGCTCTAAATTGCATGATGATAAAGCTTTTACTCCTGAATCCATATTACTTAACTTTAAGGCTGATTTATCAGCAAAAAATAATGCGATTAGTGGAAATGAAATTCCAGATGCTTTGGCACTAATGCGACTAACGCTTTATGGTTTAGATCCAGAAACTAAACAAAAAGTAGCGATTAAAATTCCTAAAAAATTTCCTCATTATGCACCGCGTATACCCAAAGGATAATGCTATGAGCCCTAATCAAGAAAGCTATAACTCCGAAAGTATTCAATCATTGTTCCAGCAACAAACGGGCGCAGACTTTCAGTCTCTGATTCAACCAATAAGCGATGAAAGTCCGAGTGGCGAGTCGCTGAAATCGAACGGTGTTTATGCTGCAATAAAAAATGCGAGAAGTTCTGATGATCCCAACTTACCAATGGGAGACTGGCAGCATGACTTGAAAGTTGCAGATTGGGATGAGGTGTCAAAAATCGCAATTAATGCTTTAACAAAAAAAACGAAAGATCTACAGATTGGGATCTGGTTATTAGAAGCGCAAATTCACCAGTACGGGTTTTCAGGTATCGCTCCGGCAATGCAGCTTTTAACGGAGCTGACAGAGAAATATTGGGCCGATATTTTTCCGAAAATGGAAGATGGAGATATTGAATATAGAACGAATCTGATTGCGTGGATTAACAAAAAGTTACTTCCGGTTATTAGTCAATTACCTATAACAAGTTCTCGTAGTGAAAAGCAGTATTGTTGGTCAGATTGGGAAATGGCAGTAAAAATAGAAATGCTCCCTGCGGAGCGAAAAAGTGACAAGTTAGAATATGTTTCCAGCCAAGCTATTGTACATGCTATTGCAGCAACCCCAGTTGATTTTTATCAAGCACTTTATAAAGGATGTAGTGATGCAATCGTATCTGTAGAAAATTATTCAGAGTTGCTTGATAAACTCTGCGGTCAAGATTCACCTTCATTATTTAATCTTAAAACAATACTGCTAGAAATTCGCGAAACTCTGGCCGAACAGGTAAAACATAGAGGTTTATTTTTTAGTGCTGGTAAAACTGATGATGAAAATCAAAATGCAGGTGCTGAATCAAACCAAGCTTCTAACGGTTCTAATGATTCAGGCAGTGATGATAATTATTTGCTTGATAGCCGTGAGAAAGCTTATCATCAATTGACTCAAGCGGCAGAATATTTAAAGCAAGATGATCCTCATAGTCCGGTTCCTTACTTGATCTTTAAAGCTATTTATTGGGGACGATTAAATACTGCGGAATTATACCAGGAACTGTTTGTAGATTATCAAGGGCAACTTAATATTTTTGATATTTTAGGATTAGATATTGAGAAAAAATAACTTTATAAAACTACTGATATAAGAAATATTATGGCTGCTGCAATTCAAATTAAAAGTAAAAATACTGATATTAATACTCAATGGAAAATAGTTGAGGGTTTTGCTGCGTCAAGGACTGAAAAACAATACCAACAAGCATTGAAAGAGCATTGTGAAAATATTCATTTGTTTCAACCAAAGGAACGTCAATCTTGGTTAAATGCGCTCAAGCAGTTTATACAAAAAAATAAGAAGCTTAAACTGGATACATTGCGCTCAATTATTAATTTCTCCTTTTTGGTTTGCGACTGGCATTTGTTAATTGATACTTGCAATAAATTAACAGGACTTCAAACTGAAGAATACAGGTATTTAGTTTATGCCTACTGGAAGATTGGGAATTGGAATAAAGCTTATGAATTACTGAATAAGCAGATGCTTGCTCAGCCAGAAATTACGTCTTTTTACGACTTATATCTTGACTTGGTTGAGCTTTCAAATAGACAAGAACTTTTATTTTATACTAATCATAATGTTTCAAAAAATCTAAAATTAGAACCTTTGTCGACTCACCATGCGGATGAATATCTATGGCAATACTGGGAGCAAAGTATTGCAGAACTTTGTTGCTTGCCTAAAGTTTCTAATCTATCAGAATGGCATCATTGGTTTACTTACCAGCAATCATTTAATGATCAATCAAATTTTGCCGTTGTACATGAGACTTTCGGATTTATCGGTGTTGTCAGTCTTATTGTCCATCGTCAAGCGGGGTTTTTCTACTTCTGGATTGGTAAAGACTTTCAAGGTAAAGGCTTTGGAACTGAAGCGGTTAAGTTGCTGCTTGGAATAGGAGAGGAATATTTTGCAATCAATTGTTGTTACGCAAAAGTTTTTGAGCATAATATTGCCTCTCAAAAATCAATGCTAAAGCTTGGGTTTAAGCGACTTAGTTTCAATGCCGCTGCTCCCAACCAGAATGAACAGCTATATTATCTAGGTGATGCTAAGTCCGATAGAAATCAAATGATTGAGTTGCATCAATTACTGTGTGATATGAAGTCCGATACTAATATTGATATACCTATTAAATGGTTAATGTAAGCGCTACTTTAACTTTAAAAAAGGTTGATAGAAAATAGGAATTAAAAGTGGGAAATAAAAACAAAGAGAAACTACCTGGCTATCAAATTGTTGTTCAATGGAAGCTCGTTAATTGCTCTAGCGCAGGCGAAAAATACTTATGAGTGTTTTTGATACTGGTAAAACCGGACAAAATAAATTCAGTTTAATCAGAACTTGTTACTGCTCGAAGTGCCATTCTGCCGTTAATGGTTGGTACCGTGGTGACACGATAGTTCGTTCGCTGGGAATGAAATGTTTCGGCAGCTTTAACATGGTCAATTTGTGGATAGTGATTACCGGGCAACCGTCCATTGTTTTGTGGTGCAGAAAATCCACTGCGCAATTGACGCTGCAGGTTAGGTGTTAGTCTATGACCAAATATAGTTTGTTCTCGCTGTGGAGCCGGTTGTTTGATGCTGCCGCCCGTTGTATTTCGGTGAGGTGTAGGGGAAGCATCGTGACTTTGCCTGAATGTAGCCGCGCGTTTAGCCGGATCGCTGACGTACTCCCGTCCAAATTGCAAACGAGGTTGAAATGGCGCATCAATGCCGATCAGCTGTATGGGTTGTCTACCGCTTCCCCAGCTAAAATTATTCATAAATTATCCCATTATTGGTATAGCTGTAATGACCTTAAATTGAGATGGTCCTTAGACCACAATAGCGTTTAATCGGATAATTTTCAAACTTATGGCCATCATTTATCAAACTTATTCATTCGCCGATGCACAATGCAAAGTGAGTATCTCGACTAATAAAGCGGAAGCTGACCTCTGGGTATTTAATACCGGCAGCAGAGGATTAGCGAATGGAGATGCTAATTGGTATATTGTTAGTGAGCGTGCAGAAGCGTCGGTGCGAGTTTATTTTTGTTCTCGTGGTATGTCTGATTTGATAGTTTATTTTGTTAATAATAAATTGGAAGCAGGTTGGCAAAAAGAGCATCGGTTTAAATTTAGATTATGAATCTAGGTGCTTGTCTTTAATTGGGGAGTTATCTCACTTTTGTAAAATCTAACGAGTCTTATTTTGACTTAACGCTGTTTTTAAATGTGACTTCGCTCACTTTTCTAAATAATTAACCTTATAGAGTTGCCTGATATTTCCTTATAAAGCATGGATTTTATGGACCGTGGTGACCAAAAACTAACATAGCGACAAATGGCCTCATATCATAAGGAATTAAGAAAAAGAATATTCGCTGACCTAAATAAGACTTATTCATCTCTCAATAACAAAGTACATGAAATATTATATAAAGTGAGAAAGTTGAGAATCGACCTCACAGTTTTTCGTTCAAGTCTTAATTTGAGCTGACATTAAGGGCTTCAATATCCCCAAAGCGGAAGATTTTGACTTTCTAACTTTTAGTAGTAAGGCGGATATTAAGGACTTAATTCACAGTGAGGTTCCCGCATTAATAATGTCCAAATTATCCTTGAGCACTTTGATAATCCCCCAAAGCGCGTTATATTTCTACCTTAAGCGTTTACGTTTTTATTCACGTATATTTGGGGGTATCTATTTCTAAGGGTATCAATACCGGTGGCGTTGCTGACAAAGTGGGTAACAGATATGAAAGATCATGGATTGCGTGGCAGTTCATGCAAATCCTTATGGGGCGCGCAAACCAGATCACCGTCGAAGTATGCAATGAAGACGGAGCTGAATTTGCGATTACAAGTAATGCCGGTACAGAATGGCATCAAGTAAAAAGCTCTAATGCTGGGCGCGCATATAGCCCCAAACTTGTCGGCGGTGTCTTATCGAAGCTATCAACACGATACAAAGGTGGTGAAACTGTATGCTTTATAACCAAAGAGGATGTTGGGAAAATTAGAGCTATTGCAGATAATGTTCGCAATATTGATTCCTACGAAAGTCTTCAGTCTCAAGGTTCTCAGGCAGATATAAAGAGCTTCAATGAGTTTCATACCGGATTGGGCATTAGCGACCCAACCGTTTCATTCTATTGGCTAAGACAAACTATTATCGAGCAGCAATCAGAGCAGAATCTAGAAGCTCAAATTGTTATGCATGCGTCTTTGATTTGTTCAGGCGAGCCGTTGTCAGCGCTTGATGCACTGCAAACACTGGCGGATAGTCATTTAGGAAATCCAATCGATGAAACAGTGATCTGGGGATATCTTACATCAAGAGGGATCAAACCCACTCCACAAGTAAAGGCAGACTATTTCAACACATTATGCGCCAATCAGTTGGACGCATATTCATATTCTCAGTCGTTTGATGTCCTTGGAAATTCTATAGAACGCGGGGAAGTAAAAACGCTTGTTAGACATGTATCGGGCGAAGATAGCACAATTACATTTGTTCATGCAGGAGCCGGAGCTGGTAAATCCAGTATCGTATATCAATTTATTAATGCGACAGCGGACAATGACTGGAGTACTTTGGTTTTCAGGGTGGATAGAAAATCCCAGTTGGAAGCACTTTTAAGGGAAGCTGCAGGTGGTGAACAAGTTACATTGGTTCAAGCTATCTCACAAATTTCACAGCATCAAAAAGTCATTGTCATTATTGATCAACTCGACGCGTTGAGTGAAGTTTCTGGGCGTCACTCAGAACAATTTGATGAAATATCACCTTTGATCAAACAGCTAGCCGGAATTAAGAATACTCACTTGATTATTAGTTGTCGATCTCACGACCTTCAATTCGACTATCGTCTCAGATCTCTCAACTACAACTTCAAGCAAACTAGGAATGAAAGCGTCTTGGACTTGAATGTTAGCCCGCTCAGCGAAGATGTGGTAAAGACGTTTCTGAGCTCGTTGGGATTTGACGTAACAAGGATTGATAGCGGGACGCTAAAGATGATCAGGAATCCTAGCGAACTTTCAATGTTTGTCCAATTAATCGCTGAATTGCCGGAGGGTGATATCAGCTTTCAAAATTCAAACGAACTTCTGGACGAATTTTGGCAACAGAAGCGACGGGATTTTGAAAAGCGTGACAATGGCATAAATTGGTCGACAGCAGTTTCGCTGGTTGTTCAAAAGCTTAATCAGAAACAATCACTGTCTGTCTCTGAAAGGTATTTTGAAGAAAGCACCAAGGAGATTGCGGCATTGATTTCTAGCGGCATACTGATCAAAGACCATAGTAATTACGTTGCCTTTGTTCACGAAACACTATTTGACTATGCATTTGCGCGACAGCAATGCGCGCAGGATATAACTATTTGTGAATGGCTACAGCAAACTGAACAACATCTGTTTCAGAGAGGTCAACTTAGACAGATTCTTTGGTACTTGCGAACAACTGATTTGCCTGTGTTTAGGGAAAGTGTGTCGGATATACTTGGCCATGGCAATATCAGGCCGCATCTTAAAGCATCAGTATTTCAGACATTAAACCTGCTCAGCAATCCAAGCCCTGAGGATTGGGAATTGATCAGGGTTCCATGGTGTGACAGTGAGCATGAACTATCCCGAATTGCTGTTAGTGCTACATGGGCGGGTAAAAGTTGGGTAGAAATGTTCGATGAACATGACATTCTCAAGCCTCTGCTTTCGGATACGGATAATTTTGTGTCTGATCGAGCCATGTCTGTTCTTCGGAGCGTTAATGATAAATGTCCTGAGTTGATCGGGAAATACGCCTTATGGATTTTTGAAAACCATCCTAACAAAGAAAGAGAAGTTAGTTTTATTCTGTCTCGATGCACTCTTACTGAATGTCCAGCACTGATTATCCCTGCTCTTAAGGAAAGCATCAAACGAGGACTCCATGATAAACAGGCTCAGCACAGCTTTGAAAGCTTCTGGGAGCTTATTGAGCGGAAAAAGGGACTTTCGAATGAGACTATTTGTGATCTGATCAATACATATTTGTCGAGCCTCGCTGAAAGAGGAAAGTTGCAGGAGCAACTGCATAAAATAGTTCATAAGGCTGGAGAATTTATTAAGGAACTGGCCAAAGAAAATCCGTGGGAATTTATGCAGGCCGTCCTGCCTATTCATATAGCTATCTTCAATCGCTATGGTATCGAAGGTGGTGGGTACGACGATTGTCACTCTGTTTGGTCAGGTATGGACGAATCAAAAAGCATATACATCGGGGATATTTTAATTCACAGCCTAGCTATTGCTCTTGGCAACTTATGCCAATCTCATCCTGCTGAAGCAAACACTGTTACGGAACAGTTGTTAGGGACAAAAACAAGAACTGGAAAAACAATTATTCTAATGGCTGCTGAAACAACGCCAAGTAAAGCAGTTGTTCCCATTGTGCTAACACTTATTCAAGAAAGCTCAAAAGATATAGACGGCGATGACTTTTATTTTATGGGACCATATTGGACTCATGCTCTTTCTGCTATAGCATCACATTTGTCGACCAAAGTTCTTCGAGCGTTTGAAGACATACTTATGTCTATCTTTCCTGCCAAGGAATATGAACATGCAAAATATCAGCGCTATATGGGAGACGCTCATTATGAGTGCACTCCGATTGGCGAAGCACAGTTTGCTCTTTTGTATGGCCTACGCGAAGCGAACCTATCTAATGCTGCGAGATTGCGATTGTTAGAGTGGGAAAGAAAATTTAAATCATCGCCAAGACTAGACAGAACCCGTATTTCAGTGGGCTGGGTAGGATCGCCTTTACCTGCTATCGCACATAAAAAGATGTCTGACCAACAATGGCTTGCAGCTATGAAGAAAGAGTGGCCAGATAGGTGGAGTAGAGTGAATGTAGAAGGACATTTGTCCGGTGGTCCGGAAGAATTAGCCAGATACGGTTTTATTCCACAGGTATCAGCTAACCCTGAGCGTTTTCTATCGCTTTTCTTCAAACACTTTGATGAAACAATTCCACTAACTTATTGGGAAGCGTTTATAGATGGTATTCGTGAAGCTCAAAATGTAGAGCCTCAACAAATTACAGTGGTTTGCGAGAAGGCGATAGCTCTTGAGAAGAGTGAGCTTCATATGTCTATAGCACGTTTTTTGGGAAGTAGGACTCCACATGTTATTGACCACAATGGACTTGAAATCCTCGGTCAGTTGGCGATACATTCACCTGATCCTGAGGCTGAACTATGGCGGGGAGATAAAGACGATGTCGTTTACTACGGAGGCGAGATTGAAGGCCACGCAATAAACTGTGTTAGAGGTGTTGCAGCAGAAGCTATAGAGCAATACTTCTATGAATATCCAGAGAAGTATGATTTGGTTCAACAAGTTATTCAGGCTGCTTTGAGTGACAAAAATATTGCAGTGCGCTCGAGTATAATTGGGATCTGCCCCTCTTTGCATCATCATAAGATTGTCGATGGGATTGGGACTTTTATTGACTGTATTGGCCCTGACCTGGAATTAACGACTACCCGTAGCGCCCGTCATTGTTTTAACCAATTTCTTGTGAAGGGCTGGGATAGGTTGAGGCCTCTAATTGAGGGCATGATCAACTCCGATATTGATGCGGTTGCCATTGAAGGATCCATTTTAATGGGGTTCGCGTGGCTAGAAGATCTAATCACTAAAGATAAATATAATGTTTGTATTGAAGGGAAAGAATCCCACAGAATTGGTATCGCAAAGATATTGGTTGGTAATTTTAAGAATGAGAAATTCCAAGAAAAGTGTCTGGAATTATTTCCCAAAATGTTCGACGATGAAAGTGAAAAAGTCCGTCAGGAAGTTAATGGCTTTGTAAGGCACCTGAAAGACGATGATTTTGTTTTATATGAGCCAACATTGACTGCTTATTTGAAAAGTTGCGCTTTTGATGGGGATGATATGCTCTTTTATTCCTTTGAACGAGCTGTGGAAGTATCACCAGAGTTACTTTTGACTGCAGCAGACGCGATGCTGTCATTAAACCCTGACGACCTTAGTGACATGAGAACAGCTAAACCGATCGGGGCGGAGACATTATCCAAGCTGCTATTGAGTGCTTACAATAACACAAGGGATACAGACTTAAAGAAAGCATGTCTTGATAGAATTGACGCATTGACACTCAATGCTGCATATGGATTGGAAAATGCGCTAAGCGAATATAACCGGGATTAAATGCTTTCCAGCTATAAAATAACGGTTGTCTTTTAATCTGTCACCTCGATGATTGTCAGAGTGTATTGAAACTAGGATTCGGATGTGTCAGTTTGAGTATGAGCTGTGTGATTCACAGTCATCCTTTCTATTTTTTAGGGCTAATTCCTTTTGATAATTAGCCAGTTGCACGTGCTCAGAGCTGGGATCATAGTTCTGAGCAACTTCTTCGCTATAAGGTGTTTCATTATTTAATTCAAAGTATTTATCCATAGGAGATTTTCCTTTGTGAGAGGTCATTGAGAGGACTCCTAAACGATACGCTCATCGTTGGGCGGGCAACGGTAAAGTGTGCGTTACTAATGACTTCCATATACTTGAAAACTATTCCGCAATGGATATTTCTGACAATGAGTTGGTGATTACTTCGTGTAATCGACTGAATCGAGTGAAGGCACTTCTAAACCAAAAATTGCCTGAGAATCCTGAGGCATGTCTCGAATACCTAAGTGATGAAAAGGTTAAGATGCAGATTACAGAGCAGCAAATGGTTTTTCAAGCTGCGACCGGTCGTTTGGATGTTATCTAGATGGATGCTGGGGCTATTAATAGATGAATGAACTAAGAAATAAGAAGTTGTAGCGCTAACAGTTAACGACTTTATTCTTTCATGAACATTAGCCATAGTATTTAACTACTCTAAACGAATATTCAAATTAGAGCTGATCCGTTGTTCTAATTTTCCCTGTACAGTTTTAGTTTTTAAATTTGATGTATTTTATTTGATAGATTGGTATTTATATGGATATATTATATTGGTGTAATTTCATTGCTTAAAAAATAGAAGTATATCATCAAATAAAAAATTACTTAAATAACAATGGTTTAGCGAAAACTGTATTTCAAATTAAAAAAGTTGGTACTTCATTTGCTTTATACCCATTGAGGCTATAGAAAATCTTCCTTCTAAAACTAGGTAATCTATAGGTCGCTGGTTCGAGTCCAGCCGGTTGTTTTGACAACCGTAGCTCAGATGGTTAGAGCAGTAGACTTTAAAAAGATTTTTTAATCTCCTCAACTCGTAGGCTATGACGGTCGCTTCCTTCTAACTGCTCATTGAGCAGTAGACTTTTAATCTACCAATTTAGCACTGTCGCTCTCTTATAGAGTATTTTAAGGAAACAAAAATGAAACTAACTAAAAATAAGATATCAATAAAGAAACTTGATGCACTGGTATTAAGTTTTGATGAGAATATTCAATTCAATGAAGAACATTTGGCAACCAATCAAGTATTGGTTTCAACTTTAAATGCAGAAATGATGCGTTTAGGTTTTGTCATGAGTGAAGCTTTGTTCAAGGCAGCTCAACTTTTAAAACATGATGAGTTGGTTCGGCTATGTAATGAAATTATTTCCATTTTAAAAAATATAAAAGGTGACGATGTAGTTTTTCGTCCTATGTATCCCAACTTTCCTGTTCAAGTTATCGAAGCAGATTTCGCTGAGCTTTATCTGAATGCATTGATGCATTACTGGAGTTTTGGTGAGTGGAAACCTGCTTATGAAAAACTTCCACGTCAATTTAAGTTTGAGTCAGTTAAGTTTAGACAGATAGACTTAGCTAGTGAGAGCGATTTAAAAAATGTGTTTACGACTTTGTTGAAGTCAAATGATTCACTCTCTGACGAGGATAAGTCAATTATCGAATGGTTCATTGAGCATAGTGATGAAACAGAACTGAAATATCCAGAGGTAATCCCATTTAACGAGAATAAATGCGTGGTCGCTGCTCTACTACTAAAACAGAAAAAAGATATTTCTCAGTTAATCAATACGACAAGTGATGTTCTTCGAGTGGTGACATATTTGTCGGAAGGTGACATATCATTAGCTGCGAATACCAAGTTTGTTTCTTTACCAAGAAGTATTCGACGAGTTCTCGTACAAGCACTAGAGAGGGTAATCAATGAAGAAGATGTTGGTCGCCATAGACGTAAATGGGTAAAACTATTTCATAATCTTCATGTGGGTGATTACTCAAAGAAAGTTTATGATATTGCCTCAAAAGCTCGTAATAATAAGTCTCTTGAGAGTTTCTATGGCCATGTTGAGTATTATATTGAAAAAAAGAATATTGATGAACTAGTTAAGTTATTAGTTACTCGGCCAGGCGAGTTTGGTCGTCGAATTGATAAAGTGTTAAGAATTGCTTCATCCAGTGAGCAGAATTTCATTGTGAAAGAGTTTTCAAATATTGTTGATAAAATTCCAACTAGGAACCTGACTCAACTCTTGGGACACTTAAATTATCGTAATAGCTTAAATGGAAAAAGAGTTATCTTTCCTAAAGGTATGGTTCAAAAAGCAGTTGTAATTGATAATATTGCAGAGTTCTTGGATGGAGCAATAAGACAAAGTTTAATTATGACTATTCAAAAGTCTCTGGTTGAACGATTTGCCAAGCTCGATTCATTAGGTAAAGTATGGATAGATCTTGAGTTAATGGATTGTCCTTTACCTACTCAACAGCGGAGTGCGTCGGAAGGACTATTTAATGTGGCAAGAGGGACTCGACTACCTATTGGTGATAAATCTACTTTGCGGTTCTTTATTTATTGGAAAGGTCAAGATATCGACTTGAGTGCGAGTTTTCATGATGAGAACTTTAATCTGATCGAATACGTGAGTTATACGAACCTCAAATCCGATGGATTTAAAGCTTATCATAGTGGTGATATTACATCTGCTAGAAATGGGGCATGTGAGTTTATCGATGTAACAATAGATGCAGCAGTTAAGCGAGGTGCAAGGTATCTTGCAATGAATGTTTTAGTTTTCTCTGGACCAAGATTTTCTGAGCATGAAGTTTGTTATGCCGGATGGATGACTCGCTCAGAACCTAATAGCAATGAGGTTTTTAACGCCGCTACCGTTGAACAGAAAATTGATGTTAAGACTAATTGTAAAAATATCATCCCTATAATGTTTGATTTGGTTACAAGAAAAGCAATATGGGTTGATACGCCTACTTCGAGTAGAACTCATTGGGGAGGGAATAACGTTGAGTCTAATATAGCTTCAATCGAAGAGAAGTTGGAGGCTATCATACATAGTAAAAATAGGCTGACTCTCTATGAGCTTTTTGAGTTGCACACAAAAAGTAGAGGTGAGCGTGTTAATTCTAAAGAAGAAGCTGATACTATTTTTTCTGTGACTCAAGGAATTACACCTTACGATATTAACCTTATTAATGCAGATTTTATTTCGTGATTATTAGGTTGGTTTAGAACACTAAAGAGGACCTAAGAAAAGGTTCTCTTTTTTAGGGATTAATAAGATGGAATTAGAAAAATATAACTACTATTTAATTATCGATCTAGAAGCGACTTGCTGCGATCAGAATAGTTTCCCAAGGCACGAGATGGAAACGATAGAAATCGGTGCAGTTATGGTCGAAAGTAAAATCTGAATGCAGTTGATGAGTTCGAGTGTTTTATCAAGCCTGTTAGAAATAAGAAACTGACTGACTTTTGCTCTGAACTGACAAGTATTACTCAATCTCAAGTTGACGAAGCAAATGAATATCCTCAAGCAATTAAGGCATTTCAAAATTGGCTATATCAGTATTCGGGATATGTTTTTTGCTCATTGGAAGATTATGATAAGAAGCAACTTATTCAAGATAGTCAGTATCATCGTATCGGTTATCCGATTGACGCTGAACATATCAATATCAAAAAATTGTTTTCGATCAATCAAGGACTGAAAAACAATTTGGAATGGCTGGTGCATTAAATAAGGCTGGGCTAAAGTTGATTGGTACTTATCATAGAGGTATTGACGATGTACGAAATATGGCGCGTCTTATGTCGTATGTCACTGAAAGAAAAAAACTGAAATAATTTTAATGAAAAGTTAAAAGTTTATTTGACAAAAAATATTTTTATCGTATGATTGCCATCATCAATTTTGTTATTAACTTATTTTTTTTCAGGAGCATATTAAATGCTAACAATTAGAAGTTTAATCCACGTTTTTAATTACAGCTAACAGCCTTCCATATGCAAACTGCTCGGAAGGTAAAAATAAATATCTTTCGAGTCAGGATAAAAAATTCAAGCCCTGACTAGTGAAATAGTTGGGGCTTTTTATTTGCCCGCCTAAAATTTTTCTCGAACAAGATATTTAATCAATTTAACTAATTTGATTGCCACTTTTATATGGAGGTAAGGCATGTTTTCGCCTCGAAAAAGCCCAGTCAATAGAAATAAAATGGGCGGTGTAACGTTACATTTATAAGAGGGGAATCAGAAAAGATTTCGAGTTTTTCGCACTTGGAGTGATAGCTCGAACAGTAGTAAGGAAGTTGTTTTAAAGGAAGAAATAGGGATAGAGACTTCAGGGATTGAGTGCCGCAAGGAACGCGGCGTTATGGATGAAATTTTCTTAGGCATATTTAGAAATTATTCTTGCATGCCGAGGAGTAACTTAACCTAAAAGTGAAGTTGAATTATCGAATAATTTAACCGGACTTTTAAAACTAACGGAAGTCTTGACGAAGACTTTTTAAATTAACTAGAGGATTTACATGTGAAAAGCATACCCGGGTTTAAAACTGAACGATGGCAATTCTTTAAAAGAGTAAGGAAGAGATATTATGGATATCAAATTATTAAAAAATGTACAAGTAATACCAGTTAGAAGAAATACTAATAAATATGTAAAAAAGATCTTAGGTTATATCTTTATTACTACGGTATTATCAATCAGTATTAGAGCAGATGCTCGACAAACGGGAAATGTGGATCCTCAAAAATCATTAATGTCTGTGGCTATTAACTGGTACTGTAGTTCAATTGGATTGGGTTGTTCTGCAGAGAACTAAAAATATATGCAGGGGAATTCTTCTCTAGTGTTACCGAATTATTAGGTTAACTAATGCTGGCTAGTCGACTACAATAACGTAAATGAGGTGTACTTATGTCAAATAAGCAATATACTTTCGCTTTTATGCATAATTTAATGAGTTTTACTTTTCCTCTATATAATAGGGAAGTAGGCAGATTTACAGAGGTCTTTATGCTTAAAGGCCTTTGCATGATTGTGGGATTAAATAGCTAAAAACGGCTCTTGGTTATTCTTAGAGCCAAACATTTTTACAATTAAAAATTAAAGCGATATTTTAAACGAGATGGAACTATTCGTATTTTACAAAGGGTTTTATTATTAGAAAGTGTCGGCATTTATATTTGAGAATTGTTTTGTGATTCAAGTTTGGGACTATGGCAATATAAGTGGGCTTATTATTTGGGATAATTGGATTTATGAGATTTATATCTATTCTTTTCGTGTTAATTGCATTTCCATCAAAAGCTTTTGAGTTTCAAAGTTCCTTTCCAAAATTAAAGTTTTCTAAGTTAGCTAATCCCGAGTTTGCAAAGGTAGAGCAATATCAAGCTATTATAAAAGATAGCGATGGGTACTTTTGGTTCGCTAGTAATGGTCGTTTATTCCAGTATGATGGTTATAAGATTACTCCGATCAAGAGGAAAATCAGCTTAGATTCTCCTGGTCTGGTTGATGAAAGCTTTTCAAGTATTGCATTCGATAACAAAACAGGTCTATGGATTGGAAGTTCTTACGCGCTTGTTAATTATAAATCGAAAAAATTTGAGCCTCTAGTTCGGTCAGATAAGGTTGTGACCGGGTTTATAGACAATCCTAGCTATATTAGTAAGTTTGGAGGACTTCCTGCTGATCGTATCAATAGCCTTCTTGTTTCTAATGACACCATTTGGATTGGAATGAGAGATCGCCTACTTGAGATGAACCCTGATACATTAAAATTCAAAGAACATTCACCATGGTCTAAAGTTCCTGATGATAATCTAGATGAATTAGAATTAAAAAGCGTGGCGGTTTCCGGGATTCATCGAGATAAAGATGGGAACTTATGGTTATCAACGGAAAAACGTGGTCTTATTAAATACGATCCCAATTTAAATAAAACCAACATCTTTAGTGGTAAGGTATCTGAAAATATTTCATTAACCACTATTAATGGAATAGAACCGCTCGATGACAATACTATTCTATTAGTCGGAATTAATGGGCTTTTAGCTTTTGACAAAAAAACAAACTCAGTTTCTAATTTTCCTCTCGACTCTCCAATTCATGAACCTCTTAACCGTATTGTTAAAAGCCAAAACGGAGACATTTGGGTTGGTGGCCAAAATGTTTACCATATAGGAAAGTCTAACAAGGTAGTCAAATATGATCGATTACGCGATTTTGGCATAACTACTAGCCAAGCGAATGTGGGTGCACTATATATTGATGACCAAAATACAGTTCTTGTAGCATACGATAAATTGGGGGTTTATAGAGCTAGCCCCTTGACATCAAAAGTTAGAGTTTTTAATGATATTAAAGATGATGAATATGGTGTTAGGCGTCTTCATAAAGTTGGAGAGGATTCTTTTTATTTTAGCTTTTCTTCAGGACTTTATTATGCTAAGTACGATGGTGAGCAAATAGAATATAAAGAGGTTAAACGTTTTAATGGAACTGAATTTAACCGTGTGAGACAAATTCATCATGGGCGAGATGGTTATTTTTGGATTATAGATAATAACTCGATTTCGAAGTTAGAAGGAACTTCAACTGTTTTTACCTATTTTATTCCGAGTGAAATGCTTGATGGAGGTGTCGGTTATTCAATAGTGCAAGACTTTCGCGGGGATATGTGGTTTACGGTGACTCGAAATGGAGTATTTAAGTTATACCCTGAAGATAAGCTGTTCACTAGAGAAGAAAAACTCGCACCACAGCAACTTCACTCATGGGATTGGATAAATTTAGCAATTTCAAAAAATGGAAAAGAACTCACATATGTTAAATCAAGTGATGGTTTTGGAGAGTTTGATATTCCGAGTCGGTTTTTAAAAAGAACTTATTTGCGTCGAAATACTAGTGCTAGAAATAACCCGCACCCGTTGAAAGAAGATTCAATGTGGGCAATCAGCAAAGACGTATACTCAAATAAAATATGGATAACTCATGCTGAACCATTTATCTCTTGGTTTGACCCGAAAACTGGTGAAGGTAAAACAATCTCCACTCCGATAAACGAGCCCATATATGACATATTGATTGATGAGTCAGCTGATCTTTTTTGGCTGCTAGGAGAAAATAGCAGTATAAATACTTGGAATAGAGAGAATAACTTAATACGGACTTTTGATAGTGATGATGGTTTACCTGATATTGGTGTTTATGGCAGAGCTAAAGGCGCACTTCTCCAAAACGGCGCATTTTTTGGAAGTAAAAAAGGACTTGTCCTTATCGATCCTCAATTCGATGTTAAGGAGAATATTCTTACGGAAACAACTATTTCTAGTGTAAAAGTAAACCATGAAGAATATGATTTTGATAATCCTCAGAAAGAAACAAACACGCTGGAGCACAATCAAAACATAATAACATTTGAGTTTTTTAGTCAAAGTACAGCCTTACCAGAGGCCACCCAATATCGCTATCGGCTTTTAGGATTATACGATGAATGGAGAGAGTTAAATGTGGGTGATAGGAAAGTGCAGTTTACTAATTTGGATCCAGGCAAGTATTCATTTGAAGTGACTAGTACAAATAATACGGATGATTGGGGAAAAGTATCAAAATTTAAAATAAAAATTCTACCTCCGTGGTGGAGAACTAATTTGGTTTACTTTTTTTATGTTTTGTTCATAGGAATTTCGATCTATTTTATCATTATTTTTCGAACTCGACATTTGGCTCAAAAAGCAGAATCTTTAGAGAAGTTCGTTCAATTAAGAACAAGAGAATTAGCACTTGAAAAAGAGAAAGTAGAAAAACTTCTTTCTCAAAAAAATGATGAATTTGCTAATGTTTCTCATGAGTTTCGAACGCCATTGACACTAATACTAGGACCGATTCAGCGTCTTCTTTCTCGAAGATCAGAGCAAGATATTAAAGAACTAAATATCGTTCAACGCAATGGTTATCGATTGTTACGAATGGTCGATCAAATGCTTAATATGGAAACTTTTCGCGTTAAATCCATAGTGCAACGTATTCCTCAAGATTTTTCTCAAATCATTTGGTTAACAACTGAAGCATTTCAACATATCGCTAAGGAAAAAAATATTACATTAAAGGCGAATAGACTTGAAAAAGTTTGTTTTGAATTCACAGCCGATGCATTTGACAAGATTATTTTAAACTTGATTTCTAATGCGATTAAGTACACTCCCAGCGGTGGGGCCGTCATTGTTGAATCAATGAGAACCGACAACAACGAGTTATTGGTTACTGTCGAAGATACTGGGATAGGAATAGCTAAAGATAAGCAAACTGCTGTTTTTGAAAGGTTCCAACGAGTCATTGATAATGAAAGTGAATTTATAGCTGGCGCAGGTATTGGTTTAGCCTTAGTAAAAGATTTGGTTGAAGCTCATGGCGGTCGTGTCGAGCTTGAGAGTGAACTCGGTAAAGGAACCAAAATCTCTATCACTTTGCCTATTGTTAATGAAACCTCTTTTGAAACTACAGAAAGCCATATAAATGAAGAATTAGCGGTAATGGAATTAATGAGTATTACTTCACAAGGTGGGGGAGTTAGTAATGAAAAAACGGCGATTAAAATTGATGACACAAGAAATAGTGTCCTAATAATTGAAGATAATTTAGATATGCTGGAATATGTTCGAGAGAGTATTGAACCGGATTATCATGTATTGGCCGCTAAAAATGGCTTGGAAGGAGTAGAGCTCGCTCTTCAATATGTCCCTGATGTTATCATCAGCGATATTATGATGCCCAAAATGGATGGCTATCAAGTTACCAAAAAATTACGTGAGAGTGATGTCACTAATCATATTCCTATTATTCTTCTCACTGCTAAAGGTGACTTAGAAAGTCGACTTAAGGGTTGGAGAGAAAAAGCAGACGAATATCTAACGAAACCATTTAGTGTTGATGAGTTATTGCTACGAATCAAAAATCTATTAGATATTCGTAATATTTTGAAAAAACGCTTTGCTGAGGAAGCTTTTATTCAACTAGAAAAGAGTCAGGTCACAAAGGAGTTGAGTGAAGATAATACCCAAGACGAGGAACAACGGAAGTTTTTAGAAAAACTCAATGAGGTGCTTGAGAATATATACTCAAACAGTGAAATTAAAGTGAGTGATATTTCTCAGCAAGTTGCGATGAGCGAGCGCCAATTAAACCGAAAACTTAAAAGCATTGTAGATTTGGGACCAAATGAATATCTACGACATTTTCGATTAAATAAAGCCAAAGCTTTATTGATTAATGGAAAATCACCAAGTTGCGTTAGCTATGAGGTTGGCTTTTCTTCACAAAGTTATTTCAATAGATGTTTTAAGGCCCAGTTTGGTGCGTCGCCATTGGAGTTTGTTGATGCGAATGCTTGATGGGGAGCTTTGTATATAGACTCCTCAGGGATTGCAATAGCATCCCGAACTTTTTATGATATCTAAATCATAAATATCTCCGTGGAGTTATTGTGGCAAGTCAGCTCTACAAAACACCAACTGGTCATAACATCATCTTCTGATTTAACGCCATCAACATCCGAATTAGTTGAAGAGAGATGGGTTATGTCGCTTTTTAGAAAGTGGGGAGTTTGTTATTTTTGTTTGTTTAAATTAATGCTCATAACTATCTACTTATCCGCCAAAAAATGGCAGAATACAGCCTGTGAGCTATTGATAAAGTCATTGAGTATGATATTAATCCCAAAGTGCTAAATAGGCACTTTTATCTATATATCTCAATTATTTATAAATAAAGTATAAAATAAAAAGCGAGTAGTTAATGCTAACAGGCAAAATCAGAAATCAGGTCGACGAAATATGGAATAGCTTTTGGACTGGCGGTGTCTCTAATCCCATCAGTGTCATAGAACAATTCTCTTATTTGCTGTTTATCCGTCGTTTGGATCAAATTCATACTAATAAAGAGAGAGTGGCCACCTTAGGCCATGCCATCGAAAATCCGGTTTTTGGGCCTGACCAACAAGACTACCGTTGGAATAAGCTTAAAAATAAAGATCCGCAAGTGATGTTTGAGTTGATGAGTAATCAGGTATTCCCCTTTATTAAAAACTTAAAAGGGGAAGATTCCAGCTTTGCACAACATATGCGCGATGCCATTTTTATGATCCCAAGCGCGGCCTTGCTGGATCGCGTAGTGAATATGATCGATAAAATCGATATGAATGATCGTGATACCAAAGGTGATCTTTACGAGTATATGCTCTCTAAGCTGCAAACCTCAGGTACTAATGGGCAGTTTAGAACCCCACGCCATATTATTCGCATGATGGTGGAAATGACTCAGCCTATTTTAGATGGCGACAAAAGTGATGTCATTTGCGACCCTGCTAGTGGCACTTGTGGCTTTTTAATGTCGGCAGAAGAATATATTCGTGATCATTTTGCTAAAGCCTTAATGCGACCTGAAAATGCAGCGCACTTTCATAAAGCCATGTTTAACGCTTATGATTTTGATCCGCATATGTTGCGAATTGGTGCCATGAATTTAATGTTGCACGGGGTAGAGCATCCAACCGTAGAATATCGTGATTCTTTAATGGATTATGGTGAAGGTAATATTAAAGAGAAATATTCACTTATTTTAGCTAACCCGCCCTTTAAAGGCAGCGTGGCATATGATGAACTATCGCCAGACTTGTTAACCGCTTTGGGCAAAACGCCGAAAAAAGATAAACCAAAGCCAAAACTGGAATATGATGAAAATGGCGAGTTGATTGATGATGGTAAGCCTAAGAAAAAAGGGCCATCGGAAAAAACAGAATTATTATTTTTAGCTTTAATTTTACGCTTATTGCAACCTGGCGGCAGAGCAGCGGTTATTGTGCCCGATGGGGTTTTGTTTGGTTCTACCAAGTCACATAAAGCGATACGTAAAACATTGATTGAAGAGCATAAACTGCAAGGTGTGGTGTCTATGCCTTCGGGGGTTTTTAAACCTTATGCTGGGGTTTCTACTGCAATTTTATTATTCACTAAAACCAATAGTGGTGGCACTAAGGATGTCTGGTTTTATGATATGCAGGCCGATGGTTTTTCCTTAGATGATAAACGTAATCCGTTATTTAAAGCGGGTGAAACGCCGACGCATGAGCAAAGTAATATTGCGGATGTGATAGAGCGCTGGAAAAATTTAAATAAAGAGAAAAAACGCAAACGCACTGACCAATCCTTTATGGTGTCAAAAGCCGATATTGTGAAAGAGGGTTATGATTTATCGATTAATCGTTATAAAGAGGTGGTGTATGAAGAAGTAAAATATGATCCACCCAAAACGATTTTAAAACGGATTAAAAAGTTGCAGCAGGAAATGGAGAAGGGGATTGTTGAGTTGGAGGGGATGTTGTGAGTTGGCCTTTAATTAAGTTGTCTGAGTTATTTGATGTTGCTAGAGGAGGATCTCCTAGACCAATAGGTCAGTATTTGACGAGTGAGTCAAATGGAATTAATTGGATTATGATCGGAGATACAATTGAAGGCTCAAAGTACATTGAAAGTACGAAAAAGAAAATAAAGCCAGAAGGATTAAGTAAAACCAGGCAAGTATATAGAGGAGACTTCGTTCTAAGTAACTCAATGAGCTTTGGACGGCCATATATATTAAATATATCTGGTTGTATACATGATGGATGGTTAGTCTTATCTCCAAAAGATGAAAGAGTAAATAAAGATTATCTGTATTATTGCCTTAGCTCTGATTTTATGTATCAACAGTTAGCAGCAAAAGCAGCTGGTGCGGTTGTGAAAAATATAAATACAGGAATTGTAAAAGATACAAAAATCCCACTCCCACCTCTTCCCATCCAAAAACAAATTGCAGCTGTTTTAGAAAAAGCCGATAAACTCCGTCAGCAATGTCAGCAAATGGAGCAGGAGTTAAATCAATTGGCTCAGTCGGTGTTTTTGGATATGTTTGGGGAGCCGGTGAGTAATCCGAAGTATATAAATGAGGTGGAGTTTAGCGAGGTTTATGAAATAAAAAGTAAACTAGTCTCACCACTACTTGATGAGTTTAAGAACTTTTTACATATTGGGCCTGAGCATATTGAAAAGAGTACTGGAAAAATAAAGCCTCTTTTGTCGGCTAAAGACGAAGGCTTGACCAGTGGTAAATTCCTGTTTGATAAGGAAAGTGTATTATATTCCAAGATTCGGCCTTACCTCAAAAAAGCTGCTATTCCTGAATTTGTTGGGTTGTGCAGCGCGGATATGTATCCAATAAACCCAATAAAAGGTAAGACGACAAAAGAGTTTATTTGGGCTCTTTTAATGTCTCCTTGTTTTGACCAATATATCAAAACATTGCCGTCGCGTGCGAATATCCCTAAACTTAACAGGACAGAACTCGCTGCTTTTAAATTCAATTTGCCACCATATAGTGTGCAAGAAAGTTTTTCTAAGCTTCTCCACAATATAAGGTTAAAGTCTTTTGAGTTAGCCCAATATACGGAGAAATGTGACCAACTATTCAACTCCCTAATGCAACGCGCCTTCAAAGGCAAACTCAATCTCAAACAACTGGAAAACGTCGCTTAAAGGAATAACAAGGATGACTACACCAAACCTTCATCAACAATTTGCCCTTTACACCAGCAAACAAGGCAATATTCAGTTAAGAATATTGCTTAAAGATGAAGACTTATGGCTCACCCAAAAGCAAATAGCTGAGTTGTTTGAAAAGTCGCCCAAAACAATCAGTGAACACCTGAAAAACATCTATGACGAAGGCGAATTAGCACCCGATTCAACTATCCGGAAATTCCGGATAGTTCAGCGGGAGGCCTCGCGAGACGTGGAACGGCTACTCGACCACTACAATCTCGAAGCTATTTTTGCCGTCGGCTATCGAGTACGCTCCAACCGTGGAATCCAGTTTAGAAAATGGGCCACACAAACCTTAAAAGAATATGTGAAAAAAGGCTTTGTGATGGACGACGAGCGCCTAAAAAGTGGCCAACATTTAGGTAAAGACTACTTTGATGAATTGCTCGAACGCATCCGCGATATTCGCGCCAGTGAACGCCGCTTCTATCAAAAAATCACCGATATTTATGCCACAGCCATCGATTACAACGCCAACACAGAACAGTCACAACAGTTTTTTGCCACCGTACAAAACAAACTACATTTTGCCATTCATGGACAAACGGCGGCCGAGTTAATCCACCAACGGGCTGATGCCAGCAAAAGCAATATGGGCTTAACCTCATGGAAAGGTAATAAAGTCAGAAAACAAGATGTCACCATTGCTAAAAACTACCTGACACAAGACGAACTTAAATCACTTAACCGAATTGTTACCATGTATCTGGACTATGCTGAAAACCAAGCCAGCAAACAAAATGCTATGACCATGACAAAGTGGGCTGAAAAGCTGGATGCGTTTTTAGCTTTTAATGAAGAAGAAATTTTACAAAACGCCGGAAGCATTTCTCATCAGATTGCTAAAGAACTCGCAGAATCTGAATTTGAAAAATATCAGCAAAGCAGAATAGAAAGCGAACTCGAAGAAAAATCTGATTTTGATAAATTTATTGAAAAAAGTCAGCAGATTAAACAAAATAAACTAAATAATCCTGATAATAATAAGTAATAAGTAATAAGTAATAAGTAATAAGTAATAAGTAATAAGTAATAAGTAATAAGTAATAAGTAATAAGTAATAAGTAATAAGTAATAAGTAATAAGTAATAAGTAATAAGTAATTTAGGAAATATGGATTGAAATAACAAAGAGAACAAGTATGTCTAACTTTGATTTTTTAAAGGAATGGCCAGAAATTCAAAAAGAGGCTAAACAGGCCGAGTCATTGGTTAATGCCGATCCACGAGGATCTTGTTTTTATAGTCGGCGAACTTTGGAAATTACCGTAGACTGGATGTATCAATATGACCATTGGTTAACCCTGCCGCAATACGATAAAACACTCAATACCCTCATTAACCAACAAGATTTTCGCAACACTTTAGGCACCAATATTTTTCCTAAAATTAAAGTTGTGCAAAAGTCTGGTAATAATGCGGTTCACAGTCAACGTAAAGTCAGTGTGGTTGATGCAGAAAAAACACTGAAAGAACTGCACCATCTACTTTACTGGTTCTATCGTACTTACACCTCAGATAAGCCGCCAAAAAATCAAATTTTTGATGCTTCCATAATCCCCAAAACCTTACAAATTGATGAAGCCTTAATACTGCAATCGGTTAAAAAACTCAAAGCACTTGAAAAACAACTTCAAGAAAAAGATCAATTAATACTACAAGAAAGAGAAAAACGCCTTAAAAAAGAAGCCAGTTACCAGGCGAAAGAACAAGCGAAGCAACAACAGTTTGCTAACAATAAAAAGTCTAATCAGCAGGTTAAAGACAGCCATGATTATAATGAGGCAGAAACCCGTGAATTTATAATCGATCAATATCTTTTAGAAGCGGGTTGGAACCTTGAAGATAAAAATAATCGAGAATACCCCGTAACAGGAATGCCTAATGACAAAAATGGCAAAGTAGATTATGTACTTTGGGGAGATAATGGTAAACCTTTAGCCGTTATTGAAGCCAAACGTACTAAAAGAGATGCTGATGAAGGAAAACAGCAAGCGGCACTTTATGCAACCTGTTTATATCAAGCAACTGGTCAGCGGCCATTGATTTATTATACCAATGGCTATGAAATTTATTTTTGGGACGATCTGCGTTACCCCTCCCGGCCAGTTCAAGGTTTTCATTCTAAAGATCAATTACAAAGACTGATTGATAAAAGAACTGATGCTGAGTCTTTGTCTAAAATGGATATCAATCAGGAAATTGCGGGTTACAAAAGACCTTATCAAATACAAGCTATTCGTTCCGTTGGTGAAAAATTTGATCGCCAACGTCAACGCAAAAGTTTATTAGTCATGGCAACGGGTACAGGAAAAACAAGAGTGACCATTGCTCTGGTTGATTTATTAATGCGTGCAGGTTGGGTAAAAAATACATTATTCTTGGCTGACCGAAATGCACTGATTATTCAAGCGAAAAAGGAGTTTTCCAAACTGCTACCTAAATCATCACCATCTATTTTGTCTGGCGGCACAACTCAGTTAGAAGGTCGCGTTCAATTATCAACTTATAACACTATGATGAATTTGTTAAATGCACCCGCTGATGGTCGCCTATTTGGCATTGGTCATTTTGATCTGGTAGTGGTTGATGAAGCGCATCGTTCAATTTATAAAAAATATCGTTATATTTTCGACTATTTTGATTCTCTATTATTAGGATTAACTGCGACACCAAAAAGCGACTTAGATAAAAATACTTACGAAATTTTTGATATTCAAAACAATGTTCCAACATTTGCTTATGAACTTGAACAAGCTATTGATGATGAGAATTTAGTACCACCCAAAGATGTGCGAGTCGCCTTAAAGTTTATTAATGAAGGCATCACTTACAAAGATTTATCCTATCAAGAACAAGTGGAATGGGAAGAAAAAGAAGAATTACGTGATCGTGAAGAAGTGTTGCCCGCCGAGTTGAATGAGTTTTTATACAATGACAACACCATTGATTATATGCTCGAAATATTAATGAAATATGGTGTTCATGTAGCCGGAGGTATTCGATTAGGAAAAACCATTATCTTTGCGGCTAATAATAAACACGCTCAATTTATTGCCCAACGTTTTGATAAATATTATCCCAACTATCTAGGAAAGTTTGCTCAAGTAGTGACTTATAAAGTAGAACATGCACAAACACTGATTGATGAATTTAAAGGAGAAAGAAAGCCTGAGAATCCAGAAATTCCGTTATCAATAGCTATTTCTGTTGATATGCTCGATACCGGTATTGACGTGCCAGAAGTGGTTAATTTGGTTTTCTTTAAAAAGGTAAAATCAAAAGTTAAATTTTTCCAAATGCTGGGGCGTGGTACTCGTTTATGTGAAAATTTATTTGGTCCTGGTAAAAACAAGGAATATTTTAAAGTTTTCGACTTTTGTCAAAATTTGGAATATTTTGATGTCAACCCTGAAGGCGCTAAAGATTACTTACCGAAATCTCTTTCACAAGTCGTATTTGAAAAACGTTTACATTTATCCCAAAAGATTGATGTATCTTCAGGTGAGAGTGAGAGAAAGCTTAAAAACTATTTATTGGATAGTTTGCATCACCGTGTGAATGGAATGAATCTGAATCACTTTATTGTTAGGCCAAAGCGTCAATCGGTTGAACGGTATTTAAAACGAGAACGATGGGAAAATCTAATCAATGATGATTTGGCGACACTCATTAATGATGTCGCTGAGTTACCGACTGATGCAGTACCGATTAATGAAGCGGAAAAAGATACCGAGCTAGCTTGTCGGTTTGATCACCTTATTTTACAAATGCAACTGAACGTGGCTGAAGGTATACCAGTTTCTGACTTTTTAATTGATAAGCTAATCCATTTAGCTTCACAACTTGAGAGAAAAATGGGCATTGATGAAGTGAAAGCGCAAGCTGAATGGATTAATCTTGTTCAAACTCAAGACTTTTGGAACGCTATTACCTTAGAGCAATTGGAGCAAGTTCGTATTCGACTTCGATTATTATTAATCAATATTGAGCCAGAAAAACGAACAGTTGTATACACTAATTTTGAAGATGAGTTGCAGGATGTTAAGGAGAATGAACATTTTTATCACGTAGTGGGTGGGAATGAGCTAACCATTTACAAAAAGAAAGTTGAAGCTTATATTCGTCAAAATCAGGATGATATTACCATCCAGCGATTGAAACGTAATTTACCTATTACCCAACTCGATCTGGAAGAATTAGATAAGAAGCTTTTTCAAGCCAGTGGCATAACCGATGAAGAACAATATCAGAAAACCATCCATCCAGATAAATCTTTAGGGATCTTTATTCGCGAATTGATTGGACTTGATCGTAAAGCGGCAAAGTCAGTATTTGCCGATTACCTGGATGAAACCAAATTTAATAGTCAGCAGATTTTGTTTGTTAATACCATCATCGAATATTTAACTCAAAACGGCGTGATGATACCCTCACAGTTATTTAAACCACCTTTTTCGGATATTCATTTTGAAGGTGTTTATGGTTTATTTGAAGATGAGCAGGTTACCCGTGTTGTTGAAAGACTGAGGCAAATTGAAGCGAAAGCGATGGGAGAAAAGGAGTAGCAAAAAATGATAAAACTACATTGCACAAAAAAACTCCAAGATAAATTAACCTTCGATAACGAAGGGTTGCTACCGGAAGGTAGAGAAATACATAAAAGCATTGGCAACTTTATGCACATAAACCCATTGTCAGGTTGGCATGCTAATCTGCTTAAATTACATAGAAGGAATTGCATTTTGATGGTTCACAACCAAACAAGATTTCCTTTACTTTTAACTGGTTTAACAAAAAAAGAATTTAATGCGCTAGATTATGTTTTTGCTGATGCGTTGATGAATACATTGTTAAAGGTAGGAGCCGATGAAGATCAAATGTGGGCGGCGCAAGAAGCCTTAGCTCCATTATCTATTCAAGCAACTAATGACCGTTCTGTGCAAGGTACACTTAATCAAATGAGCGGAGATATAGAGCATTTACTCTATTTTGATAATGTTAATGTTATGGATGTATCACCTTATAGAGCATCTGCCTGGTTAGCTGATCGGCCATGTAACGTTAAAGGTCAAAAAGATTGCATTTGGCCTGATAAAGCGATGCTCCAGTTGTTAGATCTGATTGGGAATAATGTTATGAATGCAGATAGGCGATAAAAGTCAAAATATAACAAAACAAAAAAAGCATAATCAAAAGTTTAAAAATATATTGAGTAGTGTTATGCCTGATTGGGGAAAACGCCGAAATCTACTGGATCGATCGCCATTGGCATATGAGGATTGGGATTACTAATAAAAAGTAAAAAACAGAAAAATGCTCTTAATTGGAGCAATTTACTTTCACCATTGAGAAGAAAATCAAAAACTAAGGAATCTTCTTCAAAAACTGGGGAAGGACGGGAAGAAATAGAAATAGATTTTGATAGAATATTGTTTGCCGCACCAACCAGGCGGCTTTCCGATAAAACTCAGGTATTTCCTTTAGATAAAAACAACTCGGCTCGAACAAGGTTGACGCATTCACACGAAGTAGCAAATTTAGCCCGTTTGCGGTTACAATAGGATGTATTAGATTTATTTATATTTGAAATGATTACTTGTGAATAAAAGAATAAATATTTATTAATATAAGTTGATTTCAATTGATGAAAACTTACCCAAAACTCTTTTTATGAATTAAAGCCAAGAGACAGGACAGTCACTTTTTAAAAGCGAGAGCAATATTCAATCCAAACAAACTACCATTCGCCAATTCCCCAAAAAATGGTTAAACTCACCCCAAAAAACAAACATCAATATAACCCATGAACCAACCATTCTGCCAATCCACCACTTTCACCTTAGATAAAGCCCACTTCCAAGAATGTTTCGAGCAATCATCCCAGCCTGTTCAAAACAAAGATTACCGCAAAGCGGCTATCATTGGCGCTATTGGTATCGCCTTAATGTTTATAGAAGCTGAACACTACTATATTCCATTCTTTTTAATCGGTTTGGCAATCCTTGAGGTTTTTAGTGTTCTGTATCGTCAAACATGGTGGGTGTGGCGTCAGTTAATGGGCAAATCCGGTTATAGCCAGATTAAGCTCATTATCGACGAAAAGGGAATAACAACTGAATCAGAACATGTGAATACACAAATTTTTTGGAGTGACGTGAAGGCTGTTGAAAAAACGTCAAAAGGGCTTTTGGTTGTGCATGAGGGCGGGAAGAATTATCTTTCTAACAGCCATCTAAATGAAGAGATAATCGAGTTTATTCTAAAACACAATAAATAGGCAGCAATATTTCGTTGTCATACTCCCGCATGGCAATGCATAAGTGAGTATAGTATTGAGTGAGGTATGGATTCCCACGCAGGAGCATGGGAACCAGAAAAGCGCCAACTCAGAAGAATTGATTTCGATCAGCGTATGCAAAACAAACTTCTATAAACTGTTAACCTTAACACTTCATAAGGAAACACTAATGACACTCAAAGTAAGCAACTTTATGACTAATAAGGTACACACGGCTCATTCTGAAGATGGCATTAGAGAAACTTTTTTCCGTATGCGTGAACTAACCGTTCGCCACTTACCAGTAGTTGATGATAACAATCAATTGGTTGGAATTATCAGTGATCGCGATCTCCGCCGTCCCAACTGGGTTGACGAAGCGCCTGACTTATCTCATATCTATCGACTTGATGATGATATTCAAGTAGGCGATTTAATGAGTAAAAATGTAGTGGTTGCTCACACTTACGAGTCTATTTCAAAAGTGGCTAAAGTGTTGCTAGAGCATCGCTATGGCGCGTTACCTGTGCTCAATAAAGCAGAGGAGCTTGTTGGTATATTATCTGCATTCGATCTATTAAAAGCACTTGATTCTATATTGAATGAACAGAAAAGTCGACGTAAAGTCGCTGTTAAGGCTTAGTATTTGTTTCAGAGGATTCAGTTTTATTTATTCGTCAAGGCAACAAAATGAATATTATTTTGATTAATCATTATTTTGTTGCTAGCGGTTTAAAAACTACACTGAGTTGTTAATAAACCTAATTATCTCATCGGCCACAAGGTTTGGATTAGATAAAATAAATACGTGACCGGTATTTTTTAGTTCTTTAAAAACAGCTTTGGGCAGCAATGTTTTTAAATGAGCGATTTGTTCTGCTGTGACTAACTCATCTTCGCTTCCTCGCAGAACTAAACAAGGATGATTTAATTGGCCCAAATGATAATATCCTTCAGTTTGCTCTTCCAGCACACCACTTCTGAATAATGCAAGAACGGTTTTTTCAAAACCAGGTAATAAAAATTGAGACATAAACTTATTAACAAAACGCCCATCATCAATGAAAGAATAACGTTTTCGACGTCGTCGCTTAAGCATAGGAATAACATAGGTGCGATTAAGCAACTCTCCCAATAATGGAATTTTAAATAGTTTAACCATGGGGACATTAGCAGTAAAATTAACCAATGGTGCGGTGAGAATAATATGGTTAAAGCGAGCAGGATAATCATTAATCAGTGAGGCGGCGATTGCAGCCCCCAGTGAATGCCCAAAAATATGCATTGGTGAGTCAACATCAAGAGAATTAAATTCTGTAGGTTTTAGACTAATTAAATCAAGTAGTTCGATAATTTGTTGCTTAAATAGATTGACATCATAAACAGAGTCTAGTCGTTCTGAATAACCATGCCCCATTAAGTCAACTGTTAGGGTTTTAAATCCCGCCTGATTTAAATAAGGACGAAGTCGATCAAAAATCCAACCTGAAACCGTTGCACCGTGGAGTAATAATAAAGTTTCGCCTATGTCCGGGCCATCAATTCGATAATGACAGATTCCAACAGACAACTGAGCATATTTCTGTTCACCAGGCAAATTATTAACTGAAAAGGACATTGAAAATGAGCCCGAGCATTAGGATTTATCGAATACACCATTTTAACATAGCTTGCGCTGGAAAGAGAAAGCTGAGACGCTAACCATTATAAAGCTAAATCAAAATAAGCTGCGATACTGTAGCTGGAAAAGTAGCTTGCTAATTTGGGATAAGCCCCAAAAACTCCATCGCAAACTATTTTGATTTAGCTATTTTTTTGCTCTCACGCAGAAGCCTGTGAACCAGGAAAACTTTTTTTCAGTTGTCGTTTTATCGGATATTTAAGCACATAAAGATTGATGTGGTTTTGTTTTGTTATCTAACGCGCGAAAATTATTAAAATTCGCGCAACTTGGGTTTAACTTATTGTATTTACAAACATTAACGATAGGATCTCTTTCGAAATTAGAGCATCGGGCTCATAATTTTCATATCTAAAATAAGATAAGGATATAAATACAATGTTTAAACTAAAAGTAGCTCTGGTGAGCATACTCATTGGGCCTCAGGTGTGTGCCCATGAAAATGCTGTGAGAATAGAAAGTAGTTATATGATGGCGGCAAATGGCGCAGAAAGTACAAATTACGATTACTTTTATAATTTAAGAGATTTACCCAACCAGCCCTTTCGTCAATATGCTTATTTAAAAGATGATCGTGTATCGGGGGATGGTTCACATGCTCTTGTTAGGCACTCAACATCAGTGAAGCATCCAAGTAAGTACACTGGTACAGTCAATTTTCAATGTGATGAATTTTATACAAACGGTTCAGTTGATGGTGGAGGTTCTAATTCTGATGAGATCCCAAGCTATTATGGAACCTTGTATTGCAGTAACAAATGGGGATATATATTCAAAGTTGATAGCGAAAGCTATCTTAAAATAAATATCAGTGGGGGCAGTAGTGCTTTTCCAATAGGAAATGGTCATCGCTCTTTTAGTGTTGGCAGACCTAATCTCAGCTCTCCTGTCGGAACGATTCAATATGCACAAAAATATTCAGGAGGTTTAGAGCACCCTTATCCCGATCACGAACCAGGAGGATATATTGGTTATTTTGTTGATAATGTTACATCCGTTGGTGGAAGGATTGACCCTGGAGTGCACCAAATGAACTTTACACTTTCTGATGGAGCAGGATCTGGTGGAATACCACCACAATTCAGAAATGCCAAATTTAAATTAAGCTGGAATATCTTTTCTAGTCGGTATTCCCTGACGGCACAAAGAAACTCAGATAATTTATATGACGCACAAGACAATGTTATTGACACTGTCATAAACGACAGTAGTGGAACAGGTAATTCTGTCTATTCTATGGACAAACGTGCTCGATGGACAAGCGAGTATTTGCCTATTGATATTAGTAACAACTATAAGCTAAGTGGGCGTTTTAAAGCTGAATCTGATGATGGCTCTTTTATTTATTTTGGTATCGAGAGTTACGATGAAAATTATCAACTGATAGACTCAATGGGTAGTAATCGGCGCGGAACCGATGGCGTCTTCGAGTTGCTTTCCGGTAATATCTTAATGTTCAAAGGAGCGGTTGAAGGTTGGGCCAATAACGATTCTAACCCAGTCAAACGTGGGCTTGGGATTTATTTCGACGGAAATTTAAGCAAACGACCTGACTACATTATACCACTAACGACAGAAGGTGCTTATCAATCAGTCGACAGCCATAGTATTCGTTTACTCAATGAATTACCCGAGGAAGTTGCTTCTCAGCTGGTGCCTGGAGTGACGGTATTTAAAAACCATCAAAAAAGTAGTTCACACATTTATATTGCAGGTGAGAATATTAATCAAGAGTGGACATCGTTTGAAAGAAATTTTTCAGGTATAAGTTGGCAAAACAGTCATTCACAATTTCGCCCTGAAACTAAATATGTAAAAATTTATGTTGCAGGGAATTGGAATCACAATGACTCAAACAGTAGCAAGACGCTATTATTTGATGACTTGATCTTGGAAAAGTTAAATTAAAAGGAATCTGTGGGGTATTTGAGTAAATTTGCATACATTTAGCAAACATTACGATGATTATGCATCACCTTATTGCTGTTAATGCTCCAATAACAATATAACATCATACCCGCTGATTACGGCGGGTATGATTGAATATTGAAAATTTTGTACTGGTTTCACTTTAAAGTCTGGTTATATATTAATAATAAAACTTAAAACAAAGGGAGCTGCTGCAATGTCTAACTTCCCAGCATTGTAACTGACTTCCACGCGAGAGCATACTAATCAGAAACTTTGCGTTATTTAAGCCACCACTAAGGTTTCGGTATTAAAGTCGAAGGATCAGAAGGTTCAGGATCATCTGCCTCGTCAGCCACATCCACGGATTGTCCTATCACTCGTTCAACTAGAAAAATAATTAACTGGATCAACAAAAAACCGCCAGCTAACCCCATTGCAATATTTATAATCAAATCGATATTCATTTATTGTCTCCTCACGGTAATACTTCCATTGCCGAAAACACGCACTCGATAAGAACGATTAAACCCTGGGGTGGATACGTTAACAGAAAATTTAACAGCCGCAGCATAAGGACAACAATCGTCGCAACCGGATACGCCTCGCTTTCGAGTGTCGGCAGCTATTGCACTTACTCGCCAATTGGCTGTTCGCCCGATTGTACTTTCATGGTAACCAGTCACATAAACATAAGCACCAACAACATCACAACCGTTGGTTTCTGCCGCTACTCTTACTTCAAAACTTTGACTGATATAACCTAAGCCAGAAAAAAGAGCATAGGTTCTAAGTCTAAACTTTCCTATACTTCTTGAAACATCAGTAAAAGGACAAACTTGAGCGACTTGTTCGTTTTTTTCACAATCCCATTTAAGGTTAGTGGCTGATTGAGAGTTGATAGTGATATCACCATCACCAGCATAAGTTGTTGCAAGCCAGCGGGCTCCGTTGATAACTGCTCCGGGATCTATTGGCATTATTAACCCTCCGAAAAATTATTTTTAGGCGTTATTCATCCATGTGATACTAAAAGTCACACATAAAAACTGATGTGTCAAATTGCATTGCCCTAATAATTCTTTTGTTTATCTCAAGTTTGAATTTTATAAATAATATATCAATGGAGATAAGGAGTTAGGTTGGTAAGTTTTATAAAATGTTCTGCTTCTGAGAATTAGTTTTGGTTCACTGCCGCATAGAATATTTAACACAAAGAGTCAGCATATCCATGTTATAAGCTTTTCTCCATAACTAACAATACATCAAATTCTTACCCAACGTTATAGTGATTTAGCTATATGTCAAGGTTATAGGATATGAAGTGAGCAGATATCAGCCTAAATCAAAGTTGAAGAAGAGGAGTCAAAAGACTCTGAAGCTGCACATATATCTGAAGTTCTTGGCTATATGATTATGGGGGATTAGCTAGGGTGAGCAAATAACATCGATCGAAAAGTTAATCTATGTGTTGAAAACTCCGAGCATGCTCGGAGTTTTCTTTGGACTTAACTTTATTTATTGGCGTTTTTATTATGTACTGAAGAATATAAGATATTCTTATTCAATAATATATAATTAAGTGGATACGGTTTCTTTGGGGCGTTCAAATTTTTCTAGTATTGAATAAAGGTAAATCACAATTATACAAAGCAGGGTGCACGTAATATATACCCAGGGACCACTCAGGTAGTCTAAAATTAAGCCTCCGCCAAGAGGCGCCAGAGCAAACCCTAATGAGTAAAACGATGTTGCACCAAAGTAGGCGCCTCTAAGATGTTCTGGTGCTAGTCTGTCAATATGAACATTCATTGTTGGAAAAAGAATAGTTTCGGCAAGGCTCATTATAATGATTGCACCAATCCATCCCCAAAATAAGTCAACTGGATTAGTTGCCATCCAAGCTTGGGATATAGTGAGTAACCCCAGCCCAATTTGAATTCGTTTAACCAAGGGAATTTTGGCCATTAGTTTAAGTAAGATAAACTGACTACTGATGATAACCAGAGCATTAGTTAAAATCATTGAAGAAATTAACTCTAATAATTTTGGTGTTTCTGCTCGTGTTAAATATTGAATGAGAGTTGAATCCATTTGACCATAAATAAACATGCATAATATATTGGCTAAAATGAGGCACTGTAGTAAATGGTCTTTAAGCAAGAGTTTTATTGTATCAGAAAATTGACTTTTCTTTGGCTGTGTTTGATGAGCATCTTTTTCAACCGATGAATCAGTTTCTTCAAGCTTTATTGTTTTTGGAATAACTGTTTTGGGCGTAATTGTTTTTGAAGATTTGACTGGTAAAGTCCGAAACCCAAAAATCAGTAATACCAACAGTAAAGCAAAAGCGATTGCCGTTATGTAAAAAGAGTGTGGTTCTCCAGTTAACCCAAGCCATAAACCAATCATTGGGCCAATTGCAGAACCAACATTAACCATAAAATAAAGTGACTGCATGGCAAGCTCACGAGTTTGAGTTTCTTTAATAATGTCGCCGATTAGTGCTGATGTCGCTGGGCGCCATATTTCTGTTGCGATTGAGCAGAGGGTTATAACAACTGCATAACCTAATATAGAGTTGATGTTAGCTAGTAAGCTAAATGAGAATATATAAAGTACGCCACTAAAATACATGATTTTTTTTCTTCCAAACCTATCGGATAAGGTTCCACCAATAAATCCGACTAATACCGATGTTAATGCGGCGAGTGTTAATAGTGTACCAATTGCTGTTGCTGAAATACCGAACTTATTGTAGAGAATGACTGAAAGAAAAGGCCATACCATATAGTAACTCCCACGGGTAATGAAAGCGCCAAATAGTAGAATCCACATTAATTCTGGAAATTGTTTAACTCTGGCTATTGATACGTCACTATGCATATTATTATTCCAATAAAAAACTTCTACACCAACTTTATATAACATATTGGGATTCAACATAAATCAATTTTAGTTATGAAAACTTTATTGTGTTTGTGTTAGTTAATAGAAAAGTTTGGCAAAAGCTTTGTTATTACTTTATTTGATATTAGTCAGTCTATCATTTTTTATTGTTATTGAGTAAAGTGATAGTCAGTGTCAATGGAGCTCGATAAAACCTAAGAAAATAGTATGAAGAAACCGATTAATCATAATAAAATTGTTGTTTTCACTGGCGCAGGAATAAGTGCTGAAAGTGGATTAAAAACATTCAGAGATTCAAACGGATTATGGAATGAGTATTCTGTTAATGAGGTTGCTACTCCCAAAGCATGGTCGAATAATCCCGAGTTAGTGTTGAATTTTTATAATGAGCGTAGAAAAGAAATTTGTAATACAAGACCCAATGATGCGCATCTATGGATAGCAAAACTTGAAGAAAAATATGAGGTTGTTGTTGTTACTCAAAATATTGATGATCTTCATGAAAGAGCGGGATCTAAAAATGTTATTCATGTTCATGGAGAAATTACCAAAGCTCGAAGTTCTCAAGACTCTAATTTTGTTACGACTATCGGATATGATGATATAAATATTGGGGAAACCGCAGCAGATGGAAGCCAATTAAGACCCGATATTGTTTGGTTTGGTGAAGCCGTGATGAATTATGATATTTCGCGCGAGCATTTTTCTACAGCCAAAAGAGTTTTAGTGGTAGGGACATCACTTAGTGTTTTTCCGGTGGCTGGTTTATTGAAAAAGGCCCGATATTCTGCTGAAAAAGTGATTGTTGCTTTTGATATTGAAAAGAAACCTTATGGGTATCATTTTGTTCGTGGAAAAGCAACAGAGATAGTTCCTTATATTTCTAAATGCTGGCTTGCTGGGCGAAGAGCTGTGTAGTTAAGTTGTATTAGTTAAGTTGTATTATTTAAGTAAATCAATATATTTAATCTTGGTGTGATTGAGTAGCTCATTTTAAATAGCTTTTGATAATTGATATTATCTGTTCTATCTCTTCATTTCGCTGTTGTTCTGATATCTCTTTTGCACCTAAATGTTCGCGTAAATGACCTTCTAAAACTTCTTTCATTAATCCATTGATTGCCCCTTTAATTGCTGCAACTTGTTGTAATATCAGTTGGCAGTCACTTTCATTTTCTAATGATTTTTCTACGGCTGAAGCTTGTCCCTTTATTTTGCGAATTCGGCTAAGGAGCTTTTTTTTGCTTGAGACAGTGTGAGCCATTTGTTTTCTATTATCTTTTGATTTTTAGTATACTGGGGTATAGTATATTAGATAGTTTCAATTATAGCCAGAATATCGCTTAAAATTAGTATAAATAGGAAAAAGCATGCAAAGCAATTTGAATGTTCAATGGTCGCATTCTCACAACTTTGGTATTGATAATCAAAAACGTGAAAGTAAAGTCAAAGCCGTTTTTTGGTTAACGACGGTAATTATGGTTTTAGAGATAGTCGCAGGTACTTGGTCGGGATCAATGGCATTGCTGGCTGATGGTTGGCATATGGGGACTCACTCAGCTGCTTTTGCTATTACCATTTTTGCTTATAGCTATGCTAAAAAACATGCTAATAATAAAGATTTTAGCTTTGGAACAGGCAAAGTGAATTATCTGGGTGGTTTTGCAAGTGCTGTGGCCCTTGTTATTGTTGCTTTAATGATGGCGATAGAGTCTATACAAAGGTTAATGGAGCCACAGTCAATATATTTTAGTGAGGCAATTGCTGTTGCTATTATTGGTTTGAGTGTCAATGTTATTTCTGTTTTTTTACTTCATGATGACCATCACCATCATCATCATCATCACCATGATCATGGTGATGGTCATCATGAGCATTCACATAGTCATGATCATAATATAAAAGCGGCTTATTTTCATGTTTTAGCAGATACATTGACTTCTATTTTGGCTATTTTTGCTTTGTTGGCCGGAAAATATTTTGGCTTAATCTGGATGGATGCTGTCATGGGAATTGTTGGGGCTGTGGTTATTGCGCGATGGGCATATGGATTGATCCGAGAAACCAGTCATGTTTTACTTGATAAATCAGTAGCCTCTAACTCGATGACAAAAGTAGTAGAAGCCATTCATAATAATAATGATGAAACAATTATTAAAGATCTTCATATTTGGCAGATCGCTCAGTCACATCAGGCAGCAATATTATCAGTTGAAAGTCAGAGGCCTCTCAGTATTGATGAGTATGCTTTTTTACTTAAAGATTGCTTACCGAAACTGTGTCATATATCGGTTGAAATACATAAAAAATAGACATAATAATGATTGAGTTGATATTACTTGCCATAGCCTTAAGTATGGATGCTTTTGCAGTTTCAATAGGTTTAGGCTTTGAACAAAAGAAAAAAATAATTTTTCTTGGATTAATGTCTGGTGTTTATTTTGGCATATTCCAAGCTTTAATGCCCTTGATTGGTTATTGGGGAGGGAAAGGTGTTATTAAAGTTGTTGAGACCTATGCTCCACTCGTTGCATTTATATTATTACTATTTATTGGTGGAAAAATGATTATTGAATCATTTTCTGATGGTATAGAAAATGATATTAAAAAGGTAACACATAGAGTTATGTTAGTGTTGGCCATTGCGACAAGTATTGATGCAATGGCTGCAGGCTTTGCATTAACTTTGTTGAAAGTAAGTCCGCTTGTCGCTTGTAGTATTATTGGGTTAACAACATTTATATTCTCTTATGTAGGTGTATTCATTGGTGCGAAAAGTGGTAAATGGCTTGAAAGCAAAGCGGAACTATTTGGTGGAACTGTACTTGTTCTAATTGGTATTAAAATACTTATGAGTTAATTTTTAGTCGCAAACGAGAGATGTTAAGTCGTATAAACTACCTTGTATAACGCATTTTTTTCTATTACTCTACAATTAGAACTTTACTTAAAAAAACAGGGCGTTTGTTCTATGACTAATTATAGACTCAATATAGTGTTTATATTTTCAATCATTTTTTCACTATTAAATAATGTTCTACTCGCAAGTACTATTTCACCAAAAACACCTGTACATGAGTCTATTACCCGTTCAGCGAAAAACTGTTTTGACAACGCATTACTCAAGGGCGAAAAAATAAAACAATGCAAAATGGTTATTTTAGGTGAAGACCATCATATTAATATGGATTGGATAAAGCCAGCAGAAGATGAAGAGCAAAACTTTTTTGTTAGCTGGTTTAAAGATCCTTTAACGATTTATCCATCATTAGAAAAAGCGGTACGCTGGCCTGATGAACCTACCAATGATATTAATGCGGTTGGTATCGTGAAGTTTGGCGCAAAAATGTTAAGTGACTGCAATGTTGTTGCAAAACAAACAATTGGAGGAAAATTAAATATTAATTCTGGGTTACTGTGTAATTCTCACTTTGGAGATATGCAGTTTATGCATGCTCAAGCCAGTTCAATTAATGAGCCTGCTATTGACACATACCAAAAAATATTTGACTGGGCTCAGTTTTTATTTAGTGTTGCATCTGGACATATGTCTGAATTGCAAATGGATACTAATTATTGTGATTTCTTTAAAAAGGATACTCTTTTTCATCGCTCAATGTTACCAGGTCAAAATTTAGTGCCTTGTGATGATTCTAAAAGTTCCAAGTGGAAACTGACAACTTTATTTACTTTTAACTGTCCAAACCCTTTTTCATCAAAAAACTGTTATGAAATCAGTTCATTTCATAAGTATGATAAGTCACGGATTTATGCAACAGGTGCTTTGCTGCATTTAATACAAGATTCTTTTTCGCAAAGCCACACAGAAAGAGGAAGGTGTGAAGTTAAAAATAAAAAAGTTTTAGCTAAAGCTGAATGTTTGCCTATTACTACTTTTACTACTTACAAAAATCAGGAAAACCACGCTGATGCAGATAGAATGCCTATCTTCGCAAAATCATGTGAAAGCTCGACTACTATTGATGATCCAATTACCGCCTCAGCTAAGGCTTTATGGCATATTCATCATAAAAGCAAATTAGAAGATTTTATGAGTGATTTTTATCGAGTATTTGGTAAAGAGGATGATGTTATAGGAAATATAAGAAACGCTGAACTTGGTCAATGCTTTGTTAAAAAGCTATAGAATTTAAGTGACTTTAGGAATACTCATTACCTTTAAGCGCTTGCTTTTGCTTTTTTTGTAGTTAATCTCTCGTGTTGACTTAAAAAATAAACTTGAGTTAAATGATGGTTTTTATTTGCCCGCTGTAGAATACCTAATCGTTTGAGCCATATTCGTCTCTTAATAAACTCCAATAAAAGCTCAATTATGGACTAATATAAGTTAAAGACTAAGTGCTTTAACGGTCTTCCGTTTTTATTTTATTAGATAATATCTCGTGTTCAATAAAATTCGTACAGCGTGGCAGCTACCACTAATAGAAAAAATATGGTTTTTAGTACTGTATCCATACAGTGGCTTGGTTCGTGCTGCAGTTTTATTTATTCCGTTTAGATATTGGGTCGGGTTATTAGGTGTACATTATACCAACGTGCAATTATCAACATTAACCAATCATTCCCAAGAAGTCATGGCAAGACGCATTGGTCGAGTTATAGAATTGACCGCTCGGTATACTATTTGGGAGTCAAGGTGTCTTGTGCAGGCTTTAATGGCTAAAACCCTTTTGCGTTTCTATGGAATACCCTATGTCATATACCTTGGAGTGAAGTTGCCTGAAGAGACTGTAAAAACAATGGGGGCTCACGCATGGACAAGTGTTGGAAATTTGATAATAACTGGTAGAAAAGGATATAAGAGTTTCGCTATTGTGAGTGTTTTTGTTGAGCCAGAAATACTGAGCAGGCAAATTAAAGCGGTAACAAAGTAACTATCGGCAATTAATTATAAATAAAAAGATATGAATAATAGAAACTTGATTTGTTTAGTGGAGGCTTGTAAAGCCTTTTTTGCTTTTTCGCCAAAGAAACAAAGTTTAATCTTTTTATTCATGTTTCTTCAAGGAGCAACTGCCGGTATTGGCGTTTTGTTTATTATTCCTTTATTACAGATAGTTGGTATTGATGTTACTGGTTCTACCCAGTCAAATATTTCAAGTGTTGCTAATCAGATATTTCAGCTGTTTGGCGTTAGCCCTAACTTAATCATTGTTTTAATGAGTTATATATTAATTGTTAGCACCATTGCTTCTTTGCATTATATACTTTCAATAATGAAGTCAGAAGTTCAACAGGGCTATATTGTTTATCTGCGTAATAAGTTATACCGAAGTTTATTAGGAAGCAACTGGCAGTTTATTACAGAACATAAAATGGTTAACTTTTTTCAAGGGTTAACGGTTCAGATCCAATCGGTTGGGCACGCTTCTAGTCTGATACTTTCGCTGATTAGCCAGTCGATACTCACGCTTGTTTTGATTGGATTGGCCTTTCTTTTGTCTTGGCAAATGAGTCTTTTAGTTATGGGTTGTTTGCTCTTGCTATTAGTAGCACTTTTACCTTTAAATCGCACGATTTATGGCTCAGGTAAAACTCAGCTACTAAATTTTAAAGTTATCTTTCAAATGATGAGCGAACAGTTAAGCAGTTTAAAAATGATTAAAAGTTTTGCCAGTGAAACGTTATTTGCTGACAAAATGCACAAGGTAAGCTTAGAGTTAGAAAATCAAAATATTAAGTTAGCTCGGGCTCAAGCATTAACACAATGGATCTATATGGTGGGGGCCGTTGTTGCTTTTAGCCTTTTTTTTTACACGGCGCAAAACCTGTTAACTGTCCCTTTATCAAACACCTTACTTTTATTGGTTGTTTTTTCTAGGCTATTGCCACAAATCTCAGGGTTGCAAAAAAATTATCAACAGTTGTTGCATAAAATTCCAGCATTTAATGATGTGAATAATATTATGAATCAATGTCGGTTAGCTCAGGAGTTAACAGTTAAAACAAAGGCTTGTCCTAAATTGCATCAATGTATTCGACTAGAAAAAGTCACTTATTGTTATCCCAATAGAAAAATACCTGTTATTCATAATTTGTCTGTAGCAATTAACAAAAATCAAACAGTTGCATTGGTTGGGCATTCGGGGGCTGGTAAATCGACTTTGGCTGATTTAATTGCGGGACTTATCGAGCCGAAGTCTGGAAGTATTTATTGTGATGATACTTTATTAGTTGGAGATGTTCGACTGGCATGGCGTAAAGGTATTGCCTATGTCACTCAAGATGTGTATTTATTTCATGACACTATCAGAGCAAACCTGACCTGGATTTCTAACGAATTCATATCTGATGAAAAGCTATGGCAAGTGTTGGATATGGCGGCAGCCGCGGATTTTGTTTCTCAACTAGTTAGCGGGCTTGAAACGGTTATCGGTGATCGAGGTATACGGCTTTCTGGTGGAGAGCGGCAAAGATTAGCTTTGGCTAGAGCCTTATTGACAAAGCCTCAGTTGCTGATATTGGATGAGGCGACCAGTGCACTGGATCATGAAAATGAGCGAAAAATTCAGTTAGCTTTGGAGAAATTGCATGGCCAATTAACGATTGTTATTATCGCACATCGGAAAACCACTATTGCTCATGCTGATAAGTGCATCCATTTGGGAGAAAAAAATAAAAATAAGACTGCTAAAAAAGAAGCAGTGTGATCAGCTTATTTTATTTTGAGATACTTGTAAAAACATTAAACAATTTGTGTTGAGGAAAGCTATGTTGTGACCTATGCTCAATAATGAGCTTACTATAAAAATTATTACTTAATTGATAATGCAACGAATATTAGGGTTTCACTATTACAAGGTTTTTAATTTGGTGCTTGCTTCGCAAGTGGAGTGTCCCGAATTGATTTCAGTTGACAAACAAGCTGCTGATATAACCGTGTTTATAGGTCAGGTTCCAGATAGCCTTGAGACGATAGAAAGACAAGAAAAAAACAGACAGGTTAACGCGACACAACTATTATTTAAAGTAGAAGATGTCGCTACTTTCTTGGTTGAAAATGGTAATCAAATTACTATCACTCCAGACTCCCCATCGGCCTCTTTTCATCAAATAAGGCTTTTTTTGTTGGGGAGTGCTCTTGGTGCAGTCCAGCATCAACGTAATCGATTAACTTTACATGCGAGTGCATTAACTAATGGTTCTGATGCGATCGTTATTTGTGGACGTTCTGGAGCGGGTAAATCGACAACCGCGAATCAACTGCTCAAACATGGATATCAGCTGATTAGTGATGATCTGGCCGTTATTGATTTTAAAAGTGATGGTGCATGGGTTATGCCTGCTTACCCTCAAACAAAAGTTTGGGCTGATGCAGCAAAAAAATTAAATATCAAAACAGAACGCTTAAAACCTGTAAGAGAAGGTGTTGATAAGTTTGCTTACCCGCTACAGAAGCAATTTTGTAGTATTCCTTGCAAAGTCACAAGTGTTATTGTTTTAGAAAAAAGTCCAATTAACGACGTACAAAAGCTAAGCATGACGAGTATGGAAAAAATGTTTTGTTTAAAAAAACATACTTATAGAAAAAAATTTTTAAGCTTTAAGCAACTTCGAAAAAACTTTAAGAATTGTGCTGAATTGATCGATAAGGTTCCAGTCGTTAAGCTAAAAAGACCTGAGGTTGTAAATAGTTTAACTGATGTTCAACAGTTTTTAATCAGTTTAACTGAAGCGTAATAGTACGCAGGAGAAAAAGGATGAAAAATAAAATTTCAATAGATGCTGTTGTTTCACGTAAAGAAAATATATTAGATTGTATTATTGATAATGAGATGGTGTTGATGTCAATTGATACTGGGCAGTATATTAATTTGAATAAGCAGGCGTCGGCAATTTGGAGCTTGCTAGAAAGTCCAAAAGTTGTCTCGAATATTGTAGAAGAAATGCAGCAACTCTTTCTTGTAGAGCATAAAGAATGTGAAACGGATGTCCTTTCGTTTATAGAAAAGCTTAAAGGTGAAAAGTTGATTGTTTTAGGTTAAAAAGCCACTGTGGGTATATCATAAATTAATATAGAGTTAGATTAAATATAGTTTTAGATTTATAAATCCAAGGACTTGTATATGGATAAAGAAGCTAGAGAGCAATATGATAAGTTAGATAAACTGAGTGATCTAACTATCAATAATGGCCTGATTGCTTCGCTTGATGGCAAGTTGAAGACTAATAAAGATAATGCTCAATTACTCAAGTTCAAAGCAGAATTATTACGAAAATCAGGTCAATTGGAAGCGGTTAATGATGTCTATAAACAACTTGGTATAACCAATAACCCCATCAAATTAAATTCTCACAGTGATCAATTAATTAACCCTGATTTAAGGGTTTTAAATTTTAAGTCGATACAAGTAGATATGGAATATTCGACTGTACCATTAGTTGTTATTGATGACTTCTTAACTTCGGAATCAATTAATCTTATCTTAGAACATGTATTAGCACATAAAAATGATTTTAGAAAAGCTAATATTGATTCAAATAACCCATATTATGCTCCTAACAAGCGCGCGACTATGGTGCTTGATGAGCTTGCACAATATAAAAATTTATTTGCTGACTTTTGGGCTAATAACTTCGATTCAATTTGTGAAATGCTTGGTATTTCATCTTTTAAAATGAAAACTGGTGAAATGAAAATCACTAATCATATCAATGGTGGTTTTTTTCAAACTCATGCCGATAATACCACGCTTTTTGGGGATTCTAAACGGGTAATATCATGGTTGTATTATTTTTGTCGGCAACCTAAACAATTTAGTGGTGGTGATTTGTTTGCATTTGATACCGATGTAGAGAACCAGTTTTATAAGGAAGGAAAATTCACTAAAATTGAAGCAAAGCATAACCGTTTCATTGCAATGCCAAGCTGTTATTATCATGCTGTTTCTCCTGTAATAATGCCTTCGGGGGATTTTGAAGATGGTAGAATGGCTGTGGCTGGACATATACGATTTATGGAAAAAACTCATTAGTATGGTAAAGCTTCCTGTTTTTGTACCAATTAAGTTTGTTAAAGCCGGACCTCATATATTAGTTCATCTGGTTGATGTGAGAAAAATTAACTTTGCTTATGGATTTATTCGTGATTCACTTAATGCATTACCCAATAAGATTTGCCCAGAAAAAATATTACCCTTAAGTACATGGTTAGCAGAAACCCCTCTGATAGAGTCTGAACTTTCTAGTATTGGTTTTTTATTTCATGTTTCTAGATGTGGTTCAACGTTGTTGAGTCAAAATTTAAAATCGACAAAACGCTTTTATGTTTTAGGTGAGCCTTCATTTTTTACCGCAATCTATAAAGTGGAAAGTGTTATTAGTCCTGATATACAAAGTGAGGTGGCACAAAAAACGTTACTTTCTTGGGGACAGTTGGCAAGAGAGAAAGGGCAGTCCTTAGTTGTAAAATTAACGAGTAATGCTTTAAACCAAAGAAAACAGATTAATCGTGATTTTTCAAATTCTCAAGTGCTTTTACTCGGTAGAGAACCAAAATCTGTTATTGAGTCATTAGTAAGAAAGCCTCCTCGTTATATTTCTGAGAATTTTTACTATGAAGGTTTACCTCACTTTTCTGTTGAGCTAGAGTCACAAACTGATGAATTAGTTTTACGTGCTAGTAAAATCTATCTTCAGTGCTTAAAGTCAATTTATAGTGCTGTATTAGAAGGTGAAAAATATTGTGACTATAATGATATTAATCAGAGATTTGACGAGATTGTTGCTTACTTTTCTTTGGGTAAAATAAATAAACGCTTTGGTTGGAATGATACTTGGGATTCAAAAAAAGGAGAATGGAAACAAAAAGTCTATCAGCCAGTTTGTGAAGAAAAGTTACAAAAATTTTGTCAAGCTAATCAGCCAATATTAGATTTACTATTAAAAGAATATGATAAATTGAGTGAGTTGGTTGAACTAAACTGCAAGGAGAGTTGATGAGTTCAATATTTGGCGTATTTGATAAAAATGCTCATGACCTTCCTGTTGAGTGGAACGAGCTTATGTTAAATGCTTGTGCTCCTTGGCCGAGAGATAGAGAGTCAAACATTCACAAGGGAGCCTGTTTTTTATCTTGTTTACAAAGATATAACACGCCTCAATCCCCATTGGCTAAACAACCTTATAGTGAAACTAATTCACTTTATCTTGTTTTTGATGGTCGTTTGGATAATAGAGTTGAACTGGCTCAGTTATTAAAGCTACCGTTTAATGATAAAACCACAGATGAGACATTAATTTTTGAAGCATTTCAAAAATGGAACACTGAAATTGGTAAGTACTTACTTGGAGATTTTTGTATTGCTATTTATGATAGCGCCAAACATGCACTTTTTGTTATTCGTGATCATTTAGGTGTACGACCATTATTTATCGCGTCGAACGATAATCATTTTGCGTTTGCTTCTAACAAGGCGGCTTTATTAGCGCTTCCTTGGGTGAAACCACAAATGAATGAACAGTGGCTAGCTGATTTTTTAACCGTGACTAAAGTAGACTATCATACGACATTTTATCTCGACATAGAATCTTTTTCGCCCGCACATTGGTTGTTGCTATCAAGTAATAAGCAAGAAGATAATACAGAGATTTATCAGCGATATTGGCAATTAGATTTTGATTATCAACTTCCTGAAATGTCTGAGGTTGAGTATATAAGTCAGTTTAAATCATTATTGTTTGAGTCAGTAAAATGCCGTTTGAGAACCTATGGTGAGCCTGCTTCTGAGTTAAGTGGTGGCTTGGATTCAACTTCAATTGCTGCTATTGCAGCAACATTATTAGAGAAAAAAACGATCCATGCCTACTCTCATGTAATGAGTGAAGAAACTAAAGGAAAAGTTTTTCCTTATGATGATGAAAGTGACTATATGAAAGAGCTGGTTAACTTGCATAGTAATATTAAACATTATCCAGTGACAAGTAACGGTTTAGGTATCATTGGTGCGATTAAGTATTCTATGAAAATTCACTCCGGACCTACCCGAAATGATTTAAGTCAATTCGGCGATGATTTATTTGGGCAAGTAAAAAACAATGGGCACCGGACTATATTGTCGGGGTTTGGTGGTGATCAGTTAGTGACCTCTTCTGGGAGTGGTTGGAATGAAGAGCTGGTTAGAAATGGACAGTGGCGGCTGTTTATAAGCTTGGCTGCTTCATTAACTGAAAATTGGCGACAATTTTTGAAAATCTTGATTTCTTCTATTGCTGTTTATAAATTTGGAGTGAAAGATCGAGCTAAAAAAAGGTTTGAGAAAAGTTGGCCAGATTATATTGCGCAATTGGGAGTCGAACGATATTTTGTAGAACAACAAGGCTATCCAAAGCGTTACTACGATAATCCAACAAGAAAGCATATTGGCAATATTAAACAACGTGAATACGATGTGATTAATTCGCCCCATGTTTTATATCGCTTAGAAGACTCTGCGGTTGGGGCTGCATCCTATGGGGTTGATTATCGTTATCCTTTACTTGATATCAGGCTATTACAATTTTGTCTGGCATACCCTTCTAAACTCAAAGTAACTAATGGGGTTAAGCGAAATATGATACGTCAGGCAATGATTGGAATTTTGCCAGATAAAATTCGTTTGCGTCATGATAAAAGTCGAGCAACTATTCCTACTGTTTTTCAGCGGATTTTAATAGATATAAAAAGCTTAAAAAAAGTTATCTCAACTTCTAAAGACTATGAGTTAGTAAGTTCTTATATTCATACAAAATACGTTGAGGATTGCTTGATAAATATTGCAGAACAACCAAATAATTCTACAGGGTTTAATCAAAAGATCTTTATTCGAACTATAGCGTTTTTGTTGTGGCAAAAAGTATCGCTATAACTTTTTTAATTCTGTTACTTTAGTCTATACTTATCTTGAATACTATATGGTTTTTTATTTGGAATTACTATTATGAAAAAAGAAGATCAAGAAATAACTACTGAAAATAATTTAACAAACAAAGATGTTTGGCAAAAGCCGGAACTATCGATTTTAGATGTTGAAAAGACCAAAGGTGGAGCAGGTATTGCCGATGAAGATACTACCAATTATGCATCTTAATTATCCAATTGCTTATTGTTAATTTACTGTTTAATAAAATGAAATAGGGCTATAGGCTCTATATCTAGGGTGTGCTGGTATTTTATTACTTGAGATTATCAAGTCATTTCTTTGAGTTTTACTGTGGTGGTAATAATTTTCCTTGAACTTGAGCTTTTTAAAAATATTATCAGGGAGCGATAATCGCTCCGCAAACAAAATTATGATCTCGATGGATATAACCCCATTAAAGCAATACAGAAAGGTATCACCAAAAATGGTTGTCGGTTTTCATGAGCTTGACCACCTCCTGAAGTTGACAACATTTCTAAAGACATATATATTTTTTGTGTAGAAGCTGCATCTTTAACATAGGGCCTAAAAGTTGGGACATTATCTATACCTGCCATTAAAGTATTAGAAGGCTCACCACTAGTACCAAGCGCTCGCATAACATTAGCCGCATGATTATGAGTTGGTAGCTGCGCCTCGCTTAGAGTCACCATTGGTGTTCCACTTCGCTCACCTAAGCGATAGTAGCTTAAACCAGGCCCTCTACCTTCAGCAAGTGCTGCTCGTGATACTAAGTTAGGTAATCCCATCGTTGTGCGTCCATCTCCACCATAAATTGTGCCTATAAGAGAAAATAATGCAGTATTTTCTGCTATGGGTAATAGCTGGCCATCACAAAATGCCCAACCTCTGGGTGCAAAATTATATGGAAACAAGCGTATTTCGCCTATAAAAGGTTCTGCCATTGTTTTGTCCTCATTGTCTCGATGGGTAAATGCCGTGTAATGCGATAACAAAGTTAAGCGCCATAGAAGGCATTAAGTTTGTATGAGCGGAGTTAGCGCCCGCATTTTGAACGGCTTCTGGTAATAATTCTGTCTGATTAGTAGAATCTGGCGCAACGTAATAAAGTGTCGGGTCAAGGTTTGCTAACATTTCACCACTTGGCATAGGGCTGGTTGCAGGGTTTTTCGAGGCTTGCATAGGATGATTGTGGGGTGGAATTTGGTTAACCCGCAGTGTGACATCTTCGACTCCTGTTCTTTGCCCGATAGGTCTATTACTTAACCCTGGCCCTTGCCCTTGATGAACGGGAAGGCGTCCACGAAAGTCGGGTAAACCAAAAGTGGTTCTTCCATCTCCTCCATAGAAAGTGCCTAAAAGAGAAAACAAAGCATCATTTTGACTAACACTCAAAAGTTGTCCATCACAAAACGCCCAGCCGCGAGGAGCAAAATTAAAACCAATCAGTTTTATTTGCCCAATATAAGGTTCTGACATTGTTTAGCTCCTTAGTTTCTAGAAGGAAAAAGACCTTGCAAGGCGATACAAAAATTGACGACCTGAAGGGGTTGTACATTAGTATGAGATTGGCCACCGCCCGTAAACGAGCCACTAGCACTATTTAGTTGAGTGAGATTAGCGGCATTCGTATAAAAATTATCACCATCAGGATCAATCCCAAAAGTTCTATCATTCTTGGGGCCATTGGCATTACCTGGACTGGTACTAGCTTGAAATGCATGAGTATGTGCAGGCATGGTTGCAGTAGTGATAGTCACATATTCTGCACCGTCTTTTGCTCCTCGCGAAAGTCCGTCTCCGTGATGAACAGGTGTTCGCCCTCTCATATCAGGCAGTCCAAAACTGGTACGCCCGTCGCCACCAAAAGTTGTGCCAAGCAGTGCATAAAGTGTTTGATTTTGATTAATGGGCAATATTTGGCCGTCACACTTTGCCCAATTGCGCGGAGCGAAATTAAAACCAAAAAGCTGGATTTCTCCAATAAAAGGTTCTGACATTTTTTACTCTCCTTTGTCTTATACAGTATTACTTGTAGTCTTATTTTTTCAATTAGGGGCTACCAGCAAACCAATATTCCGCACACATTTATACCTGAATAGAATGGCTGATAGCTACCCTCAAGAAGGTTAGTTATACAATTTCACGGTTGATAATAATTTCATATTCGGTCTCACTATTAGGGCAAACAAACAGAGGGAGAGAGCCAAACAGTTTATGGTTTAATTCGTAAGTTCCTTGAGGGAGTTCTGGTTTGTTTTCACAAGTTAAAACGGCTGAGAATACTTCGCGTTTTTCACTATGTTCAATGCCTGTATTAACTTCGCTGAGTGTAAACTCAATTTCATTTTTTTCATTATCAACAATAGTTACTTTTTCACCTAAAATAGTTTGAAGATTTTTATAGTTAAATTGTTCCATTATATAGTCCTTCTATCCGCTATGAGTAACGACCTAAAACTGAAAATATTAAATAAGTCTATTTACTTTTAGACCACTTGTTTTAAAAAAACAATTTTTAGTTTAAAAGGAGTCATTATTTCTTTTAAAAATCTCTAAAATGAATTATTTTGCAAGCTTTGTTTTTTATATGCATTTTAATATTGATTGAATGCTAAGGTGATTAATTAATTATTCCATTCCATTAGCAAATAAACGTCACCTTCTTTTATTGGCTTAAACCCTAACCGCTCATAAAGTCGGCGTGCAGGATTAAAGTTTTCAACATGAACTCTTACTGGTAGTTTTAGCTCTCTGGCTTCATCAAATATTTTCTCCAAAAGATAGCTGCCAGTACCTTGATTACAATATTCTGGCAGTAAAGCGATATCTACAATCCTGAATTCATCATTCCTACGGTCCAAGTATAGGCGACCAATATCAATCCCGTCTTTTGTTATAATCGAATACTCTGCTTCGTTGTAATGTTGTTGGTAATAATGGTGTTGGGCATTGAACTGCATTTGAATGAAATCATCTTTTTGTTGCTTACTCCAATTTAATACACCTAGCTCCCGTTCACGAGAAGCGCCATAAACTTGTTTAAGAAAGTCTATATCTGTTTCGGTAAAGGTTCTTAATGTAATCATTATGGTTTCCTACAAATTTTATTTTTCTAAAGTAATTTCTATTATTGAAAGTAAAAGCGACAGTAAGTACATAAACTTAAATAAAAAATTAACGAATACCCTATTTTTAAACTGAGTCTTCAATAACACACTATCATTACTATAGTAAAAATTTCAATAAATAAAATAAAAGCAATTAGCTTTATGACTGACCCGCTTATAGAAAAAATATTTAATAGCACTTACCAGATAGAATCAATATTGGCTGATGGTGGAATGGGAGTTGTTTATATTGCTCCAGAACAAATTTCAGGTGAAGGTCATATTGATACAGATGAGATATTTATGCGCTAGGGACTATTCTCTACTTTATGCTGACCGGGCGAGTACCATATCAGGGAAGTAGTGGTGAGATCATTATGCATAAACAATTGCCTGCCTTGCCTGAGCCGCTTGAACGAAATAAGCTTAAAGGTTCTGATGCTGTTATGTTACAGCCTGTGATTGAAAAAGCCATGCTGCTTGAAGCAGAACAGTCAAGCCTTCGGTGGCTGCCAAAAAGGTAGTCAAGTCGTTCAAGTTGGAAAGATTTCTAAAGCGCTGCCAAGGCTATTATTATTGTTAGTGGGCTTATGTCTTATTGCGGAGAGTGCTTGGTTTTATAAGCCACTACGTTATCAGCCATTAAAACAGGCCAGAGTTCAAATCGTGCTTAAATTATTACTTAAACTTTGTTAGTATTCGAGCAAATTAAAACTAATTTGCTAACGCTGTGAAAAATAAATTATCAGAAATACGTATTGTGTTATTAAACACCTATCATCCTGGCAATATTGGTGCTGCTGCTCGAGCTATGAAAACGATGGGAATGAATGAACTATTCCTTGTTAATCCCTGTGCTTTTCCTAATGATGATGCAACTAGCCGAGCGGCAGGAGCTGTGGAGCTTTTAGAACAAGCAACTATTGTTGGTTCACTTGAAAATGCGATTGCTGATTGTACTCAAGTATTTGCTACCAGTGCTCGTCAAACGCACACTTTTTCTCGGCCTCAAAAATCAGCAGAACAAGCCGCTCAATGGATAAAAAAGAATAACGCAGAAAAAGTAGCAATTGTTTTTGGTGGTGAAAGAGATGGTATGAGTGCTCATGAGTTGAGCTTATGTCAACAAATTTTATTTGTTCCTGGAAACCCTGATTATAGCATTTTAAATGTGGCTGCCGCCGTACAAATTGTTTGCTATGAGTTGTTTAAGGCGGTAGGGCAGAAAAATACTGTGATAGTTGATTCGAATCAAGGTATGTCAGTTTTTGCTACACAACAAGCGTTGAATTATTTTTATAGCTACTTAGAGTCAGAGCTAAAAAATCGTCACTATATAAGAGAAGAACAAAATACTGATACATTAAAAAAATTGAGAACCTTTATTAATCGAGCGCAGCCTTCGGCTAAAGATATTGGGTTATTACAAGGTATGATAAAAGCTTTAAGTAGAGGTAGCTCTGATTAAATATTTGAAATGAACTAAAGTTTTAAAGCTTTGTTAAATAATAGTGGAAAAATATTACGATTTAAAATAAAATAGGTTTTGCACATCTAGCATTTTGCTAGTAATTTGGAGGTGCATCATGAACATCAATCTATCAATTCACAATTTCTTTTCTTGAGCTAACAAGACAAAGAACTTTCTGTCGGAAATATAAATGGCGCAGATATATTTTGTGTTTGCGTGAGTTTCTTGTATTTAAAAATTATGTTCTATCTTTCTTAGATTAAGATTGAATGAATTTTTGAAAGATATAATTTTTAATAATTAATTTAAACACGAATCAATTTATTCTTGATGTAATGTTTTGTCGAGGTTTTGTCGATGATTTTAAATCAAATATGCTTTTAGTATTTTAAATACATAACCCCTATTAACAGTTTTTCTTTTTTATAACTGCCTGAGTTTGTAGTGAGCGTATTTGTTCGCCTTTAAAAAAGAGGGTTGTAATTAAGTTTGTCCTTTAGGTAAAGATATATTTTTCAGATGAATTAACTGAAAAGTAAGGAGTAAGTATTATGAAATTTAAATCAAGTCCAGTTGAAGCTCACCGTGAAGTGCCATTAGCCGACAATGGGCAATTAGAGAGGGTGATTGATGTTTGGAAAAAACAAGACCATCATAGAGCTTCATCGGTTAATAAAAATCAATGTTATATTTTGTCTATTGTTACAGAGTCTACTGCTAATAAAAATAATAAGCTCAGTGAAATCTTAGGTTTGGTCAGTAGCCTTGGTGATGACGTCGTTGGTCAACAAACTTATCAATTAAAAAGAGCTAATCCTAAAACATTAGTGGGTCAAGGTGTTTTAGTTGAAGTTGCTATTGAAGCAAAAAATAAGGGCGCAAATTTGCTTGTGGTTGATGCCCCGCTAAGTCCGTCACAAATGAGAAATATAGAGTTTTTAACTGGGCTTTCTATTAGTGATCGCGAAGCAATTATACTTAATGTTTTTATGTCGCATGCTAAAACTCGAGCTGCAAAAAGCCAAGTGGAAATTGCACAGCTTGAATATCTTCGACCTAGAATTAGAGGGATTGGCTTAAACATGGATCAGCAGACTGGTGGTATTAATTGTGGTAAAGGTGCTGGAGAAACAGCTTCTGAACTAATTGCTCGCCAAATGGATAAGCGTTTACTGATCTTGAAAAAGTACCTGCGTCAACAAAAACAAGCTGGTAAAAATCAAAGGAAGTCTCGAATAAAATGTAAAAAAGTGGCATTGGTCGGATATACAAATGCAGGAAAAACTTCCTTGATGAATTCGCTGACAAATACTAATCTCTCAGCTAAAAACTTACCATTTGAAACACTTGATACAACAACTCGAAGGTTAAAGAATGATAGAGGTGGACATTTGTTATTGAGTGATACAGTTGGTTTTATTCGAGATTTACCTGAAAAATTATTAGTAAGTTTTGAGTCTACCTTGGCTGAAATACTAGAAGCAAACCTGTTGCTTATTGTCGTTGATTTGTCTGATGATGAATGTAAAATGCATATGCAAACAGTAGAATCTATGCTCGCTAAATTAAACGCGGATAAAAAAACAAGACTTTATATACTGAATAAATCTGATCAGTTTGAGTTTCCTGTAGATGAAAGTGATAGTCAAGAACAGCCCTGTTTAAGAAAAAAAACGATTGACACTCATGCGGCGGACTTACTAAGTATAGTTGGTAATCATCCGTATGTTATAGTGAGCACCCATTCTAAAGCTGATATTAAAAGGCTAGGAGATGTTATTGTTTCTAAAGCCTACTCAACACTGAAAGTTAAAAAGATCTTTGTACCTCATCATAATACAAAAGCAATCTCAATGATTTTTTCTGGTTCAAAAGTTTTAAGCGCTGATTCTAGTGAGCTGGGAACGTTGTTTATCATTGAGGCCAGTAAAGCGACGATTAAACGTATTATGAATTTTTTAAGTAGGTGATAAAATGAAAAAAAATAGACAATTAAAATATGACTTGGTCGATGCAAGAAATATAGATATTATTTCCAATAGTGGCAGAATGTTATTTAGACAACTTAATATTAATATATCTTATGAAAAAGTTGCGCTTATTGGTCGCAATGGTGTTGGAAAGTCGACTTTGCTTGATGTGCTTGCTAATGTGAGAGAACCTGATAAGGGCGTTATATATTCAACTAAAAGTATATTGTTGGTCAATCAAGAGTTGCAATCTTATGATGGTTCGGCTTGTGATAGTTTTAGTAATTCAGATTATATGGATGAATTATTTTTAAATCTAAACCTGTTTCAAATGAATATTGATTCAGAGTTGAAAAGTATTGGGCTTAGAACATTTTCAGAACTTTATTACGGTGCTGGTTTTAGTGGTGGTGAATTAAGAAAATTAAATTTATTAAATGCTAAGCTAAGAAACTCTGACTTGTTATTGCTTGATGAACCAACCGAAGCGCTTGATAAGCGGGGAGTTATATGGCTGATTGAGTGGTTGTCTAGCTGCAATAAAGGGGTGATTGTCGTATCTCACGATACAAGGTTACTTAATTGTTTTCGAAAATTTTGGGTTGTTACTGAATCAGGAGGACAATATTATCAATGCTCTTATTCCGAATTAAAAAAGCATCGAGATATTAAACAGCTTGAAGCTCAAAAAAAATATGAGAGAAAAATTAATTCACTCAATATTGAAGAGTTTAAGAATAAGCAAATTAACTATCGTAGAGTGCAGAAAATAAATCGAGGAAGGCTTAGTGAGTTAGATAGAATGACACCTCGTATGCGTCTTAATGCAAAAAAAGGTTATGCTCAAGAAAGCCAAGCGAGAGTAGCTCAAGTTCGTCATGCTAAAATTTCTCAACAGAGAAATTATGTACAAGCATATAGGAGGAAGCTTTTTATAGAGTTGCCATTAACGCCAAATTTACCAACACAGTATAAGCAAAGTAATCTGTTATTTTTTAAATTACGTAATACGAGTTTATCTTTTGGTAATAACCATTTATTTAATAATTTAAATTTATCTATCTATAAAGAGCGTCTAGCGATAGTGGGACCAAATGGCTCAGGAAAAAGCAGTTTACTAAGACTCTTGTTAAAAGAATTAGAACCTACATCTGGTTTGGTTGAGTCACATTTAGAGCGTGTAGGTTATATATTGCAATCTGCAAAAAATTGGAAACTGTCAGAAAGTTTAGTTAGCTATTTATATAGGCAATCAAAATTAATAACAATGGAGGAAGTTGCTGGAATATTAACCAAACATCAATTCCCCTTAGCCTTGGCTAAACGGCAGTTATCGACACTAAGCCCTGGTGAACGAACCAGAGCTGCACTGATTGCTATTTTTGCAAAACAGCCGAGTATTCAATTTTTAATTTTGGATGAGCCGACTTATAGTTTAGATCGTATGGCTAAAAAATCTATTGTTTCTTTGTTAAATAAGTGGCATGGAGGACTGTTAATTAGTGGACATGATGATTGTTTTTTAGACAGTATTGGTATCAATCGATATATAAAGCTAGGTAGTTTTGGATAACTACAAATAATAGCTAACAATTGTTAGCTATTATCCATTTTATTGCTTGTTTAGGGATTAAATTAGATTAATAAAAAGAATATTACTGTTTAATAAATGGTCAATTTTTAATTTTGTACTATAATTAATATGCAACTTGATTATTGTTTAGGGGGGGACCTAGTTATTCTTTTTGAATTTATTGAAGTGTTATGAAATGTTAATTATTGCATATTGATTTTGACATATGCGATGAGTGTGTGTAGAGTACAACTTGTATGGTTCACTTTTATAAAGCTATTCAAATAGATTCTTCACATTAAGCTTTAAATAGAGTGAGTTCTAAATTAAAATATTTTGTTGATTGTAATAAATCAGTAGTCTAAATATAAATGCCTTCTAATTGATTTTACAGTCAGTTATTCAAATCATTTTTTACGTAAAAGCTGTTTTTATAAGTGTTCTAGATAAATGGACAAATGTGATTGTTAGTTTGTTGCTAATCCTTTGTTCAGCATTTGAAAGTTATTATTGTTTGTGTAAGTTCAATTCTGTAAGCCTCTAATAAATTTTTATTAATTTGTTAAATAACTATGGAGAGAAACTAATGGCCACAATATTAGAGTTTAAATTACCTAAGAAGGCAAAGGTATCTGCCTCTTATAGTGACACAATTATATCTTCTAGTACTGATGATTTAATGCTTATTATTCATCATGCACTTCATGGCACTAATCAAGATTGTCGACCTAAAAATTTAGAACTGGCAGCTCAATTGCTCGATGAACTTTCTCATCATATAAAAAACAATGATGAAAGTGAGCATTTAATATTAAGTCGACAATCATCTAGGGCGGTTGTTGAACGTTATCCTGAAATGCAAGCAAAGGTAACTTACACGGGTAACTAGATTTTTTGATAGTTTATAATAACACTCTATGTAAACAGGTAGTAATTTAACTGCCTGTTTCAGTTATTAATTTTTTGAGAGTCGATTGACTATACGAAGTTATATTTTTGTTCTCATAGCGGAAAAAATTTATTTGAGCAATATATAACTCGCACTGAATAACTAAACTTTTAATAAAGGTTATAAGAATAAAATATTAATATTTTTTATTCTTTAGGCAGTAACTCTTCTGCTAAATCACCTAATTGCTGTTTGATTGCCTGATTATCTAAGTTATCCAGATGACCTAATATACTAACAATTCTAGATGCAGTTTCTGCATTAGCTTGTTTTTTTTGCTCTGATGTTTGAGCTTGTAGTATTTGTTTTTGGTACTCAGTGTCAGAGTTGTTTTTTCCTTTGACTAAAGTTTCGAGAGCATCTACTAGTCTTTGTAGTAAACGGTAGACGACTTTAGAAGAAAAACCACCCAGCATAGCAATCGTTGGTTTGCCAAAATTTTTCATTGCGCCTTCTTCAAAAAAACTTGGAGGGAGTAATTCAACCAAAATGATGCCAGCAATTATGCCTAAAATCATACCAGACCAATAACTAGAGTTATAACGCGGATCGTAGGTAGTTTTTGAAACATAAGTGTTGGCTAAAAATAAAGCAGAAAAAGAAGCACCTAGTCCAGCTGAACATAGCAAAAAAAGCTGGTTTAAAAATAAAGTGCTGTTAGCCGAATTAAGCAAACCCAACCTGATATTATCCGTGTTTACACTTGCATGCAATGAGGTGAGTATTAAAAGTATCAAGAAAACTAAGGATGTAATTGATAGTTGGCGAATTAAAGGTACAGGACCTAAAAAGTAAAATAAAGGCTGCCGACTTCGTTCATTGTCTAATAAAGTAATGGTACGTGGTGTTGCTGGATAAACTATTCGTGATAACTTCTGATGAACGGAAGTTAATTCTTTTATTTCATCTTCTCCGCTGATATTATCGTTATCCTGATTTAATAATCTGCACAAATTATCAACGATAGTTGGTTCAACTTCTAATCCATTAGAAAGAGAGTACTGAATCATTGCTTTACATTGTTTAACTAATTCAGAAGTAATCTGATGAGAAGACTCAATGAGTTTAGAGTTGCCTTCTAGTTTAATCTTACTATCCCGACTTTGCATATTTTTAAGGCCATGCAATGATGGTTTCGGTTCGTTTTCGAGAGTTTTCATTGAGATCACGCCTCTTAAAGCTAATTGTTACAAGCAGCAACAATAACAAAAATGGAATTAACCTAGTTTTGTTATATAGATAAGCTTTGTTGATAAATTATCTTTCTAATCGTTATCTTTTTACTAAGCTTGAAATCGCAACACTCCCTTAACCCAATTAAACATTAGGTTAAACTCTATCGCTAATCAACTATAAATTGGATTAAATCTCTTTAAACAATAAAGCGTGTTGAAAACGATATATACAGTTTTATCAAAAAGCGTGCTTGCAAAAAATTACTTGGTTGTGAAAACTCTCCGCTGATTATTGTTGGGTGTTTTGTATTAGGCGCTTTGCTGAAATATTTGTTTTTAATCGCTACACCCATGTATCTCTTTTTGAGTTAATAGGGGGTTATTCTACAAAAAAAGTTTAATTAGTGATTAGTTTAAAGTATAAGTTTACTAAAATGAGATTTTTCAAAGTGCTAACTCTGGAACTAGCAAATTGAAAAATTGCTAAGTTAAAAAGTAAGCAACAACTAAGCGGTTAAATATTTTAAAGTGGAAATGGGAAAGTATTCCCTTATTGATGAGGAGATAGATAAGAAAATGAATATTTATGATTTTGTTGGCGAAGAAATGGATGATCCTATTCAAAGCAACAATAATATTGGTGATTTACGTAATTTATGGCACAAAGTTCAAAAACAGCGTTTGAAAAATCGAATATTGCGTAGTACGAGTGGAAAAATGATACAGCACACGTTGCTTTATTATGTACCTGGTTTAACAACGTATTGTGGTATGAGAGGGCTTCCAGTTATTACTGGTTATATGAGCGGTTGTTATTTATTCCGTTATCGCAGTCGTGGGGAGCTTCGTGCTGCTCATGTCGGTACTCATGACACGAATAAAGAGTGGAACGATAAAGCTAAAGATGCCTGGAAGTCACTGACTCGTCAAAGACATATCACAGATATTTGGGGATTTGATCCACTTAAAGATGTATCGATGAAATTATTGATGGATGCTCAAAAAATTGGAGCACCTCAAGTCATGGGGATTTGGGATGGAAATGGAAGCGCAAGAATTGCTGTTATGGCAAATCCTCGTGGTAGAGCGGGTAAAAAAGTACTAGTTGGTATCGAAGCCGCACCACTTCGCGCATGGGCATCGATTCAAAACGATCCAAAAATGCAATAATCTTAAATAACCTGAATTCTTTTATTTCGAGTTCAGGTTTAGCCTTTTTTTGTTATTTGTATTCCAATATTTAATATCTCAATTTAGGGTTTGGAATCAATCTTTGAATCGATTAAAATTATTGCAACAGGAGTTATTAAAGATTTAATACATTTTGTCTAGGAGATTGACATGCCATCATGGGCTCAAATTCGCGCAGCAACCCGTTCCATTCGACACCCTAATTCAAAGATTCCGTTTTTTCGCGATAATGTTCATGGGGTTTTAAAGTCACAAATTCTCGGACTATTTAAGGCTGAAAATTTTTGTTATGCGACTTATAGTGCAGGCCGTACACCCACGCTTTATTTTGCTCAAAATAGAGATCTGCAAAATGGGTCCCCCTGTGGGCGCCTTAGAACAACTCATCCAAATGGGCCGCTGATTGATTATACGACAACCAATAAAACCCATCGTTTTTTTCCAAATGTTGGTGCAAGGAATGTTGGTTATAACCTATTAGCCAATGGTGTTGCACCGCCTGCTGCATTTTTAGCGATGAATGCGGTTCCTATTGTTGGTCATTGTCATGTTGAATTTACTAATGTGGGAGGTATGGTTCGCCGTCGTCATCGTTCTGGTGGTTTGGTACGTTTAGGGCCTGTACCAACGACAGCGCAAATCAAAAAAATTATCGAACGAATGTTTATATCGGGTTGCGCAATTAAGGTCAATGGCCATGTAGCCGGAGGTTTTAATCTTTCACCACCTCGTATTATTGGACCATTACCTCATTGGGGAGCTTCTTTAGATCTTGGTCCTTATTTAGCGAGCTTATAAAATTAGGTATAGAATATATCAAGGTTAACTTTAATGAGAACAAAAATGTTTTTTTAAGAAAGCCATTTTTGTTCAGGATGAACGGTTGAAGTTTCACTTTAACTTAACAGCTCTCATTATTTCTTTAAATTCAACATTATTTCTGAGTGATGAAAATTCTGGAAATATAAACGCTGTTGGAAGCATCATGTGTTTTTGATTTTTAGCGAGTTTTAGCTGTTTTAATGCATTCTGATAATCTTGAATACGAGCATATGCTAGAGCGATAAAAAAGTGATTGGGCTCTGCCTTATTTAACTGATGTTGTAAGTCCCATCGATAGTAATCATTAAGCGCTTTTTTTGCAGAAATGTGTTTAAATTGTTGAATTGTTTTATGAGATGCTTTGTTGATACGTAGTAGCTCTTTTATATGAGTGATAACAGTATTATCTAGGCCTATTGCTGAAGCTGCCTGAATAGTGCATTGATGACCCGCTGTCCAATTAGGTTCAAGTTGTACACTGGCCTCACAATGTTTTAGTGCTTGAGTTAAATCTCCGGCTAAATAAAACATCCAACCTGCATGGGAGTTAACTTGAGTGACTCCCGGATCAACTGTTAGTGAGCGATTGATAGCATCAATTGCTCTTTCCATATCTCCCATAATAGACGTTGTAAGAGATAAATAGTGTAGCGCTCTTACATGTTGTGGATTGATAGTTAATAGATGTTCAGCCATTTTATGGGCTTCGTTAATATCCCAATAATTACAAAAGGTTAATGCAAGTCTAATGAGTAACGCCATTTCATTTGTGCTATCAAGCGCTAACGCTTTTTCGATATGACTCTCAATAAGGGCAGCTTTTTTTCCTAAAAAATACAACGAAAAAGCAATGCTTGCATGAGCTGCTGCAAAGTTTGGGTCTTCTACAAGTGCTAATTTATAGATAGGGAGACTACGCTCAATACTTTCCTTGGTATATTGTTTTCGTAAATATTCTGCGCGTTTAAAATCCATTAAAGCATTGCTGATTTTATTTTGAGGTTTACCATTGTTGGTGCTTAATACAAACAATATTCCTGATAAAAATAATAGCGCTATAAGCCAAAAAAAACTTCTTTTAATTGAGTAATATTTATTGAGCTTCTTTCGAAGTGGCAGTTTTTGGAATGGTAGTAATTTAAATCTGTAACCCCGCTTAGGTATCGTTTCTAGGAATTGTGGTGTTTGAGGACTATCTTGCAACGCAGTGCGTAATTTATTAATGCAAAAGTTTAGGTTTTGATCAAATACACCATGACGTCCTGGCCATAGGTGCTCTTGTATCTCTTCTCGAGTTACAATTCGATTAGCATTAGAGAGTAAATAAGCAAGTAACTCAGAGGGCTGAGGTTGTAGTAATACTGGTTCACCTTCTGCCCTCAACTCCAGTGATTGAGTGCAAAATGTAAACTTACCAAATCGCATAATTGTACTTTCATTCATAAATCAACAAGTTATCATCAGCTAATAAATTTCTAATAAATTTTTAATAGATTATATATGGTTTGCATCATTCGTGTTAGGCACTCTAGGTATTAAATTTTGCAATACAGTTTACATAGAGTAATTGATTAAATGGCTTTTTATTTATCTGCCTAAAACGAAAATATTAGCTATTTTATCAACAAAAAACTGAAGGGTTGTGAGTGTATATTTTTTTTAATGTTGGTGTCGTAAATATATTAAAAGTGAATATCTCGTTTTGGAGTGATAGAACAACATACTTGCTTCAGGTAACTGTATTTAATGGAGTGATATGAAAATACTTTCATGTTTGCTTTATCTTTTTTGAATGTTTTTTTAGTTGTATTCATCAAAGGCAAAATTTTAGAAAAACGCTAATTAAAATACGGCGTCGTAATTCAATTAACTAAACTATTGGAGAACCAAAATGAAAAACAAATTAAAAAAAATATCTCTATCTAGTACTTTACTTTTTATGTCGAGTCAAGTTTTTGCTCTTTGTACTGCAACAGAATGCAATGGCAGAGATCCAGTTGATTGGGGCTGTTATGCTGATGCTCAAACTGTTTCGAGTGAAAATATTAAAGACTCTGTGACCCATAATGTATTAGGCTATGTTGAGCATCGTTATTCAGCTGCTTGTAAAGCTGCCTGGTCAAGAACCACTAGTTATGTTGGAGCACAAAACCTTTCTTCGTGGTTAAGAAATTCCAGTGACAAAACTATATTTGATACTTACTATGGGCTTAGAAATACAACATGGTCTTATGGTGATATGTGGGGAAGTTTCCCCAATAAAGCCTGCGGAAATGTACGACTTTCAAGCAATAATAGCTGGGGGGTAGCATGCACTGGTTACTACCAGAACTAGAGAGACACCTTTTAAGTTAAAAGATAGAGTAAAAAGCAATAGAGGATGATAACAAATACTTTTATTTAACCTGAAAAATTTGAAAGTCTACATTGCTAATGTGTGTTTACATGAAAGACAATACTTATTCTCTTAACTTAGTCAAAAATTGATTCTTTCTTAATAGCAAGTCGGATTAAACTCTCACTAAGAGAGCCCGACTTGTTATAATAAATATCTTATATGCATGAAAAACATAAACCTTATATTTTAAAAAGCACTCAAATTTGTTCTTTCTTAATATAGTCCCCATTATCAGGCTCTAAATACATGCTAATTTGATGTTATTTATTAAAGTATTATTTAATGCCCGTAGTATAATCAACTGCTCCAATCTCTTCTGTCCCTATGCAATTATCAATTTGATCACAGGCATTTATACATTGACTTACAAAAACAGGCATTAAAATAAAGCCTGTAATTAGCGAGGTGGCAATACCTAAATAAGGAATGACGCCTCCAACGGTTAAAATTGCGATGAAAAGCCCTATCTTTTCTGGTAGAGCTATTGGTGTTTTTTTTGTCTCAGCGAGAGCATTTAAATCTTTAGGTAGTTGAGCAAAAACTTTAAAAACCCAATATAAAGCAAAAATAGGAATAAACAAAAAGCCAACTGCTTTTCCTGGAGAGTCTATTGAGGGCTCCAATCCATTTAGTCTTGAATTTTCTATTGTAAAGCGCCATAAACGATAAAGTAAAATTAATAAAAGAATATTAGCTGTAAGCAATAACACTAACCCCAAAGCTAGTACAGCAATGCCTGTATTGGTATATCGATAGCCTGCGGTTAATAATATACTGCCAACTAACAGTATAAATAAACCTAAATAGAGACATATTAGATAGGTTTTTGTGCTACCTATTTTTGATGATTGATCGCTTTGATTGGCTAAAGTAGATTTTTGAGTGAGAGCAACTATTCCATAAACAAAAATAGCAGAGCCAATAATATTAAGGAAAAAGCTTAATAGTCCTAAAACTTGATAATTGACTTCTCTGATTTCAAGGCCAAAAGAATCATAAGCAAATGTAAATATTCGCCACATTAAGGAGCCAATAAAATGAATAATAAAGCTGAGTGAAATAAGTTTTCCGGCTTTTTGGGGAATTTGTACGTAGCAAAAAACGGCTAAGCCAAGATAAATGACTGAATAGCTCCATTCTTGGATTATATTCATTATTTCCATGATTATTTCCTCTGATTAATCGAATAAATTGTTTGGGATCGTTTTTTCATTATTGAGCTACAATATTGGTTATTATTATTTTTGTATTGGTTTAAAATTCAAGTGATGAAAGTCAAAACTAAAATCAGTTCTTGGATCAAACGCTTTCATTTTTAACTGAGTTATTCTTCCGTTTTCATCGATATTAAATATCAAGTATGCATCAGCAAAAAGGCTCCGATTATCCCACTCGACAATAAAGGCGTTATATTGGAAATGTTTTATTTTACCGGTTAAACCAGGACTTCTCTCTGAGTTAAAATAAAGTTTATCGTTTAATAGTTGAATGCTGATTTTTCCATACCACTCATCAACATAAGTTTGAGCATAGGACTTTAAAGGTAGACTATGTTGTGCTTTTATATTTCTAGAGTTCCATATAGCCTGCATTTTTTCTTCAGCGTCTGTGGATTTTTTATGTGAAAGGTTAACATAATCTTGATAACTTCGTTTGGCCTTGCTCTTTAATAACCCTTGTAAGATTTGTGAAATAATTGCATTTCGCGCATAGCCATTTTGTTGGTTAGTAAATACCAATATACCAATTTCTTTTTCAGGCACTAATAACATAGAGGTTAGCATGCCACCTAACGCACCAGTATGTGCAATTATCTGATGTTTCATTGATTCGTAAATCGTCCAGCCAAGCGCGTAATGACGAATATTTATTGGGCTATTCGGCTTTTGTTCGAAGCGGTTTCCTATAATGGTCTTTGGTGACCACATTTCTTGATGGTTAGTTAAACTGATTAATGGGTTACCATTTGGTAGCTTACCATAAGCAAGCTGCATCTTAAGCCACTTAACCATATCATTGATACTACAATTAACACCACCAGCAGGTGCAGTTAATTCGTGGCTTTCATAAGGATAGGGTGAATAGTTGCCATTAACGTATACGTAAGGTGTAGCTTGATTCGCTCTTTTGGAGACTTTAGTGTGGGCTCCACGACAATGTTTCATGCCTAGTGGTTCGAAAAGGCGCTTTTCAACAAAGTTTGTCCAACTCATACCTGAAACTCGAGCAGCTATTTCTCCTGCCAGTAAATACATTAAATTGTCATAAGCATATTCAGAGCGAAAGCTACTCACTGGTTTTATCGTTGCTAAAGCTTTGAAAACATCTTTTAAAGAGGTATTTTCACTATCTGGAAATAGTAGTAAGTCTCCAGCACCTAAAGGCAAACCACTTCTGTGCGTGAGTAAGTCGATGATAGTAAATTCACGGGTAACGTAAGGATCATACAGTTGAAACTCGGGTAGATAATCAATAACTTTATCATTCCAGTCCAACTTACCTTCATCAACTAGTAAGGCTAATGACGCCGCAGTCATTGATTTTGAATTAGAGGCTATTTGAAAAAGTGTATCTGCCGTTACCTTTTTATTTTTTTTTATATTTCTTAAGCCATATCCTTTAGCAAGCAGTGTTTTATTGCCTTTTACAATAGCAACAGCAATACCGGGTACATTAAAATCTTTTCTGGCTTGATTGACAAGCTTATCAATCTCAAGTTCGCTCATTGGAGCAAAATCTTTAGCGGATAAAGTTAGTGAGAGTGTCAAAAAGAGGAAGAGTTGCAATTTATAGAAGAGAGTCAGTTTCATTTTATTCTCTTTAAATAGTATGGTTTTTAATATTTTGAACGTGAGTAAAAGAATATACCGTTAGGTTAATTGATTAGCAATATTAATTGCCTGTTACTTAGTCAAATTAGCTATGTTTATTGGCTAATAAACAATATAGAACAAGATAACAAAAACAATAAAAGGCAACTCAAAATTTCAAGATAAACTGAAAATAGATAGTCGTTATTTTAGTTTTGGTTAAAAACTCACTCAATGATAATTTATTAATTAAAGTGTTACTTTTTTAATCTATTGATGAAGAACAATAAGCATTTTAAGAACATATGAGTTAATAGTTGTTAGATTGATGTTTGCAGTAATCTAAACTCGAAAATCACTTATTTTAAGTTTAAACAGGAGTTTACGCGAATGAAATATCAAGTAAAAAAAGAAATCAGACATTGGTTTTCAACTTTAATTTTTATAATACTATTCTTTTTACCACAAGCTTATGCTGCTGAAGAATTAGGAACTAAGCGGGGAATATTTCTGCCTTTTGATACCGGACAAACCTGGTATGTTTGTCAAGGTTATAATACACCAAATCCCTCTCCAGAGGTCGATGCTTCTCATAATAATGATAATGGAGAAGATCCAGACTTTACTTACAGTTTAGATTTTAGTTTGCGAGCTGATAGTCCATCAGATGGCGGTTTGTGTAGTACTGGTACTGATACAGGTGTGAGTGATGAGTATATTTTTGCGCCTGGAGATGGTGTAATTGACGGGTTTCGTAATGGTGATTTCGGTGATGCGGTATGTTTATCATTGGATTCTGGAGGCAGTCTTTGGCTAGGCCACTTTAAGCCATATGTTGAAGAAAAACAACGAGTAAAAGCTTATCAAGTACTTGGTAAGTTCAATGTTGGTGATAAAGGTAATGGGAACAATGGTTATGCCCATATTCATATTAGTGCTTATACATCCTCAAATTGTACATCAGGAAATGCACCATTAGAAAACTTTGTTATTAATGGAAAAAATTATAATTTTAAATTATTTGGTGTGCCTAATCTCTCTGATTTGGAGCAAGCTAAAAAGCAATATCATGGTATGGCTATTAATAGTTCTTTTATTAGTAATAACTCAGTGATTGAGAGTGATCATGATGCAGGACAAAATCCATTAGTGGGTTGCGATGCTAACTCTAACCATAATGAAAATTACTTTGGTTTTTGTGCAGATGGTACACCAATTACTAGTGGTTTTCATTTCAAAACACCTCAATTGCCACCGTCAATGGATATTAATTCTGCTCGTTTATTATTGGCAGTTGATGGTCCCGGATACACGCCACTTAAATTAGAAATTAAGGCTCATAAAAGCAACACATCTAACGATTTTTCTAACCAAATGCCTCACCAGTATACCCCACTAACAACTCATTCGGCTCAATGGAATTTGGTTGGTCAATTACCATGGCATTTAGGAGACACTTGGGAGTCACCCGATCTCAAGCATATCACTCAAGAGCTGGTTGATGCTATCGGTTGGTCTAATACTTCTCCGCTTACTCTGATTGTTAACACACTTGGTGAGCTTGGTAATAATGGTGGTGAGTTTGGCCGTTCGCGGAGAGTGGTTGCTTCAGATAGAGAAGATATTATTATTCGTGGGAAAAAAATTAGTTATAACAAGATTCGACCTGCTCGCTTAGTGGTAACGAGTTTACCCAATAAGCCGCCTAAAGCTATCGCAAAAGCCTATTATAAAGAAGCAAAGAGAGTAAAAAGGTTATTATTAAGTGGTGCTAAAAGTTTCGATCCTGATGGTAAGGTTAAAACTTACTTATGGAAACAAGTAAGTGGAGAGCCTCTAATATTAAGCAGACCCAATCAAAAAAATGTGCGAGTTAAATTTCCGCCAGCTTATTCGGGTGATGTGGTTACTTTTAGATTGACCGTAACCGATGATAGTATTTATAAAGCTCAAGATTCTGCGCTTGTTACAGTTTGTATTGAGGTTTCTGCTTGTAGTTAGTCTATAAGTTGAGCAACTATAACTTAAACTGTTGCTCAACCGTTTTAATTGCTTCCTCTCCCAAACAAGTTGTTTTCTAAACCGTAGCCTAAATAATCCATTGAATTAATGCTGAATACTGCTGTCTGTGACAATTTAAAAAATTGCATGCAATACATCTTAAAAAACTCGAACTATTTTAATTTTATGGTTACTGAGTTAAAGACAAACAGTAATTAAAAGGATATAAAATGAAACCATATTATAGGTATTTTTTTGCAGTGATTATCTCAATAATCTCATTGCCAGTGCTTTCCGGTAGTAATATACCAAGTGGCTGGATACAAGCTGGCTCAAACAAAACAGATTACAATTTAGGTATTGACCGTAACAATGGAACAAGTGGTGGGAAATCTGCTTTTATTGAGTCAAAAGTTGACTCTCCAGAAGGTTTCTCTACCATGATGCAAAATGCAAGTGTTGCTGATTATAAAGGCAAAAGGATTAAAATGAGTACCTATGTTAGTACCGAGAATGTCAAAAACTGGTCTGGGGTATGGCTACGAATAGATAAAGGTTCTGATTCAGTGGCTTTTGACAATATGGGAAATAGAGGGATATCGGGAACTAATGATTGGAAACAATACTCGATTGTGCTTGATGTACCAGAAAGTGCAACCAGTATGTCATTTAGTGGACTTATCTTTGGTGAAGGTAAAATTTGGTTTGATAAGTTTGATTTTGAAGTGGTTGATAAAAGTGTGCCAGTTACTGATTTAATGAAAAGGGTTGAAACTAAACAACTTAAATGTTGTAGCGATAGAAGCTCATCTAAAATTATGTAAACAATGTCTGCAAGAACTTAATGAATTAAAAAGACTTAAGCTGACAATAAACAATTTTAGTGCACCTCCACTCTGCAGCAATTTTGATGAACGATTGCAACAACGGATTAGAAAAATTGAGAAAATGAAGTCATCAACTTGGCGTTGGCGTATTGCTGCTATGATAACCGTTTTCGCAATCATGTTAACTGTGTTTAATAATAACCGTACATCTGATTATGAACAAGTGCAGCTTGTTAAAGAAATACTTGATATTGGAAAACCATTGCTGAGTAATGATGAATTTATGAAAAACACACAAGTAATTTTAATTGATGACTGTCATAATGAAATTTATGTTGGCTTGTGTGGTTAGTAATTGTTGATTTAAAACTGATTTAAATTAATAGTTCTTTTTTATTGCTTTAGGACTAGTTATTCCTATCGAGCAACTGTAAACCGAAAGCTTGGGGCGATTTTTTTTGTAAATTTTCTAGAAATATTTCTTTCCAAGGCTCACTCAGTTTAAGCTCTGCAAACTCTTTCCAAGTCGGTATTTCTGTTCGATTAAAAAACCAAGAACGCCTATTTCTTAGTAATTGTATTAAGGTTTCTTGATTTAACTGTTTTAAACTATTGGCTATCTTCTTTTCATCTTTTGATGTGTTAAAGTAATAAATAGCGGAAAAAGCACCAGAACATTTAGCTTCATTTTCTAATGAAAGTGGGTTTTCTAACTTGCAGTATTGGTGTATTTGTTTCAATACCAATGTGAGGGCCTTTTCATGAGGGATTTTCAGCAGTTCGTCTTTTGCTCGCTCTACTTGCTTTAGTACTTTATGGCAAGCTTCATCAGTTTTTTTGCTACAAATTTCTATATTGGCAGAGTTGGGAAAGTCTTTGGCATTAGAGACTAAAAAGAAAGCACTAAGGAATTCTTCGTCTGAAGAAGCTGTTGACAATTTTTTGTTTTAATTTTCTGTACATGAGATTAGTAAAGAGAATATAGCCAAGACTGAAAGCAAGTAGAGAGTCGAATTATTATTCATTATGATCTCGCTAGGTATCTGTTTAGAATTTGTTTTTGGTTGGTATTGTGAATAGTTACGTATTCAAAGATTTTATTCGTTAAATTATACTTGTTCTATTTTTAGTTTGCCTGTAGTATTTTTGAACTAGGAGTTTAAAAAGTGCGCCTATATTTGATATTTTAATCTCATTTTGAGGTGGGTTATTAATAAGGAGTTTTTTAATGCGGGCAATAAAACTGGATGTTGGAAATAAAACTATAGGCAAGGCATTAACTTGGGCGTACCCAGATGGAGCAAGTTTTGGAACATTTTTAATTCCTACCTATGAATTGACCGTTTCTGGTACTGATAATAATAATAAACAGAAAGAATCATTTGAAGTATTTCGTTTTGGTCTTCAGTGTAAAAAAGGTGGAACACCACGAGTTGTTGGGTTGGCAGACCAGCAAACCCACATTATTAAGGCATGGTTACCGTATTATACTGTCCATAGTACCCGTTCTCGTGAAAAAGGAGCTTGGCAAGTGTATGATAATTTTTTAATTCATGATGGGCCCGATGATCCTAAAAAAGAGGTTTATGCTTCTATAGGCTGTATTGAAGTCTGTAATGGCCCGCAAGGTTTTGACCAATTTAACGATTTTATTATTTCTCTTTCCGGCTCTAATAAAACAACAAGAGCATCTCAATTAGTTGAAATTGGTAGCTCGAAGAAAATAAGCATAACGTATCAAAGAGCGACTCGTCCTACTTATTCAAAAGCACCTTAAAATTTTGTTCAACTTCTATTATGGATTGACAATGATTAAAAATAAAATATTGTTTATTTTTCTATTACTAATGCCTTTAGTTGCATGTGGTAATGCAACTAAAGTAAAAAAACTCTCAGTTTTAGATGTAAAGAAAGAGTTGAGAGACTTTCTTTTTTCAAAGTATGATGATTTTCAAATAACTGAAATATTTTCAAAAAGTGACAATAAGAAAGTTTTTTTACAAAGTAAGCTAGGTAAGGAGTTTGTTAAAAATACAGAAATTAATGAAAGTTCAGAAATGCTTTTTAAAGAGTTAGTATCAGGTACAGATTCTCATATTGGTGTGGCTGTCATTGAATATGACAATGCTACCAATGCTAAAAGAGCTATTGCTTCGATTGGTTCGTCTGGCTATTTTAAAAACGCAAAAATTTTAACGCGGTATTTTGTGGTGAATAGGGACACTAGAAATTTAGTGGTTTATACTGAGTCTGTGGGAGATAAACAAATATTGACGTTTATTGAGTTATATCAGAAAAAGCTAGTTGCTCATTAAGCAAGAGGTAGTATAAATTACTAAAAATATAAGTGCATTAGCAAGCTGTTGAAATTATGAAGTATCAAATTGTATTAAGGATGTAGTTAAAGAACTCACTAAAGTATTAGAAGAAAAGTAGGTAACAAATATTAAAAAGGTTAAGTGGAGGTTTAGTTTTTTAGTGCTGCAATAGCATCATCAATATTCCAATTACCTAAATCGGCTGCTGTTCCTTTACCTCCTAGCTCTCCATCACTACCTAAAGAGTAAATATCATAATCACCAAATTTTCCTGGGTATCTGTACTGATATTCATTTCCCCATGGATCTGATTTTAGTTGTTTTAAATATCCGCGTTGCGAGTAATTTTCTGGAATAGGGGAAACATCAGGTTTTGTGACGAGTGATTCTAATCCTTGTTCTTTTGTTGGTAGTAAAGAGTTATCAGAATGATATTGAATAATTGCTGAATCTAACACGGCTAGGTCCCCCTTAACTCGTTGAAATAGGCTATATTCCATATCACATACAAATGAATTAGCAAGTATGCTGCCTAGTATTACCATAATAAAAACAATCGCTAGCAGTATTTTTAACCAAGAAAAACCAGATTGAAATCGAGTTTTTATTTTCATGTTGATAACTCTCCTTAATAAAAAATACTAATGATAAAACTGTGTGTTTTGTTTTATTTTTGTGTGTTCTTTTAAACGCTAACTTTTTGAAAAGGGGTTATGAATCTAAATTTTTAACATTTTCATTGAGTGTTTTATGTAGCATTTTTTTGGGCTGCGAAAGCTGATTGACAAATGCTCGTGATCAACGGTTCATTAATTGAAACTTATAAAATCTATTCAGTGATCAATTGACCACAGAAGAATAAGAACTAATGTGTGTTGCTTTGGGGAAGTTAGGAAATGATTATAACGAGGTTAAGAGGAGGTTTAGAAGAAAGTGCTAATGCTTCTGCTCATCATTTTTAGCGTTATACATGAACCATGATTTTACTTTTGGATTCTCTGCCATATCCTCAGGCGTAAAACCGTAATTGTTTTTATGAGTTAAGTTTGCACCATGCTTGACTAATAATGTAAGTAGTTGAATATGTTTTTTAGTGTCCCCTTTAAGGGCTGCTGCATAGTGAATAGGTAGAGCACCATGTTCATCTGCTTTGTTTAAGTCAATGTTTAGTGAAAGTAAATATTGAGTAACTAAATATCTTTGTGATAAATCGGCTGGTTTGTGTTGAAAATTTTTTTTAATTGGTGGCATGGATACTCTTGTTGATAATGCAATATGCAGTAAATTTTCTTGACTAGCTCCTTCGTATTTAACTTGGGCACCTTTAGAAACAAGTAGTTTTATTAGTTCAATATTAAGGTTAGCTACGCTCCATGCTAATGCTGTTCTTCCTGAATCATCACGAGCATTAATATTAGCACCATTATTTAAAGCATTATTTACTTTTTGCTTTTGATTAAAAAGTGCTGATTTTAATAATAAATCTTCACTATTTGATTGTGATTCTGTTGCTGTAGAACATCCTTGCAATAAGCAAAAGAGTAGGAATAGTATTTTTGTATGATATTTCTTTCTTTGAATCATTTTTCTATTATCATATTCGTTAAGGTATAACCCTGCTCCTATAGAGTGAGAGAATATATGTAGTTCATCAATAGGCCGACTTGTGGGCCAAGCTGCTAGAAAATTGAAAAATTCAATATCTGTAGTTATCTCTTTTGTTGCTATATTACTTTTAGGCGATATGTTTAGTAATCTTTTTTTTAAACTGTCGGAAAAAACTTTAAAATTCCAATCATGTCCTAAACCATAAATTATTACGATTTCTTTATTCATATTGATAATTTTATTAGGTCTTTAGTTTTTAGTCTAAACTTTATAGTTTGTTTGCCCTATTGTCTAGTATGTCATAATAATTTTTTCATAGCACTAGGTTAAAAATATAAAATCAGTGAGATATTTTATGTACCCATAAGTTAAGGATAACTAAATTTGTTGTCTCCTTTTATGTAATCGCTTTATGTTTTTATAGAGAAAATATAAATTTATATCTCGTTTTGAAATGGTTGAAGTGTAAAATAAATAGGTTTTGTGCTTTGACTAGAAAGGTTAATCTATATTTAGCATTGACTTTTTATTTCAGGATGTTATTTTTGACTTTATGTTTCGATGCATAACCAAATAATAATTAGCTGATTGATAAATGATCGTGATCAACGATTCATTAATTGAAGCTTATAAAATCTATTCAGTCATCAATTGACCGCAGAAGGATAAGGACTAATGTGGTGGTATTTTGGGGAAGTTAGGAAATGATTAAAGTAGCCTGTCTTTGTAGTGTTCTTGTTATTCGTTCGGTTGATGTTTTAAATATCCTATTAAACCGAAAATACCATTTTGCTTACTTTAAAAATTTTTTGGGAAGAGAAGGTGGTTTTATATTGCTGAATTATTGGGAATGTCGGTTTTCGACACCATAACAGATATTTAAAATACTCAATTTTGTGAGGAAAGTAAGATAATGGGATGGAAAGGAACACTGCGGTCTGTAAGTGCTGAGTTAAAAAGACAGTCCAGAGAGGCTGATAAACGCCATCGTCAAAGAATGAAAGAGTTGGAACGCGAGGAAGCGCGAGATACTGTAACTGAATTTGAAAATTACCTAAAGGATATAATATCTCTTCATAATGAGTGCAGAGCATCCTTGGATTGGAGTTCTATAGAAAATGAATCTGAACCTACAGCTCCGATAAACGAAAAAATATTAACAGTTTTGGCTGAAGAAAGGCTTGAAAACTACAAGCCAAATATAATAGTCAAACTTCTTAAGCTCGAGAGTCGACGAAAAAGCAGTCTTGCTAACAAGATAGAAAAAGCTAGACTGGATGATGAAAAGAATTTTGCTGAAGCAGATAAAAAATACAAGGTATCTAAGCGCAAATGGGAGAAAAATCAAGAGTTAATTAAGCGGCTTAAAAATGACGGAAACGCTGTTATCGAGATTCTTCAAAAGCACCTTGAAATTAGTGATTTGCCTATAGGTAAAGATGTTCAATTTGAAGTGTCTGATGATATGCAAGTTGATATTAACTTGAAGGTATTGTCATATGAAGACGTCATACCCGAAAAGATTTACTCATTGCGACAAGCTGGAACGCTCTCTACAAAGAAAATGCCGAAAGGGAGAGGTTTGGAATTATATCAGGACCTGTGTGTAGCGCTTTAATCAGAGTTGCAAGAGAAGCTTTAGGTATTTTGCCTTTTGAAATGGTACGAGCGAACGCTTTACTGAACGCCGTCAACACACAAACAGGTCATTTAGAGGATCAAACTATTATATCAGTACTCATAGCAAAAAATACTTTGCAAAAAATGAATCTCAACAAAATTGATCCTTCGGATTCATTGAAAAATTTTATACATAACATGAATTTCAAAAAGACAAAGGGGTTCGACATGGTCGAGAAGGTTAATATTATGTGAGGTGTCTAAAGTAACGACAAGGAAGAGTCCATACAAATCAATGGGGTCAGAGAAAATTGATTCAATGTTAATATCTGATATTGACCGATAACAAACTTTACAAGTCTATTAGAGTTGGCTAGTTAAACAAATAGCAACAGATAAATTATGGAAGAAGAAAACAACAAAAAAGAAGTTTCAAAAGCCGAACAAGGATTATTTAAAAAGTTAGTTGATGCAACTATCATTCTGGCTTCTCTAACTGGATTCTTATATGCCTCAGGTATGGCTTACTATAGCGCCTTCTTAAAATATTGGGGATTAGACGCGCTTAACTTTGCTCGCTCTTTTCATGAAATGGCGTACTTTGGTTTAATAACAGTATTCAATTTTTCAGTCAGTTGGTTGCCACAATTAGTTTTAACTATTTCTGTTTTAGCATTGGTCTTAATGATTGCAATTCCACTTAGTCCAGAGTTTGGTATATCTAAATGGATTAGGAGTCATATTAAACTTATGTGAAACGGTGCTAAGCACCAGTGAGTCAATACAATCAAAAAATTTTGGAAAGCCCGCAATACTAATATTTCTACGAGCTTGCTCAATTCAAATATAAAATTAAAAGCGGTAGTTTACAGAAACTCTAAAACTTCTAGGTGTACCAGGTTGAATCCAAGCATCTGCAAATGAATTCACGTAATAGGTCTTATCAAACAGGTTGTCAATTTCCAATCGTAACGATAGTGAATCATCAAATTCATAGTTTGCAAAAACGCGGGTAGTAGTATAACTGGGAAGTTCAAAATCTGTACCGAAAAAACCATTTCTTTCGCTGACATACAAAATACCTCCACCATATTCAAATGGTTTGCCAGTTAGCTCGGTTGATTTGACTAACTGAAGGTTTAATTGATGCTCTGGAATATTAAGTAGGGGACTTCCTGCATCTACTGTAAAACCAAAATTAGTATCGAAAAATGTATTTTCTGTTTGTGCATCAACATAAGTGTAGGATGCCCATAACTCCAACTCTTCGGAAAGTTTACCGCTTAAGTCAAACTCTATCCCTTGGCTACTAGCTTCACCAATAGCTGCACTGGTAAATTCTGCTGGGTTGTCTACAACAAGAATATTTTCTTGTTCAACTTTAAACAAAGCAACGGTTCCAAATAAATCACCGTCATCGAGAGTAAATTTGACACCCACTTCCATTGATGTTGATTGGTTTGGTTCAAAACCATTGCCTTCTGCATCATTGCTAGATAATGGGCGGAAATTTTCACCGTATGCGGCGTACATCGAAAGGCTATCATATAATCCATACACAAGGCCAAACTGTGGACTCAGACGCGATTCCGTTTGCGCTGTTATAGAGTCTGCTCGACGATTATTTAGTTCTTGTTTGTAGTCGTCATATCTTACTCCTACGCGAATGTCTAACTGTTCAGTCAGGCTTATTTGATCTTGTATAAATATTCCAATTGATTTTTGTATTTCAACACGGTCTGTATTAGGACCTGGTGTTGGCAAAGGGTAAGAGCCATACACCGGATTAAACACATTGATAAATTGATCGCCTTTGACACGTAGAAACACTTGATCATTTTCAAATTTATCTGAGTCTATGCCTACAATCATGCGATGTTGAAAACCTGCCAATTTAAACATACCTGTCAACTCGGCACGAAGTACGCGGTAACTAGCGTCATAATCACGAGTGCGACGAAATCGATTTATTTCTCCATTAATTACTCCACCAAACCCAGTTTCAGTAGCTGCACCTTCTAAAGATGTATTACGGTAATTAAAACCAATCAAAGCACTCCAGTCTTTGTTAAAATCATGTTGAAATTCTAACTGATGGCCAAGAACATTGGCCTCCATAGGACCATCACCTGGTTCCCCAAGAAAACGGCTTTCAGGGATAAGCCCAAGTTTTCTATCGATAGCAATCACTCCACGGTCAAAAGGGACCTCTTGATGACTGTGTTCTAATTCGTAAACAAGATTACTTTTATCACTCAAGGCCCATACGATAGAAGGGCTAAAACCTTCTGCTGTAGATTCAATCGTATCTCTGAAGCTTTCTGCATCCTCATAATAGCCAACCAGACGAATGGCAACTGAGTCTGACAGTGGAGTTGTGTAATCTGCATCAACTCGATAAGTCTCAAAGCTGCCTACAGAAAATTTGAGTACACCTGCTGTGTTGAAGGTAGGGCGCTTGGTCACTAAGTTGATAGTTCCGCCAGGCTCACCCCGGCCAAACAATGCCGCACGAGGACCCTTTAATACTTCAATTGATTCGATACTTGATAAATCACGTGAGCCTCCAAAGCCTCTACCTGCATTAAAACCATTGACTAAATAGTTACTTGGTAAATTTTCATCTCCAACAAAACCACGAACGGCAAAACTATTCCAAAGTCCGCCAAAATTATTTTGTCTGGCAACAGAAGTGGATAAATCTAAAGCTTGTGATAAATCAATAGCACCTGCATTAGTTAATGTTTCAAAACTGATGTTCAGCTCTGATTGCGGGGTTTCTAGTGGCTCAAAATCGCCTTGGTATGCTTGACGTGTGCCAATGATGACAACACGAACATCTGGATTTTCAGTATTCGATTTTTCTGTACTAGAGTTTTCAGTAGCTGACTCTTTCGCTTGCCCACTTGAATCAGCCTGTGCAGGAATCGTTAACAGGCCAGCGATAAAAGCGGCTAGATAGATTGGCTTAGCTCCTTTTGAATTAATCATAATGATGAACCTTATTTTGATGTAAGTTTATGGATATTGAATAACTATCAAATAAATCGGTTTACCAATCTGAATACATCAAATTTCTGGCTTACGAATGCTTTCCTTTTTAGAGTTATTCTGATTTTCATGGTTGTTAAATGATTGTTAAAAGCGAGGTAGTCGCTCTAGTTGTGACTTATCAAATTTGTCGCGCGAAAACAGCAACGGATAATAGAATTTTCTAAGAGAACGATGAAACTCACGAATTTGGAGCTCATATTCAATTGCTGCCAGTAGGTCGGTCTTAGCAAGTCGCGTCATCTTTTTTTGAATAAGCATTGGTGGAGAAAGGATTGCCACGTTGTTTGCCAGCTGATGTTTTTTTAATCCAGCTTTTCTATAATCTGTTGAGAGGGGGCCTGCAACTTCATCGCCCACTTGCTGAAATGCGTAATACCATTTCCATTCAAATTCACCGTCAATCTTTGCTTTATCTTTGTACTCAGGATGTGTTGCGATAAAAGCATTCATTGTGGCCTCTACTGGTAAATCCCATGCATCATTTACTGCTTCTCGTTGGGTTAGTAAAATGTCACTTCCTTGTGGTGAGTGAACACTTTGATTGATCACTAGATTTCCCAATAGTGGTATGACGAAAGCAAAAAGCGCCCAAAAACCAATTAAAACAGAAGCGACTCTCGGAGCACTGTTTGCCTTTTTCCCTAAGAAAACACTTAATAATATCCAAAAGGCAAAATAGATTAAGCACCATAAAGACACCTGCAACACATCGCTAATGGCTGTACTACTTATCAGAGCACCAAAATAGAAAGGTAACAGTAGACTGATAAAAACAGCGATTAAGCGAACTGTTGTCCTTGCGCCCCACAGTGCCCACGAAGACTTGGTTGTGGTTACTAATAAATCGTGTCTTCCATTGGTAAGCTCACTAGCGAACATGTCATGAAATAATAAAATAAGAACTAACGGAGAAAGGGCACTAATTACAAATGCAAAGTCTATTTTTCCGGCTTGTGCAAGCTCTGCATTTTGTACATCGCTTTCGTAAATCTGTCCTTCTAATGCCAGCATTCGAACACGATGTTTCCAAGGGGAGGTATCGCGTTCGCCAAGTGCAGCAAAAGCCAAATCTGATGGTTCTGAATAAGTCAGGTGAAAACTATAGTAAGCCAGCATGCCTGGGTCATCATGCTTGGCTTGTACCTCTGCCCGAGCTTTTTCATCTGCTTGTTTTAAGCGTTCAATGGTCTGTTTTTGTGCATTAACTTCACTTAAACCTGTAATCACAGAAAATGTAGAGACTAAAAAGCTGCACAATAAGAGCACCACAACATGGCGTTGACTCAACATAAACCGCCATTCTCTGTTTAGATGATTAATCATATTGCACGCCTCCCCATTATTCGAATCAACATCGACAAAATAACTATCCAAAATAACAATTGCATAAATGCTATAGTGCTTCTTGATAAGCGAGTGGTTGCATCGTCAATGGTAAAATTAAATCCTTGGATCATTTGCCAGTTTGTTGCATTAATACGGGCTTTTTGATTGCCCTCTTTGCCCTTATTACGATTAATATCATCAATGTAACTTAGTTTTTCAATGTGTGCTTTATTAAGGGATTGTACAAACCGAAATCTGAGGTCTTCAGTCTCTCTCATAAAGCGGTGATGAGTTTCTATACTTGTGCCAGCACTGAGCATTGATAAGGAGCGGATAGCTACTTTGGGCGAAAGCCATCCAAATAGTCGTGCAATTTGAGTTTGTTGTAGCTCTTGCTGCATACGCTGTTCGGCAAACTGATTGAGCACGCTGCTGAGTTTTGCTTCTGAGGCACTGGCCACAACGCCCCTGAAATTAATGGGTAGCTCTTTTACCGAATCGACATTATATTTTTGTAATAAAGAGGTTTTTAACTTGGCGAATGCAGGATCGTTAGCATTGTGCCCATCTCCTAATTTACGTAGCTCTGCAATAACTGCAAAATCAGTTTCAAGCTTGCCAGCAGATGGGACTGAAACGGAAGCTGTCGTGCTCGCAACTCGTGGCATTACAATACAAAACAATATCCAAGCAAAAGTTAACGCTGTAAAGCTTTCATTTTTTTTTGTGAACACGGTTGAAAAAAATAAAATAAAGAGTACCCATACTGATAAATACAGAATGTAAGCTAATAAAAAGCTGGCAGCAATAATTGGACTTTCACCTTGAAAAACGGCAAATAAAGCCGAGATAGTGAGTGGAAATACAATAAGGCAAACGACAAAAAATAAAGCTAAACCTTTTCCAATAAGCAGGGTAAAAATTGATGTTCCCTGAGCAAATAGAAAGGAAAGTGTCTGTGATTCACTTTCACGACTCATCGAGCTGTAACCGATTAAAATCAAGAGCAAAGGTGCAATGACCTGAACAATAAAAGCTGGTGACAAACTACCTAACTTGGTTAATCCTGTGCTGTGTTTTTGTTCGGCAAATGTCGCGCTATTTTGTCGATGACCCTCTAAAAAAATTGAATTGCCTGTGTACGCATCTACACCTGGGTCTAACACGCTTAAGGGAGAAGGCGTTCTGAATGCATAATGCCCATAGTGCACCATCCGATGTGGATGCCTGTCAGGCTGTTCCATAAAGGTCTGTTCCGCGGTATTTTGCATCGTTTGTCTTTGGTTGTTCAACTCATGCATTTTGAAAGCCGTCACAATCACTGAAGACAAAGTGAGTATAATGCCAATAATGAGAACCGAAATAGCTAGTTTTGAGCGGGACCAGTAGCGTAACTCGTCTTTTGCGACACACCCTATTTTTGTTTTAAATAGACTATGCATTATGACTGCCTTGTGCAAAAGCTGCATGGACTCGCTCTGTTTCTATGCGTGTATTGTCGAGGGTTTCAAATTCACCGACTAATTCGCCACGACGAAGTAAACCTATGCGATCGGCAACCTGACAGGCTCCGTAAACATCATGAGTGACCATTAATATTGTTGAGCCTGTTGAAGCTAATTGTGTTACTAGCTGATTGAATTCATCAATTGCAATAGGGTCTAAGCCAGACGTTGGCTCATCAAGTAAAAAAATGGGGGCTTCGCGCAAAATAGCCAAAGCAATTGCTGTTTTTTGACGCATCCCTTTTGAATAGGTTTGCAGTTGTCGCTCCCAGGCATCACTTTGCAAAGCGACGAGATTAAATGTGTTCTCAATTTCGTCATCTGATTTATTGATATCTGCAAGCGATAAAAAATATTTAAGATTCTCTCTTGCCGTTAAATGCGGATAAAGTGTGGCGTTTTCTGGCAAATAAGCTGTTTTTGTTCGAGTTGACTTCAGTGCAGAATTAACATCTTGACCATCAATGATAGCCTGTCCGCTCTTAGGGGAGTTAAAGCCGAGAAAGGTTTTGAGAGTTGTGGACTTACCTGCTCCATTACCTCCGAGTAAAGCATAGATTTCTCCTTTAGCTACGCTAAAGCTTAACTCTTTTAAAATCACTGTATTTTTAATTTCAACACAAAGAGATTTTGACTCAATTAACGTTTTGTTTTGTTTGGTGTTTGCCACTGAAGACTCTAATTTTCATGTTATATTATTTTTGGTATGTTATATCATATCTTTTTGGATCGCAAACTGATTATGTGGATAGCACTTTGCAAAAGGGCGGGGGAGTAGATCTGTTAGAGGGGTTATTAGTTAGAGAAAGCGGGTTTGACGTTAATACCTGTGGTCGTATAGCAAATACATGTTAAGACAATTGATAGTTGAGCGTCTGACATCCATTTGCATTTTATTTTTTCGGTAGGCTATGATATAGAAATGGAGTAAAGCTCATAAAAATATTAATAAACAGGTGCGATATGAAATTTGAAGTCAATAAAAGTACAACAATTGAGGCTCCCATAAGCAAAGTACGTGCTTTGGTCGAAGATTTTAACCATTGGAACAGCTGGTCTCCTTGGACGATTATAGAGCCTGGTTGTGTTGTTAATGTTGCTGGTAATCCCAAAGAGCCTGGACATTCTATGAGCTGGGACGGAGAAGTCATCGGTTCTGGAAAAAATACACTTCGTTCGGCTGATTCAAACCAACTCAATTACGACCTCGAATTCTTTAAGCCGTGGAAGTCAAAAGCTAAAGTGAGTTTTTTATTTGAAGAAATTGATAACAAAACAAAAGTGACCTGGATAATGAGCTCCAGCATGCCATTTTTCATGTTTTTTATGATAAAGACAATGAAAAACTGGATTGGAATGGATTACGAGCGTGGACTCAGAATGTTAAAGGAAATCGCTGAGAAGGGAAGCGTAAAATGTCAAACGACTAATAACGGTATGGTTGAATATAAAGGGTTCTCATATGTTGGTATTCAGCGAACGGTTCCTGTTTCTGATATGCCTGTCACAATGAAAGAAGACTTTGAGAAAATTGTAAACGATATTGTGGTAAACGGTCAGAAGGGTGCTAAGCATTGGGTGTGTATTTACCCCAAGTTTGATATGAAAAATATGAAAGCGACTTACATTGCTGCTGTTTCAGATGAAGATCTTGAAAATATAAATTTAGATCCCGAATACATAAAAGGGCAGATTGATGACTCAAAAGCGCTTGAAATAAAACATGATGGCTCATACGATTTTTTAGGCAACGCCTGGTCAATGGGAATGATGTATATGCAAGCTAAAAAAATTAAAGGTACTGGTTTTCCATTTGAGCAATATTGGAACAGTCCAATGGAAGAAGCGCCGGATGATCTTAAGACCAGTATTTTCTTTCCGTCGAAATAATCAATTGGGACAATATACTTAACCTCAGCTCTGGATAAGAAAAGTCATCATGTAGCAATTAATAGCATATGTCTGTGCTACAGCTTATTAGAAATAAGCCCTAAAAAGTATTCTAAAAAATTAGGAGGATTTATGAAAAGTTTAATCATTGCGGTTCTGGCAACACTGCTATCAGCCAACGCCTACTCTCAGCCGAAAGAAAGCCTTAAACTTACTGAAATGAAAAAAGTTGCTTTTCTACAAGGAAATTGGAAAGGTGAAGGCTGGGTATTAATGCGTGATGGTAAAAAAAGTTATTTTACACAAACGGAAAATATTGCTTTTGAGTTGGACGGGTTGATTCTAAGAATTGAAGGGATCGGTACATCGAAAGAAAGTGGTAAGAAAATTCATCACGCTTTTGCTGTTGTTCACTATAATGATAAATTAAAACATTTTAAGATGCACTCGTATAAATATGGTGGTTTTTTAAATGCCGACGCTAAAGTCGATGCAGGGGGTAATTTTATTTGGGGTTTTAAGATAAAGGAAGGCGAACTTCGATATACAATTAGGCTAGATGAAAAAGGGCGTTGGCACGAAATTGGAGAGTTTTCTAAAGACGGTGTTAGTTGGCATCAAAACTTTGAAATGATACTAGAAAAAATTGGCTAGGTTTGTCGACGAAACATAGTCATATAAGGGAAATGCTTGGAGTGTTGGTACTCACATAAACTGGTGAAATAAAAATGAAATTATTAGAAGTAGAATTCAGTTGATTAAAACATACCCGAAATTATTTTTACGTATTAAAGCGATGTTATGGGACTCTACGATTCTCGGCGTTTTGTTAATAACGCTTGCATCTTTAACTTCGCTGCTTCCATTTGAATCAAGTGTGCTTAGAGGTTTGCTGATATTTTTACCTGTTCTTAGCTTTGAACCTCTATTTATCTACTTTCGAGGAAGTACCATTGGCCATCAGTTAGCCGGTATTAAAGTTATTAATATTAATGAGCAAAAACAACTATCAATTGTACAGTGTTATGTGAGAAGCATTGTAAAATTACTGCTTGGTGCATTTTCTCTTATCATGTTTGTTTTTTCAAAAAACTATCAAGCGATACACGATTATGCTTCATTGACTATGGTCGTATTTATTGATGAGCATATTACTCCTCAAAATCATAAGTTAACTCATCAACGGAATGTTTTTACTGATAATAAGCCGTCATTAGGGCGTCGTCTGACGATAATAATTGTTTGGTTAATGATTTTATGGTCTATTAATAGCTTGGTTTTTACCGCGTTACTTTCTGAATCTTGTTATCAATATAATCAATGCTCTTCCTCTGAAGAATTGATATTTCAGGTTAATGGTCTTATTTTTTTTGCTACTCTTTTAATAATACCTGTACTAGGTTTTATGTGTAAATTGCCAGGCGCTTTTTATAAGCCGCTAAAAATGTAAAAACTGAATAATAAAACTATTAAAAGTTCTGCTAGTTATCTATTAGTTTATTACTAACCAAAATACTGTAATGGCGTTTGTCCAAACTGTTTTTTAAAACTATGAATAAATGCAGAGGTAGATTCATAACCTACATTGAGCGCAACCGTTTGAATGGGTGTATTTTGTTCAATCATAGGCAGAGAACTAATCATACGCATTCTGTGTCGCCATTGTCTAAAAGTCAGCCCGGTTTGGTTTTCGAAAACTCGTGAAATTGTTCTTTCTGAGGCGCCCAATTGTTTAGCCCAATCTGTTAATTTTTTGTTAGATGCTGGGTTAATTAATAGTTCGGAAACCATTTTTTTTAATCGTTTATCTTCGGGTAAAATAATCTCAAGCATTGCTTTTTTTTGTTCCACTAGCTGATCATAAAAAACTTGAATCAGCCTTTTTTCTTTGGCTGAAAATAAAGACAGTTGACTCGCAATTTTATAAACTTGATATATCATTTGATTAAACAAAGGAGACACTTCAATCACTTGGCATTTAGTAACAGGCTGTTCTAGCACTTCTGTTTTAAAATAAATACCAATAAATTGTACTGAGTTAACCGACCAGGATTCGTGCAAACTGCCGGCAGGAATTAACATAGCCCGATTAGAAGGAATAAAATATTGTTTATTCAATACTCGGGTTCGTAACATACCTTGTCTTGGAAAAAGCAACTGATGCCAAGGGTGAGAGTGCTGGGCATCGTGTTCTCCAGCTTGCATCAGAATTTCTCTTGCTACAATCTGATTATTTTCAGCTAATTCAATTAATTCATTGGCCGATTGGGTCGAATGTCCGTTTGGCGACATATATTGCCTTTTTATCTATATTAATCAGTTTCAACTAATGATAGGCTATTTTAGTTATATTTTTAACTGATTGACTATTGAATTGACCGGAAATATAGAATGAAATTATCACTAACTCACTTATTAATTATATTATTGCTTACCTTTTCAACTTCACTATTAGCCGAAGAGGTCAAGGTAGAGCGCTTAACCTGGGCTGGCGTTAAAGTGGTTTATGGCGATACGACTGTTTTAATTGATCCTATTGGGCGTAACATCTGGGGTGATAATACGCCAGAAAAGTTAGTGCCTGTAACAGCAACAACTAGACGTAAATATGCTTTAATTACCCATGTGCACAATGATCATTTTGATGTTGAAACACTCAAAAAAGCGCTGGGTGGGAGAGGTTATGTGATTTGCCATGAATCGGTGGCTGATTATATTGTTTCGAATGGTTTAAAAGTGATAACCACAAGTACCTATAAGCCTGTCATGCTTGGCGGTATGAGTTTTACACCAGTACCAGCAGAAGATGGTTTAGGAGCATCGCAAACTAGTTGGGTGATTAAAGTTGGCGATAAAAAACTATTTCATGCGGGTGATACTTTATGGCATGGTAGCTGGCGAACAATTGCAGCACAATATGCTCCTTTTGATGCGGCCTTTTTGCCCATTAATGGGGCTAGGTTTCCAAGCCAAGAAGCCGAAACGCCTTTTTCAATGACTCCCCAACAGGCCGTTGATGCAGCTATAGTAATTAAAGCTAAAGTTTTGGTTCCTATTCATTTTGGCTTAAATGATCCTAAGTATTATGTGGAAACAAAAAATGCACTTCAACAAGCCAAAGCCGATGCTAAAAGACGTAAACTTAATTTACAACACTTGCAACCTGGTGAATTTTTGTCTGGTTTGTAAAAACAATGCTTTGAAGTTTTACTCAAAAGTAAGTCGTTAAGAGGCTCGTTTTAAGGATTAAAATGGAAGCCTCTTTTTTTATTTTTCTTAAGTCGGCTTTTCATTATGGGGAAGCATGTCGATAATGAAAAGCCCATTGGTTTAGCCATTTTTTCTATTGAACTTTTTAACAACTCTGTATTGGGAGACATAAAACTCCTTGAGTGTCTTATTAGATCTCCAACACCTAGGATTTTAGAACCGTGTTAAAGCCACCATAAATTAGCCGCTTACCATCAAAAGGCATCGGATTATTTTCTGGAGACATTCTAGGATCTTCCATCATAGTTCCCCAACCTGCGTCACGGGTTTCCTTAGAAGGCCAAATCACCCACGAAAATACAACTATTTCATTTTCTTCGGCTTTGACCGCCATTGGTAAAGAGGTTACTTCACCATCAGGTACATCATCGCCCCAGTTCTCGACTACCTCAAGTGCTCCACATTCTTTGAATAGTTCTGCAGTTATTTGGGCGTGTTCAATATATTTCTCTTTGTTTTCATTCGGCACTGCTGCAACAAAACAATCTACATATGACATGTTTATTTCCTTTTTTGGGTTTGACTGACTACGAAATTTGTTTTGGGTCTAATGGCATTATTTGCGACTACCAGTAAGGTAACCTGCAATATGACTTTGTTCAATTTTTTTATAATTAACATAGTAGCTTATTCTTATCAATAACAATCAATAATAGACCGCCACTTTACAGACAATCACCGACAGGCTGAACGGTTAATTACTGCATTGCTTTATCGTACATAACTGACTCAATAAATTATATTTGTCTCTATCTGACTTTTCGATTTAAAATAAATAAAAAGAATAACCCGCCTAGTAAACCGGTAATAATGCCAATTGGTAACTCTTCTGGAGCTAAGAGCCAACGAGCTAATAAATCGGCCCAAGGTATAAATAATGCACCTAACAAAGCACTCAAAGTCAAAACTCGCCGAGTGTGACCGCCAACTAGGCTGCGTGCAATATGAGGCATCACTAAACCAATAAAACCGACTGCACCACAAGAAGCAATTAAAACTGCGGTAATTAAGGCACTGCATATAAATAATTGGATTCGAAATCGATTTACGGTAATGCCCAGACTGTGTGCGGTTTCATCGCCGAGTAGTAAAGCATTCATGCGAGAAGATTGATAGAGCAAATAAATGTAGGCAGAAAAACAAGTGATAAAAGGGAGTAGTATATTATCCCAGCGAGCCAGACCAAAGCCTCCTAGTATCCAGAAAATAACCTGATGACTTGCTCTGTGATCACCTAAAAAGAGCAACAAATTTGCTAACGATCCTAATATAAAAGAAATGGCAACGCCTGACATTAATAAGTTGAATGGACTTGTTGATGAACACTTTTTATTAATTAGAGCAATAGATAATGTTGCAAGCAATGCTCCAATAAATGCACAAATGGGAAGTGATAAATCACCCAAAGTAGCAATAGAAAATTTTCCTAAGTGAAGGGTGGCAATAACGGCTCCCAAAACAGCGCCAGAGGAAACACCGAGTAAATGAGGTTCTGCTAAAATATTTCTGGTTGCTACTTGTAATGTCGTGCCGGCAATAGCAAATCCAGCACCAGCTGTTGCAGCTAATAATGCTCTTGGAAAACGCAGTTTCCAAATGATAGTATCTGAACTAGAAGATATAGAAGTGTGGTTAACTGAAATAGCATCACTATAAAAAGGAAGTAAGTGGTTAAGCAGTATTGTGAGTGTGTCAGATAATGGAATTGTGGTTGAACCAGGCATAACGACCAGCGGAACGGAAATAATAATACATATTATTGTGGTGTACACACATCGAGTATAGATCGCTTTTTGGTGATTGGATTGATTCATAGCTTATCCTGTTTGCTCATTGAATAGAGTTCTTTTTTGAATGAATAGTACTATGTAATTTTATTGTGGCATTGAACGCTTGTATGCTTGGTGTAACTTCATTATAGGTAAGCACGATAAAGTGATTGTTTTTTATTGCTTTAATCGTAGAGAGTGCAGGTTCATTGGTAAGAAAATTTATTTTTTCTTGCGCTGAAATATTACCATAATCAACAATGATTATGAGATCAGGATTTTTCTCTATAACAGCTTCCCAGCTAGCTCTTGTCCAGCTTGTTTGCAAATCAGAAAAAATATTGTTACCACCAGCAGCCTCAATGATTGCATTAGGCATACCATATCGCCCTGAAGTAAAAGGGCTATCAAAACCACTGTCAAATAAAAAAATATTGGGTTTTATCGTTTTTACCGTTGCTTTTGAGAGGTGGAAAAGCGAGCTTTTAATTTTAGTGATTAAATTTTTTGCAGCATCTTGTTTTGAAAAAATAATACCTAAATTAGTTAAGTCAGTATAAATATCATCAAAACCAGCTGATTTTTTTGGCATAATATGTATACAAGATTCTGCCAATTCGTATACAGGGATATCAAAAGCAGCTAATTTTTTAGGTGTTAATGAACCTCCAATTTTTAAACCATAATTCCAGCCGGCAAATAAAAAATCTACGTTGTGAGTCAGTAGTGTTTCTATATTGGGAGCATGACGAGACAAGGCCGTTAAATTATTTGGGTATTGATTAAGTATTTGATTATTATTTTTGTTCGACTCTATTCCTGTATAACCAACCATGTTATCTTGCAAACCAAGAGCTAACATCATTTCTGTCATATTAATATCGTTAGATACTGCTCTCTTTGGTACTTTTGAAAAATGTATTTTTCGATTGCATGAAACAATACTCTTTTTATCAGGTGTAACTAAATTATTTGCTGATATGTTTGTTGAAAAAAACAAAGTAGATAAAAAAAAGAAATTGAGTTGATTGAGTGCTTTCATAATATTTCAATTGAAACTTGCTGGGTCGTTTGGCTTTTTACAATAGAGGCATCAATGGAGAAAGTGTTTTTGAAAAGCGTTGTTGTCATGGTTTTTTCTGGGCTACCTTGAGAAATTAATTTTCCTTGTTGTATAACTGCTATGGAATCACAAAAGCGAGCAGCTAAATTTAAGTCATGAATACTATAAATAACAGTGAGACTTGTGTTTTTTAACAGTTGCAAAAGAGCTAGTTGATGATAAATGTCTAGGTGATTAGTCGGCTCATCGAGGATTAATACATCAGGTTGTTGTAACAACGCTCTAGCTATCATTGTTCGTTGTTTTTCTCCACCGGATAGGGTATCAAAATAGCGGTGTAGTAAGTGGTTAATATCAAGCTTTTTAGCAATGCTATAGAGTAAGTCTTGTTGCTTAAACTTTATTTTTTTATAGGATAACGAATAGGGTAAAAAGCCTAAGTTCAGAATGTCTTCTACAGTTAAATGGAATTCTGTTGGGTACTCTTGTGTAACTACTGCAATATGTTTAGCGAGCTGTTTTTTTGAATAATTAACAAGTGGCCTGGAATTAAAAAATATTTCGCCAGAACTGGGTTGTAGTCGGTTGTAGAGACAGCGCAAAAGTGTTGTTTTTCCACTGCCATTAGGGCCAATGATGCCATTCATTTTATGAGGCAAACTGGTATAAGATATTGCAGATAATATTGGCGCGTTTTTTTTATCTGGAGTCCAGGTTAAATTATTAGTAGTTATCATTATTGAGTTGCAATTGGTTGTTAGAAAGTTAAGCACATAACACTCTATATGTGCTTTTTTATGAATTAAAATGTGTAATATATTCCGACTTCAGTACTGCGGCCTTCTGCTAAAATCCACTGAGTACTGCCATAAGAAGATAAAACGTAATCATTTTCGTCGGTAATATTTTTACCGCGCAGTGACAGTTTTAAGTTTGGATTTATAAGCCACTGAAGGTTGACATCAAACACGGTATAATCGGGTAGTTGTATTGAGGCTGTATTGGCATTGTCGGTATATCGCTTGTCAACATAACGAGCCCCCCCACTGAGTTGCCACTGTGGTATAAATTGCCAATTCATCCATAAATTTGCCGTTACGCCAGGTATATTACGCGGTGTTTTTCCACTTAAGTCAGCATTGCCACTAACAAATTCATCATATTTAGCGTCAACTAAAGCAATATTGAAGTCAATGTTGAAGTTATCTGTTGGCTTAATAAACGTATCTAATTCGAGACCTTGTGATGATTGTTGACCAATCTGACGACTAATACCGCCGGGATCATTACTAATCAAGTTTGCTTTTTCAATGTGATAAATAGCAATCGTATATTGTAAACGGCTGCTCCATAATAATTGCTTGATTCCCATTTCAAGCTGATTGCCTTCTGCTAGTTTTAAATGAGGATTTGAAGCCGTTAATACTGAGCCGATTGAGTCAAGTGCTTTGCTATATTGAGCATAAAGACTGATATCTTGTAAAGGTTGATAGACAACGCCCAGGCGCCAGCTAGAACCTGAAAAATGGCTGTTGGTTTTTTGAGCTGTTTCACCGTTACTTCGATTAAAATCATCACGCTCATAATCATACTGATCTTGACGTATACCTGTTATCAAGCTCCATTGTTCATTAAACAGCATATGACTTTCGAAAAATAAAGCGTACTGTAATGTGTCAGAAATAAAATCGCGTGTGGTTTCACTTTGAGCGCCATCTGACCAAGTTCCTGTATTTGGATGATTTAAAGATACCGTTGTTGAGCCGTTATAAGGTCGATTATTTAAGTGCATAAAATCAATTTGATTAAACTCCACACCAAGGCTTATGCGGTGTTCTATATTGTCAATATTAAAATCAAATAGCAGATCCGAACGGTTGCCAACTTGAGTTAGTTTGTGAAGTATTTCTAAGTAAAGTGCACGATCGACTAACCCAGTGCCAGTGTTGTAAGCATATTCTTCTATATTGCGCCAATGCCTGTCTGCTTCAAGATAATAGGTGTCACTTCGTAGAGTCAAGTTATGGTTGATTTTCCATTCAAAATTGAGCCTTGGCCACCAATCAATATAATTAACAATGCCATCTTCAATGTTATAATTATGATTTCGAGTTGAGTCTATAATTTTGCCGTTAACGAGTGGCGTTCCCCAATAGGTTATTGGTTTAACGTCGGCATAATCAACACTGAGTTTTATATCAATGTTTTCATCCGGTTTAAATCGTATTGAGCCTGCGACAACTTGTTTGTTTTCTTTGCTGTTATCAAAGGAGCTATTGCTATTGTGGTTTACAATATCAAATCGATAGGCGGTATTATCTGTTAAGCGACCACCTGAACCAAAGGCGAGACGTTGTAAATTAAAACTACCTATGCTGACATCTATTTCATTCTCAATGTTTTTGAAATTAGCTATTTTAGGTACATAATTAACCGTGGCACCTATTGCTCCCACGCCATTAATAACGGAACCTGGTCCACGTAAAACTTCTATTTTTTCCAAGCTCCAAGTGTCAGCCGGAAAAGTCCGTGTGCCTGCACCGACATACATGTGTGTGCCATCAAAAGTTTGTACTACTGAGCCGTGCCCATTAAAGCCTCTAACAGACATTGATGTGCCACCATTACCTTGTCCAGCACTCGATGAAAACCCCGTTGTGCGTGTGACAGCTGATAAGGAAGAGTGGTCAGCTTTTATGGTGATTTCTTCTTTCGTTATGATTTCTTGACTCGCTGGTGTATCAATAATTTCTAAGCCTAATCGAGATGATGCTGAGTTTTCATCATTCAAATTGAGGCCCTTTGGTTCCTTTTGTCCAATAATTGTTAATATTTCTGTTTGTTCAGCGAAAGCCGCAGAAAAAAAGAAGCTAAGCCCTAATATAGAAAAAGTTAATTGTTTGATTCTCATGAATCTCCTCATTTGTAACAACAAAGTAGGAGTACAGGCAATTTATGAAAATTGAGTCATATCAGTGCCGCCCGCACTTGTTTACCGGAAATGTGATCAGAGAGGAGAAAACATATAGAAAGGAAAATTGAACACGCCCATTTTCACTGTTCTGAGATAGCCCCACGCTAGTCACAACTTAGTTTTTAGGCCGGTATACGGACTTATGATTTGAATGTTTATTTTATTAAATAACATTCTGACTGTATCGCCTTCCCATGTTGATACACAGTGGCGGGTAGTTGTTTTACCATGATACAGTTTTCAATCAATTACCGTTGCGGGGGCAGTTCTGGAATAACACTTTATGTGTGCACCAGATTCCCGTTTAACAGGTTATGCACCTAAAACGCTGCGGAATATACTTGATATATGTTGATAATGCAAATTGTGTTTATAGGGTTATTGTTTGGAGGGATATTATTTGTATTATGGTTTGAGATGGGTGTCTTGTTTTATTGTTTTTTATTGATGCTTTTTGCATTAGTTATTGTTTTATAAACTCGTTTTATCTTTTAACGCAAAAATAATTAATTGCAGACTGTCATTTTACAGTCTAAGGGGTAAACAATTACAGAAGCTTTTTAGCTTTGTCTAAAGTGAAAACATAAAAAACAATACTCAACTGTTTGCTAGCAGTACCTATGGCTATTCTTGTTTAAAGTTTTGAATAGAAAAGTGACTGTCTGTGAATAGAAAAGTGACTGTCTGTAATTATGATAATTATGTTTTATCAATCATTTTTATAAAAGACAAGAATGACTGACTATAAACTTACTTTCCGCTCAAACATTATTATTTTAAACTAGGCGGCTATTGGTTCTCCTTTTTTTTCAATGTTCTTCGCTTATGTCCTATGATCAATAAGCGTGCAAAGATCATTGTTATCAAACTAATGTTTAAGTAATTAGAATGATTTTTTACAATGACATCATCAACACCATGTTTAATCCAGAAAATTTCGATTAGAAAATATGCAGTGAATAACATTGCAACAATTTCAATAACTCTGCATATATTATATAAACTTTTAAGTCTCATTTTTTAATCATCCATTTATGTTTTTTATGGTTATATTTTGATAGTTATCTGTGCTATAAATTACGAAAGAATCATCATATTCCAAATATTATGGTTAGCTGGATGTGGTAAACCTTCATAATACTCAAGGCACAGTTTAACTGCATATCAATTTTTGGACCATTAGCAAATACTTACCCAACTTTGCAGTGATGTCAACTGTTGGGTTTTATAATAGTTACGACATGAAACGCACGAAAAGGGACTCCCATTAAACCTAGATACGCTTGGAAGGAACCGAATGCGATAATCGAATTCAAATTCATCTCCTTCTCCAAAATTTATTTTTGATACATACTTACAGATCTTAAATGCCATAGAATCTAAATCTGTTTTCTCTGTTTTAGTTTGACATCTAGTCACTTTACCATTTACTTGAACATAAATAGAAAAGTTTACCCAACCACCTAAATTAGGCTCTAGACTTAGGGTTTTGTAATAAATCGAAAATATTGAAACTTTATGAGACTCAAATATTTTTTGAATTTTTTGTTCCCCACGAACACCGTACTTCGATTTTTCAGGTGAGGTAGCGCAAGAAGAGAATAAAAAAGAAAATAATATTAAAATGTATATTTTTACCATAAAGAGCCTAACGTTTATTTGGTTTTTGAATTGAGGTTTTGAAGCAACCAATTACAGACAGTCACTTTACAGTCAATCACCTACACACTCAACGGTTAATTGCCAACCAATTACAGACAGTCACTTTACAGTCAATCACCTACACACTCAACGGTTAATTGCTGCATGGTTTTTCCTATATTGCTGATTCAATAACACCTTACGATTTGTAACAATAACCCTCCTTTTAATTTATCAAGGATGATAAATGGCTATTCCCAGAAGAGAACAAATTGACTCCGAAAATCCCGGTTATTATCACTTAATCAGCCGCTGTGTACGACGAAGCTTTCTATGTGGGTTTGATGCCGAGACAGGGATTAACTATGAACATCGCCGTCAATGGATTGAAAACCGTCTTCTTCAATTGGCTGATGTATTTGCCATTGAAGTCTACGCCTATGCCGTAATGAGTAATCATTATCACTTAGTGGTTTACTCCAATCCTAAAGCCCCTGAGCAATGGTCAGATTTAACGGTTGCAGAGCGTTGGTTAAAGGCTTTTCCCGGTAAAATCGATAAACCAGAATTTCAGCAACAGCGTCAGTTACGTTTACAAGCAATTGTTAATGATAAAGAGTTATTAGCCACCTATCGAAAACGATTAGGGGACATATCCTGGTTAATGCGACGTTTAAATGAGCCTTTGGCTCGATTGGCCAATTTAGAAGATGGCTGTAAAGGACATTTCTGGGAGTCTCGGTTTACTTCACAAGCACTACTGGATGAGTCTGCTGCGCTGGCTTGTATGGCCTATGTCGATTTAAACCCTATTCGTGCAGGAATGAGTCAGTCGTTGCAAACCAGTGAGCACACCAGTATTAAAAAGCGGGTTGAGAGCATGACACCGGGACAACTTAATCAGGCCGTCACTTCAATAGCAGGAAACATAAAAGCGCGTCGTTTGAATTTGAAACTCAACGATTATATTGAGCTGGTGGAGTGGACAGGAAAAAATATTGTTTATCCGAATAAAACCGCAATACCGCCTCATATTCAATCGGTATTAGCCCAGTTGAATATCAATCACTCTCACTGGCTTAGCCAAATTCAACATTACGGCACCAATTATGGTCGATTTGTTGGTTGTATTCACTCGATTAAAGCTAAGGTAGTGGAACTAGAACAACGATGGATTCAAGGGAGTCAACAATTACAGCAACTTTTTAGTTCAGTCTAAAGTGAAAACATAAAAACCTATCCCCCAACTATTCGTTAACCACTTCGATGGCGGTTTCGGCTGCTCTTCATTCAGCAATTTCAAAAAACAACGCTAATTTTTTTCTATTCGCTTATTCATAATTAATGATAATCAAACCTGACTCTCACACAAGGCTTTGGTTGTTGTTTACAATATTTGAATAGAAAAATGACTGTCTGTAATTATGTGTAATTATGGTCTGTAATTATGGTAATTATGTGGTCTGTAATTATGTGTAATTATGGTACAACTATTTTACAGCTCTTCCCGCGATACGAAAAGATTGAATAACCACTGCTTATAAGCTTCTCCTACCTGCTAAAATCTCAAGTTTGGTTAGAATTTGAGTGGCTTGATCGCAAAAATGACTGCTTTGAACTACGCTTATTTAAAGTGTGTGTCATACCATAGATATCTTGAATCGACGCAATGCAGTTTAGAGTTAGTATCTGGTATGCTAATTCGTACAATCTGTTATATACCTATAGGTCATTAGTGTTGTTGAAGTTATTCTTGAGAAATATAAAGTTTTTATATTGGTTATCGGTGATTGGTACGATTGCACTATCGACTTTCAGTTCTTCTCAAATAATAGCACTGGAAAAACCAAAACAACTTAGAGCTCAATTTTCTCAAGGCGATTTAGCTATTGAGAAGATTGCTAACCAGTACGGTGCAGATTTTTCTGAAACCTTAAATCAGCTTTCCAAAATAGAAGATCAAATATATGCTTTGGGCATTAATGATATCGCCTATTTTTTGACTTATCGATGCTACCTACAGGTATTTTCCGGCGATGCTGAAGGTGTCACACAAACGCTAAACGAGTATAAGCATCTTAAGTTGGAAAACAGTAGCAGCCGTTCAATCTATGCGAGTATGGATTTTTGTTTAGCATGGCAAGCGAATCATAAAAAGGATTACAAAACTTATGACTTGTATGTTGAAAAGGCTTTTCAACATGCATTAAATAGCCCTTCGGCGGTGCTTCGTTATTGGATAAGTTTTACTTTTGCTAGTTTGACTAATGCTATTGGACGATACAACGACAGTATTGAAGCTAGCCAACTTGCTTTAGGCATCGCTATTGAAAATGGGGATGACTATCGTGAAGCAAGCGTAAGAAGTATGCTTGCTCTTTCGGAAGCTGAGCTAGGCTATTATGATGATGCGCTAAAAAATAACCAACTTGCGATTGATTGGTATGAATCTAAAAACTATCAGAATGCCATTCTAGAATTATATCAAAATAGAGGATACATCTATATTAGTAAGGGAGAGTTAGCTGTTGCTTCAAAAGTTTTCAAGCATGCAATTGAATTAGCAGTTAAATTAAATTCTCAGCAGTCAATTTTTAGTATGCGAACTAACCTTGCCGCAATAGCACAGCGAAAAGGCAACTATCAGGAATCGAACCGGCTGGCTTTAAGCTCTTTAAAGTATGCACAAGAGCATAAAGATGAAAACTTAGTTGCCCATGCTCATTCGTTGATTGCAGTCAATTTTCTTTATTTGGATAAAATGGAAGAGGCAGAACATGCTTTTAACACAGCGAAAGAATACTTTGAGCGATTTGAGTTAATAAATAACTTAGCAGATAACTATTCGGGTTGGTCTGATGCTTTGGCTAGTAAAGGGGATTATGAGAGGGCCTACCATGCGCAAATGGCCTATATGCAACTGAGTCAAAAGATCTATGATTCAGAACGCGAAGGCAAAATGCAGAAGTTTAAGTCACTTCATCAATTGGCTGAAAAAGATCGAGAAATACAAAGGTTGCAAGAGAAGAATCGAGTACAGTCTGTCGAGGTTGAAAAAGCACAACTTGAAATACGCGTTTATTGGTTGTCAGGCATTATTGGCTTTTTAATAATCTCTCTTTTGATCTTAATGTATAGAAGAATGGTTGCGAACAATTTGACTTTGCAAGATAGAAACGCTCGGCTTGACTTGCAACGTTTTCAAGATCGTCTTACTAAAACATTTAATCGACGTTATTTTGAAAAGCACTCGGTTCCGTTGCTTAAGAATGATGAGGGTAATAGTTATACATTCTTTTTACTTGATATCGATCATTTTAAACAAGTTAATGATAACTGGGGACACCAGATAGGCGATCAAGTATTGGTCGAATTTTGCAAAAGACTAAAAAGTTCTATTCGCAGTGAAGATAAGCTCATTCGTATGGGAGGTGAAGAATTTCTAATAATTATCAAAAGCCAGAGTCGTAATGATGATCAACTTATCGCTAAAAAACTGCTTTTGAGTATTTCTGAATTACAGTTCATTACGTCAGATGGAGAGTTGTCAGCTACCATGTCCGTCGGTCTGGCGCGAACTAAGCCAAAGCGGAATGAAAAGACAATAGAAAATATCATAGCCCTAGCAGATAAGGCGCTTTATTATGCAAAGAAAAATGGTAGAAATCAGGCTGTTTACTGTAGAGATAACTTTAACCTTAACAGTGATTTTGAAACTCTTCTAAATCAACCAATAGATAATATAGCTGACGTAGTCTAGAACTAGGCACGCAAAAAAACGAACAAAGCCGGTATGTAATTATGTGTAGTAGCTCAGACTTGATCTGACAGTTACCCGTTTTTCCAACGGTATCTGTCAGTTTAGATTTGAGCTAAATTCTTTTCAGCCCAAATCAATTTACCATCAAGTAAAGTTTCTTTTGGCGTTCTGCCACAGCACATTTTTCCTTGATGAGTTCGGTCATTGTTATAGTATTCCATCCAAACGTCCAGATCTTTTTGCAAATCTTCCATCGATGAGTACAGCTTTTTCCTAAAGGTGATCTGGTAAAACTCATTCAATATCGTCTTGTGAAAGCGCTCGCAGATCCCGTTCGTTTGTGGTGACATCGCTTTCGTTTTGGTATGGTCAATATCATTGATCGCCAAGTAAAGCTGATAATCATGATGCTCTACGCGACCACAGTACTCAGTTCCACGGTCAGTTAAAATGCGCAACATTGGCAATTCATTTTGATTAAAGTAGGGTAATACTTTGTCATTTAATATATCTGCGGCGGTGATTGGCGTTTTGGTTGTGTAGAGCTTTGCAAAAGCAACTTTGCTGTAGGTGTCAATAAAGGTCTGCTGATAAATTCGGCCAACGCCTTTGAGGTTACCCACATAAAACGTATCCTGAGAGCCTAAGTAGCCTGGGTGAGCGGTTTCTATCTCACCACAAGCTTCGTCATCATGTTTCTTCTTTTCAAGCGCAGCAACTTGCGCATCGCTTAAAATGATACCGTCATTAGCGACCTTTTCCTCAAGTGCTTTAAGACGCTTTTTGAAGTTTTCCAGATCATGACGAAGCCAAATTGAACGAACGCCGCTGCCAGAAACAAAGACACCTTGTTTACGCAGCTCATTGCTTGTTCTATGTTGACCAAAGGCTGGTTGTTCAATGGCATAGGCAACAACGGCTTGTTCTGTCGCCTCATCAACTCTATTTTTAGGATTGGCCTTACGTCTGGTCTTTTCGATTAAGGCGTCAATTCCACCTTCTTCAACTAACTCTTGATAACGATAAAATGTATCTCGAGATACGCCCATCACTTTACAGGCTCTTGAAACATTATTGAGTTCTTCGGCTAAGTTTAATAAACCTGCCTTGTGTTTAATAATTGGATTGTTAGTATGTAGCATGAGAGTTACCTTTTGTTTTGATTTAAAGATTCGACACCTTTATCAAAACGGGTAACTCTCTTCTAGTCAAGCTGAAGTGTCAGATGAAGTCGGAACTAATACAAATTATGTTGCTTTAGTTCTGTCTAAAGTGAAAACATAAGAACCAATCCCCACTGCTCGTTAACCACATCGATGGCGGTTTCGGCTGCTCTTAATTCAGCAATTTCAAAAAACAACGCTAATTTTTTGCTATTCGCTTATTCATAATTAATGATAATCAAACCTGACCCTCACACAAGGCTTTGTTTGTTCTTGTTTAAAGCCTTTGAGTAGAAAAGTGACTGTCTGTAATTATGCAGTTGTCATCTTGGCACTTTCATTGTCAGTGATATTGCTTTTAACTTCTTTTTTTCTTTTACCTTCTCCCATCCTTGGCTCAGAATTTTTTAGGAAGTTGTCTATTTTTTCTGATGCTTTATTTAAAGTTTCAATCGTTTGCTCTGCACGTTTGACTTGTTCTTTATCTCTACTTTCATTTTTATCTAAGTGTTGATGCTCTTTGATATGATAGTTTATTTGACGTTTGATTTTGGCTCGCTTTTCTTCTAGCTCTTTAAAAGTGCCAGACCATTCTTTAGCTGCATCTGATGATTGTTTACAGCCATCAATCGCAAATAACTCGTTACCTAATAAGCCTTGCTCATGACAAACTAAAAGCACTTGTTCGAATAGTGTTTCAATTTCTTCACTTCGACTACTCACAAAACCTGCAATGGTTGTAAAGTGTGGTACTGAATCACAAGTAAGTGCTTTGAAAATAATATTAGTTTTACAGCACCATTCGATTTCTCGACTCGATGTAATGCCTTTTGAATAAGCGAATAAAATTATTTTAAGTAATATGGCGGGATCGTAAGCTGGACGCCCTGTGAAATTGTTTTTAAACTTAGGATGAAAAACTGAAAGGTCTAGCTTTTTATCTATTAGATAGTGAATGGCATATTCGAAGGTTCCAGGCTGAAGTTGCTCTTCGAAATTAATAACAAGCATCACATCCTGCCTGTAATCGTATTTGATAAAATTAGCCATTGAAAACTCCCTCGATGTCGATGACTAATTATACGACTTTTAAATAATTTATTTGATCTCAAATTGCGATCTTTTCGGCTTTTTCTACAGCCTCAACGCCAAATTGAGACGCGCGTTTTTATCGCGTCGTATTTTTCCAATGCCTTGTTAAATGCTCTTTGATACATAACCAAGCACTACGCCTTTATCAGTTTTAGAAAAGTAAGAATCACCTTCATTAATTTTGTCTTCTGAAAGTTTATCTACCAACACAATATCAAGCTTATTCTCATTTAAGTCCAATCCGAGATCAAAAAACTCTTTGGAAGGCTTTAGATAGCCACAAATTGCAGATACAAAACTTTCCGTTCTTGGGCTATACCACTCAAATGTTACTTCGCCCCAAGATACATTGTCTTTCGACTTAACATAGTAAGTTCGTTTTTTCTCGATCATGGCTTTTTGCATTTAACGCCAAGTTGAGTGCGCGTTTTTCGCGTCAATTTCAAACGTCTGGTTATGCATTTTCTATTGATCCAAGGTTACATTTTTTACTATGTTATTTGAGCCGTATTCAATAATCACTAGGCTTGGCCACAATAAATTAGTATATGAAAATAAATCTTCCTTTACACTTATATTTTGGCTAACAGAGTGTTCCAAATATCCAACATCCTCAGCTATTGCTAGAACCACTTCCCGCTTCATGCCTAATTCAATCTTATTCTGAATTTCGTCAAATCTATTCTGTCCAACATAAATCGGATAGTAAAAATAAAAGGTGCTTCCAATTAAAAGCACAACTACAGATATGATTACCTTATGATACTTACTCACCGATTTTCCTACGCATAACAGCTGATTGAATGCAGTAAATCTCATTAATATTCAAACGACCGTTTAACTGCATTGTGTTTTTTAATCATTATCAAATACTTACCTAACTTGACTGCTATGTCAACTCTTGGATTTAATAAGATTAGCTGCAATTAAATGCAAGTGCACTTTTTATTCCTATTAAAAATAAGTTAAGGTAAAGCAACTGAGAAAACTCTGTTGCACACTAATTCATAAAAGTTAAAGGTGTCCTCGTCTAGTATTTATAAGAAGCGGCTGTTCCATCTTTTATCTTGTCTTTTTTATTTTATTTACTCATAAAGATTCTCGTGAGAAATTTAGAATCTGTTCACCAAACCTTTCGATAGCTTTTTTTTGTAATGGCTTAAGCAACAAACGTACTTCTATAAGGTCATTGCCATAATCAGCAACTTCATCTTCATCTTCCGAGGTTTCACAGATTTTTATCATTTTCTGTTCAAGTTCAGTTAGCCCTTCAAGAATGATTTTTAATTCTGATTCAGCTAAATCTAAAGTCAGTCTGCTCATATTACTTTACTCTCCTTTTTATAAACTCGTTCAGCTTTTAACGCCATTTCTTCAAGAAGCCCTTTATATTTATCAATAGGCATATTTTGAGTTGGAGCAATACAATAATGGTGAGCCTTATCTTGCACGAATTTTAAACCTAAAGGCGGCTTGCAATTGGGTGGAAATTTCCATACCTATCCCGTCATTGGAGACTCATTGATGCCTGTTTTATCAAAAACACTAACTCCCTTTCCATTTGCAATAATCACTGTAATATCATTTACTTTCATTGTATTCACATCTTTGCTACGCACATTTGATAGTTTAGAACTGGTAGAATTTCCCATTCTGAATATTTCTTCTGGTATTAGATAAAATTCTTTTGGAAACATTTTTTACTCCTTTAATTATTTGTCATGTCAGCGAGTTTGCCGGCTGAATGCAGTAAACCGTATTAATGCTCAATGTTTGTTTAACTACTTTTTAAGTTTTAATCATCATCAAATACTCACCTAATTCAACCGTTATGTCAACTTAGTGTTGAATAGATTTAACAACAATAAAGTCCATTTTGATTTTCAAAAACGCATAAAAAACTACGCGCTAATATCCAAAATATTAACGTTGTTTTTTCCTATTTTTTCTTAGGTTTTTACTGTGTTTTTATGATAGTATTTCTCCTGCAATCGACTGTTGTTCAGTCGGTCATTTTGCAAGAGCTGAAATGTTTGAATGGCATTTTTTCTGTTTGTAAAAACAGGTGAGTGAAAATAAAATTTGAACGATTTGTCAGTTGCAAACTAAAACCATTAACTTAAAAGTTAGTTGGCCGTTAGACGCCCCGGGCAGTAGTACCACCTACCACCCAGAGCTAGGCCACAGTCACTCTTGGGAGTAACCATGACTTATCTTTATTATAAAGCTTTGTCGCTAGCAGCGCGAGCCCAGTTTTTCAGACACCTTAGGTGTGTTTTCATTATTACTAGTCTTCATGCCTTGCATTTAACCTTTTGTTTCTTAAAGAAAAAAATCATTATTTAATCCCGTTTTAACCTTTTTCAGACAGATTGTTTGATATTTGAGATATTCAAATAAGGCTTACTTGTGCCCAAAAAATACAAAACAACCTTAAACAATCCGTCATAACCCAGTTTGAGAAGCTGGGTAAGCGCATGGTTAATGGGACCCAATGAATGATATCGAATGCAAAAAAAGAGTCTTCTCTTTCTGGTCAGTTGAGCAAATAGCTTTACCTGCTCATAAGCCGTATGACCAGTTTTTTAAAATTACAACCGAAAACTGTTAGCAAAAGAAACACAAAAGGAATTCAACAAATGCCATTACCACCTAATGATTTTTTTAATCAAAAACAATCACACAAAGCAACTGAACAATTATTAATAGATGCCAGAAACTTATACGGTCTTTCCGGTGAACTCATTGGTATTTATTTACCCAACTTTAAAAACACCCAACAACAATACCAACTGTTTTCACTCATTTGTAACTTCTTTCAAATGGAAAAACGCTTTAACTTAAAATTAATTGAAATGAATGTTGATGTATTCAACTATCAATATAATACCGACATGTTATTTAACACGCCTTTAGTCAAATACGATTTAATCAGTAGTGTGAATCAGTTTTTAGAAGCGGTGCAAACTGGAAAACAACCCCTCGTTGTTCGTTCACCCAATCGAGGGCGTTACTAATGAGTCAAAAAATATTCTTTAAGCAGCAAGAAATTAAAAATGTTTTACTAGAAAGCAGAGAAGTGATGGATATTACCGCCCACTTTTTATGCGCGTTACTCAATAGTCAGTTCAGTCATGACCAACAAAACATTATTTACTCACTCGCACTCAGTTATGCACAAATGGAGCAACAAATTAATGATAGCCTTAACGCCAGTTTCTCAATTAATGTATTAGAGCAAAAGCATCAAGCAGTTAATACTATGGTTGTCGTTGAATTAAAAGAAAAATTAAAACAATTAGGCGTATTTATTGATGAAATTTAAATAAACTAAGTGAGTTAAATTGAGATATCCAAATGTGAAAAAATGGATATCTCATTTTCTTAATACCACAACCAATGAGCAGCGAATTATTTAAACGTACTACTTAAAAAATGTAGCTTGCTTTAAGTTGAGTGTGATCTAATTAGCTGCTATTTCAACCATATCATCTTCACGGTTTAGTATTAAATAACGTGAAAGATCTTGGCCACTCACTAAATCATTAACCATCTTGTTTAGTAATGGCTCTGCTTCTTCTGGAGAAGGTGGCTGTCCATTTTCACCATTCATTCCAGCAATAAATATCATATCCCATTGTGAATTGATTGAATCTGCTTCTTCAATAAAGGCTGTAATATCGCTAAGTTCGTCTGGTATTTTGTCAACACACATTACTGGGGTAATAGTGCCTTGTGCACGTGATTTTTTCGCTTTATTGGTTCTTTCAGATAAAGCGAGCATAAAAAGTAGCCTTTGTGGCTCTGGTTGAGCTTTAGCCGCATTGAGCATGTTGTTGAAATTTGAGGACATAATTGTAATCTTTGAGTGGAAATTGTGACTATTATATAGAAGAATCCATTTAAAAGCTTGATGGTTGTCAATATCTGTTTTTTATGAACTATTGACTTTGGGTGCTGACTAACAGGTATTAATTATAATGATTGACTCAATCAATTGACATTGTAAGGCTCAAAGTGAGCTAACTTTATTACTTTTTAACTTTGGAATTAATCTCAATGAATAATGCTAGAACTTTTATACTTACTTCTGTTGTTATTATGACCAGTGCTTGTAACTTTAACCCTTATGGGCCGAATTCTGGGGCGATGGAAAGAGACTATTGTGGTCGAATCACCGAAACGATTGACAGGGAACGTTGTTTTAGAAAAACAGAAGAAGGTTATAAAGCAATGCATGAAAGAAAAAGATTGCTTGATCGAGAAAAAAAGAAAGAAGAAGAGAAAACAACCGAAGAACTGGCCGAAAAAATAAAAAAAGCAAAAGAGGAAAGTCAATAAAAGAGATAGTCATTATTTCTCAAATTAGTTTACGCCATCTTGTTCGTTTTTGTGGCTTCCGTTTATTTTTAGAGCAGAGTACCGATTAATTGATATTAGATAAATCGGTGCTTTGATAAAACAATTGTTTATTTTTCTGTTTTAGTTCAATACGATTTATACATCAAATCAATTTATAATACATCTTTATTTCTTTAGCACAATTTAATCTCTAATTAACTGTTTGGTGGTGTCCTGTTTTTATGCGCTTTGCTGTGTCATTAAGTATGTCAGTTTTTTATTAACAATGATTGAACAGTAACGCTGGCATAAATTTAATTTTTAAAACGGATTAATTTTTGAAACTAAATATTTTAGGAGATTATAATGGTCTTATCAGTAAAAAGAATAGTGAGTAGCGCATTGGTCACAAGTGCTTTATTATCACCTTTAGCATCTGCAAATAATGTTAATTTAGGCGCTTATACGATTCCAGCAAGTGCCTGCCAACCTACTAATTCACTTGAAGATGAAAAACTCAAACTGCTCAATGGCGCTTATGTTTTTAGAGCAAATGAAACTGGAAGCGCATCATTGCTTTGCCCCTTGCCATTGAATGGTTGGAGAGCTGGTGTTGATTTATTTAATCAAGACTTCAATGATCCAACATTGAATATGACATCTTTCAGAGTTTATTATCGAGATCCTAATAATTGTAATACGGCGAGCGGTGTACAAGTTAGGTTACGTTATCGTACTGCTACAGGCCTGAATTCTTTAAATCCGAATTGGGTATCATGGCAAACTACCCAACCTGGAGAGTTTTGTTTTCCTGGCATATCAACTAATACAACTCGGGAAGTTCCATTGGTTCATTCACTAAGAGACGATCGTTTATATCATTTTTTAGTTATAATTAAACGTTCTTCAACTTCAGAAAGTGTTGTTTTTAGCGGTATTGATTTTCCTATTAACATCGTTAATCCAGGATAAATTGTAAATCCCTGCCGAGTGATTAGGATGAACCGTTTACGTGAAATAAAAAGCTGACTCAAAACTACTCGGTCGCTTAAAAGTTCAATAAAATGGGAGCAGAGCAGAAATCATTCCAGATTATTATTGAACTTTTAACATTAAGTAACAAATAATATTAATAAAGAAATTATATCGGTACTGAAAACAGGTTTTCTTTGATTTTTAGTGTTTTTGTTCCAACTTTTCTATATAGGTCTGGTAGTTAGAGTTGTATCGATTGTTTATCGATATATTTCGTGACTATTTTGTCTAATCTCTTATCTTTCGCTTTAGGCTTACAAATGAGCATGATGTAATTTTTTGCACTTGTTTTTACTAATGTAGGGTTATAGAGTGTTTGCCTGCTAAATATAGCACTACTGAATAAACATATACACAATACTAATAAAGTTCATCAAATAATTAGAGTAGGATTATCTATGCGATATTTTAAAACTGCCTTTGCCATTAGCTCACTGGCTTTCATTCTGGTTGGTTGTGGAGACAAGCCTGAAACTACCAGCGAAACCGTTAATAATAAAAACGACAAACAAGTTGTTGAAAAAAAGCAGAAAGAGTCATCTCGATTAGCTATTGAAAAATATCAGCTGGCTAATGGGTTAGATGTTGTTCTCCATCAAGATAAGTCAGATCCTGTTGTTGCTGTTGCTATTGTTTATCATGTGGGCTCTAATCGTGAAAAGCTAGGGAAAACGGGGTTTGCTCATTTTTTTGAACATATGCTTTTTCAAAATTCTGAAAATGTTGGTGCTGGAAATTTTATAAAAAATATTGGCAGCATGGGCGGTACTTTAAATGGTGGTACTTGGCAAGATGGGACCATTTACTATGAGGTCGTACCGAGTGATGGTTTAGAAAAAATACTCTGGATGGAATCTGACCGTATGGGATATTTTATTAATACGGTTACTCAAGAAGGTTTGGAAAATGAAAAGCAGGTTGTTAAAAACGAGAAGCGACAAAGTGTTGATAACCGCCCATATGGTCATACCGATTATGTGACGTTAACTTCTCTTTATCCTAAAGGACACCCTTATAGTTGGGATGTGATTGGGAGCTTAGAAGATTTACAAAATGCCACTCTTGAAGATGTGAGAGAGTTTTACCAGCAGTGGTATGGCATTAATAATGCAACTTTGGTTTTAGCTGGTGATTTTGAAACCGCACAAGCGAAAAACTGGATTAAAAAATACTTTGGCGAATTTAAACCACAGCCTGAAGTTGAGCCATTAAAGCCTATGCCTGTGAAGTTGGCTGAAAGTAAGTCACTTTATCATGAAGATAATTTTGCACAACTGCCAGAATTAACCATGACTTTTCCAACCGTTGAGCAGTATCGACAGGAAGCTTATGCACTAGAGTTGTTAGCGGATCTATTATCTGACGGTAAAGATAGTATTTTTTATAAAAAGCTAGTCGAAGAGCATAAAGTTGCACCTAGTTTTTCAGTACAAAGTCAAAGCTCAGAAATTGCTGGTGTGTTTGAAATTCAGGTAAGAGCTTTTGATGGTATTAAACTCGATAAAGTGAAAGTAAGCATTGATGAAGCGATTAAAAGCTTTGCCGAAAATGGCTACAAAGATGAGCAGTTAGCACGCATTATGACAAGTCGAGAAACGGCTTTCTATAATAATTTGTCGAGTGTATTTAATAAGGCCTCAACATTAGCACAATTAAATGAGTTTGCTGGTGATCCTAATTTAATTACCACCGAAATTGAGCGTTATCGTAGTGTTACGCGTGAGCAAATTATGGCGGTATTTAATCAATATATTAACGGTAAAAACTATGTGGCTACCAGTTTTGTACCTAAAGGTAAAGTGGAACTTATTTTAACCGGGGCGCAAAAAGCCAATGTTGTTGAAGAAAAAATAATTCAGGGTGCAGAACAGCAAATGACGGAAAAGTCGGCAGCTAAAAAACTTGAGCCTATTCCACAGGTTAAATCATCTTTCGATCGTTCAAAAAATCCTGATTATGGTCAAGCACCACAAATTAATTTGCCAGATATTTGGAATTCAAGTTTTGATAATGGACTCAAAGTTTATGGAATAGAGCATTCCGAGTTACCTTTAGTTTCCTTTTCTGTACGAGTTGCTGGTGGGCATTCGTTAGATCAAAAAGGGAAAGAAGGCGTCGCTAATTTAATGACTCAAATGATGCTGCAAGGTACCGCTAAAAAAACACCACAAGCATTTGAAAAAGCATTAGGTGAATTAGGGGCTCAATTATCTTTTACGGCTGGTGATGAGTTTGTGACTTTAACTGGTAGTGTACTTTCTAAAAACTTTAATAAATTGATGGCTTTGGTTGAAGAGGTGATCTTAGAACCTCGTTGGGATACAGCTGAGTGGCAACGGATTAAGCAAGAAACCTTAGCACAAATTCAGCAAGCTAATGGTAACCCTGGCTTAATTGCACGCAATGTATTTGCTAAGTTGTTATATGGCGAAGAGTCGATGTTATCCACGCCAGTTATTGGTTCTGAAACTGATGTTAATTCAATTGAGCTAAGTGATGTAAAGGCATTCTATAACAATAATATGGTGGCTAATTTAGCAAGTTTTCATGTGGCGGGCGATGCTAAGCAGCAGCAAGTGATGAGCAGTTTAAATCGATTGGCTAAAAATTGGGGGCAAGGTGAAGTCGATTTACCTAAACCCACGCCAGCCAAACCGATTGAAAAGTCTCAAGTTTATTTTGTTGATATACCAGGGGCTAAACAATCGTTTATTCGTATTGGTAATCGTGCAATGGTTGCTAATTCAAAAGATTATTATCCATTAGTTGCGGTGAATCATAATTTAGGTGGTAGCTTTTCTGGTCACTTGTTTCAGATATTACGCTTACAGAAAGGGTATACCTACGGCGCATACTCTGGCGTTAGCCGACGTAATTTGGGAGGGCTTTTTACCGCCCGTTCAAGTGTCCGTTCTAATGTTACTTTGGAATCTCTGCAAACTTTTAGAGAAATTTTAAGTGATTATCAAAAAGGTTTTGGAGAGTCGGAGTTGGCTAGTACTCAATCGGTTTTGGCTAAGGCAAATGCTGGAGCATTTGAAACAACAAGTGATTTAATGGGAGTTTTACAGAATATTAGTAGTTATAATTTGCCAAATAACTATATTGCTCAACAGCAAGAAGTATTACGTAATATGACATTGGAAGAATCGAATCGGGTAATCAAAGAATACATTAACCCAGAAAAAATGATTTATTTAGTTGTTGGTGATGCTAAAACTCAATTGCCTAGAATGAAGGAATTAGGTTTTGGAGAGCCAATACTGTTAGATAAATCGGGCGATTCTGCGAAATAAAAAGCCGAATGATCAACAAGAAGGGAGATTTTATCTCCCTTTTTTTGTGAAACATTAATTGTAGTTTGCTCCCTTCTTACAATAAAAAACGTTTTAGCATAAATTTACCGCTTTATTCCTTCAGGTGTGAGTTATGAATGACACAATTCACATAATAAACTTTTGACGGTTTCGACAATTCTTCATTTTTGTTATTTTGTTAACCTTAGTATATCTAAATGATAATGATTAAGAATTGCAATTGATGTCGTGATAGGTATAATTGCCCTCGATTTATCTCGATATGAAATTTGGAGTAATGAATGAAGAGTCGAATTTGGGCAAGCTATTTAGCGCTACTTGTAATGGGACAAGTGCCTATATTGCAGGTTAAAGCGGAAGAAATAGCCAAAACAGGTGAAGAAAAAGAAGAGGATGAAGGTGTTCTGATAATTACAGGAAGCCGAGTTGAAGAAAGTATTGATGAAGTGCCAGCATCAATTTCTGTGATTAAACGTGAACAAATTCTCAGTCAAATTCGAGTGAGCTCTGAAGTGCAAAATATTTTGGCTAATACCGTTCCAGGTATGGCGCCTGGTTCTGGTTCATCAAGTAACTCAACAGTGACATTACGGGGGCGAAATGCATTAGTTATGATTGATGGCGTGCCTCAATCAACACCATTGCGTAATGGGGCGCTAGGCATGCGCACCATAGATCCTGAAGTATTAGAGCGGGTCGAAGTGGTGAAAGGAGCCACTTCGGTTTATGGCAATGGTGCTGCTGGCGGTATTATTAATTACCGAACCAAGTTACCTGAAAAGAATAAGCCATTAGAGGCTGAAGTCACGCTTTCTAGTAAGTTTAGTACTGACGATTTTGATGGTAGTGCGGGACTACGATTCAATTCTTTATTGAGTGGAACAAGTGATAAGTTTGATTTTGTTTTGAGTGCAACCAAAGAAGAATTAGGTCGGCAAAAAGATGCAAATGGTGAAATTCTTGGCACTAAATATGGTTTATCTGATTCAGAGTCGGAAAATTACTTTATAAAAAGCAGTTATTTTTTGGATGATGAGCGTTCTTTGCAATTGACTTATAACTATTATAGCGCACAACAAAATGCTGATTTAGTGGATGTTGTTAGTAGCATTAATAGCGATCAACCCACTTATGCCGTACCATTAGAAAACGGATTAAGTCATGTTGGAGCTGCGCAAGGACCTCGTGGAAATACTAACCTGATGGTTAAATATGAAGATACCGACATTTGGAATAACAGTAGTTTAACTGCTGATTGGTATCAACAAACGATTGAAAATGTTTTTTTCTATTCACCAACGTTATCTAACCCTGCGCAAGGTTATTCTGGCGGACAATCAATGATTAAATCTGAAAAGTCTGGTGTTAGGGTGCTTATAACGAGCGAACCTGATTGGGAAGATTTAGATACAACTTTTATTTATGGTATTGATGCATTGAACGATATTACCTCACAGCCTTTGTTAGATGGCAGAATGTGGGTGCCAGAAATGGATATGAATAATTTGGCAGGTTTTTTACAAACTAAATTTGTCTTTGATAATAACTGGATTATTAAAGCGGGTATCAGGCAAGAAAAAATTGATTTGAGTGTCGATGATTATGCAACACTTCGATTATGTCGTGATGCTAATACTTGTTCAGAACCTGTAAATGTTACTGGTGGGGAATTAAATTATCGCGCTACCACTTATAACTTAGGGCTTCGTTATAATTATGCGGAAAGTTTTAGTCCTTTTTTCAGTTATTCGCAAGGTGCTGATATCTCAGATTTAGGACGTTTATTGAGAACTGCGACGGTTGAAGATATTAACTTAATTCATACCGAAGCCTCAATTATTGATCACTATGAATTGGGTTTTACTAGCTATTTTTCTGACACAAGAGTAGAGTTTGCCGCTTACCGTAGTAACTCTGAGTTAGGCACAACAAATAAATATGATCCAGCCACAGGTATTTATTTACCGATTCGTGCGCCACAAAAAATATGGGGATATGAGTTGGCTGTAAATCATAGTTTATCTGATTCTTTAGCGCTTACCTCAAGCTACAGTTGGGTAGAAGGAAAAAATACGAGTAATGATGAATATTTGGGGGCTCGCCAAATATCACCACCAAAATTTACCACGCAACTAAACTGGCAAATTAATGATAAGAGTCATCTCGATCTCACTTATTTATTCATTAGTGATCGTAAACGTTTTGAAAAATCTAATGATGAATGGGTAGGCGATCAAGGACCTGTTTCTAGTTACTCAATTGTTAATTTGGGTGGACATATTCAGTTTTCAAAAATTAAACTTTTTGCCGGAATTGAAAATTTATTCAATAAAGATTATTACCCGGCTAAATCACAGTCATACGCTTATGCAGGGTACAACGTGAAAGGTTTAGGACGAACAATGAATCTTGGTGTTCAGTATCTGTTTTAGTTTGTGGGGGGGATAAGCAATGGCGTTATCACCCTCCTTTTTAATTTCAGGCGACTAGTTTGAAAACAATTATCAAAAAACTTCATTTAATTATTGCTGTCTTTGCTTCAGTGTTTATTATTAACCTTTCACTAAGCGGCGCTATTTTGGTATTTGCAAAGGATATTCAATACTGGTTTAATCCTCAGTTTTGGTTAATTGATACAGAACAAGCCTTTGATAAAAAACACCTCTCTCTCAATAGATTATTGACTCATGTAGAAGCCAGTACTGATGAAAAAGTTGTGAGAGTTGATTTTCCTAAACAAAAAAATGTAGCCTGGCAATTTCAATTAGCGAATAGAGAAACTATTAGCATCAACCCTTTCTCTGGCAAGATATTATTGCGTTATCGTTTTGATGAAACTTTTTATGGTTTTGTACATCTTTGGCACAGATGGCTACTCTATAGCAATAAAAAAGGAGAGCACCCTTTAAGAGATTATGTCTCTGTTGCAACTGTAGCATTAATGATTAATTTAATACTAGGTATTTGGTTATGGTGCCAACTTAAAAAGAAATGGAAACATCTTCAACCCAAACATGGCGGTAACAAATTTTTGACCCGGTTTAGCTATCATAATTTAATTGGTGTTGTTGTTTTTATACCACTGTTATTAGTCGCTTTTAGTGGTCTTACTTTTCATTGGAAATGGCCTAAGTCTGTCGTAGAGTTATTAACCTTTTCAGAAGTTTTAACTGGCGGTAATGCAGTAAGAAGTGGAGAACCCGCTAATCAGGCTATCGATTTTCAAGCAGCAATGGAAAAAGCCCAGGCGGTGTTGCCAGGAGCAATTATCTATCGTGTATCTTTACCCAATAAAAATGGTCATTTAATTACATTTCGTGTGAAAACTGATTCTGAATTTCATGCTTATAGTAAAATATGGATTGAACCTTATTCGTTAGAGGTTGTTAAAGTTTTTGAAGCCGCTAAAACAACAGCAGCTACCAAGATATGGAACTTTCGATATAGTTTTCATATTGGTGATTTTTTTCATGTTAGCGTTAAGTTTTTGTGGGTGGTAATTGCGTTAACTCCGCTTGTTTTTATTTATACCGGGTTTAGTATGTATTTTATTCGGATGAGAAAAAAGCAGGTTGTTAAACAAAAACGTCAAGCTGACTTTGTAGCGGTTTAAATGAAATGACCTATAGAGATTGTATTGAACGCTTTGTTTTGTACTAATAAAATAAAGTTGCTGGCTATTTATTTCTAATTTAAAAAACAATAATTAATTAAAATAACAGTTAAATACACTCGCTTGAATAATCTTAGGGAATATGTTCTTATTGATTTTCCTTTAATTTTTTAGGGGTAGCTTTTAGTGTTTACCTCTGATGACTCATTCGGGTATGAAAATGTATCTGTTTACCGATAGCTTATTTCGCAGTGTTTTAATTGTTGTTTTATTAATAGTTAGTTTATTTCCTAATGGCAGTATTGCTGAACAATTAGTATTAGAAAGCCAGAGTACAGATAATGTCAATAGGCTACAAGCTACCCAACATCTTGATAGTATTGTCCTTGGTGGTGGATGTTTTTGGGGGGCTGAAAAAATGTATGCAGCATTAACTGGAGTGGTTGATTCTGTTACAGGGTTTGCTGGAGGTACTCCTGTTGATATCAGTCAATATCCTCAAGATAATTACAGTGATGCTCTGATAGCCGCTAATCATGCAGAAGTGGTGAAAGTCACTTTTAACCGAGAAAAAATATCATTGGCAGAAATTTTAAAAGTGTTTTTTGAATCTCATGATCCAACACAATTAAATCGTCAAGGTGCAGATGTGGGGGCTTCTTATCGTTCAATTATATTGTTTAATTCGACGTCTCAAAAAGTGCTTGCTGAAAAATTGATGAAAGTATTTCAGCTCAAGTTGACTCAAGCTAAATATGGAAAAATAGTTACTCAAATTCAACCATTGAAAGAGTTTTACTTAGCTGAGGAAAGACATCAAGATTATCTTGTTAAAAATCCTACTGGTTATTGTCCTGATCATAGAACAGGCGTTGTTTTTGACACTAATGATAAAGTTAAGTCTTTTGTGGATAATAGTGAGTTGGTAAAAGGAAAAAGCATTTTGGTTATTGAAGCTGAATTTTGTCCTTTTTGTGAAAAATTTAAAAAAGAAGTGGGTGAGCAGTACCAGCATAAAATACCTCTTTTTTATCGCCAAGCTTCCCAACTAGCCGGTTTAAGCATTCAATCGCCAACTTGGGCAACGCCAACATTTATTTTTTTGAAAGAAGGAAAAGAAGTGTTTTCTTTAAAAGGGTATTATGACAAAGCCTATTTTTATCAAGCACTTAAGAAATTTGATAAACTTTAGCAATTAATGAGAAGCCTATAAGCTTCTCTCTGTCTTGGTTAGTCTAGTAACACGTTAGTATTTAATCAAAATTTAGCCCCTATCAAATATTTTTAGCATGGTTGGTTGTTTTTTATGCAAACTAAAACTATTTGTTTGTATAATATTAAGCCAAAAATTACTTCATCTATTTGTTTTAATCGCATTATCTTGTAGCCTATAGGAATATAATTGATGTATATGCGTTGTTTCCCGAACATTGATAAAAATTTAATAAGTTGTATAAGTTAGGAGAGTTATGAGTCAATCTGCAAAGGTCTTTATTCTAAGTTGTTTAGTTTGTATTTCTTTGTCACGTTCACTTTCGGCGGAAGTGGAATTTAAATTTGAGGTATTAAACAGCCCGCCAGGAACTCCGAATGGTTCTAGTGCTGTTTTAGTTAACAAAGATGGTAGTGCTTTGGTTTTTAAGGGAACAAAGCCGAGTAATAAGAAGGATGAAAAGATCCCTCTGGTATATCATTGGAATGCAAAAAATGGATATTCTCACTTAGGGTTATTTGAACGACGCAATGTTTTGGTTCCTATGGATATTTCTGATGTGGGAGATGTTGTTGTTGGCCATAATGGCGGTAACAGTTTTATCTGGACACATCAAAATAAAATGCAGACTGTACCAAAATTAAAGTCTAACTTTATTTCGACGGTTATTGCGATTTCTGGTGACGGTCAAACACTGGTCGGTTACGCGGGTTGGCAATCAAATGTACATGCTTTTCGCTGGAAACGAAACGGTCAGATTGAGGATATTGGCAAAGGTGTAAATCATGTAGAGTGGCGAAATGCAACTCGTGTTTCACGAAATGGTCGTGTTGTGATAGGTAGTACTCAAGATAATGTTTTTGTGTGGCGTGAGGGACAAGGAACAGAAAATTTACAATCTCCTAAAGGTTGTTCTTTTATACCAGAAGCTGTATCTGCCGATGGATATCACATTGCTGGCCGATGTAGTTTAGATAGCCCTTTGGTATGGAGCCAGGGAGGAGGGTTTAAAGCATTGCCTATTCCTGATGGTGCGAGTAGTGCGATTGTGCATAATATGGCTAGTTTGACAAAACGCTATATAGGCTCGGCGCGATATAGTGGCAATGACTATAAAAGTATCAGTAAACCAATTGTCTGGATCAATAATAAAATTTATTTTATTGACAATGTAATTAAGAAACTTCAGCCATCACTTAATTATAAAAAATTATGGGTTCATGATATTTCGGCTGATGGAACTGTTATTGTTGGCGGGTATCAAAAACACCGACCATATTCCTATCCGTGGAAGCTAACAATCAAAGAAACTTATTAAGGGAGAAGTGGTTGTGGAACATGTTGCTTTCTTTATTATTGCCGGACTTGTTTTTTTTGCACTGCTTCAATATAGCCGAAAATTAGAAAAAGATCGTAGCAATAATATTTCTAAAATTGCTTCTTCTATGGGGTTTAAATTTGAAGCAAAGCCAGAAAAAGGTTATCACACTCAGTATTCACACTTTCAGCTTTTCTCTGAGGGACACACTAAAAAAGTAAAAAACTTAATGTTTCGTCGTTCACAAAATAGTCAAAAAACTATCTTTGGTTATCAATATACAACTAGTAGTGGTAAAAATAGTACAATTCATCGATATACAGTTGTGAGTATTAAAGATCCTGAATACGTTTTTCCTGACTTCGATTTACGCCCTGAACATATTTTTCATAAAATTGGGAAAGTATTTGGTTACCAAGATATTAATTTTGACACTCATGTAGGATTTTCTAAAAAATATTTACTACAGGGAAGCAATGAAGTGGCAATCAGAAAACTATTTAATCCAGAGTTGCTTAATTATCTTGAAGCGGCTGAAAAAATATGTGTTGAAGCAAGAGATAAACAGATCATTTTTTATCGACCATATAAGCGTTTAGCTCCTGAAGAAATTGACCCTTTTTATCAACAAGCAAAAAAGTGTTATCAAGTATTATGCCAAGCAATTAATCGGCAGTAGGAATAAGTCTTGATAATTCAAATGTGATATCAAAACTGCTAGAAAGAGAAATCAAGTAATATTGAGCGGTTTTTCTTTAATGGTTGTTTTGATGGAATATCAGTGATTTTTTACGCTCGGTTTATAAGAGGAGATAAGGCTGCTTCTGTAATGAAAACAAACCATTTATTAAGTTTTTAGAAGAGCTGTTATAAGATCGTAATTCTGTCTATTTCAATATCAAGTTCTCTGGTCATATCCGACCAGAGTTAACAAGTTCCCAAATTAATCCTGCAAAACCAGCCGTAAAGCCAATAATTGAACCCCACAAACCACATAGCTTTTGAATTTTATATTGACGGATAGCTTTGGCGTCGGGATTTTTTATTTGCATGAAGTTTTTTGTCGCTATTTCATTCATATGCGTGGATTGTCGCACAACGCCTAATACCATTAATGAGTAGAGTAAGCATGGCCAAAACCAGCCTGAGGTTAGTTTAAAGCTGAGTAAAAATAGTATGCCTATTACTAAAAAGCATAAGGCGGTTTGATTTCTATACTTAATTATTTGTTGTTTAGAGTCTTTGTCGGGGGTCTTTTTATAAGCTTGGTTAGCACCATAAAAGATAGCTGCAATACCGCTAGCTATGCCCAGTACTGCTCCGCCGAGTAAGCCAAGTAGTTTACCTATAAAACCGGGTTTTGAACTCGCTATTGAAGTTGAAATAGTCGCAGCGGCGACAGGGCTCGTATGACTTAATGCGTTCAGTATTATTGCGCTAAAACCAATCCCAGGTGAACTGCTGAGTATGAGTTTTCCATAGCGCGAAAGTAAAGATTGTTTTAACGACTTTTTAACTCGGTGTAGTTTCTGTCTTACATTATCTGAAGAAAGTCCTAACAGTTCTGCGACCTGTTTTGCCGATTGCTCTTCCCGGTAATAAAGTAAAACTATTTCTCTACTTTCTTCGGGAAGATTACTAATAAACTCATCCAATATTAAGCTCTGTTGTTGGCGTTCTATAATATTTTCATGAGAGTCAGAAGGATCGCAAAACTCTGCGAGTAAACTTTCCGCTTGTTCTCCTCTTACTACATGCTGTGTTTTGCTATCTCTTAAAAAATTGTATGCGGTGTATCTTGTCATTTGGCGAAGCCATGGTAAAAAACTATTCGAATTTTTAAGTTGGTTAATATTTTTCCAACAAGCGATAAATACTTGTTGTGCTACTTCCTCGCTGTTATCTAAGTCTCGTACGATAGCTAAAGCGATTGAAGAAACTGTTTGTCGAGTTTGTTCTACCAAACGAGTAAATGCTTGAACATCACCCCTTTGCGCCAATGTCACATCTCCACATATTAATTGTTCTAAAGTTCGTGACTGGTTCATTGGTGTGCCTTTGGGGTCGATGTTGTTAAAAAAGAGGTTATTTGTGTCAATAACCATTGTGGTTCATCTAGCATAACAAAGTGTCTTGACTGGTTATTCATAATTAAGTTGGCTGTTGTGGATTTTGCTATTTGTTGTTGGTATAGTTTTTTTGCACGCTCTTTCTGAGCTATAGTATTAAAAGCACCCGCTGCACCAATTAACAAAATCCTACTCTTTATTTTAGCAATAGTTGTCCGTAAATCAGTATTCATTAATGTGTAAATCGCATTTCCTACAAATACAGGATCAGATTGAGCTGCCATATTAACGATTTTAAGTTGTTCTTTTTTCTCCGTTGCCTGGCGTTGTATACTGAATTGAGTTTGTTGCGCAAGTTGCTGTTGTGTCAAATGATGATACATTTGCTGAATTTGTTTTGCCTGAATCGACAAATCAGAAACAGTTGTCTGATTTGATTGGGTGAAAACAGGCCCAATAAATGGAAGACCATCGATTGAGATAACATCACCAATCAAGTTGGGCGAATCACTGGCTAACCAGAAGGCCATAAAACCGCCTAAACTGTGACCAATTATCGCGGGATATTTTAGTTGTCGGTTTTGAATATAATTTAGTAGTTCTTCTTTTACTCGCTTTAATGATTGGTCTTTTATACCGCTTGTTGCGGCAAAGCCGGCAATGGATATTTGATGAACTTCATATTTGGTTGCCAGTTTATCAATGATTTTGTTCCATACTCTGCCATCAGACATGAGACCGGGTATTAAAATTACTGGTTGACCGTCACCTATTACGGTCACTTTAAATGATTTGGGTAAAGATTTTGCATTTACGTTTAATTGTGCTAATAGTAGCAAGAGTAGAGCTATTATTGGTGCAAATATTGAAGGATTAGTATGATTGTTCTTATTCTGCTTGTTTTGGGTATTTAATGTCATCTGTTTTCTCTTTAAGTTAATGAATGGTTATTAACTAAGTAACGATAGAGGAGCAAAGTGTGACAAAAATATTTATTACGACTGTAATAAATAATCGCTTACCTTTGAAACATATATTTGGGGGCTGAGCGTTACCATTTTAATGGTAAATAGTGAGTTATGAATATTCTGGTTCAGTTTATTTGAAGAGAAAGGCAGAGTAATCATCTTTATATTAAAATTGAGGTGCACCCTACTACAATAATGACTTGACGATAAAATGTCTAATAATGTTATTGAAATGTCGTTTTTAAGGAGGCGTTTTGATAGTCGTAATATCAACCTTTTCCCAACAACTGTACCATAATGTAGTCAGTTCTTGATTTAACAGGATAAGTATTAAGTTTTCTTATTTATTATTAACGATAAAAATACAAAAAGTCATTTTTTATGTGTCGCCTCAAGCAAATTTATGCTGCTCTATAATTTTATGGTAATTTCCTGTACCTTTAATAGTAGTAAGCGAGTTCAAATAAATTTTAGATTTAATTTTTCTTGGTGTTAATCAAAGTAGTCTGCTATCGCTTTAGTCGCTAGTGCGTTAAAAGACCAACGCTTCTCAAATAGTTTTTGACATTGTTGCTGTTGCTCTGCCAGATTTTTCTCCATTGTAAGGCATAAAGCCTTTGTTAGCTCGCTAGCTTGGCCTCTTTCCCATAATACGCCCACACTACCATCTTCTGTAAGTGCTTTAAAGCTTGGTATTTCTGTAATAACAGGTATAACTGCGCACGCTAATGCATCTAATACTGCTACTCCTGAGCCCTCGCGAGCACTCCCTTGTACGAAAATATCGGCCGCATTGTAATAGTCCGCGATAGTCTGGTATGGGACTTTTCCTATAATGGTAACAGCGTTTTTGAGTTTTTCTGAGTTTTTAATTTTTTCTTCGACTTGTTTTAATAGTGTTTTATCTTGAAATATCATCATTAGTTGCGCATTTGAGTGTTTGTATAAAAAAGATTCAAATGCATCCAATATAGTTAAAGGATCTTTATTTTCGGTAAGGTTTCCTGTCCATAAAAGCAAAGGTTCTCCTTTAATATTTAGTTTTCTTTTGGCGTCTTTTTTGTTCTTGGATTTGAGATTGGATGAGCACTCCATTAATTCTATAACTTTAGATTCTGTTATTGCTTTAGCATTTACCCAAGGTTTTGCATGAAATAATGTCGTGAAAAAAAAGCTTTTTACTCGTTTGAAAGCAACGCTATACAATAGAGAACCTACTCTTTTATTAGGGTATTCCGCATGATGCTGAATAATGCTATTTATGCTTGCATCCAAATTATATGTCAGGTGGAATATACAAGCTGGAAATATAAAGCCGTTAATATGCAAACAGATTTGATCATTGGCTGATGTTCTTATAGTTTTAATATGTGCTAATATTTTTTTATGGAAGCTAAAAGTACAGTGGTAAAAAGCTGGCTTTGGTGGAAGCAAGTCATGAATAAAAAAATACTGAATATTATCAATGAATATAGTTTTTGTTGTTTTAAAGCGTTGAAATACAGAAACTCTTATTCCTTTTTTACTGCATATACTTGCCCATTCAGATAGTGTAAAGTAACTTTTTAATAGCATATCTGGACTTTCAAGCTCATCTTGATATGCATAGTTAACAATGACTAAATGTTTTTCACCTGTGTCCAAGTTTTTCCTGTTAAGCTAAAGTGAGTCAATTAAGTCGCACACAGAGCGTGAATTAATTTTTTATCTAAGCTTAATCGGATAGATAAAAAAATGCAAATGTGATTAACTGTATATACAGGTTTAATAGACAAGGTTGGTTAAAGTGAGTTTTTCCTTGAGAAAACTCAGAATCAGCGATTAAAATAGTAATCTGTTTATCTCTTTACTATACTGTTAGGACTTAAAAATGAAAAAACTTGATGTTAATAATAAAAGCTTAACATTTTTAAGCAAACCAATTGACAGCACTTTTGAAAATGCCTATTTAGATGTTCGAAATAAAGAGAATAGAATTTTAACCGATGAGCTGGTTTCAATACTACCCAGGGTTAGCAATGATAATTTATATTTTAAAGAGTGGTGCATTCGAGAACAATCTGCTAATAGAGTGTTGGATTATCTATCTAATGTGAATTATAAAAGCTCAGACTGGGTTTTAGATATCGGTTGTGGTAACGGTTGGTTTAGTCATTTAATTGCCCAAACAGTTCAGGCAAAAGTATTGGCGATAGATATAAATCAGTTAGAACTAGAACAAGCTGTTAGAGTTTTTAACCGAGATAATCTTTTTTTTGCTTATCTGGATGTGTTTGATGAGGAGCTAAAACCTGAACAATTTACAACAATCATATTCAATAGCAGCTTCCAGTACTTTAAAGAACCTAATGCTTTACTTGAGCGATGTTTAGGGTTGATGGTGAGGTCGGGTGAATTGCATATTGTAGACACGCCTTTTTATCAAGCAGAAAAAGTCGATGATGCTAAATTGCGTTCCCGAGATTACTATCAGCAAATCGGGGCTGAGGATATGATTGCTTTTTATAATCATCACAATTATGAGATATTTAGTGGTTATAATATAGAAGTTTTATATCGCCCACCAGAGAGTAAAACGATGAAAAGTAAAAATGATTCGCCTTTTCCTTGGCTTAAGATTTGCCGATGAAAATACTTATTGTTGTGCCTGGTGGTGTTCATCAAAGCGGTGAAATTAAAGTTATTCCTGCATTATTGTCTTTATTTAAAGAATTAAGTATTGAACATGAAGTCTATATCATCGCACTAAATCAACACAAAAAATTAACTGAATATCGTTTGTATGGGTGCAATGTGATTTCTTTGCCTCCAACAAGAATTAGAAATTTTGTGAAATCTTATCGGCTGGTATTAAGCCGCCTTAGGTATCAAGGGTTTAAACCAGATGTTATTCATAGTTTTTGGTTAGGGGCGCCTACTTTGTTGGCTGCAGCTTTGGGGCGAAAATTTAAAGTACCGCTGTTAGCAAGCATTGCAGGTGGAGAATTGGTTAATATAGCCGAAATCAAGTATGGAGGAGCTGGTAGCTTTATTAGCTTGCTGTTAGCTAGATTTAGCTTATTAATGGCTAACGCTTCTACATGTGGTTCTGAGTTTTTACAAGCGATTGTTATTAATCGTTTTGGTGTTAAGCCAGACACAGTTCCGTTAGGTATTGATATTGAATTTTGGCCGATCAAAACTTGTAATAATGACACTGTAGATAGCTGGAACTTATTACAATTGGCGTCAATTAATAGAGTTAAAGATCCTATGTTGATGCTTAATGTGGTTAAATGCTTAAAGCAAGTTGACTTTAAATTCCATCTAAATTGGGTGGGTGAAGATACGCTTAATGGAGAGATCCAAAAGTTAGCAAAGCAGATGGAGGTATCACACCTTATTAATTTTTTAGATTTTATAACGCAAAAAGATTTAAAAGCTTTGCTAATAAAGCAGCACTTTGTTATCCAAACTTCTTATTATGAATCACAAGGGGTTGCATTAGCTGAAGCTAGTAGCCAAGGTGTTTGTCCTGTAGGTACTGATGTTGGTTGGTTAAGTGATTTAAAATTAGGACTTAACTTTCCCAGAGAGTCGCTCGCAGAAAAAATAGCAGAACAAATTATGATGTTGGCAAATGACTTTGAAAAACGGAATGATAGAGTCATGCAAGCGCAAAAATCAGTAAGAGAATGTAATGTGAAAGTAACGGCCAATAAGTTTTTAACGCTATACCAGAAGTTGCAAATTCATTCTGAAAAGTGATTTATTTCTGTTCATGATAAATGAGCATAATATATAGGTTTATTCCGCTGGTTGCCTGGATACTTCAAAAATAAAGTTTTTTTCTAGCCAAAATTTTCGTTCAAATACAATATTGAGGCAATAACCATTATCATTAGCTATTTTCTCAATTTTAACTAGATCGCATTCATCTGACATGATTAAGAAAATATGAGTATTTAATTTACTGTGGTTAGCAAGCCCCTTGAATAGGTGTTGAAAATATTCGTGTGAAGAGCCACAATACCATGCATGCTCAGAGTCTGAGTCAGGACGTTTAGGATAATATGGAGGGTTAGCAATAATATAATCGAATGATTGCCCAATTTCACTAAAAAGATTTGATTGAAAACAATTGATTTTCAATTGGTTTAATTCAGCATTTCTGCGGGTATTTACAACTGCCGATGGATTAATATCAACAGCAGTAACAATCGCTCCTCGAGTCGCAGAGACTAATGCTAAAATACCACTGCCAGTTCCCAAATCTAATAGTGTTAAGTCTTTAATTGGAAGTGTTTTAATAAAATCACAAAACATTTTAGAACTATAAAACAATCCCGGATGAAATACTCCTGCTGTGACTTCTAGAGAAAGGTTATCATAACGAAACTTTCTATCTGAGGTAAGGTAGACATATTTAAGGTAAGGTTTGAGAGTGTAAGTTAGAATTATCTTAATCAGTTTTTTCATAAATTTGTCATTATTAATTTAAAAGTCTTTGGAATCCATTAACATAAGAAACTAATCTCGAGGCTGGTTGCTTAGAAAAGCCGTTTAATTGCTTTCGTTTAGAAATACTTATCTATTTTAATACGATGTATTTGTCAAATAAAAGAGGGATTTTGCTAGATATAGCTCGTATTTCATATACATATCTTAAAGAGTAATCTATATTGACTCAAGTGGAAGTGAAAATGTTGACAGACCAAAAGTGCTAAAAACGATGTTTGCGGATAATACACATGGTGTATATACTTTTTTAGGGAGTACTATTTTTCACATTAAATACTCAATGTTGTTAAAAAAGAGCTATTCTTTATAGTATTAGTTTATAGCGTATGATAAATAATGTGTGTTTGAATTCGATATGCAATAGACTAGGAAGCATAGGATAAACTCGTCGATAGGTTAAAAAAAACATGAATAATAACCCTATTAAAAATGTGCGAAGGTATACTATACATGTGGATATACTATAAATGATATATTCTAGTGTACGAATGGTATTAGGGATGCCAATTAAATTTTCGAGTGATAATGAGAATATATACCGTACTATTTGTCAAATATATCCGCAGAAACCGAGTCACTCATCGACAGAAAATGTTCATGTTTTAATTAATCACAACTCTAAAAAGTCCAAAAAGCTGGAGCTTCCGGCGCGCTTTCATGTCAGTGATAAATTACTTGTAGGATGCTCTGGTAACAACTATTTTTGTGCCGATCGTGTATCCCAAAGAGGTCAAGCTTTTATTTGCGAAAAAATGCTTGATAACGAGTACCTCTTGCGTCACCAAGTACTTAACACAATTTGCTTTTTTATATTAACTGAGAAATATTTTTTACCCGTCCATGCTTCTAGTTTTGTTTTTAATGGTTTTTTAGTGCTATGTCTTGGGGAAAGTGGTGTAGGAAAATCTACGTTGGCTATGGCGGCACTAAAACATAATTTACAAGTCGTTTCAGAAGATGTTTGTTTTATTGGAACAAAAGCTTCTCTTGGTATACAAGCTGATTGTCGCGAAATTCATTTGCTTGCTGATAGTTACTCATTTTTCGATGGTGATAATAATAAAATAGCTTTAACTCATAATGGGAAATCAAAATATATTGTAAAAAATAGTTCTTTTTATAACTCTGACAGAGTGATTGATTATTCTTTCTTGGAGCCAATTATAATTTTTATAAGGCGAAGTGACTCTCATAAAACAATAAGTATCGAACCTATATCTAATAACGAACATTTTTCATCAATATTATCTCCAAAGGAGAAAGGTTTCAATCTACGATCTGAGGGACGAATGTTAGTTGTCAAACGGTTGAAAGGTAAACCCTGTTTTAAGGCTTATATCAATAGTGATTTTAGTGAATTCTTTAATAACCTAAAAAAAATACAAGATGATTTAGTATGCACAGTACAGTAAAGGAAATATCAGAAACGCTTTTTACTTGGCTTACGAAACTGCAACTCGGTGAATTCAATTTTTACCCCACAGTGATTAATAAGTGGAATGAGCATGACTGGCAAGTTGCAAAAACAATTGTGTTTATGCATGGAATGGGGCCTGTGTGGGGCAGTATATGTCTTCGTGGATGGCAATGTGAATATATGTCAGAAGAATTTCGAGTATATTTGGTTGGGCAGTATCATCAAAACAATGCTCGCATAAAAAAAATTCAAAAATATTACAAAAGGCTTACTACAAAGTTGTCTGATAACAATATAAATTATGTGCCATTTAAAGGTATTGAGCTTGCTTTTTGTGTATACGATGATCCGGCTATGCGGCCAATGGCTGATATTGATTTATATATAGCAGAAGAAAATAGAGAAAAAGTCAACGAAGTTTTTACCGAACTAGAATTTTCTTCGGTTGCGGTTACAAATTCTGGAATGACATACTATCCAGATAATTGGCTTAATAAAATGCAAGATGAAGCATGGATGTATTTTGAGAATGTTGATGGTGAACTGTATGAAGGAGAGAATAAAAATTCACCGTTTAGTATTGATATTCATTTTGAGATTAAAATTCAAGAGTTGCCACATTTAAGCAAAGCGTTCAATCGAGCTTTAATGACTAATGGTAAACTATCTAATACAGAGCATTTTATTTATTTGATGGTTCATGCGGCTAAACACTTCTTAAGTCGTAGTGGAAGGTGGTTACATTTACTTGATATCAACTTATACGCAGAAAAATTTCAATTAAATTATCAACTAGTGGCAAACAAAGCAGCAGAGTATAAAGTTGCACATCTGTTATTAATTCCAATCGTTCTTTCTAAACCATTTTTTTCAGAATTTGAAGAGCTAGAAAATTTGCTTTTACAGAAAATTGGATTTAGGCATAAATTTCTCCTCAAAAAACTAATACTAAGCGAAATGTCTTTTTGTTATCCGTGGGCTGTGAATCCGTTTTTTCAACTTTTATGGGTACACCAAGTTAAAGATATATCACTGTTTTTACTTGCTTTTAAGAATAGAAAAAAAAATACGTTAATTAGAAAAATGGACCGACTTGAGTCGGTGCCTGGAGCTGGAAAAAGATTGTTAGGTGTTTTTAGAAGAACATTCTTGAAGGTCCCAAGGGAAGGTTGGCGTATATTCGCTTCTCACAACCTAAACCCAAAACAGGATTGGAAGTAGGTAACCCTTACTATGACATCGAATAATAAAAATGTCCTAATCGCTCACGCTTTTTTTCTTAAAAATGATAGTAAGCAATATTCTGATAAATTTAAGCCTTATCCGCCGTTGGCTACATTGTATAGCGCTTCGTTATTAAAGCAAAAAGGTTGTAATATTAGTTTTTTTGATGCCGTGTTAGCGGAAGGCTTAGAGAATTTTTATGAAACTGTTATTCAAACAAAGCCTTCGATACTCATAATTTATGAAGATGACTTTAATTTTCTAACAAAAATGTGTTTATCACATGTGCGCGACACTACCATGAAAATGATAGAGTATGCTAAACAAAGTAACATCACCATTATCGTTCATAGTTCTGATGCTTCAGATAACCCAGATATATATTTATCTCAAGGCGCCGATTTTGTTATTTATGGTGAAGGTGAGGAAACATTATCTGATATTGTAAATTGCTGCTTAGCAAAAAATACGATGAAGCCAGAGGAAATTAAAGGAATCTATTATTTAGATAAAAAGGCTGTTAAGAAGACTTCAGCTAGGAAAACTCTAAGAAGCTTGGATGATTTACCTCAACCTGCATGGGAGCTAGTCGATTTTAATTTATATCGTAATGCTTGGAAACAAAGACATGGTTTTTACAGTGTTAATATGGTGACTACCCGAGGATGTCCATATAAATGTAATTGGTGTGCAAAACCTATTTGGGGACAACAGTATAGCTGTCATAGCCCTGAATATGTGGTAGAACAATTAGAGTGGTTGGTACAGAATGCTGCGCCAGAGCATATCTGGTTTGCAGATGATATTTTTGGATTAAAAAAAGGTTGGATAGAAAGTTTTGCAGAAAAAATAACGAAAAAAAAAATACAAGTATCTTTTATGATTCAATCTCGAGCAGACTTAATTAATATAACGGTTGCTCAAGCATTAAAAAGTGCAGGTTGTTCAGAAGTTTGGTTAGGCGTTGAAAGTGGTAGTCAGATGATTTTAGATAACATGGATAAGGGGATTACTTTATCTCAAGTAAGAGAGGCAAGGCTTTTATTGGCAAAGTCTGATGTTGGAGTTGGTTTTTTTATACAATTAGGTTATCCCGGCGAAGATATAGAAGAGATTGAAAAAACACGTGCTATGATTCTAGAGCTAAAACCAGAAAAAATTGGTGTGAGTGTCAGTTACCCGTTACCTGGTACATTGTTTTATCAGAAAGTTAAAGGCCAATTATCAAATAAAACTCACTGGTTGGAAAGTAACGACCTTGATACTGTCTTTCATTCCACTTTCAATGCAGAGTTTTATCGTCGAGTTAGAACTCATCTACATGATGAATTGTCATCTCTACACACAGAAAATCATAACAAGAAAAACTGGGAAAATAAGTGGCAAAAACTCTTATTCAGTGCCGAAGATTATAGGGTTGAAAAACCTACACAAATTGAGGGTTTACCTAACTTGAAAAATAAAGTGAGTACAGAGAGTGCAAACGTTTTTGATGCTGAGTATTTAATTAAGCTACAGACGCTTTAGGGCTACAAGATATGGCTGATATTCTATTAACCCATGGTTATTTTCTTTTTGAAGATGAAAAAGAGCAGCAAATAATGCGGCCTTATGTACCGTTAGGATTACTTTATTTGTCATCTTATTTAAAGCAGAATAATTTATCTGTTGAAATATTTGATAGTACATTTAGACAAAGAGATGAACTTATTAAGCAGTTTCGTCAATACCCTGAAGGTATTGTTGGTATTTATACAAATTTGATGACTCGTCCTTCTGTTATAAAAATAATTCGGGAGGCAAAAAAAAATAATTGGACTGTAATTACCGGTGGACCGGAATCTGCGAATTATATTGAGAATTACCTACAAGCTGGTGCTGATTATGTTGTATTAGGTGAAGGTGAGCAAACGACCCATGAACTTTTAACGGCACTAAAAAGTGGTACAGATATTGGTGTAATTGCCGGAATAGCCTTTTTTGATGAAAAAAGAAAATTGGTACGTACTCCAGCGAGAGAAATGCCTAGAAATATCAGTCAATACCCCTGGCCTGATCGCGAATCAATTGATATACAAAAATATATGGATGTATGGCAGAAATATCATGGTGAATCAAGTGTAAGTATGATTACAGCAAGAGGTTGTCCGTATCAATGTAAATGGTGTTCACATGCGGTATTTGGTTTTAGTCATCGAAGAAGAGATCCTGTTGAATGTGCTGACGAACTTGAACATATTGTTAAGCGTTATAATCCAACTAAAGTTTGGTATGCTGATGATGTTTTTACTATCAATCACCGCTGGCTTTTTCGGTATGCTGAAGAATTGAGAAAAAGAGAATTAAAAGTACCTTTTGAAACTATTTCTCGAGCCGATCGAATGATGGATGAAAAAGTTGTGGACACACTTAAAGAGCTGGGATGTTATCGAATTTGGATTGGTGCAGAAAGTGGTAGCCAGCGTTTATTGGATCACATGAAACGAAAAGTCACCATTGAGCAGGTTTATAAAGCAACTAAATCTGCTCAGAGCCGTGGTATTGAGGTAGGGATGTTTCTCATGTGGGGATATGCAGATGAAAATATAGATGACATTGATGAGACGGTTCGCCAAGTTGCTAATATTAATCCTGATATTTACTTAACAACGGTTGCTTATCCAATCAAAGGGACTGAATATTTTGCTGAAAATCAGGATAAAATATCAATTCAGGTGAAGTGGCAGGAAGGAAGTGATAGAGACTACCAAATTTCAGGAAGGCATAGCCCTCGCTATTATCGTTATGCCAATCAATACTTGAAAAATACGGTTGAATTTCATCGTTTAAAAAAAATGAATTCACTAAAATCTTCTATGAAATTGAAACATGCACAAAAATCTCGAAAGTTATTGGAGATAGCCGCCAGTGAGTAATATTCGACGTTCATTTGATGATTATGCCGCTGATTACGATAAGACTTTTAGCCACTCTTTTTTGGGAAGATATTATCGAAGTAGAACACATAAAGTTTTAGCACAGTTTTTTTCAGGTAATACTAATGTTTTAGAGCTTAATTCTGGAACTGGAGAAGATGCCGTTTATTTAGCTCAGTTAAACAACAATGTTTTAGCGACCGATTTGTCGTCGTCTATGTTGAAGTTAATTGAGCATAAAATAAAAAAAAATGAATTAGAAGGAAGTATATCTACAAAAATTCTAGATATACAGTGTTTAAATGCTATTTCTAATCTTAAGTTTGATGGGGTGATTTCAAATTTTGGCGGCTTGAACTGTATTAGTGATTGGAATAAGTTTGCTAATGATGTATCTAAAATAATTAATAATAATGGTGTGTTGATTGTTTGTGTAATGGGACCTAGTGTGCCTTGGGAATGGCTTTGGTTTAGCTTAAAAGGAGATTTTTCAAAAGCATTTAGACGATTGAGTGGTAAGTGTTCTTGGAGAGGTTCAAATATCTATTACCCTAAAATTAGTGAGTTTGAGAATATTATTAAGAATGCATCTTTTCAGCTTGTTTATAGAGAGGCTTTGGGAACTTTTATGCCCCCGTCGTATGTTAATGAGCATGTAGAAAAATGGCCTGTTTTGTATAAATATGTGGCAGCGCTTGAAGAGCTTTTTTGTCGCCGTAAATTTGCTGCCCGTTTAGCTGATCATTATTTGTTAGTATTTAAAAAAGTATATTAGTTATTAACTTTAGAAATAAAATTAGAATTGAAATTAATCAGTGTTATAAAGAAAAGGCAGTAGGGTGATAGAAAGAATAGTAAATACATTAATGATGGCAGGCTATAATGAACGATGATGAACAAACATTAATTATTTTTTATAATCCTCAGTGTGCAAAACCTAACTACCAACGGATGCCAGCAGCAATATTGCAAGTTGCTTCACTAATTGAAGGTAAGTTTAGTTATGAAATTGTTGATGGAAACCTGAGGAGCGATGTAGCGTATGCACAGTTAGTTATTAATAAAGTTATTCAAAAAAATGTTAAATATTTAGCTATTAGTATAATGCCAGGTCCTCAGCTTGTTTCAACTTTAAAAGATCTGAGAATCATTAAGAAGCATTGTCCTGAATTAGTTGTGATAGTTGGTGGGTACTTTCCTTTAAATCACTACGAAGTATGTGCAAAGGATCACGATATTGACTATGTTATCGTTGGTCCAGGAGAGCGAAGCTTTCGAGATTTGATTAGTGCTTTAGAGTGCGGCAGTTTACCTGATACTATTTCGGGGCTGGCATTTGAGCGAGATGGTGATTTGGTGATTACTAAACGTAGTCATCCTATTAATCCTAACCATCTACCCCGTTACCCTTATCATAAATTAAATGTTGAAGACTATGTTTTACCTACATTTTTAGGTTCTCGAACTCTCAGCCATCATAGTAGCTTCGGTTGCCCTTTCTTCTGTAATTTTTGCGCAGTTGTTTCTTTAGCAGAAGGAAAGTGGATGGGAGAAAGCGGTGAGAGATTAGGTGAGCTGACTCAATATATGGTGAATCATTGGAAAATTAATGCGTTAGAATTTCATGACAACAATTTTTTTACTGCAGAAAAAAGAGTCAAGGAGTTTTGTCATCAACTTATTAGTAAAAACTTGAAAATAGCATGGTGGGGAGAAGGAAGAGCCGATACGCTATTAAAATATAAAAATGAAACATGGCAGTTAATGAGGGACAGTGGATTAAAAATGATTTTTCTAGGTGCTGAAAGTGGAGATGATGAAACTTTAAAGCGGATGAATAAAGGTGGTAAACAGTCTGCAAAAGGAGTGCTACAGTTAGTCAAAAAAATGAAAGATTTTAATATTATCCCTGAACTTAGTTTTATTTTAGGGAATCCCCCAAATCCTGTTCAAGATATGAAAAAAAGTATTAAGTTTATACGAAAAGTTAAAAGAATTAACCCTAATACTGAGATTATTATGTATCGTTATGACCCTGTGCCTATTGGTGGAGAGATGTTTGAACAAGTGACTAAGTTAGGCTTTAGTTTTCCTACAACTTTGGAAGAATGGGTTGATTCAAAATGGAGGAAAATTCAAAAAAGGACAACTGCTGATGTTCCTTGGTTAACAGATAAAGAGCAAACCTTTTTAACTGAGTTTCAAACAGTGCTCAATGCTTATTATCCAACGTCTACTGCTAGACATATTAAACCAGGATCTTGGCGTTATTGGTTATTGAAGTTAGTGAGCGGCTGTCGATATCATGGACGTTTTTACTTTAGGCCCTATGAACTGAATTGGCTGCAACAGAAGTTTAGTTATCAAAGACCTGAAATTTCAGGGTTCTAATAGTCAATTTTTATTAATTAATATTGAAGCAAATAAAGTGTTTTAAATTAAACAATGGTTGTCTTAAATGATAATTCAAAGGCGTAATTATGACTTTACCTAAGTGGCTAGTATTAGGAGTCAATAATATTTGCAATTTACACTGCAAAATGTGTGATGTGGGGACAGGAACGAAAGAAACAAATTTTGCTGAAAACTTAATTGGAACTAGACCCATTGATATGCCCTTAGATTTATTTGAAAAAATAGCTCAACAGGCAAAAATATATTTCCCTGAGGTTAAACTTGGATATGCATTTACCGAACCTCTTATTTATAAATATTTAGACGAAAGCCTTAAAGTTGCAAATGACAATGACCTTGAAGTTGCAATAACGACTAATGGCTTAAAATTAAAAAAGAAAGCTGAAGAAATAGTTGAATATGGTGTTGCTGATATATTTCTTTCTTTAGATGGTACAGAAAGTATTCACAATTATATTAGAGGAAATAAGTATTCCTTTCAAAGAGCATTAGATGGAATTGAAGCGTTGATGACTTGCCATAAAAGGCCTGATATCTCTATTTTTTGTGTAATTACTGAGTGGAATATTGGTTGTCTTTACGACTTGGCAAAGTTTTTTACTCAATATCCGATTAAACAGTTAGGTTTTATGCATACAAATTTTACCACCCCGGAAATGGCGTCAGCACATAATATGCATCATGGATTTTATTATCATGCGACCCATTCAAATATAGAGGAGGTGAATGTAGAGCGAATGAACTTGGAACTTTTATGGGATGAGATATACCGCATTAAAAAGTTGAATGCCAATTTTAACATTAGTTTTTCTCCTGAAATTAATAGTAAAAATATGTTAGATGTTTTTTACAATAAGCCACAGGTTTTCATCGGAAAGAAATGCACTGATGTATACAAAAATATTATGATTAAATCTGATGGTAGCGTTATTCCTGCACACGGGCGTTGTTTTAATCTTAACCTTGGAAATCTATATCATAATGACTTGTCATCAATTTGGAAATCAAAAGTGCTAACCAAACTGCAATTAGATTTAAAAAAATCAGGGGGGCTATTTCCTGCGTGTGCGAGGTGTTGCAGTGCATTTCATTGAGCGAGCTTTAAAGCTTCAGAGTGAGTGTTCCTTTAATGCTTAGCCGAACTCAATCGCTTCTATCTGCTTTTCGTTACCTATATTCATTTTCTCCTTTAGGTGTCATCATTAATTTGACATTAATGTTACTACAAGGTTTGACTGCTGGGATTGGTGTTTTATTGTTAATGCCTATGTTGAGTTTTGTTGGTTTGCAAGACCCAACTGCTGTTAAAGGACAGTTAACCGAAGTCGTCGAATATGTTTTTGTTCTATTGGACTTCGACTTGAATTTGTTAACTGTTTTAATTCTCTACGTGTTGATATTGTCGATGGTCGCAATTGTACAATATTTATTGACGATACAAACTTCAAAGATACAACAGCGTGTGATTTGTTACTTTCGTGAACAGCTTCATTTAATGCTTTTGAAGTCAAATTGGGAGTTTATTACGAGTAAGAAAATATCTAAGTTTGGACATGCGTTAACCATACAAATGCAGTCTATGGGAACAGTATTTCAACAACTTCTCCAGCTTACAAGTCAAGTTGTTATGATTTCTGTATACGTGACAGTCGCCTTTATTTTATCATGGGAAGTCTGTTTGTTAGCGTTTTTTTGTGCATTGATTCTATTTTTTGGCATTATTCCATTTAATGCTAAAGTGCAAAAAGCTGGTGCAAATAGATTGCTCGGGTTTAATGATATTTTTCAGATTATTGCTGAACAACTTGATTGCATTAAAATGATTAAGAGTTTTAGCGCGGAAAGCTTTTTTTTTGAAAAGCTGAAAAATGCTAGTCATCGAATAGAAAAACAAGTGATTTTAGCCAATGTGGCGAAAGCTCAATCAAAGTTGTTGTATAATATCATTTCTGTTGTTTTTATTAGTTTGATTTTTTATGTTTCTATCATTTGGTTGCAAGTAACCGTTTCTACTTTACTCATTGTTTTATTTGTTTTTTCTCGGCTATTACCAAGCGCAGCAAATCTAATTAATACATTTCATGAATTGCTATTTGAATTACCATCAGTTGAAGATATAAAGTCGTCTATCAGCCTATGCAATGAAAATGTTGAAACTGTCATTCCTGTATTGAAAATGATTAAGCTGGAAATTCCAGAGCAGGGTGATATTATTGAATTTCAAAATGTTAGTTATCATTACCCTAATAAAAAAGATAATGTATTAGAAAGTTTATCTTTTAAAATTCAAGCCAATCAAACAACCGTATTTTTTGGACCTTCTGGTTCAGGAAAGACAACGACCGCCGATTTGTTGGTCGGGCTGTTAATACCTACAGGTGGAAAGATTACGGTTGCCAAACAAGATTTAACAAAAGAAATGCTAAAAATTTGGCGTGAAAAAATTGCTTATGTAACTCAAGAACTTCATTTGTTTCATCAATCTATTAGAGAAAACCTTTCTTGGGTAAGAGAAGGTATTCATGAACAAGAAATATGGCTTGCTTTAGAGCAAGCATCGGCAAAAGATTTTGTTGAGAATCTAAATGATGGATTGGATACCATTGTTGGAGATAAGGGGGTTCGAATATCTGGAGGGGAACGCCAAAGGTTGGCATTGGCAAGAGCGTTGTTGAAAAAACCTAAAGTACTTATTTTAGATGAAGCAACAAGTGCATTGGATGAAGAGAATGAACTTCAAATACAAAATGCTCTCGCGCGTTTAAAGGGAAAGTTAACTATCATAGTGATCGCTCATAGGGATTCAAGTGTTCGACAAGCTGATCATGTCATTTATTTTGATACAAATTTAAAACGCTCCATTCATTCGTTATCTACTTTAAATAATCACTAAATATTTAAATTAGATAGCTATAAACTTCATTTTTAATTTCTTTATAACTTTTATGTAAACTTACCTCTGCTCCTTATAACAAAAATAAAAAACTCTCTCTTTAGCTTAATTTTTTCCAATGTTTCTCTAAAAATGGTCGATAATTAACTATCTGCCATTTCAAAAATGGATAAAAAAGCTCATTCTTATTTGGCACAGTTAACAAATGTTGGCTACCTGTTTCGAAAGAGCAGGCACGCAAAGCTACCGATCTAAGGGCGTTAATAATGCTTATGATAGCGGGGTTGCTAAAAAGAAAGTCTTTTCTTTTTATCAATTTTTCCTGTCATTCATCTATTTCGTTTTATGATATTTAAAGTGATTCTTAATGGGGTTATTGATGAGTAAGGCACTGATTCAAACAGTTCAAACCTGCTTTTTTACTGTCGTTTTGAGCTGTCTTAGTATGGCTACACAGGCAGCCGTTTTATCTGGTGTAATTAAAGATAAAGCTGGTACGCCGATTGAAGGCGCTAACGCCATGATTTTTCAGGTGGTTAATGGCAACTTAACTCATGTGGGTGAAATTATTAAAGTCTCATCTAACGGCCAATATGCTTGGACAGTTGATGATGGTGATTATGTTTTACGGGCTTATTTTAATGCCTCTGAAGTTTCATTGGTGGGAGCACCTAATTCAGTATTAATTCAAACTGAAGATTTTTCTGTTGTCGGAGATACCACTCGTGACAGTATATTTAATTTCTTTTTGTTAACAGGGCAAGTGGTTGATAGCAATGGCTTACCTGTCGCTAATGTCGATTTGCAAACATCAAAAAGTTGGTCTGGGCCCGAACAAGGGGCGCAGGGAAAGCTTTCACAATATAGTATTTCTCATTTGAACCAGAGTAGTGTGACTGATGGTGATGGTCATTATCAGTTGTTAATGTTCTCAACTGATATCTGTATTGCCTCGGGTTTTTATGCAGATAGCGCTGATTGTTTATATGATATTACCTTTAAGCCTTTAGCTTCTAGTGGTTTTTCTGATGTTGTTGAGTCTGATTATATGCTCACGCAAGATCAAACGCTTGATGCACAGTTATCGATTAGTGATCAAACTCCTGCGACAGTAATTATTGCGCCCTATGCTAGAAATATAACCAACACATCGATGGTTATTGAGTGGTTAACTGATGAAGTGACAACGGCTTCTGTTGATATTAACGGTAGCAGCTTTACCGACGGAAGACTATCGACCTTGCATAGTGTTGTAGTAACCGGGCTATCTGCAAATACCAATTATAATGCCTCTGTCAACTCAACTGATGCGCAAGGCAATCAATCAACTGCTGTTAATCTTAACTTTAACACCACCTCTTCTGCGGATGCTAGTGCACCAGAATTTACTCAAATGTTGAGAGTGTCTGAAGTCAGGCATGAGCAATTCACGCTATCATTTTGTGCGAATGAGCCAGTTACTGGTCAATTTATGGTTGATGCCAATGTACACTTACTTAATGAGCTCGCGCTTTGTCATGAGCGAGTGATTAGTGGTTTAAACCCTAATCAAGTTTATTCAGTATCGGCTAGTATGAGTGATAGTCAGTCTAATGGTCCGACTAACAGCTCGATTGAAACAGTGACCACTTTGTCGGCTGCCGATTTTAAAACGCCAATCATTACGACTCAACCAGCGGTCATTGATGTCTCAGATACCACTGCGATTGTTCGCTGGCAAACCGATGAGCCAGCTACATCTGGTGTTAGTTACTCTGATGGTATTGCTTGGAGAGTGTATAATAATGAGCATTTGTCTACCGATCATACTGTACTATTAACAGGCTTAACGCCCAATACTCTTTATAATTTAAGAGTTTCTTCGACTGATGCAACGGGCAATGGTCCTGCGCTTTCACAAGCTGTTAAGTTTGCCACTTTGGCTGTGCCAGATACTCATTCTCCTTTATTGATTGGTCGTCCTTTAGCACAAGATATTACCGATAGCAGTGTACATATCAGTTGGAAAACTGATGAATCTGCTACAGCATTATTACGATTGGGGACTCAGTCAAATAACCTTGATCGAATAGAAACGGTTTCTAGTTTTTCAGATAATCATCAGTTTGCGCTAACTCATTTAGCCCCTTCGACCACCTACTATTTTTCTGCTGAATCAAGTGATTTATCAGGTAACCATACGGTTAGTAATCTCTTTTCTTTCACCACAAAAGCACAGGTGGCGAATAACACGCTTCAAATTGTGACTGGCCCTATTGTTGAAAGAGTGACGGGTAATAGCGTGACATTAAGTTGGAAGACGAACTTAAATGCGGATTCACGGTTAGTTTGTGAGTCGGTGAATGGTCAAAGCGAAGTGAATAAAGTTGAGTTGACTAAGAGTCACCGATTAACCATGACTGGTCTGGAGTTTAATACGGGATATCGATGCGTTATTTATTCAACAGGTATCAATGGTGTTATTGCTAGTAAAGTTGTTGGTGTTGAGAGCAATGATGAAGTGGATTCGACACCGCCACAATGTGTCGCGACCCCGACCGCTCGAGGTTTTGTTTCGTTTGCTGAATTGACTTGGCAATCTGATGAAGCCGCAACGGCGGTTATTCAATATCGCCAAAAAGGTGATTCAAATTGGATGCAAGACATGACCGATTCCTTAAGTCAATCAGGTTTTGTTTTACTAACAGGGTTACAAGCTAATACGGATTATGAGCACCAGGTGACTTTATCGGATGCATTAGGAAATAGTGCTGCTTGTCAAACGGGAGAGTTTAATTCTGGTGCTGATACAGAAGTACCTGTTCCAGCATTTTCTATTCAGCCATTTGTGACTGATATTGGCCATTATAGTGCGACGATTAATTGGGAAACTGAGCGAGTGTCGAGTGGACAAGTATTTTATGGTTTATCTAATACCACTTTAAATAATACGGAATCAGATCCGTTATTTTCTTTAACCCATAATCTTGTTCTTAATGATTTACAGGCCGGAACGACCTACTTTTTTAAGGTGGATGCGTTTAATGTGAATGGGGTTGTGATTAGTAGCAGCATTATCAGTTTTACCACTTTACCAGTACCGCCTGTTGAGTTGGTTGCTCCCAAAATTATTGCAGGTCCTGTTGTTAAAAATATTACTGATGTGTCGGCGGTTGTAGAATGGGAAACCGACAAACCCTCCAATAGTGTCGTAGCAATATCGGGTGGGAACACTTTTCAACTCGATCAGTTAACAACCTCTCATTCGGTTATTTTAACCAACTTAACGCCTGATACTAACTATTTAACAATGGTTTCATCGACCGATGAGAAAGGACTTACGGCTACACCTTTACCTGCTAATTTTAGAACTCTGGCACTACCTGATACGACTTTACCCAGGTTTATTGTTGGTCCACTAATCAGTGCGATTGATTATAACCAGTTTACGGTTTCTTTTTGTGCTGATGAAGCGGTCACTAGTATTATTACTATCGATACAACAGATTATAATTTGACGACGGCAAGTGTTTGTCATCAATTGGTTGTGACGGGGTTAACTCCGAATACGACTTATCAAGTGGTTGCTTCTATTACTGACATTGCGGGTAATGGGCCGGTTTTAAGTTCACCTATTAATGCAACGACTTTGTTCGATTTGGATATTGAGCCACCAGAAATTACAGGACCGATTGTCACCGATATTACTGATTCAAGTGCTATCGTTTCTTGGACAACAAACGAGGCTGCCGATAGCGTTGTTTCTTACACCGATGGAAATAGTATTAACCAGTTGAGTAGTGGTGAATTAGTGTTAAATCATAAAATGTATTTAACCGGGCTAACACCAAATACAACTTATACTTTAACGGTTTCATCAACTGATGGGGCAGGGAATGGTCCTATGACTTCTGCACCAGTTGAATTTACGACTTTAGGTTTACCAGATACAACCGCCCCACAAATTATTGCAGGACCTTTTGTTGAAAATATTACCACCAATAGTGCATTGATCTTATGGACAACTAATGAGTCATCGTCTCACTTGGTATCGCTTGGTACCGATGAAAATAATTTAGGGCAAACTTTCAGTGTTGATGGTTTAGATACTAAACATATAGTGCCTGTTACAGGTTTATCAGCTGATACACTTTATTATTTTCAGGTTGCCTCAGCGGATTTAGCGGGTAACACTGTAACCAGTGATGTGCACTCTTTTAAAACATTAAAATTAGCTGATGTGCCAATTACATTACAAATTATTAATGGACCAGATGTTGAAAATGCGACGACAGAGTCATTGACCGTTAGTTGGGAGACTAACCTTAATTCCGATAGCAGGCTGGTTTGTGAGGCAGAGCAAAGTGCCGGAGCGCAACAAAGTTTATTAGAACAGGTGTTATTGAATAAAAGTTCTGCATTGACCAGTCAATCTCAATTAGCCCCACTTAAGTTGGCGAATATTCACAATGCGATTAAAGATCAGTATATTGTTTTATTTAAATCGCAAGCGAGTCCTGAGCTGGCTCGTCAGTCGTCTGCTAAATCTTCACAAGCTCGTCGTCAGGCGGTTGATAATATGGCGGCTGGTATTGCGGCCAATGTAAAAGGGAGCGTCATTCAGAAATTTTCTAATGCGGTCAATGGTTTTGTCTTAAAAATGAATGCGTCAGAAATGCAAACTCTGCGTTTAGATCCTCGTATTGCCATGATAGAGCAAGATCAAATCGTCAGTATTTCTACCACTCAAAACGGTGCAACCTGGGGGCTCGATAGAATAGATCAAACCGACTTACCTCTATCAGGCGATTATACCTATGAGTTAGAGGGAGCCGGAGTTAATGCTTATGTTATCGATACGGGTGTCCTCACTTCTCATAGTGATTTTGCTGGGCGTGCAGTCAGTGGTTGGGATTTTGTCGATAATGATGCCGATGCATCTGATTGTCACGGACATGGCACTCATGTGGCTGGAACCATTGGTGGTACAACTTGGGGGGTGGCCAAAAATGTTAATCTTACGGCTATTCGAGTACTGGGATGTAATGGCTCTGGAACTAATTCTGGTGTGATTGCTGGTGTTGACTGGGTTACTGCTAATGCGATTAAACCGGCGGTTGCTAATATGAGTTTAGGTGGCGGTAATTCGTCGATACTTGATGCAGCGGTTAATCGTGCCATTGCCTCTGGAGTGACTTTTGTTGTTGCTGCTGGTAATTCAAATATTAATGCCTGTTCTGGTTCTCCTAACCGAGTGCCAGATGCCATTACTGTTGCCTCATCGACTGCCAACGATAGTCGTTCTAGTTTTTCCAACTGGGGATCTTGTATTGATCTATTTGCGCCTGGTTCAAACATCACTTCCACCTGGAGTAACGGGGGGACTCACACAATTAGTGGTACATCGATGGCGGCGCCCCATGTCGCCGGAGCGGTTGCTTTATATTTGCAGGCACATCCTCAGTCAACCCCTGCTGAGGTTGATGCAGGTATTACAGGGTTTGCTACTTCAGGTAAAATTAGTAACTTAAATGGTTCGCCTAATTTATTACTCAATATTGAGTTTGATGCAGGCACAGAGATTAATCCGCCACCACCGCCTCCACCGGTTGAAAAAATCACTTATGAAGTCAGTGATGATGCAATGGTTAAGTTCCACTTACTCACTTTAACAGGGTTAGAAGCGAGCACGATTTATCAATGTCGTGTTTATTCGTCAGATATTGATGGTAATCAAGTGAGTGCTAGCCTAAGAGGAACGACGAGTGATATTCCAGATACCACTCCCCCCGTCTGTGCTGGTGACTCATCGGCTACTGGATTTGTTGATAGTGCTCAAATTACTTGGGGATCAGATGAGTTAACTACCGCTGAGATTAATTATCGGCTTGTTGGAGCGTCTGAGTGGTCTCAAAGCGGTTCTTTAACGCCGACTAAAAATGGTTCTTTGCTGTTAACGGGGCTACTTTCAGAAGCTACTTATGAATATGAAATAACCTTAACCGATCTTGCTGGAAATAGTTCTCAGTGCTTAGGCGGTAGTTTTAATACGATTGCACCAGAAACCATTAAAGATGCCATCTTTACACTGCAACCTGTAGTTAGCAATATTACTGAAAACAGTGCAACAGTTAGCTGGCGAACACAAGAAGCCTCCTCTGGTAATGTGCGCTATGGAAAATCTGCGACAGAGTTACTGTATAGTCAGGCTGACAACTTGTTGTTGGAATCTCATAGTGTTGATCTGACGGGGCTTGAAGCGAATACGCTTTATTATTTGCAAGTTGATGCATTCAATATTGAAAGCAAAATGACACAAAGTGAGATTGTCAGCTTTATGACTACTCACCCTGATAATGATTTTGATCGAGATGGCATTATCAATGATATTGATAACTGCCCATTGATACCGAACCCTGATCAATTAGATAGTGATAATGACAATGTTGGCGATGCTTGTGATAATTTCAATGACGATATCACTGACAATGACTTTGATAAAGATGGAGTATTAAATGATGTCGATAATTGCCCTGTTACGCCTAATGCCGATCAATTAGATACAGATGGTGATGGTATTGGAGATGCCTGTGATGCACCCGTTGGATCCGACAATGATTATGATGATGATAATGTTTTAGATGATGTTGATAATTGTCCGGCGATTCCCAATACTGATCAACTTGACTCCGATGGTGATGGTATTGGTGATGCGTGTGATATTCCAGAAATTATTACACCACCGCCGCCAGAACAAACGGGCATTAATTTAAGAGGCGTTATTTCTGGCGAAGGTAGTCCGATAGAAGGGGCTATTGTTGCAATCTATGATAATCAGCAAGTCTTTTTAAGGGCTGTGACTACGCCTGCTGATGGAACTTACTTGTTTAAGTATGTGACTGCGGGTGATTATTATATTGGCGTTACCCCTCCGACTAATACTCAATTTAGCAGTACACCATTACAACCTATTCGAGTGGATAACAAAGATGTTATGCATTTAATTACGCTCATTGGTGATGGGTTAAAGCTTTCTGGTTATTTGAAAGATAGCCAAAATCGCGTGATTGATAACGTACAAGTGAGTTTGCATACACAAACGACAGGCAACCAAGTGGGCAATCGAATTTCCACTGATGCCAATGGTTATTTTGAGTTTTTGGTGGCTCCCGGAACCTACAAGCTAAGGCCTTTGATTGATATTGGTAATGCTGTGTCGATGCCAACTTACCCGGTGCCTGACTTTGCTGTGATATTTCATGCGACTCAAAATATTGCAGTCACTGCGGACACACAGCTTGATGTCATGTTGCCGCTAGCCATACTTTCAGGTCAAACTCGTGATCACTTGGGGAATCCTGTGGCAGGCGCTGGTTTATCTATCAGACATTTATTTGAGTCAAATCAGCAAAGTTTTTATTTAGAAAATTATGCGACTGATACGCAGAGCAATGCGGTTTCTGACGCATCAGGTAATTTTGAAGTGGCAATATTTACCGAACAACCAATGGATATTTTATTAACGCCACCAGCGAATCGCTCTGATTTAGCGGTCACCACTGTTAGCGGTTACAGTTTAACGTCTGATACGAACGAAACTTTTAACCTGATTGAAGGGGTTAGTTTGAGTGGTCGATTACTTGATACACAGGGTAGAGCGATTGATCATACTAAGGTTAGTTTACATGCGCAAAATGGTGGCACTCAAGTGGGTCAGGTTTTTACCGATATCAACGGCGCATTTCAATTTCAAGTTGAAGCTGGTACTTATAAACTTAAACCTGAATTAAATCCGCTTGGTTCAAGTGCACAAAGTAATGGACAAAAACCAACTTATCCTTTACCTGATTATGCAACCGTTGTTTATGCTCAAGAAAATATTATAGTGGCGGGCAATACAGTACAAGATGTGGTTTTGCCACTGGCTATTCTGAATGGTACAACAGAAGATGCTAATGGGGTTCCTGTCGCTAATGCCAAAGTTGTTATTAGTCATATTGAGCATCAAGTTAATGGTAATTCAGAGACTCATTACTACCTTGAAAATCAGGGACGTTCTGCTGATACGCATGCAAGAACTGATGCTAGCGGGCAATTTTCGGTTGCACTATTCACCGATCAGAAAATGGATATCAGTTTTGTTCCTCCTGCTTCAAGTCGAACCTTGGCGACTACTAAAGCAAGTGACTACCAAATATCAACAGACACGACTGATACATTTGTTTTAGCACAATCATTAACACTGTCGGGTTATCTTAAAGATGCTCAGGGGAATGTGATTGATAACACATTAATCACGGTTCATCAGCAAACCAATCACCGATTAGCCGATGTACCAACGGTAACTGACTCGGCTGGTTATTTCGAGTTTAAAGTTGCACCGGGACGTTATCGGTTGAGACCTTATTTACAGCCTGTCAACTCAGTTAATGGCGCGCCAGTAACGGCTGCCTATCCTGTGCCAGATTATGCGGCAGTTTATTATTTGCCTCAAAACATTGATGTGAGCAGCAACACACAAGTGAACGTTACAATGCCTATGTCTGTACTTTCAGGCAAAACGCTAGACATTAATGGTGTTCCTGTTCCGGGGGTTAAGTTACGTGCTGATCATGCGGTGGCGGACAATTCCATTAGTTATTATTTGGAAAATAGTGGTGATATTACTGGTAGCAATGCGTTATCAGATGCCAATGGCTTATTTGGTTTTGCGTTATTTACTCATCAAGAGACTGATATTTCTGTTAATCCACCATTAAATTCGGGATTTGCGATTACTCGTGTTAGTCATAATTTAGATCAAGAAGCCAGTGAAGATATTTTCCTTCCTCATTATGAAGGTGCGATATCTAAAATAATCGCCGGCCCTTATATTAAGTGGATAACCGATACATCGGCAGTGGTTGAATGGTTAACGGACAAGCCTGGCACGAGTGTTTGTGAATTATCGAATGGATTAACTTATCAAGATGATCAACTAACGACCCAGCATAGTATTGTGTTGACAGGATTAACGCCTGAGACTTTCTATACGGCTGAGGTTCATTCGGTTGATAAAGAAATGCGGCCTTCTGAAACGCGTAGTGGTAACTTTACAACTTTAGCCGCACCTGATAATAAAGCTCCGGAATTTATTAGTGGCCCTAATTTTAAAGAGATTACACAAGACCAATTTACTGTTGAATTTTGTGCAGATGAGGCTGTTACTGGCAATATAACCGTTGACGATACGACATTTAATTTGGATACACTAGCAGTGTGTCATCAAGTTGTAATTACCGATCGTTCCCCAAATACACCTTATGAGGTTACAGTGAGTATTGTTGACTCAGAAGGTAATGGACCGACTTTGAGTATTCCGCAGGTAGTGACTACGTTGCCAGTACAAGATACAACGCCGCCAGAAATATTACTATTACCATTTGTCATAGATATTTCAGATACCGAAGCGACAGTGATATGGCTTACTGACGAGCCTGCTAATAGCGGAGTGTCTTACAATGATGGAACTTCTTATCATGTGGTAACTGATAATGGGTTGGTCGTTGAGCATTCAATGCAGCTAACAGACCTAACGCCAGAAACAACTTATACACTAACGGTTTCTTCTACTGATGCTGAAGGTAATGGCCCAACCTTAAGTTTACCAATTAATTTTACGACTTTGGCTGCGCCTGATACAAAGCCACCTGTGATTGTTGGCAATCCGTTAATTCAAAATATTACTCACCAGAGTGTTGTAATTCGTTGGTCGACTGATGAACCTGCGACAACTGTTGTTGCCATTGGCACATCGCCACAGTCAATGGATAGAATCGAGAGCAAGAATGAGGCACTTAAGACGCAACATAATTTAGCGATTACCGGACTTGAGCCTGAGACTGTTTATTATTTCCAAGTCCGTTCACAAGATGCATCGGGTAACCAAACCGTTAGTGAAGTGATGTCATTTATTTCCAAGAAGCGTGGTCATCAAGGGGTTCCACACTTTATGCAAGATGTGGTGGTTGATGAAGTAACTAACAGCTCTATCACCGTTAGTTGGATCACTGATGTGAATGCCGATGGTCGTTTAATTTGTGTTGGGGCTGGGGCCACCTTAGAAGTTAGCCACAGCAAGCGAAGCAAGAAGCACCGACTGACTCTGACAAGTTTAGTTGCAAACAGCAATTACACATGTACTGTTTATTCAACGGATCATCATGGCTTTATGGCAAGTCAAGAAGTTGAATCTACCATTCAAACTAAAGTTCAACAGTCTGCAATGTTGATTGGAACAGACAATCTGGCTAGTAATTTTGGGGCATTGCTCTCAGGAAAATCAGTCATTCAACCAAGTCAGTTAGTGCCAACTATTGTTGGTAGTCCTGTTATTAATGGATTTGGGCAAATGGCGACAGTCAGTTTAGTGACTAATGAATTAACTGCTGTGGAATTAAGTTATAGAATAGCCGGGGAAACTCGGTGGCAGCAGGTTGGTGATTTAAAACCACAGTTCGAGCACTTTATTCTGCTTACCAACTTGCTAGCAAACACTAATTATGAACTGCGTTATCGACTGGTTAATGTCATCGGAGAAAGTACACAGAGTTCCCTTGTTCAATTCAATTCGGGGGTGTTGAATGATTTGGCTGCGCCAGAGTTTAGTGTACAGCCATTGGTAAGTAATATTACTAAGAATACTGCATTGCTCAATTGGCGTACCACTGACTATACATTTGCTCAGGTAAGTTATGCGACCAATATTGATGCGCTCTTAGAAAAAGAATCAAATGCGTATGCGACGAAAGCACATGAGGTCAACCTGGTTCGTTTAGAGCCGGCAACTATTTATTATGCACAAGTCACTCTTTTTAATGCTGTCGGTAGTGCGGTTATCAGTGAAATGGTTATTTTTACAACCTCTGCTGAAGATAATGTGATTGATAGTGATGGAGATGGTTTGCCTGATTATTGGGAGATAGAGCATGCATTAAACCCTCAAGATCCAACCGATGCAATTGAAGATTTGGATAACGATGGATTAACGAATCGTGAGGAATTTAATCATCTGACTGATCCCAATAATAATGACAGTGATAATGATGGTATGCCCGATGGCTGGGAAGTCGATCATGCTCTTGATCCCAATGATGCCAGTGATGCCAGCGAAGATAGAGATGATGACGGTATTTTAAATCTTGATGAATATTTGAATGCAAATGATAAAGAACCGCCTGTGATTAATTTGGATACTGAAATAACAATGGATGCGACGGGAGTTCTAACGGCTATACCAACGGCAAATGTGAGTGCAACCGATAATATTGATGGTTCGGTTGAAGTGAGTTTACTGGGTAGTCAATATTTAAAATCCGGCTTCCATTTGGTGGATTGGCAAGCGGAAGATCAGGCTGGTAATAAAACGGTGGCTACTCAATTGATCAGAGTGAGGCCACAGGTATTATTGAGTCGTTCTCAACTGACAACTGAAGGTAATACAATTATTGTTGATATGCATTTGTCAGGCGAAGCCGCAGATTATCCGGTGCAAATCCCCTTTACTTTAAGTGGGACTGCTAATGCCGATGACCATGATTTGGTGGCAGCCAGTTTGCTAATTGAAGAAGGATTATCCGGGCAGGTTAGTATTCACATATTAGATGATGGACAAACTGAAAGTGATGAGCAGTTAACGATTAATTTAGGTACTCCAGTTAATGCCGTTTTAGGTGCTAATAGCCAACACAATATTAATATCAGCTCGGCTAACATTGTGCCTAAAGTGAACTTACATGCTGTGCAAAATGGTAAGCCTGTTACCAGTGTGACTTGGACTGATGGGCCTGTGACTATTTATGTAGATATTGCTGATCCTAACCTGAATGATCAACATACTGTTAATTGGAGTGGGACTGATAATTCAGTCATTAGTATTGATCCAAATACCTATGCGCTGACTTTTGATCCGGCTAGCGTTCCACTTGGTGTTTATAAGAAAAGTGTCGTGGTTAGTGATGATGGCTCTCCTAATTTATCGACAACGGAAAAAATTAGCTTGCATGTTTTAGCAAATGCGCCGAATTTATCAACAACCGCAGATACCGATGGAGATGGCGTGATTGATTCTGTTGAAGGGTTTCAAGATAGCGATTTAGATGGTATTCCTGATTATTTGGATGCGATCAATTCAAGCCATTTATTGCAAGAATTAGTTGCAACTAATAACAGTAATAGTGACGTTTCTTATCTTATGGAGGCTGAAGCAGGTATTCGATTAATTTTAGGCGCGGTTGCCTTAGGTGCTGATGAAGCAGGAGCGTTGGTCAATGAGGAGACGTTAGAAAATAGCGAGTTATTTGGTCAACATGGGGTAGACACTTACTACCACCATATCGGCGGTTTATTTGATTTTGAAATGAAAAACTTACCTATTGTCGGTGGTTCTGTTCAGTTAGTTATTCCACTGCAACAAGCGATACCTGACAATGCGGTTTATAGAAAATTAGATCCTGTCAATGGGTGGCAAGATTTTGTTGTGGACAGCAAAAATAAATTATATTCCGCCGCTGGCGCACAAGGCGTATGCCCATCACCTGGTGCGCTGGACTATCAATTAGGGCTGGCTGCGGGACACTGGTGTGTGATGATGCTTATTGAAGATGGTGGTGCGAATGACAGTGATGGTACAGCAAATGGCACTGTGGTTGATCCCGGTAGTGTAAGTGAAACGATCACTCCAGCTACTATAGAAATACCAGCAATTAATAGCATTGAAGAAGGTGGCAGTTTCAATTTAACGGCAATAGTGACCGAAAATGGTAATCAGATCATTAGTTATTTGTGGCAACAAACAGGAGGAACGACTGTTCCAATTACTAATGCAACGCAATTAAATGCATCTGTTACCAATGCAGTTGTCGGTACTTTGACTTTTAGTCTGACTATAACAGATGCTTTAAATCGTACAACAACTGAGTCTGTTAGTGTTACTGTTACTCCCAAAGTGGTTGCAACACCAGAAACAAGCAGTAGCGGTGGTGGTGGTGCAACAGGTGCGCTTTGGCTGTTATTGATTTATATGGTTTTATTGATTCGTCGTAAACCAATGAGTTAGCTCGTATGCGTTTTGTATCTCATGCATATTTAGCCAATATGCATGAGATGAAATATAAATGAGCTGTTAGTTAATTTTTATTTCAGATTGTTAATGAGTTTTGATACTAGAAAGTCATTGGGGCATCAATACCAATCTTTTAAACTGCTTTTTTATCCGGAAAAGTATTACAGATGTCTTCCATAATTAAAGCCATGTACCGCAATGTATGAAAAGCACTCATCTCTATTGCTGTTTTATGATACTGCTTTAATGGTAGTGTATTGAGTAAATTAATAATGTCTTTTCGATGGGCAATATCGACTTTGGCATGCATCATTAAAGTTTCAAATCCTGCTGCTGGTAATCCAGAGTCTTTAATTAATTTTTCAACATATTCAACTGTCGGAGGATACACTTCCATCGTACCAATATAACCCATAAAGGCGATCGGGTGATGATGGCGTACCCAATAATACTGTGAACCAATTAGAGTGGCTATATTAGGTGGTTGCATACGGGAGATTACTTCTGAGCGAGTCATACCTAGAGCCATTAAGTCTCTCATCACCCATTCATCATGGTTACGTTCTTCTTCGATGTGTTGACGTAAGTAATTACTTAGAGGTTCACAGACAGGATCATCTTGAATGAGTTGTGCACAGCGCAAAGTTTCTTCCATTAACGGCACTGTTGAACTGGCAACGCAATAACTGGTGTAGATGTACTCGGGACAAATTGCTGTTAATTGCGGGTGATTACGAAAAGTAATGTTACTTTGAAATGTGCGAGTACTCATGAAACTGAGATTAGTAGTGAGTTGATCAAAGTAGGGCGTTTCTGAAGTTTGTTGATTCATAAAAAGCGATTTCCATTTCAGTTTTAGCAGAAAATAATTGGGACTGCTATTCTGCTTATTATTATTGTTTTCTAATAAAAGATAACTTTATGTAGTTAAATTAAATAAGCCAATAAAACGAGTTTTATTGGCTTATAGTATAAGTAAATGTTTTATTATCTGTTATTTATTTTAAAGTGGAACCCCAACAATTGTGCTTTTATCTGGTGCACCACCACCGCTTAATTTCTTGTGAATTGAAATTAATTGTTCAGTTTCTTCTGTCGAAAGCCCATCAATTGCTTTCACCTGCTCTGTACTTAGTTCACCTTTATTAATTATTTGTTCCTTGTGAAGTCGATCTGAATTTGTATTGTATTCCATGTTTAAATCTCCTATTTCTAGTTATTTTAATAAATAATTTGATGGGTGTTATTGAACCATAAACGCCCAAGGTTAAAGCTTGACATAATTTATATGAAGAGGCTGCATCATAGAAAACAAATAGATTATCTGTCAAGTGTAGAAAGCTTTTACCTGTGGATAAGTATAGCTTGGTTTTGTTAGTTATATGAGCAAGTAATGGATACTTTTTAGACTTTTACAGAGTAAATTTTTAACCGATAGAAGAAAAGTTAGGTATTTTTTTCAAAATTAATGAGCCTTATTTGTAAGATTCAGGTATGCTTTGGCTATCCTCTTGATTTATTTAGCTAAATATTAAATATGCGTTTAGTCAATTTATTATTTTTGTTATTTTTTCCGTTGAGCATATTAGCTAGCGCACCCTCTATTCAGTTTGAACACTTATCAGTAGAACAAGGTCTTTCTCAAAGCTCTGCACCAGCTATTTTTCAGGACTCTAATGGTTTTATGTGGTTTGGAACCGCAGATGGTTTAAATCGATATGATGGTTATGAATTCAAGGTTTTTCGGCATAACCCAGATGATCCTTCTTCAATTTCCGGTAACAATATTACAGCGTTATTTGAAGATCATAATAAACTACTTTGGATTGGCACCAGCGATGGTGGTTTAAATCAATATGATGTGCAATCTGGAAACTTCAAACGGTTTACACACCATAATTCAAATATAGATAGCTTAAACGACAAGCATATTTCATATATTTATGAAGATTCTGCAAACAACCTTTGGGTGGCTACCGTTGTTGGTTTATACCTATTTGATCGTAAGACAGAACAGTTTGAGTTATTTGCTATTAATGATAAGTCTCATTCAGGGCAGAGTAAAGCTGTTCATGTTAGTACTATTTGGGAAGAAAAAAAGGATATTTTATGGGTTGGTACAAGAGGAGATGGCTTAAAAAAAATAAATCTAAAGACTGGTGATATTGTTTCATTTCGTCATAAAGACTCTGTAAAAGGCAGCTTAAGCAATGATAACGTTAGTGCTATTATTGAAGATAAAAATGGTGCTCTTTGGATTGGAACTGAAGATGGATTAAATAAGCTTGATAAGGAAACAGGAATATTTACTACGATAAAACAATGCCCTTCTAGCTCTCTTTGTGTGAGTCACCATAATATTAAAGCTGTTTTTGAAAGTTCAAGAGGTGAACTTTGGGTAGGCACTAAAGAAGGATTAAACCGATTTGACCCTAAGATGAATCGTTTTCTAAGTTATAGGCATGACGCAACAAATTCATATAGCTTACAAAATGATGATATTTTATCGATTTATGAAGACCGTAATTTAGGGATATGGGTTGGCACATGGAGTGGTGGTTTGAGTAAATATGATTTTCATACAGCTCAATTTAACCATTTTAAAAAAGAACCTTCTAAGCCAGAAAGCTTAAATCATAATTTGGTGACGTCGTTTAATCAAAATAAAAATGGCAATTTAATGATTGGTACTGTCGGCGGTGGTATTAATATTTATGATGCTGTTACTGAGCAGTTTACTGCTATTTTACATGAACCATCAAATCCCAATAGTTTAAGTGACAATAAAGTTTTTTATCTCTATGAAGATTCAAAAGAAATGGTGTGGGTTGGAACCTATGGTGGAGGGCTAAACCTGTATGACCCTACAACCCAAAAATTTGTGCACTTTAAAAATAACCCCGATGATATAAACTCAATTAGCCATAACAATATTTTATCAATTACTGAAGATAAAAATGGTGATATGTGGATTGGAACTTGGGGAGGTGGATTAAATCGCTACAACAGAAAAGAGCAAAAGTTTGAGCATTTTAAGTTAGATCGTTCGAGTACAACGAGTTTAAGTCACAATGATATCTGGTCTATTTTTGAAGACAGTGAAGGCGTACTTTGGGTTGGAACTGGAGCCGGGTTAAGTCGATATGAATCTGACACGAATCAGTTTACACAGTATAAGCATATTATCAATAACAGTGACAGTTTGAGTCATGATCATGTCATGTCTATTTTTGAAGATAGCAAAAATAGATTTTGGGTAGCGACTTATGGTGGTGGTTTGAACTTAATGGATAGAAAAACAGGTAAATTTATTCACTATAGAGAGAAGGATGGATTAGCAAACGATGGTCTTTATGGAATATTAGAAGACGAAAACGGAAGCCTTTGGCTTAGTTCAAACAAAGGCCTTTCTCGTTTTAACCCGGAAACTAAAAGTTTTAAAATCTATAATGAAAAAGACGGATTACAAAGCAATGAGTTTAATGCCAATGCTTATTATCAAGGTGTTAATGGCGAAATGTTTTTTGGTGGTGTCAATGGTTTTAATCGTTTCTTTCCTAAAGACATAAAAGATAATAAGCGCGTACCCAGTGTTGTTTTTACCGACTTTCTTTTGTTTAATCAATCTGTACCGATTCGAAAAAATAATGAAAAAGCTAGCACGAAAAAATTTTCATTAGCTAAAGCTGTTAATGAATTAGATGAGTTGACTTTAAGCCATAGAGAAAGCTTGGTGACGTTTGAGTTTGCTGCGCTTCAATATGCTGATCCCATGAATAATAAATATGCTTATAAGCTTGAAGGAGAAAATGAAAATTGGATTTATACTGATGCAAATAATCGACGTGCTACTTATACCAATATTGAAGCCGGTTCATATGTCTTACGAGTAAAAGCCAGTAATGGAGATGGTTATTGGAATGAAGAAGGTAAATCGTTAAAAATTAATGTATTGCCCGCGCCTTGGAAAACTTGGTGGGCTTATACGCTGTATGGCGTTTTTATTTTTTCGATACTGGCGACTTATGTTATTAATACACAGAAACAACATAGAAAACAGCGTGATATTAATATTCGTTTAAGAGAGCTTGATCGTTTGAAAAACGAGTTTTTAGCAAATACATCACATGAATTACGAACACCATTAAACGGAATAATTGGACTCTGTGATTTACTACAGATGGCGCCCGATGATATCACATCTGAGGAATCTAAAGAGTCATTAGAAGTTATTCACCGGTGTGGTAAACAGCTAAAATTCCTGGTTGATGATTTGCTTGATTTTTCACAGTTGCAAAGCAAACAATATAAGCTTAATCCAGAAGTGTTTGATATTTATGATTTGGCTGTGCAAGAAAAAAGATTGTTGCAACCTATGGCTAGTGAAAATAATATATTAATTACTATTGAGTCAAAAGAGCAATTAATAGAGGTGTTTGCTGATCAAAATAGAATTCGTCAAGTGTTGCATAATTTACTCAATAATGCTCTCAAATTTTCACAAGCAAAAGAAGTTAAAATTAGTTTTACACTAGAAAACGAGCAAGTGACTGTTGCGGTAATTGATAATGGCATTGGAATAGAAAAAGATCTTCAAAAAGATATTTTTCAATCATTTACCCAAATTGATGGTAGTAATACAAGAGATCATGGTGGTATAGGGTTAGGTTTATCAATATGTAAAGATATTGTCGAGCTTCATGGTGGAAAAATAAAGCTGGTTTCAAAACCTGGAAAAGGTTCTAATTTTTCATTCAAACTACAACCAGCCAATAGTCAGAAACAAGTTAAATAACAGGATTTAAAATTTTGAGTTAATTGGAATAACGCTTATTTAGCTAATAGTGTATAATTTAATCACAAGCTAATAAACACCAAAAACTAAAAGTGTTATTGGTTTCTTTTCCATTTTGTAAAAACGTGCCGGTGATAAAGTCGTAAGGCATATAGCAATAACCATTGTCACCAAAGTTTTTTCCATAAGAATTTCTAACAATAAAGGTTTGTTGGTTATCATCGTAACCAACGGCTAATAATGCGTGGCCGCCTAGTCTTGTTTCTGTTGCTGTTGGTAATGCCATTTTTCCTGAAGAAGGGGTAATAAAAAAACTTTCTGGTTCATTAATACCAAAAATAAAAGGGCTCCCTTTTGATAAACAATATCGCAATTCATTGATGCCTTCGCTGATAGAAAGTTGAAAGTAGTTTGGTACCTTAAATGAGTTAGCTTGTGCTATGGCTTCTGGTGAAGGTTTTTCGGCTAGTATTTTCTGAATTGTTGCTTGATTATTTTTTTGTGCATTGGCTACGGCTTGCATCAACGCAGCTTCATCGCCTTTTTGTATTAGTGTATTGATCTCTGATGGTATGGGGGGACTTGAATAGGGCCAGTAGCTTTCACTACAAACACCATTATTAGCCAAAGATTTTAAACCATCACGAATATAAACACCTGCATTTGAGTTTAATTTATCTTCTATATAACGCTCATAATAATAAATATACATTGCTGATGCGTTGACACTTTGATTTCCATTATTATCAAAATGTTTACCTTCTTGTTCCAAGTGAACCTCCATCGCAACAGATAAAGCACAGGCCGAGCATGAATTCAGAAGCCCTTGATCGATAATAGGAGAAAGCATTTTATTTCGTAAGTCGACTATGTTTGGGAGTTTGTCTAACGAATCTAATTGGTGTTTGTCGGAAAAAAGGAAGTCTCGTTCATCTTTGAGATCGGCTTGTATTGTTCTTTGGTAAAATTTATCCATTATTTCACTACCTATATTTGAACTTTTTAAAGTATGGCTACGAGTTTTTATTCTGTACTGAACTATCACCTAATTAATTAGGTGATGAATTAATTTTGACAAGAATCATGAGTAATAGTAAAAAGTTAGCAAATTGATATTAAGTATTCAACTGGCTAACTGTTATTGGTATAAAGGCTTTGAAGGTTCAAAGTTATTTTGTTGTAATAGTTTCTTCACAATGTGGTGCTACCAGCCTATTATATTCTGATGCTAATTGAATGGCTTTATCATAAAGTTTTTTGTGTGCATCGCCAAACAGGACATCACCAATACCTTCTAAATATTTTTCACCACAGCTGCTTTTGAGTGATGCTTGCTGATTTAATTCAATACCAGGAACATTAGGTCCTCTCTTAGCAATAACGAGCAAACGAAAGTCCTTTTGTTTTATTGAGTTGGCTACTTCGCTTTTTAAATCAAATTGTTCAACCCAACGTAATTGTGAAATTGCATTTTGAGTTTCTTGATCGTAGGTTTTGTTGAGTTCTACTACTTCTGTAGAACTGGTTGGTTGTTCAGCATTAACATCAGATGTCGGTTTGCTCTCTTGTTTACAGGCTACTGTTAATGACAGTAGCCCGACTAAAATTAAAGATTTATTGAACGTTGTTACTTCTTTTTTGGTTGGCATTTTCTTAATCCGATTAAGGTTAGAATAAGTATCAAGTTATAAAATAGAGAGCCACCGCCGCTTTTTGCTGTTTGAGTGACATTAATTGTTACGCTGGCTGTAGCTTGGAGACCATCGGAGTCTTGGATTGTATAAGTGAACGATTCTTGTCCTGAAAATCCTGCTTTGGGTGCATAGTTTAGAGAGCCACCGCCTGTTGCTATTGATAAAGCACCTGAGCCCGTATAATTAACACTATTAATCGTCAGCTGATCGCCGATATCGACATCAGTGTCGTTGTTTAAAACGGATAAACTATTGTTGCTGGAATCTTGGGCAACGCTTAATGTGTCATTATTTGCTTCGGGCGCATCATTAATGGAGGTTATATTAATGCTAATACTCAACTGGTTACTATTGAGTTCGCCATCGCTCACTGTCAGGTTAATGTTTAAAGTGCCTTCAAAGTTAGCGCTAGGGGTAATTTCTGTTCCATTAAAGCTGTAGTTTTCACCATCAGCTATTTGTAAAGTAAAGCTGTTGCTATCAACATCGGTGACAGAAACGACACTAATGGGGAGTTCAAAACTGGTGTCTTCGTCGAAGTCGAGAGAGTTGTTAGCATCGCTAATGATTGGTGCGTCGTTAACAGGGTTAACAGTGACAATAATTGCAGCCTCTGGACTATCAAACTCACCGTCGTTCACTGTCACTCGAACGGATAAATCACCATTGAAGTCTTCATCGGGAGTTATCGTTGCGCCAGATACGGTATAGTTATCTCCATCGATAACGTTTAATGTAAAGTCTTGCGGGTAATTGTTGTCAATATCGTTAACTATTAAGTCAGCTAAAGTAATCGTTAAATTTTGCTCTTCATCTGTACTAAGCGTTTGTTGTCCTGTGATTGATGGAACCCCTGATTGTGTAATTGAAAAATTAGTTGGTGAAATATTAAAAAATCGTTCATCACTACATTCAACTTTCACTCTGGCCTGAACTGTATCAACGTTTGGCATGGTTACATCGGCCTGTCCATCATTGGCTGTATTACTGAGCATTGTCTCAAAATTAACACCACCATCAACCGATACGGCAACATTAACGAGAGAACAATTAACCGTTCCTGTGTCGGTGTTGGCGACATTCCATGTAACGTTAGTTGTCATACTTCCTGTTGCATTAATATTTGTTGAAGGTTCGGTGACAACAAAAGGACCAGCACTGTTATCAACCGTTACTTTAGCCATATCTTGAGCGACACCACCACGACCATCCCTAACCGTTAGTTGAAAGTTCATCTCACGGTTGGTTGTTGGTAGTACCTCAAATACAGAAGATTTACCAGCAACAATTGTGCTTAGTTTAGGAAAAATTCTAGTGGGGCTGGTCGTCGGTTCGTAAGAGCGAAAGAGTGGGCGTTGGCCATCATCAATCATCCCGCCAGGGCTTGATGTTGTTGGGCCTAGATCCCTCTGCTCCCAAATATAAGTCAGATTCGCGGTATCTCCAGCGTCGGCATCGTTAGCACTGCCTGTGAGTTGGAAAGGGGTTTGTGCTGGAATGGTGACATCATTCCCCGCATTGGCTGTAGGAACTTGGTTATTTAAGGGAGATAGGCTACCACAACTAGCACCACTGCCATTGGTGATAAAGTTGCGAAACTGTTCAATAGAATAACCATGAAAATAATCATTAGAAAAGTTTTGAACATTTTGGCTGCCACAAATTCCAGCATAGGCCATAATTGTCGAACCGCTACCAGGTTCAAAAGCTGCGCTGCCACTCCTGTTTCCACTGCAACTTGATGCTGAGCCGTTAAAAGTATGATATCCGCCAAACTGATGACCAACTTCATGAGCCACATAGTCGATATTGAATGAGTCACCAGTTGGGTTGCCACTACCAGTAACTCCCTGGGCTTTACGAGTTCCGCAAACCACACCAAGACCTGCTAAACCACCGCCGCCAGTATTAAAAATATGACCAATATCATAATTAGCAGAGCCAATGTTATTATCAATAACCGTTTGGTTAGTCGATATATCACCCGAAGCATCATTAGCAAAAGGATCGCTGCTAGCATCGGTATAGATAATTTGATCATTGTTAGCAACTAAAATCAAGTTGACGGCAACATCTTTGTTATACACCAGGTTGATTCGGTTGATCGCTGTGGTAATTGCCGCCAGTCCAAGTTCCTTGGTGCCACCATGAAAAGCTGTGTATTCACCGGCAGCACTAACGGCAATTCGGTAGGTTCTTAGCTCTGTACCAAAGTCGACTTTTTGATTAGCGTGTGTTTTTTTTGATAATTGTTGTGTTTCAAGGGCTTCTACGTTTTCTTTAAATCCACCTTGTAAATCAATGGCCTTGTTTGAATCATAAACTCGATAGCTTTCTCTATCGCCTAAATGGATTGGGTCAATAAATATTCGTTGTTCTTGATAGTTAAACATTGCATGAAAACCATGCGGTGTGATATCAAATCGCCCTTGATGGTTAGGGTTGTCAATTTGCGTACCGACATATGTTTTAATTGACGGATATTTCTTCGCTAATGCGTTTTCCATAATTGATGAAGGAGTTAAAGAAAAGCGAACGGTTTTTCCATTGGGTAGTGGTATAGTCACAATTTTGTCAGCATCTTGGGGTTGACTTAGGCTATTTGAGTTAACTATTAGTAGTTGTTGTTCTAAACCAGAAATATCTAATCGGTAGTGTTTTTCGCCTACATATTGCTTGGACGAGTTTTCAGGTTTGTAAATTGCTTTTGGTTGAGAGGGCACTTGCCAAAAAGACAGAGCTTGTGAGCTTGCGCTTAGCGATAAGCTGCTTACACATATGCTAAAAAAAATTTTACAAGATTGCTTCATCGTGATTGCCTCAATAAATTTACAGCCTCCTAACGAAATAAAACTCATGAAGCGCATGTAAGTTAATTTAATATACAAAGTTAGTATCGCATAGATAGAACTTAATTGAATGGAATATATTCACATTATTTTAATAAAATAAAGTATATAGCTTGATGTATTAATTGCTGCTTTATCTTAGTCAATAATCGACTTTTAAGTAGAACGGGTATAAGTAACGAGTTAACAATATTTACTTTTTCTAAGCCATATGAGCTTTATTCAAAAGCTTACAGTTTTTCACAACCTTCCTTAATTTCATTACTTCTTAGTTAGCATTTAAGTGTGTATATTTTTACTATAAAACCTAACCTTCAAAAGGTGGCTTCAATGAAAATAGTGCAACTGATAACACCCGTTATACTTTGTTTAATTTTTACTGCTTGTAGTTCGAGTGATTCTGATGAGTCTGCTAAAGGTAAACAAAAGGTAATAGTTAAAGTAACTGGTTTAACTGCCCCTGTGGACCTAATCGAGTCGATTAATGGCTCAACTCATACCATCACAAAAGATGGCAATCATGAATTAACCGTTGACGAAGGTCTATATCGACTGGAGATAACAAGTTCTGGCGAGCAAGGTTGCTCACTAAGTTCACAGTTGGATTTAGTTTGTAATGAAGCTTGTACAGAAGAATATGCGCCAGTTTGTGCCAAAAAGCCATTTGTTAATGTGTGTGTGACCACACCATGTAAAACCGATGTATATAAAACCTTTTCTAACTCTTGTGTTGCTCATTCTCAAAATGCTTTAGTGGCTTTAACCAGTGAGTGTGAAAACTTAGAAAATGTAGCGACACTTCATAGCAAACCTGTCAGAGTTGTTCCATTGGCTGTAACCGACTATTTATCTGATCCATTTAAATTGGTTGAAGCCGAAGTTAATGGGGATATGCTAACTGTTAAAACGGAAGTAAACGGCGGGTGCGGTACTCATGATGTGAGTGTTTATGTTGATAGTATTATCACCAATCCTGATGTAGAGCCCGTAGAAATTTCTGTTGGTATTGCTCACCTGGACTATGACAATTGTGAAGAAGTTGTACAAGTTAGCAATCAATTTGATTTATTAGCGGTTAAAGAAAACTACCGTCGGTTGTTCCCTGAGTTTAATGGTAGTGTCCGTTTAAAGTTAAATGAGTTTGGCATTTATGAATTTGAATTGTAATCAGATGGTTATTCTGGAGCAGTGGTTCAGCGAGTGTGCAAAAACAGCAATTGATTGATGATAGTTTAACCTCACTTTTTATCTAAGATTATCGATTTACGACATCAAGGGAGTTCTTTTTAGTGCTCCTTTGGTGTTTGTGACATACCTAAATTATTACAAAATGTTTAATAGCCATTGATTCTCTATTTTTACCCCAGTAAGCTAAGCTGGATTTAAGTTATTTAAAGAAAATATTTGGTGGTTATGAAATGGTAAATATAGCAAAATTTATAAGCTCATTAATGACTTTATCCATGGTTATAATACCATCAGTAGGGATAGCGCAAGAATATGAAAAGTTAGATCCTCCAAGAACTTTAACGGTTGAGCAAGCAAAAGTTGCTGCTGCTAACTATAAAAAATATTGTGTTTTGTGTCATGGTGAAGATCGACAAGGACATGTCAATGATCATGCTCCTTCACTTAAAAGTAAAAGCTTATTTGAATCTGGTGTGCCTCATGCGATATTAAGACCCCTATCTTTTGGACGCGAAGGGACGGCTATGGGGGGGTATCTTGATGAAGTCGGTGGCCCAATGACCTTAGATGAAGTATGGAATTTAACTTATTGGTTATTTGAAAAGTCAGGTGTTGAACGGGTGAAGTTGTCAACTGAAGCCGTATTGGGGGATGTTAAACGGGGCGGAGAGGTTTACCAGAAAGAATGTGCTGAGTGTCATGGTAAAAATGGAGAAGGTATAACAGCACCGGCTTTAGGTAACCAGTCTGCTTTAGCTCATAATACTGATGAGTTTATCCGTTATGCGATAAGGCATGGTCGCCAAGATACACCAATGCCAGCTTTTGAAAAAAAGCTATCAGCTGCTGATATTGATAATGTAACTGCCTTTTTGCGCAGTCGTGGCAAAAACTGGACAATGAAAAAGAATGTCTTGCGAGAGTTACCAACACCTGAACAATATATAATCAATCCAAAAGGAAAAAGCCCAAAGTTTACATTAGCTGATGATATGTATGTCTCTTCCGAAGATTTATATAAAGCATTAAAAGCTAAAAATAAAATGGTGTTATTGGATACTCGCGTTACTTCTGTTTGGCAAACTGCGCATATAGAAGGGGCTATTCCATTACCTTACTATGCAGACTTAGAAGCAACAGTGAAAGATATACCCAAAGATGTACAAATTGTTGCCTATTGCTCTTGTCCTCGAGCTGCGGCCGATAGTGTCATCGTACAACTGAGAGAGATGGGATATACAAAAACAGCGACTTTGTATGAAGGTATTTTTGGCTGGATGAATTTTGGATATCCAGTGATGCATGGTGATATTCGAGAAGAATAGGCTGATGATGGTTAGATAGTTTATATCAACTCAATTTTCTTGCTTTCGGTGTATTGGCGTTTTATTTTTACCATGAGTCGAGAGTCTATTTTTTAAGGAGGATGCTATGTCAATCGAGAGTCTGCTTGCTTTATTCGGAGCTATGCTTCTATTAGCCGTAATTCCCGGTCCAGCTGTTTTTGCGGTTATCGTTCGCTCTTTTTCTTCTGGTCCATTGCAAGGAGGATATATGACAGCAGGTATAGTATTAGGTGACTATATTTTTATTCTCCTTGCGCTATTCGGGCTCACTGCACTAGCAGAAATTATGGGGACCGCTTTCTTCATCATTAAATATCTGAGTGCTGCTTATTTGATTTGGCTGGGTTATAAGCTTTTGCGTGCTAAATCGAACTCAATAGACATAGAAACACCAAAAGATTCATCTTTAATAGCTAATTTTTTAGCAGGTCTTCTTATTACACTGGGAAACCCAAAAGCTATTTTATTTTATATTGGCTTTTTTCCTGCTTTTATTAATATCAATGAAGTCACTCTTTACGATACTGGTTTGATAATGTTGGTTGCAACATTCGCTTTCGGAAGTGTAAATATTGGTTATTCTTTATTGGCTGTTAAAGCGAGAAACACTTTTAGATCACCAAATGCTCCTAAGATTATTAATAAGACCGCCGGAACCATTATGGTGTCAACAGGGGTTTTAGTAGCCGCTAAAGCATAAGCAATAGATGGTATCAATACTAATCAAAATAGATGGCTTTCGAAATATAGATGTTTGCTGTATACCTCAGGCATTAAAGTAAAAATATGGTCAAGCTGGAAATAAAAGTCCTCACCAGGAAAGATTGGAAAACCTATAGAGAGTTACGTCTACAGTCGTTACAGGATTCTCCTGACTCATTTGGTTCAACCTATACGAGTGAAAATAAATATACAAATGAAGATTGGGTTTCTCGTCTTGATTTAAAGCAGCGGGAAATATTGGCTTTACCGCTAGTTGCTGAACTTAACGGAACCGCTGTTGGTTTGGCTTGGGGACTGGCTCGCCATCACAATGAAAATTCGGCACATGTTTATCAAATGTGGGTTTCTCCAAAAGCTCGTGGTCTAGGTGTTGGTAAATTGCTGTTGGAGCAAATTATTAATTGGGCTAAAAAATACCGCTTAAAAGCTATTTTACTTAGTGTAACGACGACTAATTTTTCTGCGATTAAATTGTATCAATCTGCGGGGTTTCAAAATGCTGGTCCGCTAGAAATATTACGAGAAGGAGAGTCTTTAATGCTCCAACCAATGAAACTTCTGTTGAATGAAAACTAACCCAACCTTGGTCCTACAGTATTTGTAGGTGTTTGCTGGGCTGAATTTACTCTGTAAACGCGGGTACAACAATTAACATAACTTAGCAGTAAATAAATTGCAGTTTAAGGCATTAGCACTAATCAATCACTCAAGGAAAATCCAAAAATGAAGCAGTCGAACTCAGTTGAAACGCTTGGTATAGATCATGTTGGTCTCACGGTTAGCCATTTAGATGAAACCGTTGAATTTTTTACGAACACGCTAGGCTGGAATGTTATTGGTGAGCTACCTGAATACCCGGCAAAATTTATTTCTAACGGTCAAACAAAGCTTACCCTTTGGGCGGCAGAGAATTCTTTCGAAGCGGTTAAGTTTGATCGCAAGAATAATATTGGGCTACACCATTTAGCTATTGGTGTTCCGAGTTTCGACGAACTCGACAAGCTATATGACAAACTTAAAAAGTTATCAAATATCGATATTGAATTTGCTCCAGAGTTGTCGGGTAAAGGTCCTCATAAGCATATGATGATTAGAGAGCCAAGCGGAATAAGAATTGAGTTTGTACATCGTCCAGCCTGATAGATATCAAAAAAAATTAAATCTGTAATTCATCGCTGCTATGATTTGTGGCTATGATAGTTACGATTAGTTAAAAATTAGTGATAAATTAGCCTGAATTTTTGAGTTTCAATGCTCGATACTTACAATGGATTGGTTGTTGTCTCTTTTAAAAACAGGAATCTTTATGAGTTTTGGTAAGCTAGTTCGATTTGGGGTGTTTATTTGTATTATTGCTTTTTATTCTTCTATAGCTGCTTCTGAGCCTTTGGAAAGGAGAAATCCTTACCAAATAGAAAATTTTGTTGAAAGTGAAAAGTTTGTTATTTATTGGGGAGAGGGGGTTTTAGTTTCTGATGCCATGTCATTATTAGAAACTCTTGAGTATACATGGGTTCGAATGATTGAAGAAATGAACTTTGAACGTCCGCTTACAATGCAAAACTACAAGTTGAATGTGTACATTTCTGGAACGGGTCAAGTGCCATATAATGATGAGCAAGGTGGACTTGCTATACTCGATAAACAAGAGCATGAGGCATTTATTTTGAACAAAGAAGCATTGGGGAAAGAAAAGGTTTTTTTGGGGGCTACTCATGAGTTTTTTCATACCATTCAGTCTAGCTACGGACTGATTCGTTCCGATGCTATGAGAGGGATTGGTTGGTTAGGTGAAGCACTGGCTAATTGGTCTGTTCCAATTGTTTGGGAAGAGCACGAAACCTTAGCTGTTAACGCCTTGGCACAATATGCTTTTTATCCACAATACAGCTTAGATCACATCAGCCCATCTCGTGCTGGCGATGATTATTATTTATTGTCTGGACATCAATATGGAACCTATTTATTGTTTGATCATTTAATTGAAAAAACTGGTGATCCGAATTTTGTCCGTCGCTTTATGGAACACTTGAAGCCATTAGCTATGCAAACGGAACAGAAAGATGCTTTAGAAGAATTGGAAGTTTTTACCTTGAATAATTACGGACTTCAACTTAAAGCGCTGTTTGCCTCATTTATCGCGCGAAATAGTGAATGGGACTATCCTGCACAAAATACTTATCATGCTGCGCTTGCCGAGCAAAGAAAGCATTTTCCTGATGAAAAAGTCGCTCATACGTTATATAAACTTGATAACCAATGGCATAGCGCCCCACAAAAAACATTACCGCGACGTTGGGCTGCTAATTATATTAAATTGCAATTGAATGAAATCAATGAACTTGAAGTTGGTTTTGAAGGAAATATTGAAGGTTCAAATGGAAATGCTAGTGATTGGAAAGTGACATTAGTTATTTCTAGAGCTGATGGTTTTGAATATATTCCTCTGACATTGCAAGATGGAAAAATAGCTGGTTTTTCTGTCTCAACTAATAGTGCTAATACCGTTTGGTTAGCTATTTCGGTGACCAGTGAAAGCAAAAACGTAAACGAAGAATTTGCTTATCGTTATCAGTTGGCTCAGCCAGGAAAAAGCCAACCTTCACCTAATTCAGTAGTAACCTATCAACCAAAAGTAGAACCTCAAACACCAACAGGATCTTCTGGCGGTGGCTCAATGAGTTTTTATTTTTTACTGTTGATTTTTTATATGTGTCGGCGAAAAGGGTATGTTGCATTAGTTAGCAGTAGAAGCCTTAGTGTTTATTGAAAGCTAAGCAGGGTGTAAAGTGAAAATGGCACTAGAAGGTGGATTTATGTATTTATTATATATTGGCTCTGAGAGAGATGAGCCTGTAGGCGCTTTTTGTGCAGCAGAAGGGCTTGAGGAAAATACTAAAAATCTCGAACATCGCGAAGTTAAATTATTAGGTGGGGTTTTACATGAAAAAAGTAATATTAAGAAAACGATAGGCTATTGTGATGTTCTTATCTGCGTCTGCGATCTTGAAGGCAACATAATTGCTAATTTAGATGGAGTGGCTGGAGAGGTTTGCTTTTTTTACAATTTAAACTTGCTGGAAGTTATTCTTAGGGGGAATGGATTACCCTCCGTTTTGCCAGGTTCTATTTCAATCTGGAATGAAAGAAGAAAATACTTTCCATTGAAGTATGGCGAATGGATTGGATTAAGCCCAAGTGATAAAGCTGCTTGGTTACAAGTTACATTGTTTGATCTTAGAAGAAAGCGTACTTTGATTCAAAATACAAAAGTAGAAATTGATGGCGAGTCGGTTGATAGCCTAACAAGCTTTTTATGTGCTTTTGGAGAAGCTGTTTTTGGACCAGGAGGTTATATGGGAAGGGATTTAGGGGGGCTTGACGATTGTTTAAGTTGTAATTTAGGAGTGAAAACACCACTAAAGTTATTTTGGAAGAATTCGAAATTTTCAAAAGATGGTTTCATAAGAAATGGAGAAAATGATGTTTACGAAAAGCTTTTGATACTTTTAAAAGAATTAAACGTTGAAATAATACCGAGCTAAAATAAAACTGTACGAATCAATGAGGGCAGGACAGAACAAATTGATTTTAATTTTTGTTTTTATACTTTTGATTTTTTATTAAAAAACAGTTTTTTAGATGGCTTTGAACTTATAACCCCTTAACATCTATAAAATTGTCCAAATATTACTATTGATTGTCCGAATATTATTATTTTTTTATTTTGTTATGTCTCATAATTTGAGCCTGTTAGTAGTTAAACTGATGAGTAATTGCTGAGTATTTGATTGAAAGAAATTTTGATAAAACTAAAAGTAATACATATAGACAGATAATATTTATTCGATATTATTGTCTCTTGAGTTTTTTTGCTTTATACGGTTTATTGGAAAGTTGTTTAAGGGACTCACGTCAAGAGAGTGAATTTTTCTAATATTTTTTAGCAATCACCTTATGCTAATTCCTACTGAATAGTTGTTGCAGATTACATTATTGAATGTTCTGCATTGAAGCGCTGTGTGTAAAAATTTGTGTCATAAAGAAATATATTGTAGTTAAAAGGACTAATTTAATGCTTTGTTATACTCCATATATCAAAATTATTTCCCGTGCTTTGTTTGTTAGCTTTTTGTCAATTATTTCTACTTTGGCAAGTGGTGTTGATGAACAAGGTTGTCCAGGACCTAATTGCCAGAATAATGTTGAGCCTCCTGCTCCTCCTACGAATGTTGCGTTACCTGCATCGACTTCTACATCTGGAAACTATCAGTTAACTTGGGAGCATGAAGGTTATCCCATGGGTTATCAAGTTAAACAATCTAAAAATGGTGGGGCATATACATTTATTCAAGAAAGTTTAAACCCTAATAAATATTTGGATATAGCTGTAGCAGAAGATGGCCAGTATGTTTATCAGGTCTTTGCCTGTAACCCAAGCCCTTTTGGAGTCGTGTGTAGTGGCGGAATAAACAGTGGTGGAATAACCGTAGCATTAAAGCCTGCAACACCATCTGCGCCTTCTGCTCCTAATAAGTCGTATACAGGCAGTATCGCTATTAATTGGTCTGCTGTAACCCATGCAACTTACTATAACATACAACAAAAACTTAATAATGGTAGTTGGGCAACTATCGATACTAATCAGACTTCGCTCAATAAAACTTATAACAGCTTGGCTGACGGAACTTATGCTTTCCGTGTTCAAGCCTGTAATGAGCATGCTTGGTCTTGTTCCGATTATGGAAGCAGCAGCAATACTGCTGTGATTAATAAACCTGGTATGCCTGCCAGTTTAACTGTACCTACATCATCAAGTGATAGTGTTATTAATATCAGTTGGGGGGCTTCAACTGGAATCGTTTCTCAATACTTATTACGGCGTCTGCTTAATGATGCCAGTTCATATACGCAAGTGGCCCTGACTTCAGCAAAAAGTATCAATGTGACGCATGACAGTAGCGGTATTTATAAATACCAAGTATTGGCTTGCAATGAAGGTGGGTGTGGAGAGCCTCGTTTACCAGGTAATAATTTAGAAGTTAGGTTAAAACCGGCACCCCCTTTTGTGCCTACCTTGCAGTATAACGCTGATGGTTTGGTCAGTGTCAGTTGGCCAGCAGCGCAAAGAGCGACTTATTATAATATTCAAAAGCGTTTAAATGGTGGGAGTTGGACAAGTGCTGTGAATTCTGTTGCGCAATTAAATACTATATTTTCGGTTTCTACCGATGGTGTATATGACGTCAGAGTGCAGGCTTGTAATACACACAACTGGTCTTGTTCTAATTTTGGAAATCATACTAGTTTACATATGACTTTATCTGGTGGGGCGTTAAGTCAATCAACTAATCAGGTTGAAGGTGACTTTAATGGTGATGGTAATCTGGATGTGTTTAATCAGGCATTAATTAAAGGTGAGTTATCTTCTATTAGTCCGTTAGAGGGATTTAATGTTAATAATTTTCATATTAATTGGACAACTGCGCACCCTGATATTTCAGCTATTGAAGATTGGAGTGCAGAGGAATACAGCGCCTACTCGGGTAATTTTAATGATAATCCCGGCGATGAACTTTTACTATTAGGAGCAAAAGAAATTGTTTTAATACATAGTGAAATTATTATACCAATCACCATTTTTACTAAAGTAAGAAATGCGATTGTTTCGTGGGATTCAAGTAATAATGCTTCTTTTGTCGAGTTTCCGTTCGATGCAGATCCTAAGCAGTTTAAAGTGACGATAGGTGATTTGGATGAAGATGGCTATGATGAAATTATATTGCAAGGAAAAACCAGAGGTGCAACTTCATATGTTTTAACTCATGAAGGTAATCTAAAACAAACATTAAATAATGGTTATTTAGGGGTAGATTGGTCTGCGGCAACCTATGATATTGAAATTACCGAGGATGGAATTATTTTAACCAACACGACGACGAATGAAGTCAGTATTGCTTATATAAGTCCTACTGGAATTATTATAAGAGTCCCCAAAGTTAGCCGTTATATTCATACTGATTTGTTAGGTTCTCCTGTATCTGAATCAGATTCCGCTGGCAATATCATTGAGTAAGGGATTAAGAATGAAAAATATAAATAGAGAGTAAGCGTCTGCTAATTCCACCTAGCGATTTTATCTATTGTTAAAATTCCAAGGCATTAATGCTTCAATGTTGGTGGTCGCTCTCGGTAACTCAGTCAGCAGATAGTTCAGATAATCAAATGGAATGAGTCCATTCGCTTTAGCGGTTTCAATCAGACTGTAAAGTGTTGCACTGGCTTGTGCGCCTCTGGCGGTATTGGCAAATAGCCAGTTTTTACGCCCAATGACCAGCGGTTTAATAGCCCGCTCAGCCCGGTTGTTATCAATATTCAGTTGGCCATCTTCAGTGTAGCGAATGAGTTTGGGCCATTGATTCAAACTGTAAGCAATGGCTTTGCCTATCGCGGATTTCGGTGGGACTTGTAGGGCAGATTTATCCAGCCACGTTTTAAACTGATTGAGTAGCGGCAGAGCTTTTTCCTGCCGCTGATTCAATTTTTCATCGGACGATAGTGCCTTGATTTGCGTTTCAATCCGATACAGCTTTTTGATGTGGCTAATGGCCCAGTTAGCTTTACCGGTTTTATTTTTTCCCTGGACTTTTTCTGCCTCAATAAACTTACGTCTAGCATGGGCCCAACAGCCCACGAGTTTGGCTTGGGTTTGTTCATAGCCCGCATAGCCATCCGCTTGCAAATAGCCTTTAAAGTCCTGCAAAAAATCAACAGCGCACTGCCCACGACGACTGGCTTGATAGTCAAACAACACCATATTCGGTATCCCATTATCTTGAGGCGAGTCAGAGCCTGTGCAGTAAAGCCACATATAGCATTTAACTTTATCCTCACTAATCACATTCAATGTCGTCTCATCTGCCTGGATGACGGGTTGTTGTAACATCAATTCATGCCAACGTTCAATAATGGGTTTAAACAATTCAGCACACTTTAACATCCATTCACTCAGAGTTTTGCGGTTAAGTTCAACACCGTGTTGCACAAAGAGTAGCTCTTGTCGATAAAGCGGCAGGCTATACTGGTACTTGCTGGTTATCACCTGACTCAACAAGGAAGGCGTGGCCATACTCTTCGGAATGGGACTGACTGGTACGGCCGCTTGTTTGATGCTAACTTGCGTTTCTTTTTTCTCACAAGTCCGGCAACTATATTTAGGGCGAACATGTTCAATCACTTTAATGCTCGCTGGAATAAATTCTAACTGCTCACTTTTATCTTCACCCATTCGGTGAAGCTCACCACCACAACAATCACAAACTTTTTCTTCATCAGCTATGTCATGAATAATCACTTCTCGCGGTAAATCTTGCGGGAGCGGCTTTCGTTTGGGTTTATTGCGAGTGTAACTGATACTCTCTTTTTCTGGCTCAATACCCTCATCAGCAATTTGCTCCGCTTCATTAAATAAGTCTAACTGTTCTTCGTGAGCTTCACTGCTTTGACCAAATCGCTTGTGTTGCGCCAGACGAAATTGTTCTAATAAATACTGATTTTGAGCCATGAGCTGTTTATTTTTCTCACGCTCGGTCAGAAGCAGCGCTTTGAGCGCTGCCATATCATCAGGGAAAATATCTGGTGAGTGTTTCATGGCCGACAGTCTAACAGAGTTGACGGCCCGGTAACCTAATTGACGATCAGCGGTTGATTTTTTTGATCAACGGACCCTTTCAAATGTGATAGCTTGATGGCCTTGCATTCGACTAATATCTAGCCCGGATAATAACCAACACCACTGTTGCTCGGTTAAAGCCATCATGGCCTGAGAATGTTTTTTCGGCCACTTGAATTTCTCTTTTTCCAGACGTTTATACCATAAGGCAAAACCGGTGTTATCCCAGTAAAGCACTTTGAGTTTATCTCTCGCTTTATTGCAAAAAACGAATAGCGCTTCACTGAAAGGTGAGAGTGCCATCTCCTGCTCCACTATCACCGTTAAACCGTTTATTGATTTGCGAAAATCCACCGGGTCTCGATGCAGATAAATCAACTCGAAATCGGTTGCGGATTTCATACTAATGCCTTAACAAGCTTCGCTAACCAGTTGGCCTCTACTGAATCGGGTAAACTCAATTGCAGCTCTCCAACTTTCATTTCAATCTGTGTCGGTCTTGACTTGGGACGATTCACTCGGATAAATGACTGAGTACCTTGGAGCCGCTCGGCTTTCCAGTTTAAATCCAGCTTCCGCTTGCTGAAGTATTTGGCACACAATCGATTCTCTCGACAAAAAGCGGCTGCCGTTAAACCACTTTCATCGTGTTGTTTAAATAATGACAACCATTCTTGCTCGCTACGTTTGTTCATCTTAAAGTCTCCTGAATTAAAAAAACTGAAGACTTTAAGCTTTTAAAATATCTTCACAAGGTGGGGATAACTAGATGTTCACAATAGAGAAAATAGTCACTATCGAGTTTTGGGTAAAAATATGAAGTTTAAATTATTGTGCTCTTTGGGGTTAGTAAGTTTGGGGTTATTTAGCTCGTTTTTGAGTGCGGGTACATCCTTAAGTGAAAATCCGTCCAATGTTTACCCTAGTCAACAGCAATTGCAAAATTACATTAAGAAAAAGTTGGCTGCTCCTAACTCTCAGTCTAATGCTTCGTTAACAAAAAAGAGTAATCAGTTTAGTAAGAATGATCTTACAGGTATGTCAACTGAACGTATGACTGATTTTCATACCGAAGATTTACGAACATTACAAAACCTTTCAACGGATATAACTCCTGAAACAACCAATTTATTAGGTGAAACAATAAATTTGTCAATGGGACAAGTCAGCTTTGAACATACGGATATTAGTTTAAAAGGAAACTCTGGCATCCCGATGCATATTACTCGTGAGCATTCAGGGAGTCGTTATTCTACTGAATCACTCGCATTTGGTGATTGGCATTTAAATATCCCAAAAATTACAACGACTTACTATAGTACGCCCAACCAATGGAATAATGTAGATGCATGCTCAGGATATCAGCAACAGTTTGGTTCTAATCGTGGTTTTTGGCCTGGCGTTGATTTAAAAATCCCAGGTAAAGTTAATGATAAGGTTCTATATAATGTAACCGATAATTTTGATACCGGTGGATATCGATATGTGACTAAAAGCAATTGGCGCATTCGTTGTGAAACTCATACTGGAGGCGAGAGTTTTGTAGCGGTTTCGCCCGATGGTTTATCCTATACTTTTAGTGAGTATGACTCAATTCAAGGCCATCAATTTGAAAAAGGTGGAGACTACGAAAATATTTTTGTTACACCTAGTTATGTTTCTTTTAAAGTTTCAAAAATTGAAGATCGCTTTGGTAATAAAGTTAACTTTAACTATGATAGTTCTTCCCGATTAACGAGTATTACTGAAGCGCATAATGGCAATTTAGATAATAGACAAATTACACTGACCTACTTTCCTAACTCCAGACGAATTCAGTCGGTTACCTCAAATGGTAAAACCTGGAACTATCAATATAAGACTTATCAGCTTGGAGGTGTTACTCGGTATTCTTTAGAAAAAGTGACTCGGCCAGATGGAAAATTTTGGTTGTTAGATTTTTTACAACACACAAAAGCAGAGTCTCCAGCGGAGTTAGAACCATACGCTTTTGGGAATTACACTGATCGTACTTGCCGTTCCTCTGTATTAGCTGGTAATCAAGTTAGTGTAACCCATCCTGAAGGAGTTAAGGGAACCTTTACGCTTATGGCAACCTTGCATGGGAGAACTAAAGTTCCTCAGTTTAGAGATAGTGGAGGTTTAATTAATAGAAAGTGTAATTATTATTATTCTATTAAAACAAAAACGTTATCTGGCGCAGGTTTTGGAAACCAAACCTGGAGCTATGATTATTCAGAAAACTGGGGACATTGGCCCGAAGGCTTTACCGTAATGGATGATGCAAATATTACGCGAAATTCTGATGGTGGATGGGCTATCAATTGGAGTGGTTATACTTCTTATACTGATCATGCCAATAATGCTCGTTTTTCATATGAAGGTACTTTACCGGCTAATATTGATGATTTTGATTATAAATATACTAAAGTTACTTCACCTGATGGCAGTGTCAGTACTCATTATTTTGATCGTCGCTTTGATCGGCCAATGGAAAATAAAGAAGTTGCGGTAGACCGTTTTTCAATTGGTGGTACAAAGTTATTACAAAGAATTGAAAAGTACTTTGATGAATACCCTCATCCTAGTGGTGGCAGAACATTTGGTGAAACAGTCGGTGGTTCAGGAATACCCTTTGGCGGTGCATTTAGCGCCAACATTCGAATGCGATTAGAGAAAGTCATCACTCGGTTATATGATGCCAGCAACAATGAAACAACCTATACCACTGAGTATAGCGACTTTAATACTTATGCGGTGCCTCAAAAAATAAAAGAGTACAATAGTATTCCGCAGAGTGACACTCGTTACACGCTGAATAGTTTTAACCAAGATAAAACTAATTGGGTATTAAATTTACCTGCTTCGACTCAAATTAGTGGTGATGGCAATACTTATACAACTGTCAGTGAAAGTACCTATCATAGTTCAACGGGGAGCTATAAATCATTACCGTTCGAGCGAAAGTCTTATGGCCGTTGGTTAAAAAAATACTCTCAATATCACGCTGACGGGAATCTTAAAAAAGTTGAATATAATACGGTTATGAATAATGGCAGTAACCGTTATCAATTATTTGAAAACTACAAACGTGGTCAGGCTCAAAAAATTACTGTGCCTAATCGTTACGATGCTAGTGCAACAGAAATACTAAACCGAACAGTTGATGATAATGGTTGGGTTACCAACATTACTGACTTTAGTGGGCTTTCAACGGATTACTATTATGATGTATTAGGAAGGTTAATTTCTATTGATGCACCAACAGGGATTTTAGATACACACTTTGAGTGGAGTACCAATGCGACTGGTCAGCCTGTAAGAACATCTCAACGTTGTACGTTAAATGCTGGTGATAAAACGCTCTGTCAGAGTGCCGGAGTCTACCGAGAGATAACCACAATGGATGCTTTATTCCGACCGTTATCAACTCAAAAGACTGATGTTGCTAATAATATTAATCGTTATCAGCGCAGTGAGTTTAATGTGTATGGAAAACCGATATTTACCAGTCAAGCCTCTGACTCTGCAACAATCACTAGTGGATTAAGTTATCACTATGATGGTTTACAGCGTTTAATTAAAACGGAACAAATCATTAACGGTACTTCGGTTGCTAATCAAACGACTGAGTTTTTGAAAGACAACACTATTAAAGTCAATAATTACCGAGGCAAAGAAACAACCACAAGTTATTTAGCTTATGGTGCACCTGCATCTTCTACAACACTTAGTATCAGTTCACCTGAAAGTGTTGTGACTTCTTTTGCCTATAATATATTAGGTGATTTGTTATCAGTCACTCAGTCTGGGCCAGGAAAAAATGGTGTTGGCACACTCTCTCAAACTGAAAGCTACATTTACAATACTTATCATCAATTATGTAAAACCACCCGTAATGATGTGGGAGATAGTGCGGTATCCGTGAATGTTTTCGGAGAAGTATTATGGCAAGCCCAAGGCGTTGGTGGCTCTCGTACTACTTGTGACCTTGAGAGTGTGGGTGCCAGTGAAAAAGTGAGTTTCACATACGATAATTTAGGCGATACTCACACAATCAATTATCCTGACTCAACCCCTGATTTAACTTATGAATATGATGCTCAAGGTAATCTTTTATCATTAGCGTCAGGTGGTGTCACACAATCTTATGCCTATAACCCATTGCATCAGTTAGAAGTAGAAACTTTTGCACTGGATAATAAGTTGCTATCCGTTGATTATGCCTATGATGCTTCTGGGTTTTTAAGCGCAATCACTTATCCTGATAGTGTCACCATTAAATATGCACCTAATGCATTTGGTGAGCCGACTAAAGCGGGAATTTATGCGCGCGAAGTGGTTTATCATGCCAATGGTATGCTGAAAAGTTTTAATTATGGTAATGGGTTGGAGCATAAAACTACATTAAACACTAGACAATTACCCAGCCAGATATCTGATATTCAAGGTAGTCAGGTTGGTGTTAACCAAAGTTATGAATATGACTATCAAGGCAATATTTCGAGTTTGACAGATAACCATAATAGTGCTTATAGCTTAACGAGTCTGCTTTATGATGATTTGGATAGATTAACGTCGGTAACTGGCGGTAGTGCCATCGGTAATAGCACGATTGAATATGATGGCTTAGGAAATATTACGACTTATAACAGTAAAAACTCAACAATTGATTATACCTACAATACTAACAATCAATTAGTGAGCACGTCTGGTACAAAAGCTTATAACTTTAGTTACGATGGGCGAGGTAATGTTAGTCATAACGGCTTTAGAAGTTTTGATTTTAACCGAGGTAATCAGTTAGCGAGTTCTGGTAGTAACAGTTATGTTTATGATGGCTTTAACCGTCGGGTTAAAACGCAAGACAGTAAAGGTACGAGTTATTCTTTTTATAACAAAGCAGGTACATTACTTTATCGTGAAGTGAATGGTGAACCGGTTAACTATGTTTATTTAGGGAAAAAGCTAGTCGCTAAAACCGGGGAAAGTAGTTCGAGTGTGAGTAGTCGCCAGCACTATAAGCCTTTTGGTGAAACCATTGAGTCACCTAAGGATGATGTGGGTTATACGGGACATAAGTTTGATACCGATTTAGGTTTGAGTTATATGCAGGCGCGGTATTATGATCCGGCCATTGGACGGTTTTATAGTAATGACCCAATTGGGATTAGGGATGTGCATTCGTTTAATCGGTATACTTATGCGAATAATAATCCGTATAAGTATGTTGATCCGGATGGACGAGCGGTTGAAACAGCTTGGGATGCGGCTAGCCTTGCTATTAGTGCGACGATGTTCATCGAAGATCCATCATGGACTAATGCAGGATGGTTAGCCCTTGATGCGTTGGCAACTGCTGTGCCATTTGTTCCCGGTGGAGCAGGGATTGTTCGCCAATCATCTAAAGCAGCGGACTCTATGTTAGCTAGCTCTCGTGCAGATAACATGCATAGCGGAATCAAGTTAAACGATCAGTTAACAGCGGAAGCAATTGCTAATGGACATGCAGCTACTAAACATTTAGCAACTGGAGAATTCGGTAGTTCAATATCAACTGTTGGTCAATTAAAATCTCATATTGAGGCAATAATGAATCATCCGACAAAGTCAGCTTCAATGAGTTTGGGAAGAACTAAATATTTTGATGAAGCGACAGGCACTATTGTTGTCGTAAACCCAAGTTCAGTAGATAAAGGTACTGCGTTTGTTGTATCTGCTGAAAATGTTAAAGAGTTTGGTAGTGCTGAAAAATACTTTGATAAAGCTGTAAACTAAATATATAGGTAATATTATGAAACTCAATACTTGTCCCGCTTGCGGTTTTAAGTCACTACCTAATTCCTCTGGTTCATACGAAGAGTGTGCAAAATGTGGTTGGATTGATGATATTGAGCAGTTAATTGATCCTACTAATAAGTACGGAGCGAATAACATAAGTCTTGCACAATATCAAAATGAAATTGAATTGAAAGATAATCTGGATTTTGAGTTTGATGAAGCTTGGCTTCCATTTGATACTAAAATGCAAAAGGAAGCTTTTGACTTGTATAGGTGGTGGGATTGTAAGAACCAAGAAATTCGTTATTGGAAAAGAGATGGTATATCCAAAGCTTTGCCTTTTCTTAATGAATTCGAAAAATCTATTATTTTTAGGGCTCAAAAGGCTGTAGCATTTGGTAACTATATTCCTGATTGTGAGTTCGAGCTTCTTATAGGAGGAACAAAGAAAGAATTAAAGGACCTGATAAAAAACTGGGACGTTCTTGAATCGAAATATTTTATGTTTTCTTTAATGGTAAATAATTCTCTAAATAATTTGTTATATTATCCACATGGAAAGGATGAGGAGCTTACAAATGAGTTAGGAGTGTCAAAAAAAGAACTGTCAGAAATATTTGATAAATGGTATCGATTGAAATTTCCTAATAAGTGATTAAGGCAGTGCGGATAAAAGCGACTAGTTTTTATTTTAATTTGATCTAAGTTATCGGGTTATTAACTCAATCTACGGTCTCAAAAAAACATGAACTATCAAAAAACACAAACAAACTAAATTTAAAACTCACCAATTCAAGTTTTAAATAAAGCTAACAACAAAAAATATTTTGTATAGCTAACATAAGAGTCAAAGTAAATTGCAAGCCAACTAACCGCTTGCATAATGTAAAAAAGAAGTAGAGGTACAGGATGAAAAAAATCATTGGAATTTGTTTGTTATTAATAATGAACACCGCAATTGCACAGAAATATAAAATTACCGACAGGGTAAAACTAATTGATGCCAACGCAAGCACAACAGGAGGCGATAACTACTTTTTAGTTGAAAACTTTCACAGTGCAGGAAGCTGCCCCACCATTGATAACCATGTAAAAATAGCCATTAAAGATGACAGAGGAGGGAATAGACAAATCGCTTTATTACTAACGGCTAAGTTAACCGAACAAGTAATTGGTAGTTCAGTTTATGATACCTATAAAAATACAAATGGAGATTGTATTGCTTGGAATGTTAAAATTATCAAGTAAAAAGAAATAAGGTTTTTTGGAGTATTTTATGAAAGTTTTTTTTATCGTATTATTAATGAGTATATCTAATCTGGCTGCGTCACAAGAATATACTGTTACAGGAAAAATCACAGCGGTTTTAATTAACTCTTTTGATTTACCGGGTTTTTCTGATACTGAGGACCGCAATTCTATTAGAATAGAGACTAACGATAATAGTGGTAATTGTTTTAAAAATGGAAGCATACTATCTCTTTATTTAAAAGGCGATGAAAATGGCGACAGACAATTTGCCATTATAGTCTCTGCAATGACGGCTGAAAAACAAGTCACAGTCAAAGTTGATGATACAATCATTTATCCAAGTAACTCTGTATGCATGCTACAACATGTTCAGCTTGTTGAGTAATGGTTTAAGTTTTAGCTATACAAACTTAATATCTCAACTGTTAATAATGAATCAAAGGATTACCCACTATTTAAACGCATCAGCTTGATGCGTTTTTTATTCAATAAAAATAAACAATCTACTGACTATTTTTACTTCTTTTGTTTTTAAGACTATCTATGCTAGCATTCTTTCACAGACAAAGTAGTTCTGTTTTAAACAGAGTTAACAATAAGCGGAATAAAAAAGAAGACGTATTAAAATGGTGCCAATGGCAGAGTTGCAGTCAGTACTAGAATCAATCACCAATGAAGCCCGTGAATTATTTGGACAAGGACAGGTTGCTAACTATATTCCCGCATTAGAGAAAATTTGTGGCAAACAGTTTGGTGTCGCAATTTGTGATTTAAAAGGAAATATCTACCAAGCGGGTGATGCTAACACTAATTTTTCTATCCAAAGTATTAGTAAGCTTTTTACCCTGATTCAAGCGGTGCAGATATATGGTGAAAAACTATGGGAAGGGCTTGGCCGAGAGCCTTCTGGTACTCGTTTCAATTCCCTCGTTCAGCTTGAAAGCGAACAAGGTGTTCCGAGAAATCCATTTATTAATGCAGGTGCTTTGTTAGTTTGTGATCGTCTTGAATCGCGTTGTTCAGCCCCCAATTTTCAACTATTAAACTTATTAAAGTCATTATCTGGTAACCAACAACTGACGGTTAATCAAATTGTTGCTCGCTCTGAGTTAGAACATGGTTCAAGAAATGCGGCAATGGCTTACTTAATGAAAGCTTTTAATAATTTTCATAATCCAGTTGAAAAAGTGTTGGAGAGTTATACGCACCATTGTGCTATAGAAATGAATTGTATTGATTTGGTCAGAGCTGCATTACCATTGGCTAACCAGGGTCAATGTCAAAATGGCGATTTGGTATTAACGTCTAAGCAAACGAAAAGAATTAATGCGATACTGGCGACTTGCGGTTTATATGACGAAGCAGGAGAGTTTGCATTTAAGGTTGGTTTACCCGGTAAAAGTGGCGTCGGCGGAGGTATACTTGCTATTTACCCTGGTCATTATACGATTTGTGTTTGGTCGCCTGAGCTTAATCAGGCGGGTAACTCATTGGCAGGCATGTTTGCTTTAGAAAAATTAAATGAGTTACTCCATTTTTCAATTTATTGAAACCGACTGTTTTTGATTTAAAGTCCAGGCTAATGAAATGATTGAGTTAACTTTTAAACCGCCTTGTCATAAATGGTTGAAGCTGATTTAGTTTTTAAAAGCCATCGTAAACAAATTAAAATACATAGTATACTAACCGCTAGCCATATCCCTCCCCACATTAATGTGGTACCTCCAAACTCTTCTGCTAGCATAAAAGCATCAGAGCGAAGGTGAGAGCGAGCTATTGTGTCGCTGTAAATATCAAGAGGTACATATAATATGTTGGTCAAACCTATGAGTCGTAGTAAAAAGTCATTCACCGCTACGGATAAAAATTTAGCTGATAATAGCATTGCTATTCCCATTGATATGCCAAAGATTATAACAAATGAATTGCTGCCATAGAGTATAGTAATTGTTATTAAAATGCTTGCAATAAATCCCATCAGCCAACGATCTAAATGAGTAGAAACGGCAATAGAAAAAATAACAAGTCCCCAAACTAATGAGCCCAAATAACCAGAACTGAGCGTTATGAAACGATTTCCGCCTCTTGAAATAACGTGTCCGCCAGCTTGTGCAACAACTTCGAATGCTTTGACTTCTCCACCAGTAACAATAGTGGCTATTGCGTGAGATGACTCATGAAAAAATACGACTAATATTTTTAGTGGATAGAGTAATGGTGTGCTCCATAAAAAGAATATTAAAACACTAAGGACTAAAAAAGTTATGGCATCTTTTGAACGTTTGTTTTTTATCATATGCTTATATTGAATAACCCGGCGGGATTATCTATTTCATATTACTAATGGAGTCAATATAACACGAGTTGAGATTTTTGATAATCAATATTATGAAGCCGTATTATTCCATTATGTATCGAACAATAAGGTACTATCTTGTCACCTAGAAGATGATGTTTATCTTAAGATGTTGACCTTTAATAAGTGATTAAATTATTTTTTACTGATCCAGTTATTTTTATTTACCGTATAACTCAGTAATTACCAACAAAACAGGTGAGTACAGATGAAACGGTATGAAGTTGAATCGATAGAAGGTGTCGGTTATTTAGTTTTTGAACAATTAGAAGAAAACCGAACACGTCGAGTAGATGGCGTATTTCTTAATATTAAGCAAGTAAAAGATTTTTTAGGTGCTGATTCAGAGCAGCTTATAAACCTTAGTTATCCGACTGCTTATGAAGAGATGATTGGTCATACAGAACATTAAACCCATATAGTTTTCCTTAGATTCCTTTTGGATGTGCCCAAGCGATTTGGGCCATCTCTTCCTTGGGGGGAGCCTCCCCCATTTTTTTATTGAATAAAGCAAGGTAGGTCATTGGGTTAACGATAAGAGAGTATGCATCTGGTATCATATGTCATAGTCAGTTATTATTGTTATTACTGCTTATCGAATACTAAAAACTGTTTGGATGATATCTATAATAAGCACGCTTAATATCGGTTTTTCGGTTGTTATCGCCCTTTTATTATTTGTTTGTTACCTTTTCTTTTTAAAAAGTAACAATAAGTCTATGGCAGCAATCATTTCGAGTGCATTGATTTTAGCTTGTTTAAGCGCGCTACAGTTAGAGCATTTAGACTTTGTGCTCAATAATAGCGATCCGCTTGAAACCTATTATTATCGTGTGCTGTTGTTTACGGTGCCTACGAGTTTTTATTTTTTTAGTCGTTTTGTTCTTTTTCCTGATTATCAAATGACAGTTTTTAGCTCTGTGCACTTTTTGCCAATTATTATCGTGTTATTTGTTGCTCAATCAATAGCGGTTCCTATTGCTTTTTCGATTGGGGCGGCTTATTGCTTATGGTTGTCTTATGTACTTTATGGCTTAAGAGAAAACCGTAATCGGTTTGAGATAGAGTTTTTTTTCTTTGTCTTTTTCTCTATGTTAGCTGTGAGCATACTCGTTTTAGGAGTTTTAGTCTCTTTTATTGAAAATGCTTATTTTTATCACTTTTATGCTAATGGTATTGCCGTGGGGTTTATTTTAGTCACAGCGGCATTGGTGATTTATCCAGATTTATTAAATGAGTTAACCGAAGTCGTTAAGCTGGGTTATAGCGCTTCAACGTTGAGTAATGTAGATATTCCGGAACAAATCAAACGGCTAGAAGACTTTATGAATTCAGACAACCTATATCAAAATGAAAACTTAAGTCTTTCGAGTTTAGCTGAGGTGATGGAGCTAACAAGTCATCAATTATCTGAACTCATTAATACACAATATGGGGTTGGTTTCTCAAAATATATCCGAGAATTGAGGGTAGAAAGAGCTAAACATTTATTGAAAGCTGAGCCAGAGGCGTCGATATTATCGATTAGTCTGGAAACAGGGTTTAAATCCCAGTCTAATTTTTATGCGGCCTTTAAAGAGCTTACCGATATGTCTCCAGGGAGTTATCGAAAAAATGGCTAAATAGCCCCATTTCTTATCCTATTATTCTAGTTTTATCATTCTGGAATTCTTTAACTTATTGTTTTTATTAGATTAAAAATTTATCTATTCATTAATTATCAATGTGGAGTTTTTTACTGCACTAGCAGGCTATTCTGCCTTATATCAAATAAGACGTTGGTTAAACAGCGCCAAAACAACCTGTTTTGTTGTAGAAGAAGATAATAAGGAGTTTCAAAATGGCTAAAAATCCACCTAGAGTGTTACCGCTTGAGCATATGGGTTATCCTGCTTTATTGGGAGTGGATAGCTGGAGTAGGCTGCATTCTGATATTCAAAAACGATTTTCTACTCATGCTGATAAAAGTGTTACTTATAAAGGCGTGATGAGTCTGGTGTATTCTTCATTTGCTGGGAAGTGTTTTGCCCAGTTTTGTCGTTTAATTGGTACTCCTTTAGCGCTATATAGTGGTAAAAATGTACCACTAGAGGTTAAAGTCTATCCTGATAAAAAGCGAGGAGGCTTGGTCTGGGATCGTTTTTATCATTTCTCTAATAAAGTGATTAATCGAGTTAAGTCAACAAAATGCATTCAGAGAGATGATGGTTTAGTTGAAATGGTTGGTTGTGGTTTTGGTATGAAATTGCGCGTTTATGAAAAAGATGGGGCTATTTATTTTGCTAGTACTCGTTTTTTTTGGCAACTTGGGAAATATAAAATTTTAATTCCTGATATATTGTCACCAGGTAAAACAATTGTTTCTCAAAAAGCTTTGACTAGGCAAAAATTTCAATTTAGCTTAGTCGTTAAACATCGGTTATTCGGTAAGGTTTTTGAGCAAGTAGGGATTTTTGAAGAAATAAAGTAATTATCCATCTTAATTATTTTTGAGTGCGCTATCTATTTGGTGGTTTCTCTATCTTAGTGATTGTGTTAGCTTCATAAATGAGTTGCTTATATTAGTTGGTGGAAGTTTTTAATATTCAATAAGGGGGAAATATAATGAAAATAATACTTATCATCCTGATAATCATGAATTGTTTTATGAGCGAGCTTGTTTTTGCTGATCCGACTGGAAAAGCAATGCGCCCAGCACATACCTATTCGATTGTTGCTCGTGATGAAAAAACAGGGGAGCTTGGTGCTGCTGTTCAGTCTCATTGGTTCTCTGTTGGCTCAAGCGTTATTTGGGCTGAGCCAGGTGTTGGTGCTGTTGCCACACAATCATTTATTGATCCCAGTTATGGACCTTTAGGATTAGAACTCATGCGGGCTGGAAAGTCTGCAACAGAGGCTTTAAAAGGCTTATTGGCGACTGATTCACATACCAATGTTCGTCAAGTTGGCATGGTTGATGCCCAAGGTCATGTTGCTAATCACACGGGAAAACACGCTATTATTGAACATTGTCAAAAACAGGGGAAAGGTTTTACTGTACAAGCTAACTTAATGGATAAAGCGACGGTTTGTGAAGCGATGGCCAAAGCTTATGAAAAGAGTTCTGGTGATTTAGCAGAGCGTATAATGGCGGCACTTGAGGCGGCACAAAAGGAAGGTGGTGATATTCGGGGACAACAATCGTCTGCTTTATTAGTTGTTTCAGGAGATAAAACATTGCCTGCATGGGGAGGCCGCTTATTTGACTTGCGGGTAGAAGATCATGCTTCACCAATTAAAGAGTTACGCCGACTGCTTGGTGTGGCAAGAGCGTACCAATTGATGACTGAAGGTGATGACTTTATGACAAGTGGCGATGTTGCCAGTGCATTAAAATCTTATACCGCGGCAGAAAAACTAGCGCCTGATAATCATGAAGCTGTTTTTTGGCATGCGGTGACATTGGCATCTATTAATCGAGTTGATGAGAGTTTGCCATTATTCAAAAGAGCTTTTAAACTTTGGCCTAAGTGGCGAGAATTAGTTCCTCGTTTACCGGCCTCTGAACTACTGCCTGATGATAAAAAAATAATCAGTAAAATTTTAGCACAATAATTCTAGAGTATATTCTTTGAACAGAAAGTTTATAGGCTGACACAATAGCTGTGAAAACCTATAAACTTTAAATTTAATGAATTGTATTCATTAGATATTGCGGCATAAACATTAATTTTTATAGCGAGTATTAATCTTCGAGGTTGATTGCTCTTCTTAAATAGGTCGCAAAGCGTGGTGTGTTATTTTTAGTTTTTCCTCGGTATCGATAAGTAATCACGCTATTAACTGGTGGTGGAAAGCGTCTATCTTCTAAACTGAATCCGCTACCAATTTTAAATACGACTCCTTCCTTATTGATAACTTCAATTGAACCGAGTAGATCTTTATATTTTCCTTTACCAGTTATGTGCCGAATAACGGTCGCTTCAGCATCATCAAAAGGTTTTAATTTTTGTAAATCATTACTACGTTTTGCCTGGTAGAGAGAGGCTTTACGATGCAACATTAAGCCTTCGCCTCCCTTGGCTATTGTGGTAGTTAGTAATTCTTTTAGTTCTACTGAGGAGTTAATATTAATTTGTTGGACAAGGTGCAACGAAGGAGATCGATGTGTACGTAATAATTGTTTTAACTGAATGTAACGATTCTCAAATTTTTCAAGGCTCAGTGGCAGATCAAATACTTTATATTTAACCTTTCGCCACTTTTGTTCATCAGGTTGGTGCTGGCGTACAAGCCCCGATACCATTTCAAACTCTCCACGATTGATCCAGAGTTCGCCATCTAAAGCTTGTTTGGGAAAGTTTTCGGTAAACCAGGAAGGGCTGTTTATGCGGTGGCCACCACGTGTTATTAAGTTTTTTCCATCCCAGAATGCTCGAACACCATCTAACTTTTCACTAGCCCAATATTGATCAAGTTGAATATCAGATTGGTAGTTTTTAGCTAATAAGAGAGGGGGAATGGAGGTTTCTAATGGCACAGTCGCTTGTGTTTGTGGCCAATAAATTGGCAGCAAACAAAGTGAAAACCCTATCGATTTTTTTATTTTTAACATTGCTTTTTCTACTCTTCATCCATGAAAAAAAAGAGTTTGATAGCAAATTAAGAATTTTGCAATAGGAGTTTTGCCCGTTGTTTCGTCAGATATTTCTGAAACTTATCGTTTAAGTTTGACAGGATAAAATAATATCTCTTTTTTGTAATAAAAATTTGGGTTATTTCTTATAACCGACTAAATTTAAAATTCCAATGTACATGGATACCAAAAAGTTTAGATGTTAAAAACTAATATAAGGATACAATTATGTTGAAGAAAATTTTTTTAATTTCGCTGTTCTCACTTTTTTCATTTTCTGTTTTTTCTGATGAACCAATAATTACTGAAGCGAATAATCCTGTGATAGGTTTGATTGGTGCGAGCTTTATTGATCCGGAATCTGCTTATGGAAATGGTTTAGGATTAACTGCGTTAAATGGTAGTTCTTATCGGGGGTTAGCTGATTATTTAAAAGCTCGAACAATCAATAATATTAATGGTATGGTTTTTCGTGAAGCTGCGCAAGGTGGGGCAACTTCTAGCGGTGCTTTAGGATTTGATTCTGCACTGACTCAAGCCGTGAAGCTTTACGAGCACTCTACTATGTGGGCTGATGGCTCTCATTTAAAAGTCGTTATAATCGATATTTTTAATGATTGCTTGCATAATTCTTACGGACCTTTATGTACCGAGGAAGATATTCAAAATGGTTTGGTTTTTCATGTGACAGAAGCCATCCAATATTTACAGGCAAGAAATGTAAAAGTGTTTGTTAATCGATTGGTTGACTATGATTCTTTAGATTTACCATTAGCGGAAGAGGTATTTAAAATTATTAATCCAAATTTCACGGTAGCTACACGTGAGCAATATGAGTTGTTGGTGAGCACTTATGAAAACTCAATTGCTCAAATTGAAGGGGTTGAGTTTTTAAATACTTGGAAAAGGTTTCGCCATTTTGGTGATGGGTTACATCCCAGTCATCGTACAAAAAAGCGAGCAGCAAAGTATATAGTTAGGAAGCTAAAAAGGTATCTTGATTATTAAGGTCTAGGTTAGTGGTATCAATGATGGAAGGGAACAGGGTTCTTTAATCGTTTGATGGTATTGATATGGCTAACGAAAAAAGGCTAGCAACAGTTGTATGTTGCTAGCCTAAATTTTATAAAATACTAATAATTATTAGCTTTATTTATTATTTTCCGCTCTTTGTTTATTAAACGCTTTACGACGCGATTCATCCATGGCTTTATGTAACGCATCACGAGCACTTTGCGGTAGTATCATTTCCTTAACACCAATTAGCTCATCACTCTTAGCTTGACGTTCTTTTAAGCTAATGAATCTATCACTGTCTTTATTTTTAGATGTTAGCAATAAACTATTTTCTTTAGTTTGAGCTTTCTCAAGTCCTGTGATGGTTTTTAAGTTAGGGTACTTCACATCTGTCGGTGAGCGTCCCCAGCGTACATGATAATTGGGTTCTAATAAGAACTCGTTGTAAGTATCATATTCGTTTTTCACATCGTAGTTATAATAGTGATAAAAGAATGTTAGATAGCCCCAATCATCATAGTCCCATAAAAAGTCGATTTGCTCGTCATGGTTAACATCAAGAGGGCCAACATTATTATCAATGTTTCCATCGCAATTGAGATCGAGCCCTGCCGATAATAAGCCTTCAGAAATTTCCGTTTCGTCAATCTTAGGTTGTAAACCATCAGAGAAACCAATATGGAAATCCGCCGGATCCGAGCTTAAACCATGAACTAAATTGCCCCAGGTTTTGTTGTCTGGATGAGTTTCATCTAACCGAGCATTACAGGCATAGTCTAACTTAGGATTTTGCCATAAGTAGTAGCGCTCTCTGACCATAGTATCATAGTCAATATCAGTAAACTTATCTGTTGGACCACCTTGCAATTGGAATAAATAGTTCATTGCACTAGGGTAATTCAATTTAAAGTTACGAGCTCTATCATCCGGGAAACCGTCATGGCTTAAGCCAAAAATATGACCAAGTTCATGCACCATTGTTGAAGCATGACCATTAATCATCATGTTTTCATTTTCCGGAGTGTCATCGGTAAACTGCCAACCTGTGCCACCCATTGATAAATACATGAAGCGATCAAATAAATCTGGCGCTTGACCTGATGAACCTCGGTTTGCACCGCCTTGAGAGTTGGCGAATAACACATAATAGAAAATATGTTCACGTTCCTTATTATTAAAGAAGTACTGAGGCATTACATCTTCATCCATGCCTGGCACTTTTATTTCTTTACCATTGTAGTTATCAGTCCAACGAGCTAAATGGATGTATTCCATAAATGGAATGGCTTGTCCTCCACCTAAATCATAGTCATTTGGATCGAGTCCAGGTGCTTGGTCGAACTTATCACCAATATCAAAATGAATATGAATGTCCCTTGCTGCAAAGACTTCTTTTACTCTATCGAGTACTTTGCGCTTAGGCTCAGTACCATGGTCAATGATTTGGTTACCATTTTCATCATAAACATAGTTACCGTCATAATCTTTGAGTGGGTGTTTGTCCATCCAGTCAACTTCTATAAATAAGTCAATCTGATTTTTTCTAGCGCCCCAATCATACAAAGGCATGGTATAGAAAGTTTTTCCTGGTTCTTCCGCACAATCTGGAATTCCATCGAAGTCTGCATCAAGCATTAAATTATCACAAGAGGGTTGAACGGGATGTTCAACAGTTGGATTATTTAACGTTAAGTCGAAAGAAAATACCGCTTTACTTCCGTCAGTTGCTGTCGCAATTGCTTTAATGGTATCAGTATTAGTATCGCGAGCTCCCCAGTGTTTATAGCTATATTCAAACTCTTTACCATAATGGTTGGCGTCGATTATTTCGCTACGATCACCGAGTCGGATATTTCCATAAGTTGGTGCACAATATTTCAACTGATAATCTGCTGAAACCGAAGTACCACGTACTCTTACCCAACCTTCGTAATAGTTTTCATTGACGTCGTTGGTAAAAGTGTACATGTTAATTTTTGGATCATTAGTTGGCGTGTCTGCTAATTGGCAGTCTGGATCATTTGGATCCGTAGTACCTGAACCGCCAACGCCGCCATTACCAGAATCTTGACCTTCGTTACCTTTCGGTGGAGTCGTACTAACCACAAAATTCACATCTGAGAATTCTGAATCGGTAGATAAAGTCACATAGCGATAACCTTTGTTAGCAGAGACCTGAAGCGTTTGATTATTACCAACTAGATCGGACTTATATTGGTAATCAGTATTGGTCGCCCAAGTATCTGCGTTATAGTAGATGTCTACGTCGCCTTTACCATCTGAGGTCGTAAAATATAACTTAGTGTTATCTTCAGCAACATTCACATAGTAAGAGTATCTACCAGCAGTATCTTTGTTAACACACTCTGCTTGATCATAGATTAAACCGCCGCCATCGTTTGTGGTTGCGCCACAGCCTACCGGATCGCCACCTGATGTTGTTGATGAAGTTATTGAAACTGTGTAGTCCTCGACTTCACCATCGCCAATATCACCACAAGATGAACTCGCCTCGCCATTATATTTCATCGCGATACGCATACGTGTGGTTATATTAGTGTTTGCCGGTACGTTAATGGTTCCGTTAGCAACACCTTTAGCAGATAGACCAGTTAATACTGTTTCGCCTGCATCGGTAAAATCACCATCTTGATTGTAATCGATCCAGATTTTCCAGTGCTCGGTATAGCTGCCGCCGGGCGTTAATTTAATCGCATTACTACCGCTGACTAAATTAATTGTCTGGGCAGTGAAGTCACTATAGTCGCCGTCACCAGTTGGATTACTGAAACCATTTGATTCAACATTGGCAATCCATTCATAACCGCCGCCGCCGTTGGCTGCACAATAACCGATAGTTGGCTCTTCTGTGATGGTGACATTTGCTGTTGAGCTACCTGTCGCCCCTTTGTCATCGGTAACAGTGAGGTTAACGGTATAATTACCTGCTGCTGTATAGGTATGACTAGGAGTAGCTCCAGTACCAGTGTTGTTGTCTCCAAAAGTCCAGGCATAACTGGCTATAGAACCATCAGAGTCAGCTGAACCAGTGCTATCGAAGGTAATACTTTGACCGACTTTGGCAGAGTATGGACCGTTGGCTTTAGCAACTGGCGGTTTATTTTCTCCAGTACCTGTGCCTGTGATTTTTACCGTGTAGTCTTCTGTTTCACCGTCACCAAAGTCACCACATGGAGATGCAGCTTCGCCGTTATATTTCATGGCAATACGCATACGGGTGGTTACATTGGTATTGGCTGGAATATTAATGTTTCCATTAACGGTATTTTTACCTGACAAGTTGCTTAAAACAACTTCATTGGCATCTTCAAAATCTCCGTCTTGGTTAAAATCAATCCAGATTTTCCAATGTTCGGTGTAAGAGCCGCCGGTTGTTAACGCAATTGCATTATCACCGTTATTTAGATTAACGGTAAGACTAGTAAAATCAGTATAAGGTGTTGCGCCATCACTTGGGTTAGTGAAGCCATTGACCTCAACATTTGATATCCACTCGTAAGTACCACCACCACTTGAAGTACAGTAGCCAATTGGGGTTGCATCTTTAACTGTCACTGTTGCTGTTGCAGTGTCAGTTAAACCACCAACATCAGTAACGGTGAGTGTGACTGTATAGTCACCAGTAGAGGCATACTTATGCCCAGGGCTTGGACCAGTTCCTGTGTTACTATCACCGAAATTCCAAGCATAAGCTAATGCTTCGCCTTCTGGATCAGTTGAACCGTTGCTGTTGAATACCACGGTGTCGCCCAAGTTAACAACATAAGGACCATTCGCTTTTGCTGTAGGTGCCTGGTTTGTTGCAGCCTTAATGTTAATAGAGTGACTAGTGGTGTTAGTTGCGCCTTGGTTATCAGTAACCGTTAACGATACATTATAAGTTCCGGCTTTAGTAAAAGTATGATTGACCTTTGCACCACTTGCTGTACCACTGTTGTCACCAAAGTTCCACGAGTAAGAAACAACAGAGCCATCGGAGTCAGAAGAACTTGAACCATCGAAAGCGACGGCTGTTCCGACGTCACCTGCTGTAGGGGCATTGATATTGGCTAAGGGATCGACATTTTGTCCATTTGAACGACAACCTGATGTATTAAAGTCAACGGCAATGGTTGTCCCACCTTGACCCGATACACCTTTAAGAGCGATATAATTCCAATAGTCAGGGAGATTTCTTAGATAGATACATTCGTTGTTACCAGTATTAGTCGATTTTGCCGAATAATCACTATCTGTGGGCCAGCCATTCTTTTTAAAGTACAAGCTAATATCACCTTCGCCATGTGCTGTGGTGATTGCGATACTTCTATAGCTATTAGCGTTTGCAATACTGAAAGATATTGTGTCATCTGTATCTTTACCGGTACATACTGGAGCACCTGCTTTTATTTCACCTTCGGTAACTTTTGGTGAGCCCGAAGCACACGCATCTACCATTGCTGGCGGTGGATCGCCCGGTTCAATATTAATTGTGACTTCCGCTGTATCTTTGGCTGTTTCACCTGCGTCATTGGTTACTGTCAGGGTGGCGGTATAGCTACCTGCTAACTGGTAAGTATGAGTGGGCGAGTGAAATTCTTTTGTTGTGCCATCACCGAAATCCCATTGGTATTTGGTAATTTCGTTATCTAAATCAGAAGTACCTGCACTGCTAAAGTCAATGCCTTGACCTTCTTTTGCGGTGTAAGGACCATTAGCTTCGACAACAATTGGGTCTGGTTGATTGGCTCGAACACTAACAACAAAGTTTTGCGTTGAGCTAGCACCGCTATTATCAGTAACAGTCAAACTGGCGTTATAAGCACCGATAGAACTATAAGAGTGAGTGGGGTTGGCATCATTACTGCTTTTGCCGTCACCAAAGTTCCAAGCATACTGAGTAATTTCTCCATCAAGATCAACCGAGTTAGCACTACTAAATTTTTGGTTTTGTGTCGCTTTAATATTATAAGGTCCGTTAGCATTCGCCATAGGAGAAATATTACCGCCGCCTTGACCTGATACACAGCTAACATCTGCGTCCCAGCCTTTCGTGCGTGCTTTTACATTTGAATGAAAGACAAATGTTAAAGCGCCTGCAGAGTTGCTTGCTGAAATCGAGCCGGGAGATGTATTACCACAGTAAGAACCAATTAATGTACTGTTCTCATCTAACCCATCATAAATTTTTAAACTATCAAGATCACAGTTACTATTATTCTCTAAAATAAATTCATTAAAGTTGACTTTAACTGCCGAGTTAGTTTTATTGGGTAATAGCACCAACTTATGATCTTCTCGATTACCGTAAGCACCTGCATTTCCAGCATGATTATTACCTGAGTCGTAAAATTTTGCGCTACATGAACGCACCACATCATTACGCATTACTATGTCTTTACTGACAGTAATGTAATCATTTTTGGTCACGGTGTTAGTAGAAGAACCATTGCTGACTTTCAGTGTTGCCGAATAAGTTCCAGGTGTGTTGTAAACAACTGAAGGCGGAGTTTGACCATTGTAAGAGCTTGGTGTACCGCCAGGAAAACTCCATTCCCAGCTAGAAATAGTGCCGGATTCAGCCTCTGAAACGTCATTAAATTTGACTCTTCCCCCCGGCGCTAATTGATTTTTTTCAATATTGAAAAGTGCAGAAACGGGCATACCCGTTACACCTGTTGCTTGTAAATTAGCTTGGGTAAATAGATTGTTACGGCCTGCAACAGTACTGTTCATTGCACTAGTCATACGATCGCTCTGACCTGTGGTAAACATTGAGGTACAGGTACCGTAATCCATATAGTTTTGAGTATTGGCGATACCGCCGCCGGAGCAAGGTGTCCAAACCTTATCACAACCGCTACCTGTTTGAGTAGGTGGCGTATCTGATACGCTGTCACCTGGTGCTGAACAACCATTTTGAAAAGTATGTGCTAGGTTTGCCCAGTGCCCAATTTCATGGGTTAATATTTTCCAGTGAGTTGGTGTTGCTGTGCCACTACGACCGATTGCCCAGTGTGAGCTAATAACACCATCTAGTGCTTTTGTTTTATCTTCATTAACTTGTGAAGGATAAAATGCCCAAGCTGAACCTGATTGACCGCCAGCGCTACGTACTACGTAAATATTCAGATATTTTTCTCGTGGCCAAGCATATTTGGCTTTCATCATTCCATCTGAAGCGTCATTAAATTGAGTGACTTCATCGGGTGAATAATGTCTGGTAATTCCATCTGTTGGGTTTCCATCCGGATCTAATCTGGCTAGAACAAAACGCATTCCAATATTGGCATAGCGTGCTTTAAACTCATCAAAAATTAAATCTTTACGAGGATCATTACCATTGTAATCCTCGTTTAATTGATTAATGGATTCTTGAATTTGGGCATCTGTAATATTTTCTACACCACCAGCATGAACAATGTGAAAGACTACTGGAATAGTGTAATTTGCTGCAACAGCTGATTGAGTATTGATGGATAGCATCTTATTCAATTCTAGCTGAGCTTCATAAGCTTCATACTGAGCTTTTATTTCGGGATGTTTTTTATAAAGTGCTTCATGTGCATGCTCAATACCGCAGGATAAGCGTTCATCCTCCTGTGTTGTTGCAGATGATATGCCACTTAAAACCGATAGTGCGGTAAGCCCCATTAGAGTTTTAAGTTGGTGCACTTTGTTTTTTTTGAGGTTATGCATTCTTCCTCCTGCCTGAACCTAATAAAAAAATAAGCAAATGTATAAATTCACTTAAATTGAGTTGCTCCTAATTTGTTGTAATTAGTGCGGAGTAACTCAATAATAAATATCCAATCGAAAACCTTGAAAACAGGAAAAACTTAAGGGCAAATTATATTTTTGTACGGCCACTTAAATCGTTACTATTCCCTATTTATATTTAAGTTGGGATTTACCTTTTATTTTGCAGATGCAATTATTTTTGTAGCATAAATGATTAATAACAGAGAAAGGCCACTAAGTTACATCTTATTTATTATTGCATGCAAAAGGTATTTTATCATTGTGCACAAAAAATAATTGTGTTTTGTGAATATTTACCTTAAAAAATGAGGGAATATTAGAAGGGGCTTATTTAGTTTGCTTGAGCGGCAATACGATTAAAAAGGTTAATGACGAGAAGCGTTGTAGTTATGGATAGATATATTTATAGATAAAGCAAGATAATTTGAATAGCAATTAGTATCAAATCACAATGGAATTTAGTTATTTACTCTGAATCAAAGCACAGCAACATTGTTTTATTTGATAACTTAAAATTTGTTGAATGAATTGTAATTGTTTTATGATAAGTGAGTATATCAAAGCTTTATTTAAACGTTGCTATGAGTAGCGGGTTGTATTCCTAAAGCGGAATTTTACTTTAATGTTGTGATAATAATGCAGAAAATATTAAGCGAAAAAAATACCCCAACTGAGAGTTGGATATTTTTTAGGACAGCTTAACTAATAAATTGTTTTGCTGTCCTACCTGATTTTATTTTTTGTTTTAATTAGAGAACAGAAATGTTACCAACTTCCGAGCCGATTGTTTTATTAACCATGGTGAACTCAACATGTTGACCAACTTTTAAAGTTTTGAGTCCAGAGCTTTTTACTGTGTTCATGTGGACAAAAACGTTGGCTCCATTTTCTTGATAAATAAAACCGCCGCCTTTAGATGCATCGAAAAAATCTACTACGCCTGTAATGGTTGACATAACCTATCTCCTTTTCTCACTAATTATATTTTGTTTAAAACAATAATTTAACCAATCAAATAAACTAAGAGAGTAATGAAGTTGTGTCAAAAACAAATGAAATATGCTCATACTTGTAACTGTGTATTGCTACTTCATTTATGAATAACTTCACACATATTCAGTATAGCGCAAGATGATCGCATTGCATCAATTAACGAATAAAAAAATGATATTTTAGATATTTTTTAGAAAAATATCTCAATTATGAAAAAACAATTATGCTTTGATTGTTTGTTGAACAAGCTAAAACTTTGTTACAAATAATAATGATTTAAAAATAAACAAAATTGATTTTCGGCATGAAAATTTATTTGAATTTTGACGAGGTGTTACTAACTTAAAAAGTTTTGTTGATTAATTAGTTTTAACTATTAATCAACAAAACATATATGGTTATTAGCCGACACGATTAAACGATAACGGGTTTACATGCTAAATTAATTGACTAATCGACTAATCGCATCATTGCATTATTGGCATCGACAACGCCACCGGATTTTGATAATTCGCTAAATAGAATTAAATCACCAGTTCCTGGTGTTTGTACTAATAAACCTGGATAAGTTCTAACGGATTTCATTAATAATTTTTTTAAGCGTTTAGGCTTTAAATCATCATCGTATGAAAGGAGTAATGCAGCTATACCTGAGACAACAGGACTGGCCATACTCGTTCCACTATATGATGCATACTGATTGTTGGCAATGGTCGATAGTATTTGAGAGCCTGGTGCAAACAAATCTACTTTTCTTTTTCCAAAATTAGAGTAGCCAGCAGCTAAGCTTTCGCCAAACTCATGTGTTGATGCGCCTACTTCTAACCAGCCACGAATTTTTCTTCTAGGTATTCTGGCTGGATACGGATTAGGGTAATTGTAAGCACTGTCAATATTCTCAGAACTGTTGCCTGCACTATGAACGAGTAGTACGCCTCGTCTAGCTGCGTAAGCAAATGCTCTATCTACAACTGGTTTATTAGGGGAGTAGCCTTTGCCAAAACTCATATTAATAATTTTAGCGCCGTTATCAACGGCATAACGAACAGAGTTTGCAATATCTTTATCTCTTTCATCTCCATTGGGAACAGCTCTGAGAGCCATGATTTTTACATTGTTAGCAACACCTTTAATACCGAGTTGATTACTCCGGCTAGCTGCAATTATTCCAGCAACATGAGTGCCATGGCTTGAGTCATAAGGCATTACATTATTGTTGCCATAATTATTTTCATATAAGTTATCAGGATCATCTTTAACGATTGTGGCGCGGGTATCAAACTCCGTATTGTAGTAATAATTTAATTGATTACCAAAGTATTGAATATAGAGTGGTATGATTTCATATGAACCATAAAAATCCAGAGTTGACAAAAGAGAATCTCTAGCGGCAATAATGTCTGGTTCTGAACTATCAATTGCATTGAGTGACTCTCTTGAAAAGTCTGTCATTGATAGTTTCTCAGCTAAAAAAGCTTTATTTTGAATCGATGATGCTTGATGTTGAGTTGCGTTGTTAACATGGAATTCGGCAAAATCTCTATTGGGTTCATAGTCGGCTTTTACACGTTCAAAGTAGGCTTGTTGTTTTTCAGTAAGGATGACGCCATCTTCAATCATTTTTGTGTAGCGAGCATATTCACGGGTTACTTCCAGAGTATCAAAGCCGACTTCTTGTCCATCTCTACCACCAATAAAATTCCAGCCATTAATATCATCAATGAAGCCATTATGATCATCATCGATGCCATTATTAGGGATTTCATCTTCGTTAAACCATATCTTACCTTGTAAATCTTCATGGGTCACATCAACGCCGGAGTCTATCACCGCAACAATAATTGGCTCATCATCATGATCGTCATCTGCGTATAAATAATCATAGGCTAAATTAACTGAGGCTCCTTCTGCATTATCGACACTTGGACTCAAGTTGAACCAGTCTGTATTAGCTGGGTTGTCTACTAATGACTTTAATAAGGTTGGGCTTTTTAAAGAAGGCTCTATAATTGTGCCTTTAATTGTTTTGTTTAGTGCGGGTAATCCTTTTGGAGGTTCAACGGTAGATTTGGCAATGACTGTTGAATGGAATCCTAGTGCGAGAACGGTTGGTGTGAGTATATACCGAGCTAAAGGTTTAAGCATATTTTTCTCCTTTGCTTAAGTAAGGCAGGGGTGTTAAAAGTAGCAATAATAATGCTTAACAGCCTAGCCATACTTTCTTGCTTATGTTGAGTGAAAAGAACCTTGTTTATTGAATTTTAAATGACTAGTTGATAATCAATGTTTAATTCTATTTGTGTATATTGGAAAAAAGTCTAACTTGCGCTTAAAGTCTTTACAAATAATATCACTTGGTTATTTATTGAATTAACTGATTTATCTCAAAAGTATATGAATCGTATTGCGCTGAGAGTAGGTAAGAGAGTATGTCAGTTATGATAATAAGTAATTAAAAGCTTAACGGGCAAGAGAGTCGTTGTGTTGCTTGATTTTATGAAAGTAAGAAAACTTATTGTTCGGGAATATTAGAGATAGCGCAGTGACCATTTTGACTCATAATAATAGCTTCATCATCAGGATCATCATAGCGTAGTGAGTAGCTTGTAGAGCGATAAGTGGCCCAATCAATTCTAAACTTGTTTTCTTCACGAATGGCTTGTCCTTCTGAGTCAAAATAAAGCCAGGTTCCATTCATTTTATGTCGGGCATGAACTAGTTCATGCATCAGGTTATGAAGCGCTGAATAATGAATATAACTACCACTTTCACCCAAAACACAATTAGAACCATAATCTTCCATATCCAGATAAAATTTTATATACACACTTTCACCAATACCGTTGGTTAAATTTTGAGAAAGTGGAGCTCCTGTAACTCCTGCTGAAAGTAATGCTGATGGACTATGGTATATTAATAGTTGATGTCCGCTCATTTCGATAGCATTAAAAGTTTCCATGCCTGTTTCGGTTAGCCTGATGAGATCAAGCCACTCAAATGCCTTGATAGCTTGCTTAAAGTGTTCAACTTCAATAATAATATTAGAAGAGTAGTAGAATCGTTCCTTAGAATAATTGATTGATGAGCTTGCAGGATTGGCATTAATCATTTGGGTGTAAAAAATAGCTATCAATATAAGTAACACATTGATTTGATTTAGAGTCGGTCTGTAACTGTTATTTAAACTTTGTTTATGCAACATAAATATTTAACCATTTGACTTCGGCTGCTACAACTTAAGTTTAGACCATGAATAAAAAAATCGCCTGTGTTCTTGACAGGTATAAACCGTTCACTAGAAAAAATTTGAGTTGCTCAAAAATAAGTTACTGTTTAATAAAAAGCAGGTTAGATTTTTGTATAGCTTCTAGTTTTTAACATAATGGTTGATAGTTGTTATAAGCAACCATTATGTTATTAATCAGGAAGTGTATAAATTTAGAATGAGCGTGAGGCTATTAAGGAGTAAGAAAATGGATGCTAAACAAGTTACTTTCATCAACCCAATATTTTTGGCTTTTTAACCCTGCTTTTTTAGCTAGTTGAATGAAGCTGTTGATTGAATATTTGTAAGAGTTTTCAGTATGAATATTTTCTCCTTCTTCAAACTTAAAAATTTGTTGGTTTATTTTAATTGATTGTTGTTTATCACTTTTTAAGTGCATTTCAATTCGTGACTTCTCTTCATTGAAAAAAGCATGGTGTGAGAATTGTTGAAGATCAAAGTTTCCACCTAGTTCCGTATTGATGCGGGTTAATAAATTTTTATTAAATTGTGCTGTGACTCCTTGTTTATCGTTATAAGCAGCTTCCAGACGTTCGTTTGATTTTACTAAGTCTACACCAATTAATAGTGCTCCTTGTGAGCCGACTAGTTTAACTTGATTTTTGAGAAAGCTCTCAGCTTGCTGAGGCGTAAAATTTCCAATAGTTGAACCGGGGAAAAATACAACTCGATTTCGTTGCTCTTGATTTCCTTGCCAGCGAATTGATTCAGTAAAGTCTCCTTGAATTGGCATAATGTTAACATCTGGAAACTTATGTTTAATTTTTTCTGCACTGTAGAATAAAAAATCAGCAGATATATCGATTGGAACGTAGGTTGATGGAGAGTCTAAGGTTTCAAGCAAGTTCTGAATTTTTCTACCTGCACCTGCACCTGGCTCAATAATTACTGCTTTTTTACCAATCATATCTGAGAGTTCAAACTTGATTTTTTCAAGCAATTTAATTTCAGTTCGGGTGATATAGTATTCCTGAACGTCACAAATATCTTCAAAAAGTTTTGAGCCAGTTTCATCGTAAAAATATTTACACGGAAGTGTTTTAGGTTTTTTTGATAAGCCTTCTATAACATCATCAATAAAACCTGTTGGTGTATCTGCGATATCAGTTACTTTTACATCCATTAGATTGTCTCCGCAAGTCTGATGCCGCTATATTGCCAGCTCGCATCAGGATAAAAGAAGTTACGATAAGATGGGCGAATATGCCCACATGGGGTGACTATTGAGCCACCTTTAAGTACATATTGGTTAACCATAAATTTACCATTATACTCACCAATTGCTCCTGTGGCAGGTTTAAAGCCTGGGTATGCCGAATAGCTGCTTGACGTCCATTGCCAAAGTTGTCCAAATATTTGTTTTAATTGAGGGTTTTGACTACGTGCAGCAACTTCCCACTCTTGTTCGGTTGGTAAGCGTTTATTTTGCCAACTCGCATAAGCATTAGCCTCAAAATAATTAACATGTTTGACTGGTGAATGAGGTGATAAAGGAATAAGTCCATTTAAAGTAAACTCAAACCACTGGTTATCTTGTTTCACCCAATAATGAGGATGAGTTACTTGGTTTTGGTTAATTTTTTGCCAAGCTTCTGAAAGCCAATAAGATGCAGTGTGATAACCATTACTCTCAATAAATTCCAAGTATTCTGCATTACTAACAAGATGAGTATCTAGTTTGAAATCATTAACATAATAAGCATGAGGTGGACCCTCATTATCAAAATAAAAAGATTCATTTTCGTGCCCTATTGTATATAAATCACCACTAAAGCTAATACTGTTTTTGTTAAGAGTGTTATCGAGTATTTCTTGCCGTCCATAGTCTGGATAAGTCGGATTGATAAATAAAAGATGTTTTAAATCGGTTAGCATTAGTTCTTGATGCTGCTGCTCGTGATTTATCATTAGCAGAATTAATTGAACTAATTTTGAAGCGTCGCTTTCGCTTAATAAATTCATTTTATGGTCTAAAAAATCAATCATCGCTTCATCGACGTATTGTCTGTAAAGATTGATTTCTTTAATGCTGGGTCGTGTTAGCAATCCTCTTTGAGAGCGAGAAAACTGAGCACCTATAGCGTTGTAATACGAATTAAAAAGATATTCAAAGCTTTTATCAAAAACTTGGTAGTTTTTATTTTTTGCTTTTAAAATAAAAGTTTCAAAAGCCCATGTTGTATGCGCTAAATGCCACTTAAGTGGTGAAGCGTCGGGCATTGATTGAACTTGCAGATCTTCGCTAGTCAGGTTGTTACAAATTTCTTTTGTTGCTTGTCTGGTCGAACAATATTGCTCTTTTAAAAGAGCTAAGTTCTCCATCAATTTTTTTTTATTCATAATAGTTACTTTTTTCTGCAGACTAAATTATATTGTTATATTTTTTATATTGAGTAGGCAGATCAATTATCATCATATGATATTTTTATTAATGTTAGAGCATTTATTTTTGGCTTAGGTTTTATGCAAGCATTAAATTTTATTTTGCTTGATGTTGAGTCATTTTTATGAAAATCATATTTTATGACGCATGATGAGTTAATAGGTTACAGATTTTTAAAATAAATATCATCCTTATATGCAAGTTATTTGAGATATAGTACTCAATTTTATAGATATACACTTATTCTCTTGTTGAAAATCACCTTTAAATAGCCAATGTAGCGTGATTTAGATGATGCTATACTGGTTTGTATTTGTAGGATTAATGTTTATTATTAAAAATAAGCTTTTCTTATTTCTTTTTGCTTGCTCTAAATTGACTACTTATACGTATTAGTTTTATAGATATTATTGAAATAGTTATAGTTAAGGCATTTATAAATGCGAGGTTTCAATTAGCCATCTAGACGCTAACCTTAAAAGATAGATAGTTAATATTCACGCTTAATGCACACCATTTATACTTATTTAATATGTTTACCTATTTCAAATAGTAAAATTGATTGTTGAATACAAAACAGGTTGGTTTTGACTAGTCCTAGCGGATAGCTAAATATCTTTGATTATCAATCGCCTATATGACTTTTTAAATTCAACAGAGTATTTTAAGAAAAAATTATTAAATAAGTTGACGATTTATTGGCGTCTGGCTTTAAGAATGTCAACAATGCGTGATTGTTTTTTATACAGCGATAGAATACTCTATGGCTCCTTAATCTCTAATGGAGATTAGTATGGTTGTGATTTCTTATGGGTCAGTGACTAATAAACCGCTTTTATGAGTTGAATGAGAGTATTTAATATTGATTAGGTTGTTGTTTATAGTAGTTTTTTGTTTTTCCTCTATGCATTGCTTGGCTGTAGTAAACCATGATGATGTAGAGCAATTGCATAAAGAACTTACGCAAATGAATGAGTTGGTACTCACCGAACCCGTTTATATTTCATCACGTCTGCAGGAAATGGACGAGCAAATTATTACATCAGAGAAAAACTTACATTTATTATGGTTGCTAAGGTATGCTGAAGCGACTAATTACTCTTATAATTTTGAAGCATTTAATTCAACTGTTGATCAAGCGCTTAAACTCATTGATAACCAAAGCCCAGTCTATATTGCAGGCAAGTTTTTAACTTTTAATGGTGTTATTAAACAAAGAGCAGGCGATTACGGGGAATCAATTAAAGTTTTGAAGCAGGCTGTAGAATTAACGGCACCTGGAACAGAGCTACCTGTTTATGTAGTCGCGTTAGTTGAGTTAGCTTATACCCAAAGTTTGGCAGAACAGTTTGAAGCGGCACTATTTGATTTACAATTAGCTTATAAGCTAGCAGACTCTGTTAACTCACAATTTTTATTGGGCTTAGTTAATGAAACTCAAGGGGTGTTATATGCTTATATGGGAAAATATGATGACAGTATAAAAAGTTATCAAAAAGCACATCAACAATATTTAAGTTTAAAGTATCCTTATTATATTGGTGAAAGTGCCTTTGGGATCGCTTCGACTTACCGTTATCAAAGCAAGACAGATAAAGCGATAGAATGGTTTAATAAGTACAAGCAAGCTGTTTCTGGGCTTAATAAAACGTATACTAACTTCTTTTATCATTATGGCGTTGCTATGACTTACACCGAACAAGGTGATTGTAGTAAAGCGCTACCTATTATACAAAAAGCACTCAATGTCTCTGAATTTAATGATTACAAAGCAGAGTTATTTAAACGTAAAGCGGTTTGCGATGCGCTAGACGCTAATTTTATAGAGGCTGAAACTTCTCTTGTTGCTGCCAAGAATATTTATCTAAATATGCCTACTTTAATTGGTACTAGTTGGGAGCTTGAAACTGAAAAAGTAGAGGCTAAAATTGCCGCTTTAAAAGGTGATTATGAGTCTGCATATTTATTAATTAACGAATATTATGAAAAATACTCAAAAGCACAAGAAACTAATACATCAAGCAGGTTAGAAAATTTGCGGCTAACCATGATGCGTGAACGTGAAAGGTTAGAGTTAATGAAATTAGAAAACCAATCACAAATACAACAGTTAAAATTGAACGAACAACTACAAAAAATAAAAATACAAAAGCTTTGGCTTTACCTGACATTAATATTTATATTACTTATTTTAGGCTTTGTTTGGTGGCAATATAAAGTATCACGCAAGCTTAAAGCGCTTGCCATTACTGATGAGTTAACAGGACTTTCTAACCGACGCTTAATTTTTACAACAATTGAAAGGTTGCTCAAACGAAAGAATTCAAAATCAGTTCATCATTCGCTAATGTTAATTGATGTTGACGACCTTAAACCAATTAATGACCAATATGGTCATCAAGATGGTGATAAAGTCCTAAAAATGGTTGCTGATGCGGGGCGTTCCGTGCTGCGAGGTGGTGATATTTTTGCACGTATTGGCGGTGATGAATATATGTTGTTTTTAACTCGAACAGACAAGCAACTTGAAATGAATATTGCTAAAAGAATTATTGAGCGAGTTAGAGCGACTCCTATCATTACTGGCTCCGGAGTTGAAATTAGTGTGTCGGTGAGTATTGGTATTGTTTCTATCGATGATTTAAATGTTGCACCAGAAACCCTTTACTCCAGGGTAGATTCTGCACTCTATCAAGCAAAAGCAGATGGTCGTAATAGAGTTAATCGCTGGCAACACTTATAAACAACAAGCACTAGCCTGATCCATATCAAATCGTCTTTATCTAAGCGTTTTATAATGCCTGTTATTGGGGATAGGAACAGGCTAGTGCCATGTCTAGAACGAATAACCTATTATACAAACAGCTACCAATCTTATCTGCGCTTATTTATATTGTTTTGACTGGTATTGTTGTTTTATTTTCGAACAATGCAACGGCATTGACAGATGAAAACAAGCAGTCACTAATATACCTACTCAAGCAAGACTGTGGCTCATGTCATGGTTTAACTTTAAAAGGGGGGTTAGGACCTGCGTTATTGAAACAGCATTTGCAAAATAAAAGTAAAGCCTACTTAGAAGCTGTTATTAAATATGGTCGTACAGGTACAGCAATGCCGCCTTGGAAAGATATTCTAAAAGATGAAGAAATAAGTTTTTTAGCTGAATACTTATTGTCAGATAAAAATGTTATTGCTGATACTGTTCTAAATAAATCTCATAAGCATACTAACACTTCGCAAAAAAATTCTCACATTGAAGACAAAGAGTAACGAGCTGGATAAGAATAATGAAACTCACTCAATTTATTATTACGCTTTTTTTTATTAATTTTTCTAATTTTTCTTTTTCTTGCAATCTATCTCGCAGTACTGGCGATATGGGAATTGTAATTGAAAGAGCTTCAGGCAGCCTTTTAATTGTTGAACATACTAATGATCAAATTTTATGTCAGGTTAAAGGATTAGGTGATCTGTCTCATGCCTCAGCAGTATTTTCTCGTGATCAAGCTTATGTTTATATTTTTGCACGAGACGGAGGGTTAACTAAAGTTGATATTCGGCAAGGAAAAATAGTCAAACGTGTTGTTCAAGCGGGTAATTCAATTGGTGGAGCTATATCACAAAGCGGTCAATTGATAGCGGTCTCTAATTATCAGCCGGGCGGCGTTAAAATCTTTAAGTCAGATGATTTATCTTTAGTTGCCGATATTCCTGCCAACATTAATCACTCCTCAAATCGTTCGAAAACGGTTGGTTTGGTAGATATCCCTGGAGAGCAATTTGTTTATACCGCTTTTGAAGGTAACGATCTTTACAAGGTTGATATGAGTCATCCTGATAAGCCTGTTGTAGAGCGTTTACCTGATATTGGTAAACAACCCTACGATGGTTTGGTATCTAGCGACGGACGTTATTATATTGCAGGCTTATTTGGTGAAGACGGTTTAGCTTTAGTTGATCTCTGGGAAGAGTCATTATCTGCAAAAAAAATATTATCTCACTATGGCAAAGGCGAAAAAAAATTCCCTGTTTATAAAATGCCACATCTTGAAGGTTGGGCAATGAACAATGAACATGCATTTTTGCCTGCGATAGGGCAGCATAACTTATTGGTTGTCTCTATTAATAATTGGAAAGAAAAGAAACGGATCCCGATTAAAGCCAATCCTGTTTTTGCGATGGCACAACCTGACGGTCGACAAATATGGGTTAATTTTGCTTACCCAGATAATCAATGGTTACAAGTTATTGATGCAAAAACTCTACAGGTGATTAAAACGATTGAAGCTGGAAAAGGAGTTTTGCATATGGAGTTTACGCCTCGTGGTGAAAAGGTGTGGGTGTCTGTGAGAAATAAAAATGAAATTCATATTTATGATACTAAGACCTTTAAAAGATTAAAAGTGTTAAAAGCGGAGAGCCCGAGTGGTATTTTCTTCAGCAATCGTGCACATAAAATTGG